>NZ_JAXHDF010000001.1:0-580702 GCF_037071985.1 Pseudogracilibacillus sp. SE30717A | reverse complement strand
ATTTCGCCACCTCTTGAAGAGGCAACTTTTATAGTTTAACACTTAAACGAATCAGTGTCAACAACTTTTTTAATTTATTTTTTCGTCGCCTCAAAACAGCGACTTTTATAATATAACATGTTTGCTTAATTATTGTCAACACTTTTTTAAATGTTTTTTAAATTTTCTTTAAAATACTTAATGTTGATGTTTAACTAAAAGTAACCTTGCTATATTTAAGATAAATAAGAACGGCTCCTTAGGCCGTAAATTAATATATCACACTTAAATTACAATTGCAATATATAATTTGATTATTTATCTTTATAAAATATTGCGAATAAAGTAGCAAATAAAAAACACATACAAAATAAGTTCTCTTCAATAACTTCTTGTATGTGTTTCTACTATATAATATTTATCTAGTTCTCATTTGCGGGAACAATAGTACATCTCTTATGGATGGAGCATTAGTTAATAACATAACTAGTCGGTCGATTCCTATTCCTAAACCACCTGTAGGCGGCATGCCGTATTCTAAAGCTTCCAAGAAATCTTCATCCATTAAATGTGCTTCGTCATTACCTGCTTCTCTTTCCGCCACTTGAGCTTCAAATCTATCTCGTTGATCAATTGGATCATTTAATTCGCTGAATGCATTAGCATGTTCGCGACCAACAATAAATAATTCAAACCGATCTGTGAAGCGTTCATCTTCTTTATTCTTTTTAGCAAGTGGAGATATTTCTACCGGATGTCCGTAAATAAAAGTAGGTTGAATCAGCTTCTCTTCTATCTTTTGTTCGAAAAATTCATTTACAATATGTCCATATGTCATAGACTCTGTAATAGTGACATCATGCTCTTTGGCTAATTTTCTAGCTTCTTCATCGGTAATATCCTTCCAAAAATCGACTCCGACATACTCTTTAATCGCATCTACCATATGAAGTCTTGTCCATTTCGGTTCTAAATCTACTTCATAATCACCATACGTTACTGTCGTAGAACCAAGCACTTTTTTTGCTATATGAGCGATCAAATTCTCTGTCAGTTCCATTATATCGTTATAATCTGCATAAGCTTCATATAACTCGATCATTGTAAACTCAGGGTTATGGCGAGTAGATATTCCTTCATTCCGGAAAACTCGTCCGATCTCATACACTTTCTCCATTCCGCCAACAATAAGACGTTTTAAATGTAATTCAATCGCAATTCGCATATACAATTCAATATCTAATGCGTTATGATGCGTCTGAAATGGTCTTGCTGCTGCTCCACCAGGAATAGTGTGTAACATCGGTGTTTCCACTTCAAGAAAACCTTGATCATCTAAGTAATGACGCATAGCAGAAATAATTTTACTTCTCAGTACAAAAACATCTCTACTTTGTTCATTAGTAATTAAATCTAAGTAGCGCTTTCGATACCGGAGTTCAATATCTTGTAATCCGTGGTACTTATCCGGTAACGGACGAAGCGATTTAGATAATAAAGCAAATTCTTTTACCTGAATGGATAGTTCACCAACATTAGTTTTAAAAATTAGGCCGGTGACTCCTACGATATCTCCAATATCAACTGATTTGAAAATCTCATAAGCATCTTCACCAATTTCATCTTTCCTTACATATAACTGAATCTGATCACTTGCATCCTGTATATGTGTAAATCCAACTTTCCCTTTGCCTCGCTTTGTCATTACTCTTCCGGCAATTGTTACAGATATCGCTTTCTCCTCTAACTCTTCTTTGGAAAGAGAGCTATACTCTTCGTGCAACTCTTTCGCAACGTTTGTCCGGCTGAACTTACCTCCGAACGGATCGATTCCTTGATCATAATATGATGCTAATTTTTCCCGGCGCACTTGCATATGTTCATTTAATTCTTCCGTCAACCTTATCACTCCATTATTATAACTTATCAACTCTTCTTACTTATACACGAACTGGAAACTACTTAACCATGTTTATATTAGCATATTTTTCTGCCAATAGCTTACGAAGCTCTCTTTCGTCTCTTCTTGTTCCTTATAAGGTCAATTAAAATTCACTTCCGGCACTCGTCTAGTTTCAAACAGATTTACTATTTCTAACCCGCAATTACCTTTTAACCCCTCTAAGTAACTTGAAGCACACTTTCTCGTTCTCCATGAATAGCTAGGTCATCTTTTCTAGCCGCTTCTATCAATGCTTCTTTTTCACTACCGAAGATCTGTAAACTCATCGGCATTTCTACTTCATCAATATATGACATATTCATCGTTTCAGTTAACAATCCCTTTATCACTATTCATTTCCGCATATACATGTCCAGCTCCAAATTATTTACCCGTCAATTTGAATGATAATTAGAAGCCCTCGTATCAGTGCTAAACCTACCTAATTAGGGATCGTGATATTTCCTATCTTAAACAGGCATTCACACTCCTTTTCTTCTATATATATAATCATTTTATTTTTTCCCATTTTACAACATCACTTTTTTCCTTTTCCGGTAAATCCGATAACAAATCACTGACCGGCATCCCTGATGTTGGCATGGATAGATCAGATGCAATTTCACAGAGCGGCACCAATACAAAAGCACGCTCATGAATTCGTGGATGTGGAAGCTGCAATATTTCTGAATACCTATATTCTCTATTATAGAACAAGATGTCCAGATCTATAGTCCGTGGACCATTCTTTATCGTTCGCTTTCGACCTAACTCTTGTTCAACTTCTTGGCATACTTTTAATAAATCGATACTCTTTAATGATGTGTTGATTTCAATTACCATATTTAAAAATGAATCCTGTTCTGTATATCCGACTGGAGCAGTTTCATAAATGGAAGACTGTTTTTCTAAATTAATTTTCGGATTACTTTCCAACATTT
Source organism: Pseudogracilibacillus sp. SE30717A (assembly GCF_037071985.1). Taxonomy (NCBI): domain Bacteria; kingdom Bacillati; phylum Bacillota; class Bacilli; order Caryophanales; family Bacillaceae; genus Pseudogracilibacillus; species Pseudogracilibacillus sp. SE30717A. Next base: position 577,840 of record NZ_JAXHDF010000001.1, on the reverse strand, counting down.
GAATAGCTTCATTTAAATACGTGTCTCTCGGTTCGATATTCGAGCCTAATCCAATATAAGCTATATTATTCATTATTACGCTCCCTGTATATTTCTACTGCTACAGATTCATAATGACCTTGAATTGGCGGATCCGGTTTTGTTACTTTAATTCGGCATGCTTCTAACGTTTTAAACATTTGGAATAAGGTAGCCGCCATCGTCTCTGCTACCGCTTCGATTAAATCTTTCGGTTCACCTTCCACAATCTCTTTAACGATTCCATATACTTCACCGTAATCAATGGAATCATTCATATCATCTGTCTTTCCAGCAGTCTCTAATGGAGTTTCGAGCTCTAAATCAATAATAAAACGCTGGCCTAGCTTTTTTTCTTCTGGAAAAACTCCATGGAATCCATAAAACTCGATCCTATTCAGCAAAATCTTATCCATTTAAGCCGACCCCTTTCAACATGGCGTCCATCATTTTTGCAAGCTCCACCGTCCGCTTCACATCATGTACACGTACAATTTGAACTCCTTTTGAAATTCCTAAACAGGTAGTAGCCCCAGTAGCAGTATCTCTTTCCTCTGGTGTAGCATCAATAATTTTTTCTATAAACGATTTACGGGAAGCACCTAAAAGCAATGGGTAATTTAATTGATGAAACTTTTCCAAATGTCTCATCACCTTATAATTATCTTCAGATTCCTTTGCAAATCCAATTCCGGGATCAAGGACAATGTTTTCATCTTTAACCCCGGCATCCTTTACAATTGCAATACTTCCATTTAAGTCAGCAATCATATCGTCAATTAAGGAAGAGTAATTTTTATCGTTCCGATTATGCATTAGAATAATCGGTACATTATATACGGAAGCAACTTCTGCCATTTTAGGATCCATTTTTGCACCCCAGATATCATTAATAATATCTGCGCCTGCTTCAATCGCTCTTCTTGCTGTTTCTGCTTTATACGTATCAATCGAAATCGGGATATCTAACTCGTTTTTTATTGCGCGGATTACTGGAATGACTCGATCCAGCTCTTCTTCCACATCTACCGGTTTATGATCAGGCCTTGTCGATTCTCCACCGATATCAATAATATCTGCACCATCCGCTTGCATTTTCTTCGCTTGTTCAATTGCTTTTTTAATCGACGTGTAATTACCTCCGTCAGAAAAAGAATCTGGCGTAATATTTAAAATGCCCATCACATGGGTTCTTTCTGTTAAATGAAGTATTTTTGTCTTTGTTTTTAAGTACATATTCTATCCTTCTCCTGCGTAAACTTGCACTAATCATTCTCTGTAAAAATTTCTTTTAAACCAGTTTAACATAAACAGAACAAACATTGATTTATTTTCACTTCAGAAAAAAAGAATTTTTATATGAAGGATTTCTCATTAATACATAATAACATCTATCTAGAGTTGGCGATCCTGAAAAAACGCGAACAAAGCAAAAGATCCGAATCAATTCAAACTAGATTCGGATCTTTCAATATAAGTAAAACATTCTTTATGTCTATATGAAATTATTCATCAAATTGGTAAAGTGCTGTTGATAAATAACGCTCTCCATTATCAGGAAGGATAGCCAATACCTTTTTACCTTTACCTAATTCTTTAGCTACTTTCTTAGCAGCAGCGATTGCCGCACCTGATGAAATCCCACCTAAGACTCCCTCTTTTTGGGCTGTTTCACGGGATGCTTCAAATGCTTCTTCATTTGAAATTTGAATAATTTCATCATAAATTTCTGTATTTAAAACTTCTGGAACAAATCCTGCACCGATTCCTTGGATCTTATGAGGACCTGGAGAACCACCAGACAATACAGGTGAATCAACTGGTTCAACTGCATATATTTTAACATCTTTAAAATGCTCTTTTAATACTTTACCGGCACCTGTAATCGTTCCACCAGTTCCGATACCAGAAACGAAACCATCGATACCATCAGGCATTTGTTTTACAATTTCTTCTCCTGTTGTGCGTGCATGCACTTGAGGATTTGCTTCATTTCTAAATTGTTGAGGCATAAAATAGCCATGTTCTTCTTTTAATTGCTCTGCCTTTTCAATGGCACCCTTCATACCGTTTGCTCCAGGTGTTAAGTACAGTTCTGCACCATAAGCACGTAGTAAGTTTCGACGTTCCTGACTCATTGTATCTGGCATAACAACTACCAATTTATACCCTTTAGCAGCTGCGACAAGAGCTAACCCAATTCCAGTATTACCACTCGTCGGCTCTACGATTGTATCTCCAGGTTTAATTACACCCTCTTCTTCAGCGCGTTCAATCATCGCCAAAGCAATTCGGTCTTTTACAGAACTTCCCGGGTTAAAAAATTCTAATTTTAAATATATATCTGCACTATTTTCATCAACTGTGCGGTTTAATTTAACAATAGGTGTTTCCCCAATTAAACCAGCAATATCATTTGCCACTCTCATCCTAATTCCTCCTAATTCACAGTAAATTTATAGGATTTATTTATAATATATCTTGCCCTCAAGGTTTTGTCAACTATTATTTAGTTCATTTTTTCCAAAAGAGCCTTTAATTCTTCCTCCGATAGATGGTACACTTCGTTACAAAAATGACATGTCGCTTCTGCCCCATGATCTTCTTCGATCATATTTTTAATCTCCTCTTTACCAAGACCTGCAATGGCATTTTCCATTCTCTCTTTAGAACATTTACATTGAAATTTTATCGGTACTCTTTCATGAAAAAGAATGTTTTCATCCGTAAATAGTTTTTCTAAAATTTGTTCTGGATTATTCCCTTCTCTGACGAGATTAGAGATTGGTGGGAAATTTTCAATTCGTTTCTCCAGTTTCGCGACAAGTTCGTCACTCGCGCCAGGCATGAGCTGAATAATAAATCCTCCTGCAGCTAATACAGAATGATCTGGATTAATTAAAACTCCTGCACCAACTGCGGATGGAATTTGTTCCGAGTTTGCAAGGTAGTATGTAAAGTCCTCACTAATTTCTCCAGAGATGATTGGAACTTGTCCAGTAAAATAGTCTTTCAATCCAAGATCTTTGACGACACTTAATGTACCTTCCTCACCTACTGCTCTTTTCACATCGAGTTTTCCTTGTACGTTTAGTTGAAAATCGACATGAGGATTAATGACATAACCTCGTACCTCCCCTTTAGCATTACCATCTGCTATGATAGCGCCTATAGGACCATTTCCTTCTACTTTTACCGTTAACGTATCCTCGCCTTTTAACATCGCACCCATTAAGGCTGTTATCGTAAGTGTGCGCCCTAATGCCGCAGAAGCAGTCGCCCACGTATCTTGTCTTTGACGAGCTTCTTCTACTAATGCCGTACTGCGCGCTGCATATGCACGTACCATTCCATCATACACAGTTGATTTCACAATATAATCTTGCATAAAAATTTCATTCCTTTGTTGTTTTATTTTGACAGTATATATAATACAACCCTTTTAAAGTAAGATGTGTTTCAATATGTTGAATCGTCTCGGACTCACCGGCAATTAACGATGCAAGTCCACCAGTAGCTATAATAGTAGGGTTATTTTTAGTCTGAGCTTTCATACGGTTCACTATTCCATCAACTTGTGCAACATACCCATAGTACACACCGGATTGCATTGCTTCTACGGTTGATTGCCCGATAATATTTTCAGGTCGTTCAATTTCGATTTTTGGTAATTTAGAAGCGTGGCTATATAAAGCATCCATCGATATTTTGATGCCGGGAGTAATAATACCTCCATGATATGCTTGGTGTTCATCTACGTAACAGAAAGTAGTTGCTGTTCCAAAATCAATGATTATCAATGGAGTATCATACATTTGAATAGCACCGACTGCATTTACAATTCGATCTGCTCCAATTTCTTTTGGTTGTGGGTATTTTATTTCTAAATATGTGTTCACTTGTTCACTACCTACTACCAATGGTTTAATATTAAAATAAATCTCACACATTTTTTCAAGTGCTTTCATAATTGGAGGAACAACTGATGAAATAATAATTCCTTCTATATCAGCAAAATCAATTTTTTTATAATCAAATAAAGACTTAATTAACATTCCAAATTCATCTTCCGTTTTATGTCGGTCGGTTTGGATTCGCCATTCATATTTTAATTGATTATCTTGGAACACCCCGAGAACGGTATTTGTGTTTCCGATATCCAGTACAAATATCATATTCCCTTCACTCTCCTCACACCAAACTATAAATTTAATATACCATATAGGCAGAATAATTATGAACGATTAGTCCTCCACATAACACAGATTTATACGATATTTAAACAACCCATATTCTATCTATTAAAATTAGCCGAAGTAAGAATATTATTTCGTAATCCAGAACTAGTGTAAAACGAGCAGGGTGAGAAGAAGGCTAAGCTATTCCATATCTTGAACCAATAAAAAATCCTTCCATTTATTTAAATGAAAGGATTTTTTGCTATAATTTATTCTGGTTTTTTTACGTCATCAACAAGGTCAGAAGAAGAATCTCCATCTTCATCATCTCGTCTGTTCGCTTTTTCTTTTGATTCTTCATAATTATCCGGCTCTGCATCTTCGTCTTTCGATGTGATATTCACTTTCACACCGTTTTCCTTAGAAGCTTGCAGTTCTTCGGTTTCAGCTTCGATTGGAACTTCTCCATCTTCTGTCGGAGAGGCCGGCTCAGGCATAACACCTTTTTCGAATAAAGATTTAATCTGATCTGCATCTAATGTTTCCACTTCAAGCAGTTTTTCAGCGATTAACTCTAACTTATCGCGGTTTTCTGTTAAAATTTGTTTTGCTCGCTCATAGCAATTGTTGATAAAGCTTTGCGTTTCTACATCAATTTCATGAGCAATAGCATCACTATAATTCTTTTCGCTATTAATATCACGGCCTAAGAAAACTTCGCTATTTCCACTACCATTAAATTGAGTAGGTCCTATTTTTTCACTCATACCGTATTCGGTAATCATTTTATTAGCAATAGCTGTAGCACGTTGGAAGTCATTTGATGCTCCTGTACTTACATGATCTCTACCGAAGATAATTTCTTCAGCAACACGCCCTCCAAGAAGGCCAGTAATTCGATCAAATAATTCAGGTCGTGTAACGATATAACGGTCTTCTTTCGGAAGCATAACTGCATATCCTCCAGCTTGACCTCGTGGCACAATTGTTACCTTATGCACCGTATCTGCATCATCTAACACCATTCCAATAACGGTGTGTCCACTCTCATGATAAGCGACAATTTTTCGTTCTTTCTCAGAAATGACTCGGCTCTTTTTCGCTGGACCAGCAATAACGCGATCAATTGCTTCGTCAATTTCTTCCATTGTAATAACTTTACCATCATGTCTTGCAGTAACTAACGCTGCTTCATTTAGTAAGTTTTCCAAATCCGCACCTGAAAATCCAGGTGTCCGCATTGCTATCGTTTTTAAATTAATATCTTCAGCAAGAGGTTTATTTCTTGCGTGAACTTTTAAGACTTCTTCCCGACCCTTTACATCTGGTTGGTTAACAGGTATCTGTCGATCAAAACGTCCAGGACGTAATAGAGCAGGGTCTAAAATATCTGGTCGGTTTGTTGCAGCAATCATGATAATTCCTTCGTTTGCATCAAACCCGTCCATCTCAACAAGAAGTTGGTTAAGTGTTTGCTCACGTTCATCGTGACCACCACCAAGACCGGCTCCACGCTGTCTACCTACTGCATCAATCTCATCAATAAAAATAATACAAGGGGCATTTTTTTTCGCATTTTCGAATAAATCACGTACCCGTGATGCACCAACCCCAACAAACATTTCAACGAAGTCTGAACCACTGATGGAGAAAAACGGTGTTCCCGCTTCTCCGGCTACTGCACGTGCAAGTAATGTCTTACCAGTTCCCGGAGGTCCTACTAACAATACCCCTTTTGGAATACGTGCACCGACTTTTGTAAATTTACGAGGGTCTTTTAGAAATTCAACTACCTCAACTAACTCTTGCTTTTCTTCATCTGCACCAGCAACATCTGTAAAACGGACTTTTGCTTTTTCTTCATTGTAAAGCTTTGCCTTACTCTTACCAAAATTCATTACCCGGCCGCCACCACCGCCGCCTTGGGCTCTTGTAAATATGAAGAAAAAAATCAAACCGATGATTAAAAATGGTAACATCATTGTTAAAAAGTTAACAAATGCACTCGGTTGCTCTTCTTGATCAACTTTTAAAACACTTTGTTCAGTTGCTTTTTCTGTAATCGTTGCAATTACATCTGTATTATCAGGCACTTGAACAATAAATGGTTGTTTATCTTTCTCAAGTACACCCGAGATTCATATAATTTTATTTTTCGGCTGCATCGTCATCTCTGCGATTTCACCGTTATCTAACGCTTGCATAAATTGTTGAACATTATATTCTTCAGCTTGCTCATTTTGTCCCTTGAACAAACTTATTACACCAATTAATACAAGAAAAATAAGTGCATAAAAAAGTATATTCCGAAAAATTCGGTCCATTTACATACCTCCTCCCAAGCGAGAAAACTATATTACATAGTAACATAGAAAAAAGTGTTAATACAACTAATTGCTCTTTCTAATTCTCTATTGTTACCTGTGATTTATCTACTCTTTTAACGGGTTATTTCACCCTTTAATTATTTATATATTTCAGGCTTCAATATCCCAATATAAGGTAAATTACGATACCTTTCATTGTAGTCAAGCCCATAACCTACCACAAACTCATTTGGTACCTGGAATCCCACAATATCTGCTTTAATTTTTGCCGTTCTACCCTCAGGCTTATCCAAAAGGGTGACAATCTTTACGGAATTTGCTTTCCGATACTTAAATAGATCTACGAGATAACTTAATGTTAAGCCACTATCAATTATATCTTCGACAATAAGTAAATCTCTTCCCTCTACCTTCGCATCTAAGTCTTTCAAGATCTTTACTTCTCCAGAGGAACGCATACCACTTCCATAACTGGATACATCCATAAAGTCCATCTCCACATGGGTATCAATCCGTCGGGAAAGGTCCGCCATAAACGGCGTTGCTCCTTTTAGGACACCGATAAGTAAGGGAAATTTACCTTCATATTCTTCTGTTAATTGTTTCCCTATTTCTGCACATTTATTTTCAATTTCTTCTTGGGTGATCAATACCTCTAGAATGTCATTCTGCATCCTTTTCCTCCTCTGTAATTTCGGCATTTGTTTCTCTATATTCAATTAATATATACCGTCTATGATCATTAGTTTCAGGTAATTCAGCTTTTCGTAGGCCGATTAACCACAGTATGTTGTTCCGACTATCAGTTAGTATGTACATATCCTCTCGTTCATGGCGAGGTATTTTTTCATCAATAAGAATATCCTTAATTTTTTTACTGCCATTTAGTCCTTCATAGCGCATCCGGTCTCCCGGTAATCTAGTACGTATGTGTAACGGAAAAGAAAGCTGATCCTCATTGCAGATAAATGTATACTTGCTCTGATTTTCTGTTGAGGGCTTTTCTATATAGGATATTGATACTATTGCACCGTTCGGCAATGTTATACATGCGGGGATACAATCAACTGTTTGATTAAAATCATGACTCCTTTTTTCCTTATCTTGAAAATAAAAATAAATCTTTTGATAAGATCTTTCAATAAAAAGGTTTTGTGGAAAATGAACAACCTTATTATTTGTATATTCGTGTAATAAATTCAAAAATATATCCTCATGCATATATGTTAATTGCTCAGGCACTTTATCATATAGATAGTCTAATGTTAATCGATATGCACGTCTTTGTAAAGGAACCGGTACCTCTTGAAAAAGTGGTAAATCAAGTGTAGCTTTTTTTTGGTTTCTATCCAGTTCAATTGTTTTTTCAACTGTTTTTATTGCTTCACTAATTAAAAAAGATTCATCTTCTTGCAACGATTCACTTAAGGATTGCATCGTTGTATGTAAACGACTATTTCTTTCCTTTAATTTAGGAACTATAGAACGCCGGATATCATTCCGCGTATAGGTAGTATCTTCATTTGTGGCATCAATCCGGGGATAAATCTTGTTTTCTTGACAGTATTGCTCGATCTCTTCTTTTGTCACACTAAGTAATGGACGAATAATTTTGCCATGACAAAAATCTCTTCTCAAAGGAATCCCTTGTAAACTGCTTAAATTAGTAGTTCTTGCAAGAGACATTAGCAATGTTTCAATCTGATCATCACCATGGTGACCAAGTGCCAAATAATCTGCTTTCCTTAATTTCATTTGTTCTGCAAAAACACCATAACGTAATTTTCTCGCTGCTACTTGAGTACTCACTTTATAATTACGTTTATATGATTTTACATCTACAGCAGCTGTAACGAATGGAATATTCCATTCCTGACAAACCTTGCAGACATATTCCACATCCTCTTCTGAATCGCCTTTCCGTAATTGATGATCCACTGTCACAGCACATAAATTTAAATTCCAATCCACTTTTATTGAATTCAAAAAGTGAAGCAGAGCCATAGAGTCAGGCCCACCTGAAACTCCTACGAGCACAGTGCTCCCTCTATCCAAAAGTTGATGAGATACTATAAAGTCTAACACCTTTGTTTTCATACATAATCCCAACTTTACATTTCTACTATGTATTATAACGACTTTCACTCAAGCTTGTCACTCAATAGCACTATTTATTTATCTCCTGAACTGAAAATATTAACAAATTGTTAAAGTAGCATTTGTAATACAAAATAATAGGTCCCAGACGCCACTATAATTAGAAAAGCCTCAACTAAATAACTCGGCTTATTCTCTTTTCTTTTTGCCTTTGATTGCTGTTTAATCATCAAATGCATTAATTCATCTTTCATTTCTTTTGCAGATGCATATTTTCCGAAAACTGCTTTTTGTAAACTTCTATTGTATAAGCGTAATTCCGGAATAGCGTTTAATCTAGATATTAGTAAAGTTTTTGAATCGTGATTACGTTTAAACTTTTTAGGATAAAAAATAGCTAGTACTACCATCACCATCGCAAATAAATCATAACTTGGTTCAGCTTCTCTTGCTCCAAGATGCCAATAAGCACGATCATAAAACTCTGAATACTCTTTAATAGACCTCCCACTCTTTGTCGTCCCCCCTACGTCAACAAACCGAACGAGTGGAGGTGAGCTAGTTATTAAAATATTGTCGTTTTTTAAATCCCCAAATATCCAACCTGTCTGATGAAGTTTCTCTAACTGTTCCAACATCTGAATCAAAAAAACACCTATCCACTCATATCCATTCTTTCTAACAAATTCCTCCATACTTATACCATTAATATATTCCATTACATAAAAAGAATATGTTCGGTTTTCTTGATACTCCCAATCATCGACATCTAATAAAAAAGGTCCAAGACGGTTATCTTGAACCTTGTTTAACGACTTAAGTACATTTACTTCCGCCGTCATTGAAATTGCTTGATCACTCATTTTTAGAGCAACGAGTCGATTTTGCATTCGGCATAAGTAAACAGTACCAATCATACCAGCGCCAATTTTTCGGACTACCGTATATTTTTTATTATTCCATTTTCCTTGTATAATCGTTCCAGTTCGGACAACAAAGCTAGCCTTCTTCTGTAAATTCTTCGCCACGGTACAAGCTCCCTCCGAGCTCCAATTTTCCAAATTGATACATTGCTTCACGTATAGCAGGGCCGGTTGGTGTCACTCCACCCGTTACTAACTTAGGAAAAATAACTGATATCGAAGTTAATTCCCCTGACCAGTCCAATACATTGTCAATTGTTTTTCTCTTACTAGGAAATTGAAAAATAGCAAATTTGTTTTCTCCGACTCTGGCATGTAAATTTATCGATAAATCTATTAAAGCTTCTTGCACAGTAAGCAGCTTATCATTCATACTCGCACTCGTATCCACTAAAATCAACACTTGTAAATTACATGTTTCTCCTAGATCTTCCACTACCTCCATCACTTCGCCACGTTTTTCAGGCTCAATTTCTTCTAACGATTTCTCTCTGCCAAATATAGTAGATAACTCTTTATTCACAAATCCTTGTAATGTTTGTGACATAGCCTGTCTAGTTACTGCTTGGACTGTCTGTGATAAGTCTTCTTTATACACAATTTGACTTATCCCACCACCTGCCTCAGCAATTTGCTCCACTTCACCAAGCCCACTACTTGTTTCCGTTTGATAGTCATCAAGAATGCCAATTACATTCACAGTAATACCATTTTTAAAAGCTGCTGTTGCAGTGCTTACTGGGCTTTCTCCACTATTTGAGCACCCATCTGTTATAAGTAAAATTTGCCGTAATGTTCCCTTATTCATTGTTCAATTACCTCCCAAATCTTTACTCAGTCTATGAAAATATATTCATTTATTATGACTATTCTCTTTTAATCTTATTGTCGCCAAGTGAGTAGCGAACTATACATCAGATTTGGAAGGTAATTTCAAATAGAACTTCTTATGTTGCTTCATCATGTATCACAGGAATAGTGGCCCATTTAGGTTTATGTTTTGTTACCTTTGCAACGATGACTGTCATATCATCACGAATAACACCTAATTCCCCGCGTACCACTTCCTCTAATAATAAATCAGCTATCGCTTGAGGATCTTCCGTCTTCATACTTCTAATTTTCCGCTTTAACCACAGATCATTATTTTTCACTTGTTTTGGACCATCAAAAATACCGTCACTCATCATAATTAAAATATCTCCAGACTTTAATGGCTCACATAATGTTTCAAGCTCTACATGTTCGATAATTCCAATCGGTAAATTATTTGCCTCTAATTGGATCACATCATCCCCTCTCTTAATAAAGCTAGGCGTCGAGCCGATTTTTAAAAACCGTAACATGGCATTGTGCAAATTAATAATTGCGAGATCAAGTGTGGCAAATATTTCATCCGTTGTTCGCAATGCAAGAATTGAATTGATAGATTTGATAGCAACTTGCTCTGAAATGCCTGTCTGTAATATTTGTTCAAGCAAGCGTAATGTTTCCATACTTTCTTCACGTGCACGTAAACCGTTACCCATTCCGTCACTTATTGCCAATGCATATTTTCCTTTTCCTAATTCCATCGTTGTGAAGGAATCGCCAGAAATGAATCCGCCCCCTTTGGCTGCAACAGCAACTCCTGTTTCTACTTCATACTGTTTGGCAGAACCGAACGTTAAGAAGCTAATTCCATTTGGAAATGGGGAAATTTCTTCCTCTGTAACAACAATCGTTTCTTGTAAAATATCTGTTAAGACAGGTGCAATTAACTTTGGTCCCTCCCCATGATAATCTTTAAAAATAATTGACATTTCGATATCGATACTACCTTTTTCAAGTCGATAAATATCAAGTTTTTCTAAATGAATATCCATTTGTTTTAACGCCCGTATAATTTGTATTTCTTGTTTTTCATGACGTTTTCTTTCTTTCACAATTTCTTTAGCGAAATTATCCATTACATCAGATACACCTTTTAATTGATCTGCAACAATTTTTTTACTTTCCATTACTTGCTTTTTTAATTTTTTATTTATCTTTAATAAAGATACTTCATTTGCCATCGTATCGACTACTTGCTTCGATTTCACACAATAATTCTCAAATTTTGTAAGATTCTTTACGTCAATTTCATTTTGATAAACTAAATCATTTTTCATTTCTTCCATCAGACTATACGTCTTGTCGAATTGTTTTTGCCAACATCTTTCTTTCATAAAACACATTTGACACGTTTTTTCTGTAACTAAACTTAGAAAATAATCCGTTTCATCGATCCGTTCTTTATCAGTGGATTTGTCCGTCGATTGAATAAAACTCTTTGACAGCGCTTCAAAAACCGCAGAAAATTGCTCTACTCGTTGTGCAGTTACATCTCTTATTTTTTGTAAATATTTACGTTCTTCAAATGAATATTCCGTAGTACCGGGAATATACTTGGATAACTGTTTTAATAAAACATTCGGTGTCAGATAGAATAAGAAAATGGCGATTACCGATTCTAACATCGTTGCTGTGAACGTTTCCATTTCTCCGTAAATTCCTACTAAAAATGTACCGACTAATAGACCTACACTCACCCCATGCTTTTTCCCTTCATGGAGTAATCCACCTAATAAACCTGAGAAGGCAAGTAAACTCATTTGATATAAACTAGCTACATTGGCTAAAGACAAAACAAGTCCAGTAACTACGCCGACTGTCGAACCAATTGCTGCTCCACCGACAAATGCGAGGGTAAGTACTATATAACGTGAAAAAACATGTTCCAATGATACATTGTAAATTTCCCAGCCAATAAAACCGGTCAAAATAGAAGCGAGCAGTATAACGATACATATAAGTTCTTCATTTTTTAATGCTGGTTGGTATCTCTTAAGTGCTAAAAGTGGAAGACTTTGCATAAAGATTAGAAAGAGAACGATCCCTAGCACCCCTTCGATAAAAAGGTGTACCCATTCGTATGGAGTAATTTGATTCGACAGGGAATAAAGGAACAGTCTAGTCAGAATGGTAGACAAGAAGATAAAAAGCATTAAGATGCGGATATTATTGCGGTTTTTTAAAAAGTGAGCTAACACCATGAAAACTACTACTGAAATAGATACAAACACTGCATGCTCTAGTGAATAACTCCAAGCCCCCAATAGTATAAATACTATTACTGCAAACATGCGTTTACGATAGACGGACCATGCTGTCGCCAAAAATGCAATTGCAAATGGTGAGATATTATATAAAATTACTGCCCGTCCTAATAATAGCCCGACTAAAAATAGCAATAATTTCTTTTCTATGAAAATATCCTTCAGGATGCTTTGAATTCTATCTTTCCCTCTACTACGTTTCTTTTCAATTACCGTTTCAATTTTTAATGCTTGGCTCACGTTCTTTCTCCTCCCCAAAAGTAATCGTGATACTGATTAAATCACATTAAATCACTTTATTTTGTCAAAAATTAATGCATGTCCATCATTTTTTTTCGACTGTTTCCTACGGGAAGAAGCTTTTTTTAAACAAATTAACTCTATTATTCGTATTTATTTAGGACAACATGGAACTATTCATCATTTCACCGTGCAGATTATTACATGTTATGTCATCAAATAGCGATTGATTGACTTACAAACGTTTTTTGTGTATTATGTTCTTTGTTGACATTTTTTCTGATGGCGGTGTAGCTCAACTGGCGAGAGCGTACGGTTCATACCCGTAAGGTTGGGGGTTCAATTCCCTCCGCCGCTATATTTTAAGAGATTTATATTTGGTAATTTAATGCCTATGAAACTAGTTGTGGCGCAGTTAGTTTTGACAGCCCATATTATAAGAGTAAAATTTAAAATAAAAAATCGTTGAAACGTATCTGAGATAGGGCGTTCCAACGATTTTCTTTTTCTTAAAAAGATATTTTTTCCATCAAAAAAAGCAGATACATTCCATTCGTACCTGCTTTTTTATATTTATTAGTAGATCAACAGAGCATTCACTCTAGACAGCAATTGCTATCCTCTTTTTGCACCTCGACCTCCACGTCTGGATTCCGTGTGCTTCTTTAAAGAGGCTAGACGGTCTTCAGAATCTTTTAGAAAACGATTTATTTTAGACTCGAAGTTTTCTGTACGTTCACGAGTGTTTCTTTGGCGCATCGGTCTATCCTTGGCCTTCTTAATTGACAAACCAATTTTTCCATCTTTCTCTACATTGATAACCTTTACCTTGATCTCATCGCCAACAGTTAAATGTTCGTTAATATCTTTTACGTAGTTGTCAGCAACTTCACTGATATGAACAAGACCTGTTGTGCCTTTCTCTAATTCCACAAAAGCACCAAAATTAGTGATTCCAGTAACCTTCCCTTGCAATTTGCTGCCTACTTCAATTGACATAAAAAAAATGCTCCTCCTTGAATTTTTTATAAAGGTATTCCTTATTTCAGTATACGGACTATACAAAAATATGTCAATAAGACCGCTCTTCTTCCTCTTGAACTTGGAAAATTAATTCCCCTTCTTTTGACAAGAAATAGTTTGTTCGTGCAATATCTAATATGTAATCTACATCATTTAGTAAATTTATTTCATCTAACAATTCTTTCTCTTCTCTTTCCAGAATAGAAATTTGTTCTGTTAAATCTTCATATTCCTTCTGTTTTTCTGAATAAAGTGATCGCTGTTTAAAATGATAGGATGCTAATAAACTAAAGGTAACAACAATGACCACTCCTGCAAAAATTAAACGTTGGATCAATCTTTTTTTACGTAGGCGGCTTCTCTCCATCTCTGCATCATATTTATTCATATATTCTGATTTGATTCGAGCAACTGTTTTATTTGACTTGGTCAATGAACACTTTACCTCCTTCTTCCTATAAAGCTTCTTATCCTTTGATTAAATTTATATATTATTGTACTACAAAACCTGGTAAATTGGGTAATTTTATTCTTCGTTTTTTCAGGAATAAGTTTCATAAGAATTGTTAGGAGAAGGCGTAAGGGATAAGACAAAACGTTTAAAAGCCTGGTAAGTATCCAATATAGAATCTGCGCAATAAAAAGAAAGATCGTTATGAGAACTTGTACAATCCAGATGAGGGGTTGAACGAATAGGGCATTAATTGCTTTAATGATCCCTTTTAACAAAGTCAACGTCACTTTTATGATGACTTCAAGAAGATGCTTATAAAGAGATCGGAACATGACAACATACACACTATATCCAAATAAACAGGCAAAGAAAATATAGACTCTTATTTCACCATTATTTACTCGGTATAAGACATAAAATAATAAGCATGTCTGAAGGAGCCAATAACTTATTTCAAAAAGAAAGATGAATACCCTACTGTTCTTCAAAACAACCGATAATCTTCTATACGTTTCTGTGGCAATTCCTAAATAAAAACCACCAATCGTCATGGAGATCATCGTTAATAACTGGGTATCTAACGTCATCTGAATAGTCTGCTAAACAATCCCTTAGCCTTCTCCTGGTGATGTTCATCTACATACGTAAGCTCGTACACTTTGCCTTTAATTTGTACTAAGCCCTCTTCTACATTCAAATTTTTCAATTGTAAATTTTGACCCCGTACAATTAAATAACCCATATTTGTTTCCAGCAGAAACTCTTCATTATCAAAACTATCAATTTCTTTAACCCCGTTAATTTCCAACTCTTTTCGATTGTTGATCTTAACTTGGTGTTCTTTTTGTACAGTAATATTTTCAACTTGCTCGTAATAATTCATTTTTTGTCACCTTCCTTATTTTCAATCTATGAAAATAAGGACAAGGTTAGAACTATTCATCTCGATTTATTTTTTCTTCTTTAATGACTTCATAAAGCATCGTTGCTTCTTCTTTTTTTACATGTTCTTTTAATAGTACAACTTTAACAGTAACGACTGTTTGACCGAACGTAATTTCTATTTCATCTCCAACCGCCACGTTTATTGAAGGCTTCGCAATCGCCCCATTTACTCTTATTCTGTTTTGTTCAGCAATTTGTTTTGCAACAGGACGACGTTTAATTAAACGTGAAACTTTTAAAAACTTATCTAATCGCATATCATCTACTCCTTTTTCTTCGCAAGATCCCAATATTTATCCATCTGTTCTAAAGTCATCTGTTCCAGTTTTTTTCCGGACTTTCTTACTTGTCGTTCTATATCATTAAATCGAAATATAAATTTTTCATTCGTCCTATTTAAAGCTAGCTCCGGGTTTATTTTATAAAATCGAGCAATATTAGCTAATACGAATAAGATATCTCCCAACTCTTTTTCCATTTCCTCGTGATCCTCTTGAGAGATTGCTTCATTAAATTCACGTAACTCTTCATCAAGCTTTTTCCAAACCTCTCTGACATCCGTCCAATCAAATCCAACCTTTGCTGCTTTCTTTTGTAATTTGTAAGCGACTTGCAGTGCTGGAGCATGACGAATAACTGAATCGAGTAAAAAATGATCTTTTCCATCTCTCTTTTCTTCCTCTTTTAATTCGTCCCAACTTTTGTTCGTCTTCTGCTCATTAAATACATGTGGATGTCGATGAATCATTTTTTCTGTTATCCCTTTAATTACATCATCAATTGAAAAATACCCTTCGTCTTCTCCAATTTGACTATGTAACATTACCTGAAGCAGGACATCGCCTAATTCCTCTATCATTCCTTCGTCGTCTTCACGATTGATTGCATCGATTAGTTCATATACTTCTTCAACCGCATATTCTCGAAGTGTTTCGTGTGTTTGTTTTTTATCCCAAGGACATCCTTCAGGACCCCTTAACTTTTTAATGATAGATCGAAGTGTCTGAAATTGATGTGGTAATTGTTCGTCTTGAATAGGAGGAATATAAAGGCTCGTTAAATTACTCACTTCCACCGTTCGATCAAGATCCTCTACTGTAATTTCTAAAACGCGTTCATCAACTGAACCAGCCGCTTCGACAACATATACTGTATAATCTGGGGGCAAGTCTTCAAGTAATGTTAATTTTACTTCTGAAGCGATGAATTTATCATAAACTTGGCAAAAAATAAGATGATTCCTATAGGTAATTTCTTCCCGCTCAAAAGATGTTGCATCAAGAAATTGAAATCCATCAATGGGATCAATTTTAAGCGTCGTAAATAAATCGTCTAGATAACTTTGTCCACCAATAATTTGTATGTCAATATCTTTTTGGTTAAGTAATAGTTGAACCGTTTTTTCCGCTAACATTGGATGACCGGGAACAGCATAAATAAGCGACTTTTCCTTTGCTTCTGTGAGCAATTTATTAACTATACGTTGATAAACCGTCTGAAAATCATCTGATTCTTCATAATATGAATCAAATCCATAAAGGGTCACGCCTTCATCCTCTAACGTCTTAATGACCGGATGATCCATCGTTCTCGTAAAAATTGGTAAATCTTTACGTGTCAACATGCGATATATTCCTAAAGGTAATTGCTCTATATCGCCGGCCCCTAAACCGATAATCTTGATCTCTTTTTCCATATTGTCCTCCAGTAAATATTCATAAAATATCAGCTATCTTCTTTTTGCGAAGTGATCTTGTACGTTTATAAAAAAACTAGCATACGGCAGTGCTTGTAATTGAGCTTTTGTAAATGCCTGGAACCGTAATAGCAACAATAAATAAATCGTCGCCCCAGAAACAACCAAGAATGGAACATAAAATACCATTGATCCCCTTGTAGGTTCAGTTAGGAATAATAAGATATTTTTAGCAAGAATTAAATATAAAGCCATGCCACCATTTGCTATTATTAATGCTTTCCAATGCACATTATTAAATATAGATAGTCCAGGCAATTTTTGTTTTAAAGTTAGTAATACCATTCCACATAAAAAGAACAAACTGCCTACGGTTGCAATAGCACTTCCATAAATCCCTACTAAAGGGACAAAAAGATTATTTAATAAATATTTTATAATAAATGTGATTACCATCCACAATGCAGGCTTTTTAATAAATCCGAGACTCTGTAATATTGCACAGCCTGTAATACTAATCGATGTTAATACGATGGAAACAACTAAAATTTGCAAGCTTCCTGTCCCATCTGTATTCGTAAACAGTAATAAATTTGTTTCAGGTAATAATAACACAAGTCCCACCGTTGCTCCAAGTGCAATATACAAACTAAAAACAATCGCTTCTCTAATCGATCCGTATAAGTTGTGGTCCCCTTGTTGACGTTGTTTTTTGCTTGCGACAGCAGGAACAAGTGCCAGTGCAAAAGAGGATCCAAAGACAACTCCAAATTGGATAAGCGGTAACGCACGATCAAAAATTCCCTTCGTCTCTTTTGCATGGATAGATGACAATCCGAACTTCATTAGATTCGGGACCAAGTTGATTACATCCGCGAATTGAATAATAATTAAAATCAAATGATTTAGTGAAGCAGCTACCCCAAGTGTAATACAAACATGTATATACTGTTTCCAAGGTATTTGATTAGAGAGAACCATTTTACTTTGTTTCTCTTTTCGTCGTAACGAATGAATACTTAAAGTCAAAATAGCTATCGACATACCTGCCATCGTTGCAATAACTCCCGCTTCCCCAATCTTATATATATTCATTCTCTCCATATAAATATAATAAGCAATGCTGACTATGATGGAAACACGAGTTATCTGTTCAACTACTTGAGACAAAGCAGTCTGTCCCATTTCTTCTTTGCCTTGAAACTTCCCGCGAAGAAGAGATAAAAAAGGGATAAATAAAAATAAACAGGCGGCTAGTTGAAAAGATCTTTGAAGCTTTATATCTCCAATCCATTCAGCTATATAAGGAGCTAGCGTAAATAATAGTAAAAAAAAGCCACCATTGATTACGAATAATATAATTAATATCGGTAAATAAAAGTGCTTAAGGGTAATCTCTTTTCTTTCTTCGACCATCTCCGCAGTCAGTTTTGAAACCGCTACAGGAAATCCATAAAGGGATAAAATCATGACAGTTCCAATGATCGGGTATACCTGCTGATAAATATAAAACCCCAAATCTCCAGTAAGATTTTGAAGTGGAACGCGATAAGCAGCGCTTAGAATCTTACTTATTAATCCTGCAATGGTTAACAGGAGCGCACCTTTTACGATTCTTTTTGTTATTGTATCCATTTTTACGCCTACCTGATTTTTCAAATATACATTTTACAAGCATTTTCATTATAACATAGCGGCTCATTTTATAAATTTACTATTGAAATAAAAAAATAAACAAGGCATAGGTTCACCTTGTTTATCAATACTTCGTTTATTGCGTAATTACTCCATCTGTTTACCGAGAAAATTTGCTGCAGTTTCTGCTACTTTATGTTCTACCTCACTTAACGTTTCACCTTGTTTTGATATAACTAAGACTGAGCCAATCGGGTCACCATTTGCAACAATCGTGCTTATTGCGTAAGAATCAACTTCTTCTTCATTTCCCCGAATGATTTCTATGGTACTCTTTTCATCTTCCAAAACATTTGATCGACTTTCAATTGCCTCTTCTATGTGTGAACCAATACTTTTATTTAAATAATCCTTTTTTGAACTACCACTGACTGCAATCACTTCATCACGATCACATATTAACACTGGAAAATGAATCGAATCAAAAAGCGCCTCTGCATACTCTGTTGCAAAATGACCTAATTCATTAATTGGGGAATATTTCTTTAAAATTACTTCTCCCTCTCTTGCTACAAAAATCTCTAATGGATCTCCTTCGCGTATACGTAAAGTCCTTCTTATTTCCTTTGGAATGACGACTCTACCTAAATCATCAATTCTTCGTACAATACCTGTCGCTTTCATACCTATACAAACCTCACATTCTAGATAAACTTTGTGTTTAATCTCCCACTAGTCCAAGAACTAATTTCTATCCTTGTCCAGATAAACTTTTCATGTGCAATATTTCGAAAAAAATCCATCCAGCCAACCGACAATGTAATAAAACTAAATTAGTACTCCTTTACTTATAGTGAAAATAACACCAGTGTTGTTTTTAGTATGAATCAACGAGAAATAACTATACATTTGTTGCGTTATTTTGTTAAAATATCCAGTCTGATCAATTGTCCTTATTTTTATCCTTTCTCCAAACCACTTCGTAATTAACACATCATTGATAAATTAGGGATAGGAGATAAGGTAAATAAATTTTTAAGCATAGACATCACTTCGGAAAAAATTCTTCGCTTTCACCTAGGCTTAAGAGAGACATCCGAAACTGCACACGGTTCGTCCCACCCAGCACATTCTAATCAGACATATTATTCACTTATCTATTTACATTATTTACTGCTTTTTTATCTGTTTGATTAACATGATTTAATTTTTCAATAAAAGACCCAATATATTGATACCTTTCCACTGCAGTTTCATTTCTCCATGTAAAGATAATTTTTAATTTATTACCTACCGTACCTAATTGGACGTTTCTTCCAAATGTATTAGCTAGTTCAAATAATTTGGACCCATCAATTTGTTGACTTCGGTCTTCCTCAACAATTAATTCTGTCCGCTTTCCTTTTTCAGTAATCGATTCAACACGTTCTTGTTTTGCGACCATTTTTAAATAGGATACAAGGAACAGTCTTTCAATTTCTAATGGATAATCACCAAATCGATCTACCAATTCCTCTTGCAAGTCTTCTATTTCTCCTTTTGATTCCAA
Source organism: Pseudogracilibacillus sp. SE30717A (assembly GCF_037071985.1). Taxonomy (NCBI): domain Bacteria; kingdom Bacillati; phylum Bacillota; class Bacilli; order Caryophanales; family Bacillaceae; genus Pseudogracilibacillus; species Pseudogracilibacillus sp. SE30717A. The sequence goes on along the minus strand of NZ_JAXHDF010000001.1, from coordinate 557,618 downwards.
GCTATGGAATCGTTTATACATATCAATTTTCTGCTTTTCATCTTCTATATATGTTTCAGGAATATAGGCATCGACTGTCATGTTCAATTCCGGGATAAATGGCTGCACTGCTTCAACTGTTTTTCCAGTCTTTCTTGATTCTATTGCTTCTTTTAACATTTGTGAATACAAATCAAAACCGACTGAATCAATAAACCCATGTTGTTCGGCACCTAGTAAATTTCCTGCACCACGGATCGATAAGTCACGCATTGCTATTTTAAAACCAGAACCTAATTCTGTAAATTCTTTAATCGCTTGTAAACGTTTTTCAGCTACTTCTGTTAACACCTTATCTTTGCGATACGTAAAGTAGGCATAAGCGATTCGGTTTGATCTACCTACACGACCACGTAATTGATACAATTGACTTAATCCCATACGGTCGGCATCATAAACAATTAACGTATTCACGTTCGGTATATCGACTCCTGTTTCAATAATCGTCGTACTTACCAATACGTCACTTTCACCCTCTAAAAAGCTGAACATAACGTTTTCCAGCTCTGTTTCATTCATGCGACCATGAGCAACCGTCACTCTTGCCGATTCAACTAATTCATCGATTTCTCGTGCAACCTTCTCGATATTATCTATTCGATTATAGAGTAAAAACACTTGTCCTCCTCGAGCAATTTCTCTTTCAATTGCTTCTCGAATAAAAGCAAGATTATGTTCAATTACATACGTTTGCACAGGAAAACGATTTTCCGGCGGAGTTTCAATTACTGATAAATCACGGATCCCTAACATGGACATATGTAATGTCCTAGGAATCGGTGTAGCAGTTAATGTTAATACATCTACATTTGTTTTAATCTGTTTAATTTTTTCTTTATGCTTTACACCAAATCGCTGTTCTTCATCAACAACTAATAAACCCAAATCTTTGTATACAACATCGTTTGTTAATAAACGATGCGTACCGATTACGACATCGACCGTTCCATTTTTTAAACCTGCCAAAGTTTCATTTTGTTGTTTTTTTGTTCGGAAGCGACTTAGTAATCCGATCGTGATTGGATAATCTTGAAATCTCTCTTGCATCGTCTGATAATGTTGTTGAGCTAAAATCGTAGTAGGAACCAATACAGCTGCCTGTTTACCTTCAATTACCGCTTTAAAAATTGCCCGGATGGCTACTTCTGTTTTACCATATCCTACATCTCCGCATAAAAGTCGATCCATCGGTCTAGCCGCTTCCATATCCTTCTTAATCTCTTCTACACAACGAATTTGGTCTTCTGTTTCCTGGTAAGAAAACGCATGTTCAAACTCCTGTTGTAATTCAGTATCTTTTTCAAAGGCGTACCCTTTTTGTGCTTGTCTTTCTGCATAGAGCTTGATCAAGTCATCTGCAATATCTTCTACGGTAGATTGAACTCTTCTCTTTACTTTAGCCCATTCCGAGCCACCTAACTTATATAAACGTGGTTCTTTCCCTTCAGAACCGACATATTTTTGGACGAGATCAATTTGATCAACCGGTACATATAATTTATCGTCCCCGGAATATTTAATTAGTAAATAATCTTTATGAAGTTTATTTACTTGTAATGTTTCAATCCCAATATACTTTCCTATCCCATGATTTCTATGAACAACAAAATCGCCAACTTTTAATTCTTGGTAATTTTTAATACGTTCAGCATTAGAGATATTTTGCCTTTTTCTTACTCGTGTTTGTTTCTTCTTAAATAACTCATTTTCTGTAATAATTGCTAGGTGGTGCAAAGGCAACTCTATTCCAGCACTGATATTACCTATCGTAATAACTGGCCTACTGAGTGGTAACTCTATTTCCTCTTTTATTGGCAATTCCATCCCATAATCATTAAGAACGGATTGTACTTTTTCTGCCCGTTGTTTATTTGCTGCTAAAATAACGACAGAATAATTAGCCTTCTCCCAGCGTGTCAGCTCATTATTAAATAGCGGCATTTGTCCGTGGAATTCTTGCATTACCCGAGATGATAAATTCACAATGTTTTCCGGTTGTGTGCCCGGTATATGACGTAAAAATACCGACATATAAATACGCTGCTGTATCATTCTTTCCCTTAAGGACGTCCAGTCAAAAGAAAATGACGAGTTCGGTAAAAGCTTGGATTGCTCTAATAAAGAGTGACAAAATTCAGCTTCCTCTTTATCCAAGTTTTGTGCAGCTTCTTGAATACGGCTCATCTCATCAAATACTAATAAGCCATCCTTTGGTACATAATCTAATAAACTATTAAGATTTTCATAGTATAACTCACTATACTTATACATTTCTTCAAAATCTTCAGCTGCTTTTAATTGGTGAATATCTGCCTCGACCAATTGGATAAGAGCCTCTTTTTCTTCAGAAGCTTTCATCTTTTTAAGTGCGGATGCTAGAGCCTTTTCTAAACGCTCCGCCCCTTTAACTTTATCATGCTCAGTTAAAAGTAATTCTTTTGCAGGACCAACCACCGTTTCAGTTAACCTTTCAAGAGAACGTTGTGTATCTGCATCGAAATAACGTATCGAATCAATTTCATCGTCAAAAAGTTCTATTCGTATTGGATATTGTTCTGTAACCGGATATATATCGATAATTCCACCGCGTATACTGAATTCAGCAGGTGCGGTAACCATTTCTACTCGCTCATAACCCATTTCAACTAAAGTTTTTATATTTTCTTCAACTTGAAGAATTTCTCCTTCAGTAAACGATAGTTGATACCTATTCCAATACTCTTTCGGAGGCAGAATTCGCTTCAATGCAGCTACAGGAGCAATCAAAATACCTGCATCACTTTGGAGCCACTTTGTTAACGACTTAATTCGCTCCGCTCGCATTTCTGGACTTGCAATCGCCATATCAGCAGCAATCAATTCATTTACAGGATATAAGTAAATAGAAGGGTTATTAGAAAATTCAATTAAATCTTCATACAACTGTTGCGCATGAATAAGTTGATGGGTAATAATTAATGTTTTTTTCCGATGAGCTTGATAAATTGTTGAAACAAACAAACTACGTGCAGTGCCCGCTAGCCCAGCAACAAGTTGTTCATTAAATCCAGAAGATAATCCGTCTATTACTGACTTTATATCTTCCTTTTCTATAAAAAATTGATTAATGCCATTCATTCGCTAAACCCCCATACTCTATCCTATTCCCACTTTTCGAATCTAACATTCATTTCAACTATTTTAATTTTTTACCCGTCACCATAAAAAGCGCAAAAATGCTTTGGCGGTGTACCAAAGCCCTTCATGCGCTATTCATTAATGAATAAAATACTCTAATTCATAATAATCAGGATGTTGTCCCAGTGAATCCTCACAATTTTCACAAATCGCTATGATATGAACATCTCCATTTTCCTTATACTGGATCATTCGCTGTTTATCTTGAGGGGTTAATTGATCCCATCCTAACATCGAGGTAGAGATTATTTGTTGTTCTAATCTCCCGATCATATGCCCACAATGTCTGCATTTATATATGATTGACATAGCTACTAACCTCCCGATTTTACACTATACATACATATAAAGTGTATCCTTATCGGAAGGATTTATTCATCAATCTACAGGGATTTTTAACTAGTAATTATTTATTATATTCATTCATCACATCACTAAAAGAATGCGTTAGCCAAGCCTCACAAGCTCGAGAAGCCTGCTCGATTGCTCCGTCTACTTGAGTTAAATCATCTTTTGAAAAAGGTTGTAACACATAATTGACTACCGGTGTTTGATCTTGAGGTCTCCCGATTCCTATACGTAATCTCTTGAACTCTCGAGTTGACAAATGGTCGATTAAAGACCTGATGCCATTATGCCCCCCATGACCACCTTTTTCTCGTAAACGAATTTTACCAGTAGGTAAATCTAGATCATCATATACGACAAGTGTATCGGTGTAATCAATTTTATAAAAATCTAAGAGTGGCTTAACACCTTCGCCAGATAAGTTCATGAAAGTCTGCGGTTTAATAAATAAAACCTTTTCCTGTTGGATAAATCCTACATAAAAGTCACTTTTATATTTATTCTCATCAAATGTGAATCCATTTCTTCTTGCCAGTTCATCCAAAACTATAAAACCGATATTATGACGAGTACTTTCATACTTTTTTCCAGGGTTACCTAAACCAACTATACATTTCATGTTTATGCCCTCTATTTCAATAATATAATAAGCCCTCCTACTAAGAATATCTATCTTATTAGGAGGGTTAACAAGCAAATAGAAGCGATTATTCTTCCTCTTTATCATCTGCTCCGACTAATTCAGGTTCTGCACTAAAGTCAACATCTTCAGTTGACTCTTCAACTTCTGCGTCTGGAGCCAAGACCACTGCAACTGTTGTTTCAGCGTCATCCAAGAATTCGTATTTATCAGAGACTGGTAAATCAGCTACTGAAATGCTATCACCAATACCTAAGTCTGTTACGTCAACAGCAATTTCTTCTGGAATATCTCTAGGTTTTGCACGAACTTGCAATTCGAATAAAGGCTGTTGAAGCACTCCACCTTCTCTTGCTCCAGCTGCTTCCCCATCTAAACGAATAGCAACAGCTACATCCATTTCTTCTTTCATATCTACAACGTAGAAATCAACATGAATAACGTCTCCTTTAACTGGATCTGTTTGATATTCATGTAACATTACATCAACTGCGCTGTCGTTCTCGATGTCTAAAGAAATAATTGCGTTTCTTCCTTCATCACGAACCGTTTTTAATAATTCAAGATTATCAACGCTAACTGTTCTTGTTTCCTTTTCTTTTCCATAAACAACTGCAGGAATCAATCCTTCTCGCCTTAACTGATTAGTAGTAGCTCTAGTGAAATCTTCACGTTTTTTTGCCTTTAAACTTATAGCCATTTTCTTATATCCTCCAAATAATTTTTGTTTTAATCAAATAGTATACTAACTGACTTATGTTCATGTATTCTTACAATTGCCTCACCTATAAGTGGTGCAACTGACAGTTGTGTAATTTTATTAATCAGTTTTTCCTCTGGCAGCTCGATCGTATTTGTCACAACTAGTTCCTCAATTTGAGAGTTTTCTATTCGTTCGATCGCAGGTCCAGATAAAACTGGATGAGTAGCACAAGCATATACTGCTTTTGCTCCTTTTTCAATCAAAGCATCTGCCGCTAGTTGAATTGTCCCTGCTGTATCAATAATATCATCAATGATAATTGCTGTTTTCCCTTCAATCTCACCAATAATATTCATCACTTCAGCAACATTCGGCTTCGGTCTGCGCTTATCAATAATTCCAATAGGAGCTTTTAGTCGATCAGCCATTCTTCTTGCACGAATCACTCCACCATGATCAGGTGATACAACGACGATATCTTCCAAATTCTTTCCTTTAATATAGTCTGATAGTATCGGTACTCCTTGTAAATGATCGATTGGTACGTCGAAGAAACCTTGTATTTGTGGTGCATGTAGGTCTAATGTTAAAACTCGGTCAGCTCCAGTTGTTTCAAGTAAGTTTGCAACTAACTTTGCAGTAATCGGTTCTCTTGATCTTGCTTTACGGTCTTGTCTAGCATAACCGTAGTACGGAAGTACAATATTAACTGTTCTAGAAGATGCACGCTTTAAAGCATCTGTCAAAATCAACAGTTCCATCAGATTTTCATTAACTGGATCTGATAATGATTGGATTACGTAGACATCACATCCACGTACACTTTCTTCAATATTAATCTGTGTTTCCCCGTCACTAAACTTTGATACTGAACATTTCCCTAAAGGAACACCGATATGCTTTGCAATCTCCTCAGCAAGTTTTCGATTTGAATTCAGTGTAAAGAGTTGCAAAGATTTATCGTTATACCCTGATGACATGAATGAAGCCCTCCATAAATTATTTTTTTAATTTTGCTACATAGCCTTCTTTATTCGTTTGTCTTGCTCTTGCTATTGCTAAAGAATCTTTCGGAACATCGTCTGTAATGGTAGATCCGGCTGCCACATAAGAACCTTCTTCTATCGTAACAGGTGCAACTAAGTTTGAATTACATCCGATAAACGAATTATCCTCAATCGTTGTAAGATGTTTGTTTACGCCGTCATAGTTTACTGTTATTGTTCCGCAACCAATATTTATACCTTTCCCGAGCTTCGCGTCACCGATATAACTTAGGTGTGGCACTTTGGTTGTATTACCAATCGTTGATTTCTTTATCTCAACAAAGTTCCCTACTCGTACATCATCCCCAATAGATGTTTCAGGGCGAATATGAGCGAAAGGACCAATATTAACGTCATTACCTATTTTACTATTCTTTATCACGCTTTGTCTAATAACGGTACCTGTCCCAATTGTACAACTTTCAATTTCAGTATGAGGACCGATAACAGCCTCTGTTTCAATATGGGTTTTTCCAGTAATTACCGTGCCGGGATATACGATAACATCCTGATCGATAGTCACATCTGGACCAATATACGTATTGTTAGGATCTGTTATTGTAACTCCATTTCTTAAATGGGCTTCATTAATACGAATTTTCATTAAATTTTCAGCATGCGCTAAAGCGACACGATCATTTATACCGGTTGTTTCTTCGTCGTCTTCTGTAGTAAAAGCTGTTACTTTTTCATTTTCAGCCTTTAAAATTTCAATTACATCTGGTAAGTAATATTCTTGCTGGGCATTATTGTTATTAACTTTTTTAAGGGCGGAAAAGAGGGCCTCATTGTCAAAACAATATGTACCTGTATTTATTTCATTCACTGATTTTTCTTTATCATCTGCATCTTTATGTTCTACTATTCTTTCTACCTCACCTGACTCGTTACGAATTACACGGCCATACCCAGTAGGATTCTTAATGATAGTAGTAAGTATAGTTGCTTTAGAACCTGATAATTCATGATGTTCAAATAGCTTCTCATATGTTTCTGGTTTAATTAATGGTGTATCTCCACAAACTACGATTGTAGTCCCCGTTTTGTTCTTCAATATATCTGCAGCTTGCAAAACAGCATGTGCTGTACCTAGTTGTTCTTCTTGTAGAACAAATTCACTATTTGTTCCAATCTCTGCTTTTACTCGCTCTGCTCCGTGGCCAACAATTGTCACAAGTTTTTCAAGTTTTGCAGGCTTAAGAGCATCGATTACATACTGAATCATTGGTCGGTCTAAGATCGGGTGAAGAACTTTATACAACTTAGATTTCATTCTCGTTCCTTGACCAGCCGCCAAAATTACTGCAAAACGTTTTTTCATATAGAGTAACCTCCAGTCCTCTAATATCCATTATAAAATAATATCGTAAACAAGGGATGAATTCAAGCACAAAGGGGTAAGTCTATTTTAAACATATCTATTATATGCCTTCATATTAGGATCAAAGGTAATTGAAAAAGTTATCTTAAATGTACACAAAAAAGACTAATTTTTTAGAAAATTAGTCTTTTTAATAGCTATCACTATTAGGATGCTCCAGCACTTTCATACTGCAGCATGTTTGGCTCTGCTTCTTCTCTAGATTCATACTCTTTTAAAACCGCCACTTGAATTTTTTCACGAGTTTTTGAATTAATTGGGTGAGCAATGTCTCGGAATTCACCATCTGACGTTCGCTTAGATGGCATAGCTACAAATAAACCGTTATTACCATCAATTATCCTTACATCATGGACGACGAATTCATCATCAAATGTTATTGAAGCAATTGCCCGCATTTTTCCTTCTGCACTTACACGCCGTAATCGGACATCAGTTACTTCCACGTATATTCACCACCTTTGATATTTGAAAGCTTGCTATATTAATTCAACATAAATAAAAAAAGTCCTGCAAAATATTGAAAAAACTTTAAATATTTTACAGGAAATATCCAGTACTTTATTGTTTTTCATCAAAACTACCGATACTAACATCAATTTGCCTACTTTTTGTATCGACATTAGCTACTTTGATTAATGAAGTATATTCATCAATGATACGCTCGTTTTCTTCATCCTCTGCCTCGGCAAAAACACCAATTCCAACGACTGTCGCTTTAAATTCCTCCAGTAAACTTATCATACCGTTCACTGTTCCGCCTGCTTTCATAAAATCATCAATGATACAAACATTCAATCCTTCTTGTAGATTCCTCTTCGGCAACACCATCGTTTGAATACGTTGGGATCGACCGGAAACATAGTTAATGCTAACAGAAGATCCTTCTGTCACTCTCATATTTCTGCGAATAACTACAACTGGAACACTTAAAAATTCAGCCATTGCATAAGCAATAGGAATTCCTTTCGTTTCCACAGTAACCACTGCATCAATTTGTTTATCAGAAAAGGCAGTAACGAAAGCTTTACCAATTTCTTTAAGGATTTTCGGGTTTCCTAGCAAATCACTCATATATAAGTAGCCACCAGGTAAAATTCTTGATGGGTCTTTTAATTCTTTACATATATTCTGCAGAAACGAAACACTATTACTTTTATTAAATTTAGGCACATACATGGAGCCGCCAGATGCACCTGCTACTCTTTCTAATGCTCCAATCCCTTCTAGCTGGAACATTTCATTAATAATATCGAGATCCTCACTTATTGACGATTTTGAAGCTTGAAATCTCTCTGTGAAATATGACAATTGTGTTAATTGTTGCGGATGGGTAATAAAATAGTTGGTCAAACCTACTAATCGATCGCTTCGTTTCATGTTTTCACCTCAAAATCCGAATATTTACCTTTTAATATATCACCTTCATCCGTGTTTGAGCAACTTTATAAAAGAAATCATTATTTTAAACATAAAGAAAATCGGAACTGATTCAATAAAGTGTGAATCAAGTTCCGATTTCTAACATCCTATTTAATTACTCCTAATTTTTCTTCTAATTCTTCCATAATTTTACCAGCTTCAGACCAATCTCCATCTGATAGTGCTTTTTGATATGCTTCAAATAATGCACCGATCTCTTGTAATGATTCCTCGGCATTGATAATAGGATTTTGTTGTTCCTGTTCTTCACTTTCTTTCTGCTCATTATCTTTAGCCGGCTGTTTCTCTTTACCAGGTTCTAAATAACTTAAAATCTTCTCTAGAGACTTATCAAACGTTTCTTCCATTACAATATGATCTTCATATGCCATAATTACTTGTTTCACTTCTGGTAATGAAGTTTCATTGGAAGATTCAATATAAACTGGCTCTACATACAAGACAGTATCTTCAATAGGTATAACTAGTAAGTTACCTCGGATGACTTCGGAACCACCTTGAGACCATAAATTTAACTGTTGTGAAATGACACTGTCCTGGTTAATCCGATTTTCGATCTGTTGTGGTCCATATATATTTTTTTGTTTCGGAAAACGATAAACAAAAATTTCACCATAATGATCGCCGTCGTTACGAACTCCGATCCACGAAATCATGTTTTGCCGTTTCTTCGGTGTATAAGGCATCATCAAAATAAATTCTTCTTCATCATACTCAGGTAATTTCATTGTGATATAGTATGGGTCCATCTCTATATCTTGATTAAAATACTTTTCTGTCGGGAACTGCCAGAAGTCTTCGCGATTATAAAAAACTTCTAAATTTGACATATGATATGTCCCGTACATCGCTGTTTGGATTTTAAATAAATCGACTGGATAACGGAAATGATCCTGTACATCTTTTGGTATTTCTTCTGTAAATAACGTCGGGAAAATATTTTTATATGTTTGAATCAACGGATCATCCGGATCCACGATATAAAAATTAACTTCTCCTGTATATGCATCAATCATTACTTTTACTGAGTTGCGGATATAATTATTATTCCCTTTATATGCTTCCGAATATGGGTAATTCTCCGCTTTAACATATGCATCAATCATCCAAGCTAATGTGCCATCGTCTCGGACAAAGACATATGGGTCGTTATCATACTGGAAAAACGGTGCAATTTCGTTCACTCGTTCTTTAATATTACGTGTTCTTAATAACTGACTTTCATTTGTAAGCTGATCGGATACAAGAATTCTGAATGATCCTTCTTTAAGGGCAAATAACAAACGGTTTATCCCTTGAAGAGGAATACCTAGATCTGCCTCATAGCGATTAGTCGCATTCTCTTCACCTGTAGGGTAATCAAACTCATCCACTTTCGATTTAACAATAACATTCGGATATGGTTCTTCACCAAAGTATATCTGAGGTCTAGTTACGTCTAAAGTACCTTCCACAGGAATATTTCTTAACATATATTCCGGTTGCCCTTGACTAGTTACTTTATTTACATGACTCATCGCAATCCCATATCCATGGGTGTAACGTAAATTTCTATTTACCCATGTTTGAGCTTGCTGTGGTAAATCGACGGTACTTAGTTCTCTGGCACCAATGAAAACTTGCTCGTAGTTCCCATCAATTTCATAGCGGTCTATATCCATATCATTAAATTGATAATATGTTCTAAACGTCTGTAGCTGATTGTAAATATCTAATAATGGCCGTGAATCATTAAGTCGAACATTATCCAATGTTAATTGGTTACGCTCAACCATATCTAAATCGAGTGAAGCATTGCCTGGATTTTCCTTCACTTCAATTTTATCAAGATCATAGGCAGCTCGAGTAAATTCTAAATTATGTTCCAAAAATGGTTTTTCTTTTGAAAACTCATTCGGAGAAACAATAAAGTTTTGAACAACGACAGAAGCCGCCTGCCCAGCTACAATCAATACTAAATAAAGAATAATTGGCTTTAATGTGGATTGAATGTTTCCACGAAACACAGCAATTGCAACCCAGATAACCATTATGATAGCCGCTGCCGCTAATACATATGATTTCGGTACGTTAATTAATTTATCCGTATAACTTAAGCCATGAACAACACTTTTTTGAAAAAGGTTAACTTGATCTGTTAATAATGTTTTATATCGACTTAAAAGATGAATGCCCGCCAATAATAGACCGATTAACCCAAAGGTTGAGGCTAGATGAATCTGAGCATGACGATTGGTTCGGTACATATGAAAAACAGAATAAGCTCCACCTTGAATAATTAAGAAAAAGATGAACAAATTAAGTAGTGTATAAAGAATGAATTCAATAAATGGTAAAGTAAAAATGTAGAATGAAACATCCATATTAAAATAAGGATCAACTTTATTAAAAGAAGTATGGTTCAGGACTTTTAAAGCTGGTTCCCAACCTAACCCTTGAACAATGGAACTACCGATGATCCCAATGAAAATGGCAACTGCAGAAATGGATAGAAATGCAGGCCCTTTTTTTATTATGAACCTTGGTAATTGAACGTTACTAAAATGGTTCATATAACTTAAGCGAATCCAATAAAGCGTTAAAAATGTCATAATAAAAAATAACACAAACCCAGAAATAGCTAACAATACTTTACTATATAAAATAGTAGTAAAGACATTTTTAAATCCCAACGTATCCATCCAAATATATTCTGTATAAATATTGAACGCAATATATGAAAAAATAATAAGTGCCACAATAATAAGAATGGTCGTTGAAAAACGTTTACTTAACCGTTTTAATTGTTCAGATTGTTTTTGAGTAAAAACATTACGATTATTCATTTTTCTCCCCCTACCCATTTATGATAACAGACTCTCTATTTCTTTTTAAGTGATTCATCCTTTTTATTTTTCGAATATAAAAAAAGGCAAACCCATTAGGGTCTGCCTTTATCTTGCATGTTTTCTTCGGCCATTTCAATTGCACGTTTTACCATATTTCCTGCATCACGAGCTCTTATTCCGCCCCAGCCCTCTTTTTGTACTGTGTCGTAAAACCCTAACTCTTTGGCTATTTCTTCTTTCAATTGGTCTGACATGATTCCACGTCTTCTACCCATGAAAGAACATCTCCTTTCCGTTAAGACTTCTTACGACACACTTATTTTATGTATAAAGAATGATTTAACTCGTGTTAATTTTTACAAAATGAGCAAAGGACTATAGCTATAACTATATAGCCTCCTAAAAAACAAAAGTAGTAAACAATTGTTTACTACTCTGCTGCCGCTTGGCTTCTATCATCTATAAAGTTTATTTCTACCGCTTCTGTCAAAACGTCAGCGTAACTGTAAGATACTCGTTCAAATGCATTTTCATCTTTGTCTAGTTCTACAACAAAAACAGAAGGATATGTCTCCGATAAAATTCCCGATCTGATAACCGTTCTACGTCTACCGCCGTTCGCAGTTAGCTTTAAACGTTTACCAACTTGCCCTTCAAGACCTTTTTTAATTTCCATTATTGTTTTCACTAGGACTCCACCTCACTATAAACTATCTTACCATAAGCTCGTACGTTAGTCAAATAAAACATATAATTATAACAGGATATCAAATATAAAGTCAATGACTTTAACCACTTTTTCAAAAAATAATTAATATGCCCACATTGAACTAAGCTACCTATTTTATATCAGTTACAGCAAATAGCCCGTTTGCTAATAAAGCAAATTCTTGAATAGTAAGTGATTCACCTCGTCTTTTACCGTCTATTTGTACTGTTTGAAGTACATTATTTATTTGCTCTGACGTATAGGTTTCTTTAAAATAGCTGACTAAGTTGTTTTTCAATGTTTTTCGCCGATGCCTAAAACTTGCTTTCACTATTGAAAAGAATAAATCTTCGTTACTTACTTCTACTAATGGTTTTTCTCTTTTTACCAATTGTAAGACGCTTGAGATCACATTTGGTTGAGGGATAAAAACAGTTTTGGGTACATCCATTACAATATGGGCTTCTGTATAATATTGAACAGCAATTGATAATGAGCCATATTCCTTTGTGTTAGGTGCTGCCGCCATTCGATCTGCCACTTCTTTTTGCAACATAACAGTTATCCGTTCAATGGGCATTTGTTGTTCTAAAATACTCATTAAAATAGGAGTTGTAATGTAGTACGGTAAATTAGCAACGATATGAAGTGATAAGTCAGGTGCAAAATTTTCTTTAATCGTTTTATGTAAGTCTGCTTTCAAAAAATCTTTATGAATAATCTTTACATTTTCATAATTCGCTAATGTACTATCGAGAACTGGTAGCAATCGTTGGTCAATTTCAAATGCAATAACTTTATTTGCAATCAATGCCAATTGTTCGGTGAGGGAACCAATACCTGGACCAATTTCAATAACTCCGCTGTTTTGATCAATTTGGGCAGCATGTATCATTTTACGCAAAATATTTGCGTCAATAATAAAATTTTGGCCTAGACTCTTTTTAAATGAAAACCCGTATTTACCCAATATTTCTTTTGTTCGTCTAATACTCGCAATATATTCCTTAGGCATCTTGCTGTCCCCTTTCTAGTATATGCATCATTGCTAAATCCAATTCATTTTTCGTTATTTGAAACATATGAAGTCGATTAAGTAATTGCTTTCCATTCGTATGTCCAATATGAAGATACTTACCAAGTTGCTCACGTTTACTTTTAGCATCACTAGTACCAATGAGTCCATAACCGATTAAATCACTTTTCGTTATATCTGATTTATGTATTGGGGCACTATCGTATACATTGCTTAGCGCTTCCCTAATTGATTCAATGGAAGCATGCTCAATACCTAAACTTTTCAGTTCAGATTTTGCACGTGCTCTTTCTTTTGGTAAAAATGCATGCTTACAACCTTTTACTTCCCTCGTAATGATATGTCTAATACGTTCACCTGGATAATCAGGATCGGTGAATATAATCACACCTCGTTTTTCCTGAGCATGTTTAATTAATGTTAATGTTTCTTTATTAATCGCTGAACCATTCGTTTCAATCGTGTCTGCTTGGACAGCTTTCTTTATCTTTTGCGTATCGCTTTTTCCTTCAACAACAATTATTTCTTTAATTTGCAAACTAATTCCTCTTTCAGTTTATTTTGCTCCATTATATCTTATTTTAGTATGAGAAAAAACTTGCTGGACTAATAATATATTTTACTTAACTTTCGCAGCGTGAAATTGATAAGTAAACCTTGGTAAGTATTGGGAGGTGGAGACAACTTCCTTAGTTAAACTTTCAATTAACTAGTTGCTTAAAAATAGACTATATTCCTAGCTATTTTATCGTTGTATTTGATATATACGTACAGTAACTAAAATTCAGGGATGAGCTGATTAACCGCTGTGGAAATATGTTTCGCTTTCCATGGGCGGCCGTTGAGCCTCCTTCGTGCTACGCACTTCATAGTCTCACCGAGGCCTATGCTCCCATAGGAGTCTCCACATATTTCCTCCGCTTGGAATCGTTTTCTGATAGACAGCGTAAATTGCTCTGTTTTGGTAGTTGATTGAAGCAGAGGGCAATCGACTCCTGCGGGAAAAGCAACAGCTGAAGATCCCACAGGAAGCGGTTTTTGCTTCCGAGGAAGCTGAAGCGTTGCCGCGGAAAGCGATTGTCCGTAGCGAAAATCAATGATGCAGTATCTAGGTTTGGAAGAGGGAACTTAAAATAAAATACGTCACAATTTTCGTTTTTTGCGTAAAACAGTTTAAGGGTGACAAGTTATCAGTGTTAATCCACATGTATGTTTAAACTCACTTTGTAGGTGCGAAAGTTGAGTGTTTTTTGCAAACTACAACTGAACAGAGAATATCTTCTACACTTTAATTTGTGCTCGCATAAAAAATACTCTTGCCAACATCTTGGCAAGAGTACGTATATGAACAGAAAAATTAATCTAAGATTTTTACTTGTACAGTTCTGCGTCCCCAATTACTTGCAGCGTAGGCTTCTGATTTTACAAGGACATCTATTCGATTTCCTTTAATCGCACCACCTGTATCTGCCGCAATTGCTTCACCATAACCTTCCACCCATACACGGGATCCTAAAGGAATCACATTAGGGTCTACAGAGATTACTTTTGGTGTAGGACTCTGTTTAATATTGATACCTGTTGCTGTAATACCAGAACATCCAGAACAATCAGGTCCATAAGCTGTTGCTTCCATCGTCAACACTTTGCCCTCGTCATTACCTGATGACGAATTGCTATTTGATGTGTTAGCCGATTCCTTCTTTACCTCTTTGGTACCTACCGCAACTACCTTATTTTTACTTTCCTTGATTACTTTTTCTTCGATTAGTTTCTTATCTGCTTCTTCGTCATTTTCAAGTGTGATTTCATATATCTTAATTACTTTTCCTTCTTCGCCCTCAGAAATAGTTTTTGTAGTACCTTTTTCTAAAGAAGAGTCTGATTCCTCCTCTGTTTGAAATGGGATACTCTCTTCTATTTCTTCGGTTTTCTTTTCAACGTGGATAATAGATACTTCTGTATCTTTTTTAACTTCTTTGTCTAAGCCTGGTTTGACTTTATCTGTTTCTTTGAATGTTATATCGTTTTTTTCAAGCAGTTCTTCAACAGTGCCACCTGTCGTCCAAAACTCCTTTTCTTCCCCACCGTCATTAACGGTCACTGGGAATGCCTTATCAATTTTTATTTCTAGTCCGTCTGATACTACTGCCATTTTATTAGGGGATATGTTGTCGTGACTAGTAATATGTAGTCCTTCTTCATTTATGAACTCCCCGACTGTCGTTGCTGTAGTGTAGTATTCTTCTGTTTTACCATCAATCGTTAAAAGGATCTCATTTGCTGTGTCAAAATTAATTTTCATCCCATCAACGATCTTGGAATTCTCTGCGTGTGAGAGCTCATCATATTCTCCCACTTGGATGCCCATTTCATCCAGTAGTTCACCTACAGTAGTATTATGTGTCTTTACTACTTGAACATCTCCATCTGCAGCGACTACTACTTCTGCTTTTGTAGCATCAAAAACAACCCACGTTGAAAATAAGGTAACCACTATTGCTGTAGCAATCGAATAACCCGACTTTGTTTTCACAGCCAATAATGGTTTAAGTATTTTTTGCATGTTATAGCCTCCTTATTTCGCTACCAATTATATGGAGTAATCAAAAGCAAGTCAAAATCAGTACGGTTACGAATAGTTTACAAAACCATTACATGGAAATAGTATTTTCTGATAATTGATTATGTAGGCGCACCAATTGTTTTGCTCCTCCAATATCGTACAAACCCCATATTTATTGTTACAGCCCTGTAATGTATAATCTATGAATCTACTTAATTTGCGAGTTTTTTACAAAAAAAGAGCCTAGCATTTGCTAAGCTCTTGGTGATTATTATCATTATGACCAATTATTATTTATTTATACGGAAGAATTTCATCGCATTTTGAAAAGTTACCTCTCCAACTTCTTCAACATCCATCTCTTTTAATTCTGCGATCTTTTCTGCAATGAAAGAAACGTAAGCAGGTTCATTTCTCTTTCCTCTATATGGGTGTGGCGCTAAATAAGGACAGTCCGTCTCAATTAATAATCTTTCTAAAGGAATTATTTTTGCTATTTCCTGTACTTCTTTTGCGTTCTTAAATGTAACAGGTCCACCTAAGGAAATATAAAAATTCATATCTAAACAAGCTTGTACATCTGCTGCAGTGCCACTAAAACAATGCATGATGCCACCAATCTCTTTAGCATTTTCTTCTTGTAAAATACGAATCACATCTTCAGTCGCATCACGGTTATGGATAATAATTGGCATATTTACTCGTTTTGCAAGCTGGATCTGTTTGCGAAATACTTGTTCCTGAATATCTTTAGGCGAAGTATCCCAATAATAATCTAATCCCATTTCTCCCAATGCAACTACCTTAGGGTGTTTACTTAATCTTTCTAAATAAGCTAAGTGCTTTTCTTCATAATGAATAGCATCAACAGGATGCCATCCAACCGCTGCGTAAATCGTGTCATACTTTTCAGCTATTTCAATCGCTAAAGGTATTGTCTCATCATCAAACCCAACGACTACCATATGAGTAACACCTTGAGCAAATGCTCGTTGAATAACTTCTTCTCGGTCATCTTTATATTGTCTTGCGTTTAAATGTACATGTGTATCAAATAACATAGTAACCTCCATAAAAAAACGATTCCATTCAAGTAAAAAATCGTTGTATAGTTTCCTGTTTTTAAGGTTTTGCTTTATCTACCACGAAAATTGAGTCGGCGACATTGCCTTCTTCAGCCTCAGGGTAATATAAACGATAGCGCAATTCCATAGATAAGCCACGATGGTTCTCAGGAAGTTCTATTACAACGATTTTTAATACTTACTTATATTTAAAAAGTCTTTACCTCTTTAATCTTGCTTTTATTTTACAACCGATCCATTCGGTAATGTTTGTTCAACTGTGGCCAAAGATAGATTTCCTTTTTCGTCTTCTCCAGACAAAATCATTCCCTCAGACATCTCTCCACGTAGTTTAACCGGTTTAAGATTTGTAATACAAATTACTTTTTTACCTACTAATTGTTCAGGTGCATAGAATTCCGCAATCCCTGATATAATCTGACGTTTTTCTGATCCAATATCAACTTGTAGCTTTAGTAGTTTATCTGCATTTTTCATTTTATCGGCTTTTACTATTTCAGCAACTCGAAGATCAAGCTTCATAAAGTCATCATAAAGTACTTCTTCTTTTTGCTCTGCTTGTTTTTCTTCTACTGCCGGGATCGTCGATTTCATCATCTTTTTAATCGTCTCAATTTCTTCTTCCATATCTAGACGAGGGAAGATTGGAACGCCTTTTTCTGTTTTTGTACCAGACGGGATACTTCCAATTTCATAAACACTATCCCATTGTTGTAACGCTTCATCTTTTACACCAAGTTGCTTAAAGATTTCTTTCGGTGATTCTGTTAAAAACGGTTGTAACATAACCGCAGAAATTCGAATCGATTCCGCTAAATGTGCCATAACATTACCTAAACGATCTCTTTTAGCTTCCTCTTTCGCCAAATTCCAAGGCTCTGTTTCATCAATATATTTATTTGTTCTACTAACGAGTTTCCAAATAGATGATAATGCTATAGAAAACTGCATTTCCTCCATAGCTGCCTCGACTTTTGTGATAGTATCCTTAATATAGTTCTCTAAGTCCTGATCTTCTTTCGATTCTCCCAATGTAAATGTTGGAATTTCCCCATCGAAATATTTTCCGATCATCGCTACTGTTCGGTTTAATAAGTTCCCTAAATCATTTGCTAAGTCATAATTAACTCGTTCAACGAACCCTTCAGGTGTAAATACACCATCTGATCCAAACGGTACTTCACGTAATAAATAATAACGTAATGCATCTAAGCCATAACGATCAATTAAAGTAATTGGATCAATGACATTCCCTTTAGACTTAGACATTTTCCCGTCTTTCATTAAAATCCAACCATGAGCAAATATTTTTTTAGGTAATGGAAGATCTAAAGCCATCAAAATGATTGGCCAATAAATAGTATGGAAACGAACAATTTCTTTTGCCATAATGTGAACATCAGCAGGCCAATATTTCTTAAATTTTTCTTCATTTTCAGATCCGTACCCAAGAGCAGTTATATAGTTCGTCAATGCATCGATCCAAACATAAATGACGTGTTTCGGATTTCCTGGTACTTTTATTCCCCAATCAAATGTCGTCCGAGAAACTGCTAAATCTTCAAGACCTGGCTTAATAAAGTTATTTAGCATTTCATTTTTACGACTTTCCGGCTGAATAAATTCTGGATGGTCTTCATAATAATTAACAAGTCGATCTGCATATTTACTCATCTTAAAAAAGTAAGATTCTTCTTTCACTTTTTCTACTTTTTTCCCGCAATCAGGACAGTGTCCGTCATCTAATTGGAGGTCCGTGAAGAAAGATTCACAAGAAATACAATACCATCCTTCATACTCATCTAAATAAATATCTCCTTGTTCAACTAATTGCGCGAAAATCTTTTCGACAATAACTTTGTGTCTTTCCTCTGTCGTTCTTATGAAATCATCATTTGTAATTTTTAACTTCTTCCATAATGATTGAATGGTACCTACAATATCATCTAAATATTCTTGTGGACTTAATCCTTTTTCTTCCGCAGCCTTTTGGATTTTCTGTCCATGTTCATCTGTTCCAGTCAAATACATTACATCAAAACCACGCATTCTTTTATAGCGTGCAATCGCATCACCCGCAACTGTCGAATATGCATGTCCAATGTGTAAATTACCACTCGGATAATAAATTGGTGTCGTTATATAGAATGTATTTTTATTATCTGACATTTTCTTATCTCCTCTTCCAAAAACTGAATTACGTAATGTTATAATTATAATCTATTGTATAGATTTTTTTATGAATAAGAAAGTATATTCTATCTATATCATTTCTTAGAAAATAGTCCTTTATTAGCATTGCCAAGTACATATTATACCATGACGTTTTTTTGAAAATTTATACCCTCTTGATAATTAAAGTCTATCATTTTACATACCGATTTAAATAATTTACAATCCTTTCATAGATTGCTACAATAAAAATGTGAAATATTTGTCGGATTATACATTTTTATACAGTGTTTTGTCGTGTATAATAATATAGTGTAGTATAATTCTAGTTATTTTTTAATCTTTGAAAGGGGAACGTAAATTTATTATGAAATCTACAGGTATGGTCAGAAAAGTTGATGAGCTAGGAAGAGTGGTTATTCCTATCGAACTAAGACGCTCATTGGGTATTAAAGAAAAGGATGCTATTGAAATATATGTCGATGGAGATCAAATTGTGTTAAAAAAATATGTGCCTAATATGGCTTGTCATATTACTGGAGAAAACACAAATAATAATATTGCTTTAGCAAATGGTAAAATTGTCTTGAGCCCAGAAGGTGCAAAGGCTTTAATAAACGAAATTCAAAAGAATTTCAAAGTTGAAGAGTAAGAACATTTAACAATAAAATATTATGTCGGAAATTTTATTTTTTTCCAACTTAATAGATCGATACAATTATAGAACCATTATCATAAAAATAAAGGCTTGCATCAGTACATCGTACGGTGCAAGCTTTTTTCATTTGTTAATATGAATTTGCTGATATACCTCTCGTCTCGACATTTTCCTATCTGTAGCAACCTGTTTCATTGCTAACTTATGCGTCATATTGTCGTTTTCTTCATAATGCCTTACATGTTCTGCAATCGTTAGTGAAGCCCACCATAAAGAATCATTGTCCTCCGCAGTTTCATTGCCTTCGATAACAATACAACATTCTCCTTTTAGATCGTTTTCTTCCGTCCATGCTATTACATCTTCGACCTTGCCTCTTACAAATTGCTCATAAATTTTTGTCATTTCCCGGGCAATGATAATATGTCGATTTCCCATCTGTTTTGCAATGAAACGCAGTGTTTCCTTAACACGATATGGCGATTCATAAAGAATAATCGTTGCTTTTATCTGTTTCAGACGATCAAGCTCAGCTTCTTTCTCCTGCTTTTTACGCGGTAAAAAACCGTAAAATAAAAATTCATCTGTAGGGAGTCCTGAAGCTACGAGTGCACATAAAGCTGCATTAGCACCCGGTAATACAACGACATTTATATCCTTATCAATTGCTTCTCTAACTAGGTCGGCACCCGGATCGGAAATGGCTGGCATTCCCGCATCGCTAACAATTGCAATGGTACCTCCTTCTTCGACAATAGATAAAAGCTGATTTGTTCTTTCTCGTTTATTATGCTCATGATAACTAATTAATTTATTCGTAATTTCAAAATGATTTAACAGCTTTTGTGTATGTCTTGTATCCTCTGCTGCAATCATATCTACTGTTTTTAATGTTTTTAACGCGCGAAACGTCATATCTTCCAAATTGCCTATCGGAGTTGGAACGACAAAAATAGTTCCTTTTCCATTTTCTTTAAAGCTCATTTGAATATTCATTAAATGTCCCTTCTTGTTCTTGAATTAGTTCCATTTTTTCTTTACGGTGCAATTTTTTGATTTCATACTCACGTTGTAATGCCGCTGTTTTCGTAGACAATTCTTCCTTGTATACAAGTTTAAAAGGACCTCTTCCTCTCGTATATTTAGCGCCCTTACCAGTTTCATGCATCATGATTCGACGTTCTATATCAGTCGTATAACCTGTATATAAAGAACCATCACGACAATGTAACATATAGACCATATGTTTATTCCCCATAAATAATTCCCCTAGCTCGATCTGTATATTCCCCATTATCTTTGTAGATAACAAGTGGCGGTAATACTTGTAAGCCTGGCTTTCCATCTCTTATTCCTTCAATTAATATGGTATTCGCTAGCTTGTCTGTTTTTGGATATACATACTGAAGCCTTTTGGGTTCAATTTGATATGAACGAAATAATGTAAGTATATCCACTAATCGCTCAGGACGATGAACCATTGTTACTTTTCCGCCCGGCTTCACATATAGTTTACATGCCTTGATCACATCTTCTAAGGTACAACATACCTCATGCCTTGCGATCGTTAAATACATATTCTCGTTATGCTCCGTTGATTTAGGAGTTGGAAAATAAGGCGGATTACAAGTAACTACGTCATAGTAGCTTTGCTTTAATTTTGGATGCCTTTCTTTCAAGTCTCCCTCCAAAATTTCAATCCGCTCTTCAAGTTCATTTAATTGTATGCTCCTTTTAGCCATACTGACTAATCTGTTTTGAATCTCTAATCCAGTTATCGTTCCTTTAGTTCGCTCCGATAATAAAAGGGGAATTACTCCATTTCCAGTGCACAAATCCAATATATTTCCTCTATTAATTGGAACATACGTGAAATGAGCTAATAAAACAGCGTCCAATGAATATGAAAATATTGTTGGGCTTTGAATAATCTGTGTTTTACCATTGGAAATTAAATAATCCAGTCGCTCATCATCTTTAAGTATTACCACAATCCATCCTCCGTATCTATCTGCTCTTTCTTTTATTATAACGTATTCAACTTTCACAGTGTAATATAGCTAAATATACCTTGGTAGTATTAAGGAATTTTAGAGATCTTCTTCCTTAGTTGATTTTCAGGTAACTGGTTGCTTGAAATACAACTATATCCAAGATAATTCATCATTGTATTTGATATAAACTTTTCTCTACCCCCAATAATTTGGTGTTGGTAATACCCTTCGGAAAAATACTTCGCTTTCCGCAGGCACGGCCTCAGCTTCTGTAGCTTCTCGTTAATGAGAAGCTACAGGGATCTTCGGACTCGTGGGACTGCCACTATCGTTCGTCCCATCGAGAAGCATTCGCTGTTCCTGCAGGAGTCTTCGCACTTTTTCCTACGCTAGCATGTAAATTTTAATCAATAGAAAGAAAGCATTGTTGTTGTCGGTTCCTGAATTCTATTATCAGTGACCATCCCAGCGAAGGAAATACACGTAGACTCCTGTGGGAGGACAGGCTTAGATGAGACCCCGCAACGAGCAAAGCGAGTGAGGAGGCTCATCAGCCGCCCACGGAAAGCGGAGTGTATTTCCGCAGCGGTTATGTTAATTACATCTTCAGTTACTGATCGGTTTATATCTTTTGTATAAAACAGCTTTATCAAGATAAAGTTTTCAAGATAATAATTGGAAGCATTTGCGAGTTAATTCAGAAATGTTTAAACTCATTTTGTTGGTACGAAAGTTGAGTAACTTAAAAAACTGTCCCCATGTCTTTGGAATAGTTATTCCAACTGGAGACAGTCTTACTTACTTAATCAAACAATTCGAGGCAAAACAAACAATCTTCATCTGTTCTTGGACTGCCAAACTGCATATGGCATATGTGGAAGCCTTCTTTATATATACGGGCTAAATTGTCAAAACCTTCGCCAGGAACCGTAACTTCCTGTTTCTTTTTAGTTGCCGCTTTCTCCTCTTCCACATGATCCCGTTTTAAATAGGTCCGTAAATGTTTGTTTTCAACAGTTAATCGATGATTTTCCTCAATGATTTCACTTAAATCATTTTTTAAATGGCCTAATTGCTCATACAGTTCACCAATTTGTGTTTCCATATGGGAAACTTGATCAAAAATTTGCCTTTGCCTCTTGCTCAACGCTACCCACCTCTTTACTATTATTGAACAGAAATGATGTTTTCTTCAATTAATTCATCTAACGTGTATTCAATAATATTTTGATTTTCATACATTTCGATCTCAATAATTTTCTCTAAAATATTTAGTCCAATTACTTTCCCGCGACCATAGCTCGTATGAATTTCTTCTCCTAGATCAGGTAATTGCTTTTTCGCATCTTCATAACTATCATTCTCATATCGTAAGCAACACATTAGTCTTCCACATAAGCCTGATATTTTTGCCGGATTTAATGATAGACTCTGATCTTTGGCCATCTTTATTGAAACTGGGTCAAAGTCGCCCAGGAATGTAGAACAGCATAGCATTCTTCCACAAGGTCCTATTCCGCCCAATAATTTAGCTTCATCTCGAACACCGATTTGTCTTAATTCTATTCTAGTTTTAAATAGGGCAGCAAGATCTTTTACAAGATTACGGAAGTCAATTCTACCTTCCGCAGTAAAATAAAATATCACTTTATTTCGGTCAAATGTATATTCTACGTCTACTAAACTCATATCTAATTCATGGTAATTAATTTTTTCATTACATATATTTAAAGCATCAGATGCTAATTGTTCATTTTGTTTTACATTTAATTTATCTTCTTCGTTTGCAACTCGCATTACTTTTTTCAATGGAAGTACAACATCTTCTATATCAACTAATTTGTTTACAAGTACTACTTTACCAAACTCTATCCCACGGACTGTCTCAACAATCACATCGTCATTTAATTTTATCTCTAAATTGTTCGGATCAAAGTAATAAATCTTACCCGCTTTCTTAAAGCGTACTCCGATTACTTCTATCATCTCATAACCCACCTCTAAATTTGAAGTACAAGTTGTTCCATCACCAACGTCTGATGGACATTCTGATTCATTTTCTGTTTTGTTTCTAAAAGAGTCTTTAATATTTGAAGTAATCTCTTTTCTGTAAACTGATGGACTGCTCGCGTTAGCAGACCATCGGTTGGCTGGAAAAAGAATGTCGGGCTTGACCGTCCTATTTGCGTATTGGCTATATCTCTAAACGCTAATAACATTAAATCCAGTCCTAGTTCCTGATCCTGTTTATCTTTCATCTCAGGTATCCATTTTTGATGAATAAATAGATATCTTTGTTCGTAATTAGAAATTAACATATATATAAATTGTTCAATTATATCTCTAAACCTATAAATCTTTTCTTCTTTATGAAGTTCAATTGCTTCATCTATATTATTTGTTAAAGCACTTAGTAGCCGTGCATTATTTTCGTTAATTAGTAAACCCTCTACATTCATTAACTTTTTTTGAAACATCTTCTCATCCAAGGGTTTTAAGTCAATTTGTTGACATCTGGAACGAATCGTAGGTAAAATTCCATGTCCGTTATCTGTCAATAAAAGAGCTGTTATTTCAATCGTAGGTTCTTCAAGAAATTTCAAAATGCGATTTGCCGCATTTACCGTTAAAGATTCTGCCGGATGAATAATATATATTTTTTTAGATGATTCCATTCCTGTATAAGAAAATTCTTTTCTTAACATTTCAATTTGTTCATTTTTGATTGATTTTCCATCAGGTTCAACCCAATGTACATCAGGGTGGTTTCGTGATAAAACCCGCTTACACATATGACAATTTTGACATGGTTCTAAATCGTTTTTATTCTCACAAAAAAGAGTCATCGCTATTAAATTTGCCAGTTGTTTTTTACCCGTTCCACGCGATCCTTGAATAAGATATGCATGGGAAACGCGGTTTTTTTGAAAGCTATTAATCATTATTTTACTTGCTAAAGGCTGAACTTTACTTAACTCCGCCCATGTTTGCATAACGATGACATCCTTATCATGTAGTTATATTAATTAATAAACCTCGAATTTCACCAATTAAGCCTAATAAATCAACTGTCTTCTTCTCTTGATCGATAACATCTTCTGTCAGTTGGATTAATTTTTCATCCACTTCCTGAACGGTTGTTAATTTATGGCTATAATTAGTTGAATTAAAACTTCTTGATTCATTCAAAGACAAGCCATTATATACTGTCTCTTGTAAAAATTGTTTAATCATTCTTTTAAACTTTGCTAAGTCTTTAAACGAGCGAAATCGGGCAATTTTTTCCCCCTGTTCTGTAATATCTTTTATTAAACCTGCTAATTCTTCTTGTTTGATTTTATGAGATTCTGTTCGAACAAATTGTTCGAAATTATTTTTCCCTTCAGCTATTTTCTTGAAGGGCTTTTGTTCTATCTTTGAATTAATTTCTTGCCCTATTTTCATATTGAAACCCCTTTTTAACTAGTTAAAAGCGAAAAAATGATTCGATTGGTAAAATGAAAACTGTTGCGCCACCTACTTCAACTTTTACTGGCTTAGGAATATAAGAATCTGCATTTCCACCCATTGGAGATATTGGTGCAACCATCTGTTCTCTCTGTGAACAATTTTCTTTAATAATCTTTAATGCCTCGTCAATATGTTCATCTTGGCAACCAATCATCAGTGTCGTATTCCCTTCTTTTAAAAACCCACCAGTAGTTGCTAATTTTGTCGTTTGAAAATTCTCATGACTTAGCGCATTAATTAACCGATTTGAATCTTTGTCTTGAACAACAGCAATAATTAGTTTCATTACTTTTCCTCCTTTTTAATATGAGAAATAATATAGGTAAATGCATTATCTGTAACCTGATCTATATGTTGCTCTGCATCAATTCGTATCATACGTTCAGGAAACTTCTTCAATAACATATGATACCCTTCATATACCTTTTGATGAAATTCAATTGCTTCTAAATCAAGTCTATTTTGTTCTCGGTTACGATTTAATGCTATTCGTTTTAATCCAACTTCCGGACGTATATCAAAATAAAGCGTTAACGATGGCATACATCCTTCAATGGCAAATTTATTGATGGAAAATACTTCATCAATTCCTATGTCGCGGGCATAGCCTTGATATGCGAGACTGCTATCAATAAAACGATCGCAAAGAACAATTTTTCCTTCATTCAATGCAGGAATGACCTTTTCAATCAAATGCTGTCTGCGAGCTGCCGCATAAAGGAGAGCTTCCGTCCTTTTTTCCATCTCCGTATGATCGGGATGAAGGATAATTTCTCTAATTTGCTCTGATATAGAAATACCACCTGGCTCTCTCGTTAAAAGGACATCATACCCTTGTGCTGTTAATTTCTCAAAAAGATGGTCAAGGACTGTTGTTTTTCCAGCACCTTCTCCACCTTCCACGGTGATAAAAAATCCCTTCATGATCTTTTCTCCTTTGATGTCATCTGTTTCAATTTAAAATTATTATTCTGAATAAGCTGGTCCTGTTAAGGGAAAAGAGAGGGAGACTTCCTTATGTTTTCATTCTCTTGATGTAAGGTATGTTTGCCACAATCAACTTATTCATTACCTAATCATAATAATACCAAAAATGCATATAAGTAAAAACCAATCTTACCTCTATTGTATCATGCTTCCCACCTATATTTAAATGTTCACATAACTTTATTCATAAGTTGTAATTTTATTCCAACATATTAAGTGGTGATTTATCATCTTTGGAGTTACTATTATTTGAGCTTGGTAGAGATGGTTAGGAAAATTGGAAATTTTGTACATCTGGTTTATCCATATATTTTATACGTAAAAAACATGATTGCAAGAAAAAAGAATAGCGCAAGAAGCATTGTCTCTAATGAAAGAAAAACAGCTCTTGCGCTTTTTACTATTTACATGTAAGTTTTCTATGAAAAAAGTGATGGTTGATTCATATTTTTTAATTTTTGAACATAATAACGATATTTCTCTTCCCGTACATCGGTATGAATAATATTATATTCGCATTGAGTACAAATAAATAACGTATATAAGTGAATCCCATCAGCTTTTTTCTCTTCACAAATCGCACATTGTCCCATACTATCCACCTCTATCGTTAGTTTAGTAGATAGTCTCTCCTAATCTAACGAAAATTATACAACTGTTATAGTCTGTGTTCAAAAAGGAGGATAAAAAGGACCACGTCGGCTAAATGCGCTGACGTCCTGTCAGCAACGTCGACACTAGCACATCCTGTGCGTCGAAAATCCAAGGCAGCGAAGCTTCGAGCAGCGGAATGTATGCATTTAGATACATGAGCGGCGGAGAAACAAGCCTACGAAGAAATTCGCAGTGTCATCTTTACCGACCTTTTTGAACATCCTCTTACAGTATAAATATATGAATAGCTGCCAAGGACGTTACACCAAATAATCCTAGTATACTACTTACAAGCACTGTAAAAACATTAATGGGGATATGCAAACCAATTGAGCCCCCAAATACATTAAAGAAAAACAAAAACAATACTCCTATCGTCAATCGAATCGTACCTGTGCCGAGCAGGCGCATCGTCTTCGCTGGAGATCGAAATATAAAGACCATGACTACTAATGCTAGTACTCCAACTACTATCATGATGGGATCCATGTTTCTTCAACTCCTTTTTTATCTTTATTAGTTTTTATGAATGAAAGATAAAAAATAGAACTGAGAAACAGAAGTTGTCTACTTACAAAAACTTGTTAGTATCTTAACACACTAATTTTTCGATGCTTTGCTTCTCTTAAAAGAAACATATACTTAGCCTCTGCAAGTTGTAGTTTTTGCTGGCTTTCTTGTACAGGTTCAATACTATTTTCAATAATATTTTGCAGCTTTTTCCATTCGGCTTCCGCATAGAAAATGCTATCCAGTAACTGACGATCGACCTCTCTTTGTTTTTTTCTTTTCTTCATAATTTCACCCTATATAAATTAGTTTTTAGTAGGTATTCGGGCTTCATCTTATTCTCTACTTAAAACCTAAATACCCGTTTTGTTCTCTATTTATTTATAGTTCTCGTCGACCTTCCAATGATTTCGCTAATGTAACTTCATCCGCATATTCCAAATCTCCTCCAACTGGGAGCCCATGGGCAATTCTTGTTGCTTTAATACCCGATGGCTTCACGAGACGTGAAATATACATGGCCGTCGCTTCCCCTTCAATATTTGGATTTGTGGCGAGGATAATTTCTTTTACGTCATTTTCTTTTAATCGTTTGATGAGACTTGGCACATTAATATCCTCAGGCCCAATTCCATCCATAGGTGAGATGGACCCATGTAATACGTGGTATTTTCCATTAAACTCTCGCATCTTTTCCATAGCGATCACGTCTTTTGAATCTTCTACCACACAGATAATGGACTCATCTCGTGTATGATCTTGACAAATTGCACACGTTTCCTGATCTGTTATATGTCCACAGATGGCACAATGATTTAATTCCCGCTTTGCGCTAACTAATGCTTTTGCAAAGTCAACCACATCATCGTCATTCATCTCAATCACAAAAAAAGCCAGACGGACAGCCGTCTTCGGTCCAATTCCTGGCAATTTTGTAAAACTATCAATTAATTTTGATATCGGTTCTGGATAGTACATTTTCTAGCCTCCCAAGGCGTTTACATTGATTAAAACATGCCCGGCATATTTAATCCTTTTGTAAACTGCCCCATCGTTTGCTCT
This sequence comes from Pseudogracilibacillus sp. SE30717A, assembly GCF_037071985.1. Classification (NCBI taxonomy): domain Bacteria; kingdom Bacillati; phylum Bacillota; class Bacilli; order Caryophanales; family Bacillaceae; genus Pseudogracilibacillus; species Pseudogracilibacillus sp. SE30717A. The sequence continues at coordinate 529,070 of NZ_JAXHDF010000001.1, read as the reverse complement.
GTCTTTTCTTCAATCTGTGTCATTACTTCATTAATTGCTGCTAAAATTAAATCTTGCAACATATCAACATCATCTGGATCTACAACTTCCTCTTTTATTTGAACGTCTAAAATTTTTCTGCTACCATCTGCAATTACAGTAACCATACCGCCACCAACAGAAGCTTCAAATTCCATTGCCAATAGCTCTTCTTGTGCTTTCATCATTTTCTTTTGCATTTTCTGCATTTGTTTCATCATATTTCCCATGTTGCCCATGCCTTTCATAAGTAACTCCTCCTTAAAATATATGAATGGTATTCCTTATTTATGTTAGATCTAATCACGTATTTCTAATAGTTCGTCTCCAAATAATTTTCTTGCTTCCTCTACAATCGGAGCATCTCCCGAGTCTTGCTTTTCTTCAGACTCTTCCTGTTTGTTAATATATTCTGAACGGACCGTGTACCAATCTTCTTCAGGGATCGGAATAATCGGTAAATGGCTAGCCATGATATTCGCTAAAATGGACTCGATCATCTCTTTATGTTCGAGAAATAACGAACAGTGAATTTCATATTTAAAACCTACAATAACTGCCTCTTTAGATGCTGCTACCGGCTTACTATCCTGAATGGTAGCATGTGCAGGAGCGTTTGTCTGTTTAAGTTGTTCCAAAAAGCTTGCCCATTTTGATTGAACATGTTGTAAAGCAGATTTTTCCGCCTGATCCAACACCATCCGAATTCTTTCATGAGGAATATCAAATGTTTTTTTCCTGCTCCTTTGCGTTTCCCTTCTTCTTCCCGTTGAAGCTTGTTCTGAAGGGGCAGGAGCTTGTTCAAGCTTTTTCAACTTCTTCTCTAACTCATTGACTCGGTTGATTAACTCGGTTACCTCTGGAGCATTTGCTTGCTGTACGGATTGAACAACTTTGTTAAAATGTCGATTTGTAATCGTTAAAATAGCAATTTCAACAAAAACTTTCGGGCTATTTGTCCATTTAATTTGTTGTTCACATTCTGTTAATTGGACAATTGCTTCTTGAATCCATTCCGAATCGATCGTTTTTGTTAATGTGCTAAACTCCTCTGTAACGATTGCTCTTTCTAAGTATTCTGCAAGTTCCGAAGTTGTTTTGTAAAATAGAACATCTCGTAAAAAATAAATAAAATCAAAGACAAAGCGACTTGGATCTTTTCCATGTTGAACGAGATCATCAAAGAGCTGCAACGTTTTTTTTATATCTTGCTCATACATCGCCATCGCAATATCAGATAAAATATGTTGCGAAACTCCGCCGGTTACAGCAAGAACATCATCGATTTCAATTTTTCCATTACTATACGAGATTGTCTGATCCAAAATACTTAATGCATCACGCATTCCACCTTCTGCAGTAAGAGCTACAGCTTCTAGTGCTTCCGTTGCAATGTCAATCTCTTCATGGTCCATAATTTCTTTTAGCCTATCCATAATGACTTTATTGCTAATGGATTTAAAATCGAAACGTTGGCATCTTGAAATAATCGTGAGTGGAATCTTATGAGGTTCCGTTGTCGCCAAAATAAAAACAACATGTCCGGGAGGTTCTTCCAATGTCTTTAATAACGCATTAAACGCATTTACCGAAATCATATGAACTTCATCGATAATATACACTTTATACGGGACAGAACTGGAAGCATATTTCACTTTATCACGGATACTACGAATGTCATCTACACTCGTATTTGAAGCAGCATCAATTTCAATGACGTCCGAAATAGAGCCGTCCAAAATTCCACGACATGCAGCACATTCATTACATGGTTCTCTCGTTGGCATCTTTTCACAGTTGATCGTCTGCGCAAAAATTTTCGCAGCACTCGTTTTTCCGGTACCACGAGGGCCAGAAAAAAGGTAGGCATGCGAAAACTTTCCATTCGATATAGCATTTTGTAATGTTTGGGTAATATGCGATTGACCAACAACGTCTTTAAAGGTACGAGGTCTCCAAACGCGATATAATGCTTGATAACTCATCCGACATGTTCCCTTCTACTGTTTCCCTATCTATTATAGCTTATTTCATGTGTAAAATGAACTGATTGAAGAGATTAAACAGTTATAAAAAACATCGGAACTAATTGCCTTTATCCTGTCCCGCTTCCTTCTCAATTCGCTTAATAAATTCTTCTGCCGCACTATAACCTTGCTGTTTTAAATAAAAATTATTTACAGCCGCTTCAATGAGACCAACGACATCTCGCCCAGGCTTTAACTGAATTTGAATATATGGAATTTCTACATCCATATACGTAGTAAATTTCGTTTCTACCTCTAAATCATTATATAAAGAGTCACCTTTCCATTTGGTTAACTCAATATCTAAAGCAATTCTCGACTCATCCTGAAAAGCTTTTCGACCGTACATCCGAACAACATTTAATAAACCAATGCTGCGAAGCGAAAGCAATTCTTTATTCGTTACATTATGCGTTCCAAGCAATGTTTGCGGACTCAGCTTTTTCAACACAACAATGTCATCAGCTACTAAGCGATGGCCACGACCAAGTAAGGAATGAGCCGTTTCACTTTTACCGACACCTGAATCACCTCGTAATAAAACACCTATCCCTGATACATTGACACATACTCCATGGATCGCAATTTCAGGAGCAAGCCGTTTAATTAAATAAGCATCGATTTTACGGATAAATTCATAATTTAAATCATTCGTACGCAGTAATGGGATTTCTTTTGCTTTACAATATTTTGTTAAATATTTTAACCCCTCTTGTCCATCCGTCACAATAATACATGGCGGGTTATATTTCACCACGTTCTCTACCCGAATATCTCTTTCTTCATCAGACAAAGAATGTAAATATTTAATCTCATTTTCTCCCAGTACAAATACATGCTCTTTTGGGAAAAAATCGAGATACTTATTAAATTCCAGTCCAGGCCTTCTGGCATTCGACTGTTTAATTAATTGATCTAACTTTTCCTCTCCATATAGCACTTCCAAAGCGAAAGCGCGTACAATATCTTTAATGACAATTGACTTTTCCACTTTTTATCCTCACCTTAATTTTACAACTTACATGATGCATTCGGTAGTGTCTTTACTTATGTGTAATTGTATTTAACATCGCTCCAGAAACCTACTTTGCTTTCCACGGGCAACACTTCAACTTTTATAGCTTCACTTCCGTGTCGCTATAAGGATTTTCAGTTGTTGCTTTTCCCGTAGGAGTCTTCGTAGGTTTCTTCCGCTTAAGGTATAACAGTCCATTTTTCACAGAAAGATATAGACATAATCATGCATTCTACCTTATTCGAATGTATTAATAATTATACTACATTCCACCTTTTAGTATCAGTATTTCTACTTATCACTAACTTTAACCGTCATTCATAATCAGCGGTATGTACCCTCCTAGCTAATTTCGACAAAATTATGTCTTTCTTTAATTAACGAGTAAATCAGGAAGGGTGTTTTAGTAACTTCACTTCCTACACTTCATATAAAATCGTATGATATTTTCAGCAAGCTTTTCTGTTAATTGTTCTCCGCGCTCCATCGCCTCATCCAAACCGATAGGGCCATCTGTAATACTGAAGATCGCATTAATCCCTGTTTCATAAATCTTTGATGATGTTACATGATTTGCGCCGGTAATGACAATGACTGGCACACCATACTTTTTAGCAATTGCCGCCACCCCGACCGGTGTTTTTCCGTACAATGTCTGATCATCGATTTTTCCTTCCCCAGTGATAACAAGATCAGCATCTTTTATATGGGCTTCAAGGTTGGTCACTTCGGTTACAAGCTCAATTCCAGGCCGCATTTTCCCATTTAAAAATGCAATACATGCCGTTCCAAGCCCACCTGCTGCTCCTGCCCCTTCTATTTGTGACACATCTACACGTATATCCCTCTTGAGAATTTCTTCATAGTTTTTCATTCCGACATCCAGCAAGGAAACCATCTCCGGGTCGGCCCCTTTTTGTGGTCCATATGTATACGAAGCACCCTTTGGTCCGGTTAATGGATTTTTCACATCGCACGCGATATTAAATGTACATGCACCAAGCCGCTCGTCCATTTGAGTCATTGAAATACGATGAATCTTTGAAAGTCCTTCCCCACCAAACGGAACATCATTGCCGTCCTTATCCGTAATTTCCGCTCCCAATGCTTGAGCCATTCCAATTCCGCCATCATTCGTGCCACTTCCACCGAGACCAATAATAAACTTACTTACACCTTGATCCAACGCATGCAAAATTAGTTCGCCAATCCCGTATGTTGTTGTATGAAGCGGATTCCGTTTCTCTTTCGGGATAAGGTGAAACCCTACTACTTCTGCAATGTCCATGACTGCCATCTCTTGCTCAATTAACCCGTATCTTGCCTGAATTTTTTCGCCCAAAGGACCTGTCACCGTATGGGTCATAAATGTACCGTCCAAACTATCTACGAGCGCCTCCATCGTTCCTTCACCGCCATCCGCAAGCGGAACTTTGATAGTTTCCGTGTTCTTATCTACTTTTAGGATGCCTCTTTCTACTGCAGCCGCAACAGACGGAGCACTCATGCTTTCTTTGAATGAATCAGGAGCAATGACTGTTTTCAAGGAGAGACCATTCCTTTCCATTTATTTACCAAATCCTGCTATAATAATTATGCTTGAAGTCATAGACAAATCGCAAATAAGACATGTTAAAAGGAGCTTCCTCTATGAATATACATATTATCTCCGTAGGCAAAATAAAAGAAAAATATCTTAAACTAGGAATTCAAGAATTTCAAAAACGACTACAAACATATTGCAGACTAACTTTCCTTGAATTATCCGATGAACAAGCTCCCGAAAACTTAAGTGAAAAAGAGTTACAAGCTATCAAGAATAAAGAAGGCCAACGAATTTTAGACAAAATTAAAGAGCATCATTATGTGATTGCATTGGATATAGCAGGCGTAAGTTGGTCGTCTGAACAGTTTTCTAAAGAACTAGAAAATTTGAGCTTCCAAGGAAAGAATCAAGTGACGTTTGTAATTGGAGGTTCAAACGGACTCAGTGAAGAAGTATTGAAACGAGCAAATCAGAAGATGTCCTTTTCAAAAATGACCTTCCCACATCAAATGATGAAATTGATATTGTTGGAGCAAGTGTACCGAGCGTTTAAGATACAGAAAGGGGAACCGTACCACAAATGATGGTAAAACTAAGAAAAGAATTTACTATTGAAATAAAGAGGTTAAAGTCTTTGAAATAAAGTCGGGAATTGAACCTTGAGAAAAAATAATAAATTCAAGAATATTGAGCTAATAAATTACAAGTAGTATTTATTAATTAATATAATATTTTTATAAAATGGTATAATTATACTATACATTTTCTGTTTTAAAAAAATAAATATTAAGGAACTTTGAGATGAAAGTAAGATTAAATGACATGGCTTTTAGACGTGCAATATTAAAAGCGTATAATGAAAAATGTGTATATAGTGGACAGCCATTAGACTTTGAGAATCTTACAGTAGATCATATAATTCCACAAAGTTTAATGAAAAATAAGAACAAATTTAGAAGCTACCTGGATGTGTTAGGAATAGATGCTACTAATTTTGAAATTGACAGTATATATAATTTAGTTCCTGCAAAATTCCGATTGAATAGGCAAAAAGGGAATGATTTATTAGACAGAACATTTGCTTTAACACTATTAGAACTAGCTAAAAAGAAAGCACCAAAAATAATTAGTGAAGTCAATAATTTTAAACAAAGAAAGAATATAAGTAAAAGTATAGAAGAGGTGAGATCATACGTTCTCCTTTCGGATGATTTTAAAAAGGAACAGGTATTTGACTTTGTTACTGAAGATAAGAATGTTTTTAAAAACGAAAAGGTAATAGATGGAAGGAGTTATAAACAAAGTACTGAAAGGATAAAATTAGAGGCTTTTTTACCAAGTTATCCTGAAAGAGAAGGCTCATGTTTAATAACCTTCCGAAGTCTAAAGATAAGAGAATGTATGATTACAATGAACCACAAACAAATAATGAAAGAGTTATTTCAAGGTTTGTACACTGAGCCTGAACATAAATTAAGGTACTTTATAGTTGGGAACGATATTTCGAATAAAGATGTTTACTTTATCCAATTGGGAAATAATAGATTCCCAGTTACAATTAGTGAACTTAAGCAACTTTGTAATTTAGTAGATAGTTTTTCGGAATATTACTTAAATGCACACCAGGTAATTGAACAAAAAATTGGGACGTTTTATTTTAATAAATCACCATATTCATCAAAGTATCGTTTGATGAAAATCAGTCGAAAACTTTGGAATCTCATGATTGAATTCATTAATAAGCATGACTATGAAAATGGTGATACAAATTGGCATATTTTTGATAAGAATAAATTTTTTATTAAAATTTATAGTAAAAAGGAAACAAATCGTTTTGATGAAGGGTACCATGCTTTCTTGGAACCTGAGCAAGATGAAAATTTTATGATGCAACTAACAGAACCGGATAATTATTTGTGGATTGTATGGGAACCTCACATGTCGATAGATTATAATAATTCATTGGATAATATAAATGAAAGAAAAATGTGGGATGCTCTTACAGTTTACGATTGGTTATCAACAGAATTTATTCCTTGGGTTGTATACACTAATTATTCAAAAACCAATAAAATTTTTCTAAACAAAAAAACAACTGAAAACCAATATGAGAATTTTATAAAGAACTTCAATATAGAGGATTTTATAAGTTCAGGAAAAATAGAAACAACCATTGACATAGAGAGTACACAAAATCAACAGCAGTTATTACAAGTAGTAGATAACTTACAGATGTTTTTTAATAGCTATAGTGAATCGATTGTCTTTAAAAAAGATCATTTTAAAAATTTATTTGAGGCTTTAGCTTTAATTATTAAAAGAAGTGATGAAATAGACTATAAGTATATTAATTCAAAAATAGGTTTTACGAATGGTGAAACAAAAGATCAGATTTACTTTGAAATTATGAGCTATGTTCCTAAAATAGAATACTCAATCAAGAGTGGTTTTTTTATTGATAATATTTTAAGGTGCCTTGTAATTATTTTAAGAGATTACACAAGCTATCTAAATAAATCAGAAATTAAGATAATAGTAAATTACCTAAAACCGTTTTTTTATAGAAAGAGCCTAATTGAAACTATTCAAAAGATATAGTGGTTTTTAATTTAATTCACTAAATAAATTGGATAAATCAGAGGATGATGGTTATCGTCCTTTTTTTATTGTAATTAACAGCAAGTAATGCTGGTAAACTACAAGCTAATGAATATCCATGGGAAAATATGTATAATAAAGATATGCTAATAAATATCTGGAGTGTATATAATGGTAAAAATAACAGAAAATCAAATGACGATAGAATTAGGACTAGGGGAAAAACCAAAAGCATATAGTGATGATAGCTATCCTTTTGAAAAACTGGATGATAGATTATTTGAAATCCTAACTTATTACATTTTTAAGGAAGAAATCAGAAATATTAAGATTTATAGCGAAAGGCATAATCGTATTACCTTAATGCCTGGAGTAGGGGAAAAAGGACGTGATTGTACTTTACAACTTAATGAAAAATATACAGGTGTAATACAATGTAAAAGATATGGAGAAAAGCTAGACAAATCAAACGTGGCAAAAGAAATAATAAAGTTCACAATTCACTACCTGGTTGATAACTCGATTATCACGGATATTAATAATTTTACGTATTACTATGTAGTTTCTAGTGATTTTACAGGTCCTGCAATCACATTATTAGATAACTTTAATACAACTATTGAAAATGAAGTTGATTTAGATACTTGGACAGCTGAAGTATTATCAAAGTATAAAAAATTTGAGGGGTTAAAATTAGGAACTATCAAACCTCAACTATTAGATGTCTTGAAAAACTTAAAAATAGAAAAAATAACAGGAACTGATTTGAATTTACTAATTGATAAATATGATTATCTCGTAGATAAGTTTTTTACAGTCAATAAGGTTGTTTCCATTGCAGAAGTTGAAAAACTTCTTATGTCTAAGGATTTACCATTTATTGAATTTTTGCAACTTATATATGAGGATATAAACAACATCGATGGAATTAAATCTACAGATGTAAAACAACAACTTATGAGAAAAGTTGAGATTATTTTAAAGCAGATAAGGGATTTAGGTGAAGAAGAGTTTAAAAGAATTATTTCCAGTATTAAAGTACCTTTTCTTACTCTTTTTCAAGACCCTCAAGATATTAAATTTATTGATAATAAAGAAACTATTAAAAACATTATTATTAACCTTAGTTTAATTTCATTTATTTATCCTGACTTAAAATTAATGGATAAAAAGGGGCAGGCTGTACTATTAAATGAAGATAGGCATCTAGCATACCTTCATACTGTTGAGAGAAGTGAATACAATTTAGTTATTTTAAAATTACTTAAGTATTTTAATGAGCCAGATGTTGATATAAGCAAAATAGATAGCGTAATAATAGGGAATGTAGCTGCACAAAATTGTTTACAAGGACTTGGATCTGCAAATGTTGATTTTAAATACATTATTGCAGAAATTTCAGATGTAAATATGGAGTCAGCTGAGGGAAAGGAAGAATTTTATAATTTAAAAAATAAATACAATTTTAATTATCATTGTGAGTTTGCATTTAACTTCCAAACAAAGGAAACGATAAAAGAGCTAATAACACAATTAAATAATGTTTTAGGTGGGGATCGTGTTGAGGGCATTTAATGTATATTCAAACATTAGTGATTTTTTTAGTAGTTTTAATATGGAAAAAGTAATTGATCCAAAATTTAATTATATTGATTGCTATTTTATTGATGAACAAAAAGAAAAATTTATCTTTGTATGTAAAGTATTTAGCGAGAAATATGAGCTATTTAATGAATGGGAGATAGCACAAGATAAAGATATAGCTCTTTATATTCAAAATGAACTATATTCGAGGGTAGATATTAGATGGGATATCTACTATTTATTAATATATATTGGAACAGATGATTTAAGTATTGATGAGTATCATCACATTGAGAAAGATAGATTTTGTTGTAAGAAATATATTATCAAAGCACGTTCAAAGGAAGAGCAATTAGAAAATATGAATTTGAAATTACCATTGACTTCAAAATTCTATGAGTTGGATAAGTTGAATAATTTAATAACTGATGATCAATTCTTCGAAGAATTAAGAAAAAAGGTAAACTTCAACGGGGAAATTCTTTCGAATAAAGTTTTAAGGGATATTTTCTCCAATAAAAATGAATTAATTGAGAAGCTTAAAGGAGATTAATAGTATGAAAGATGTTAGATTATCTAAACTAGTAATAGATCATTTTAGAGGTTATAGAGAGCCTAAGGTCTTTGATTTTAGTAAAGGCTCTGACTTCACGGTTTTATCTGGTTCTAATGGGTTTGGTAAGACATCATTTTTTGATGCTGTGGAATGGGGTTTTACTGGAAAACTATTTCGATTTGAAGAACCAAATGAAGAAAAAAGTAAAAATCATTTTATAAACTATCAACCATATGAATTACCTGCTAAGGTAACAATAGAACTAATAGAAGACGATAAAAAGTACATAATTTATAGAGAAGCCACAAATTTTGAAGCTAAAAATACAGATTATGGTTCGAATAAGTCCAAACTAATTTTATATGGACCAGACTTTGAACCACTTTATAATAATGACGCAATGAATAAACTAAATGAGTTATTAATACAAGAAGACTGGAGAGATAAATTAGATTTTCAAAATGTCTTTTCACAGTTTCACCTTTTAACACAAGACAAATTAAAATATTTTGTTCAAGGACTTAAAGGTCCTGATAGGTATAATCAAATATCATCTTTACTTGGAACAAGTAGGTTCCAGAAATATAATAAACAAATCGACAGTATAAGAAAGGAAACAAATGACAAGATAAAATTTATTGATGAAAAATTGAACAAGGTTATTCCAAATATTAATTTATTGAAGGACAGGATCAGCAATCAACAGAGTATCAATATTGATGGATTTACAAATATAAAAGACTTTATTGATGATATCATTCTAAAGTATAACAGCAATGTCATACTGAAAGATTTGTCATTAGATGAGTTTAAAGTATCAAATGAATTAATTGATGAAGAGCAACTTATAAAATTGATCAATGATCTCACTCGTAAAATCTCTGTGGCAATAGATAAAATTGAATTATCAATTAATACCCTCAAGAATGAAAAAAACAATTTAGAGGAGATTAATTCAAAAAAAGAAACTTACAAAAGTAATAAATTTGATATTAAAAATATTCAAAAAGCAATACCAATATTAGATGAAAAACGTAATTTGATTTATTTACTTGAATATTTTGATAGATATAAAGAATTTTCAAAAAAGCAACATGAACTAACACAAAACCTAGAACAAAAAAATAACCTTTTACAAGGTTTATCTAAATTGATAAGTGAAAATGAATCTTTCACCAGTATTACAAAAAACGATTTAAGGAATTTATCGAATATCCTTTCTAGTAAAGATGAGTTTATTAATAAATTATATAATTTAAAAAGCTTAACGTCTGAAAGAGAGCAGTTCGCAAAGTCATTTTTACCAAAGGAAGAAAGTAAATTAAGTCCTTTTATTAGAATAGTAGATGAGGCATTCCTAGAATTAAATCAGATAGTTCTAAGAACTATCACAGTCGTTGAAACTATCTTAACGGATAAGGAAGGATTGGAAAATGAACGAAAGCGTCTAGACAAACAAAATGATTCGTTATTAACGATTGACAAAAAATATAGAGACATACTAAAAATATCTCGTGATCATATATTAGCTGTGAAAAATCATAGTTACAACGAAGAAATAGACTGTCCAGTATGTGGGACAGAGTTTAAAAGTGATGAACTATTAAATAAAATTGATGGAGTACTATCTGTAGAAGATGGAGAAATTAAAAGTAATATAAATAGAATTGATGAAATCAACAAAAATATCCTAAAACTAGAAAATAAAATTGATCATTTTTTAAGTATGATTCATACAACTTCAGATAGAATAAAAGATCAAATATCAGAAGTGTTAAAGCAAGCAGCATCTCAATTATCCTATAATAAAGTAAACTATAACAATGATTTACAAGAATATAATAATTCTATTAAACAATTTGAGAATAACCGCCAATTACATTCTAATTATATAAGTGTTATAGATAAGATTGGTTTATCAAAAGAAAGTGAGCAATTACTAAACGAAATCGAAAATAACATCAGTCTTATTAGTAAGAAGCAACTAGAAATGAATATTCAGATTGATGAAGGTATTGAAAGTACTAAAAATCGCTTGACCAGTTTAGAGGAGAATGTTAGGAAATTTGAGAGTAAACTGACTTCCTTAAACATTGAAGATATTGAAGAAGACATTTTAAATAAATTAAACCTTGTATCTGGTAATTTAAACAATTATGGAAATACAAAAACAGATATGGAAATTACATTAAACAAATTAAATAAATTATTACAGTCAGTAGTCAATAATAAAGATTATAAGGAATTTAATAGGCTAAATTCTTTAAAAAACAACCTGGAAAATGAAAGAGATAACCATGTTAAAGTTATAGAGAGGCTAGAAAATATAATGGAATCATCTGAAAAGGTGATAGAAGAAATGAATAGTTCGATATTAAAAGAGAATGAGTATTTGATTAACAATATATATAAAAGGATATATCCTCACCCATACTTTACTAATATAAAACTCGAATTGGGTACCAATAATAGTGGTAATAATGTGTTGCAAATAAAATGTTATAGAGAAGATCAAAGTTCTTGTGAAATTAATCCTACCTTTACGTTTAGTACTGCTCAAATGAACGTAGTGGCAATTAGTATATTTTTTGCTCTTGCATTACGACAGCAATGTACTCGTTTAAGTACAATACTTCTAGATGATCCAGTCCAAAGTATGGATGATATAAACATTTTAGCATTTATTGATATACTAAGAAGTATTTCATCCGAGGAAATAACATTAACTCTAAATAAACAAGTAATAATGAGCACACATGACGAGAAAATATTTAGACTTATGACAAAGAAATTCAGATTTTTGAATACTAAAACATTTAAATTCTTAGATTATAATGAATCTGGGCCCGTTTTTGATTAAAGAGTAAAGAAATGGTGGCCTCATGATTGTCAAAAATCATGAGGTTTTTTAATGTGAAAAGTTTAGTTCCATCATTCCATTAGGTAAAAGTCGTTGGGATCTTTGACGTTAATGGAATAGGTAAGCTGTTCAATGCTAGTTACTCTTACACTGTCTTGCCTAAGGAGCGAATCCAATTTTCAATTATAGATTGGCTTGGAAACATACTTCTTTGCCAACAGATTGTACCCCAAGATAACTTCCAGATACTCATTCACAACTCTTAATTTATATTCATCACTAAATTTTTCCATCCAAAATACCCCTAAAGTTAATTTTAAACTCTAACTTTAGGGTGCAGTACCGAACGTATTATAATAACTTATATCAAATTTGATTTAGTTTTTCTTTCTTACAAGAACTATAGCTTCTTGAACTGTTCGATTTTTATCTTCTTTTCTTCCCATTGTACTATGAAGATGCTCTTGAGTCCGAATAGTGATGCTGTAATTTGCACCAAATGATTCGTGAGCAATTTTTTCCAACTCATCAAGACTTATCATTCCAGTATTGCTATAGCTTAAAACAAGATTTGAATCTTTTTTCTTAATTCGAATAAACATCTGCCTAAATGCATCTCTCACTTTGGTTTGGATACAGAATGGCGATTGATGTCTATCGGTTCGGTATCTGCCTTTAAACCTAACATCTGGATAGTCATACTTAACTAAAGTTTCCAAAGCATGGTAAAAGCGTGAATAGTGTACAAAGCAGTATGGAGGGTCTGCATAAACGGTTGTATTTTTTTCAATCATATCTAAACAGTCCCTATAGTCCATTGAAACGACTTTGTGATTTAAATCGTTCTTACCTAGCACATGTTGAAACTCTTTGAATTTTCGTATGAAGAAAGGTAGTATCTCCTTGCGTCTATAAATTAGAATAGAATTCATTGACTCTATGGTATTGGCATCCCTATATTGCGCATAGTGTCCTGTGCTTTGTGAATTATAGGACATTGCAAACATTAAGCTTGCAATAATAGGATAGAATAGAGGGGTATTCTTATAATTATCAGCAACACCTCTAAATGAATCAATCCACAAACATTGTTCATATGACCAATACGTTCCAGAATAATTTTTAATAAATAAATGATACTTTAGAGATGAAAAATCATATTCAATTAAATCTTGTTGTTGTTTTTCTAAGCTGTTGAATGAATCAAGATCAAACTCTCTATCATAACTAAAGTTGAGATGAGGATATCTTCTTTTTGCCTCGAAAACACGTTTAGTTGTTTGTTGAATAATATCGTCAATTAAATTTGGATAGTCATCCCAGTTGTAATTACTTAGATATAAATTAGCAAGTATTGCTGAGTATTCTTGAATATCATTGGAGATTACTGGTACTGAATTTCTTAAGCATCCAGAGAGTACAGAAGAGCCAGCAAAAAGGTCGCATACATAGCCACCTAAATAACTTTCCTCAATTCCTTGTATAACAAAGTCAATTATACTTCTTTTCGACCCCATATATTTAGTTATATGCGGAATATTTTCGACAGTATGTAATTGAGGGAGTTGATTCATATCACTATTTATTATTTTTGTAGTCATTTTCAATCGCTCCCTTGTTTCAAATTCAATGGCGCTAGTATATCATAATAATAATGAATTAATAATGTCATGTGCTTGAAATCACATTAGTTCTGAATATTCCCTCGGTATAATAGGACTATTTGCAACTGATGGCAGCCAACAGGGCAAATTAGACTAATATTCCAAGCACTTGAATTATATAAATACTCAATTCAATTATGACTATAGTCAACAGAAAAAGCAATAGAAATACACTGATATTATTAATAAAAATAAATGACTACTATAGTCCGTGGACTATTTGTAACATTTATATAAAAATCAAAGTATTATCAATGTCGAAAAGAGGGGGTATTAATGACCATAGAGGAGGAATTTGGAGTGATTTTGAGGAAATATAGAAATAAGACAGGTCTTTCTCAAGAAGGTTTGGCACTCAAATGTGGTCTTGATAGAACCTATATTAGTTTGTTGGAAAGAGGAAAGCGAAAGCCAACAATTAATACCGTATTTGCCATTGCAAAAATAATTAATGTGAAACCGAGTCAAATGATAAAAGAAGTAGAAGACAGTAAATTACTGACGTTATAATACTTTAGACTTTATCCTGAGCCTTATAGGAAGTGAAAGGAGACTGAAATGTTAAGTAGACTCAATGCCTCACAAACAAAGTATGGAATTGTGAATTTGATTGAAATCCTAAAGGGCAATCATTTGGAAGATTATATCCAAGGGGTATATACCCTACCAAGAGCTATTAATGAGCCTCAATTAAAAGGTGCCCTCGGGGTAGAAAGTTTAATTGAACCATTGCCAACCTATTGGGAAGAGATTCAGGAATACCCGTCAAGCATTGGGTATTTTTGTATGATAGCTGTTATATTTAGCCATCATAATTATATCAATGTATTCATTCAGTCATCTTCCAGTAATATGAAGGGAATATTACATAAAGCCGATTTTGGTTCGGTTAAACCATTTACGAATATTAGAGGAGTACTTATTGAATCGAAGGCAACTAGTGCGGAGTATTCTCGTTCCGACGATGTACCTTATGACCTTTCCCCTTTATACAAGAATGGTGAAGTTGGTTTACTTGTAAAAGAATTACTTTTGGATAGATTAAAAGCAATTGGATGGGCTGAAACACCAAGCTCGGAATTCACCAGGGATTTTTATGAACAAATTAAAAAATATGAGTTTCATAAAGTCTTTAGCTTGTCTATCGAACAATTAATCCTTTGGTTGGAAGGAGAAGCTTTAGATACAGCGCCATCTGACGTAGAGAGTATTAATTTTGACGAAGTTGTAACAGTGGATACCCATCTATTGACTTCTTTAAAGGCGAAGCAGTTTTTAATATTGACTGGACCAAGCGGAACAGGAAAGACTTATGGAATAAGACAATTAGCCTCCACCTTAAATCCGTTGGCTACAATGGATAAAAACTTTAATATTACATTCATTCCTGTTGAAGCAGGCTGGAAAGACGGAAAACACCTTATTGGCTATAGAAATCCTTTTTCATTAGATGGAGAGACCTATGAAACTACGCCCCTAATTAATTTGTTGTTAAAAGCTAATTCAAGTGAATACGAGGGCGTTCCGTTCTTTGTCATTTTTGATGAAATGAATTTATCCCATGTTGAAATGTATTTTTCTCGATTCCTTTCATTAATTGAAACAGCAAAACATCCTAATCTAGGTAAAGAGCCCATGTTAAATGTGGAGGAATTAAAATTGTTGAAAAAAACATTTAAATATGATTATGAATACATTCCCTTAATTAATCAGGCAATAGACAAAGGTGGGTTATTCGTATCAGATAACGTCTATTTTATAGGAACTGTCAATATAGATGAAACAACGTACATGTTTTCTCCTAAAGTATTAGATCGAGCATTTGTTATTGAAAAAAACTCAGTAAAACCATCTATTTCGTTTGGAATTTCAAATAATGCTTATTTTGTTAAGATGACAATAGGTGATATTTATAGTTATCTTTTAGATGAAGAACCTGCCGATAGTCATCCCGAATTGATTTCATTATTAGACGGGTTGTATGAAATTTTAGAAGATAGTTTTCCATTTGGTTACAGAGTTGTGAAAGAGTGTAATGATTATATAGTAGTTGCAGAGGAATTGAAGGATAAATTTGATGTTAACCTCGAATGGCTTTCTGAAATTAATTCCTTATATGACGAGATATTAATGCAAAAAATACTTCCCAAAATTCACGGGAACAGAAAACAGTTAACACATGTATTAAATGAGTTAATCGAATTCTGTAATGAAGATGGCAACATACGATTTCCAAAGTCTCACAGTAAATTAATAGCTATGCAGAGAATTCTGCAAATAACAGGTTATAGTGGGTTTGTTGTCTGATGATTATATTAGGCAAAATTGTTTTCAAATTCACCACAACACTGGGAAATAATAAGATTTATTTAAGTTTAATCAGTAAAGGGATAGCGGTGGGGGAAAAGACTGAAATAGAAAGGTTTAATGAATCAAAATATGAATTTTATAAAGAGTACAAACGGGAAAAAAGTTCAAGCCCCATCCCAACACTCTTTGTTCGGGAGGAGAAGTCCGATTATTTTCGAGATATTTGTTTAAAAGAACAAACGGAATACGATGTAATCATTGCTATACCTCTTGCCAAAGAAGTCATTAAGGAAAGGCAACAATTTTTTGATAATCCTATTTATCCACTAGCCAACTTGAAACTTAAAAAGTACATTACATTCAATACGTCAGATACTTGGTATGAGCAGAATGGTTATACATATATATCCGCAAGTATTAACTTTAGAAACTTTATTGGCGTTTCTAAATTCTATTTTGAAGAGGAAGTCTCAACTGATTCTTTTGATATTGAAGTTGTAAGTTATAAAATGTCTTATGAAAAGGATTTTCAAGAACTATTGAATCAGCTGTCTGAAATTCAAACCGAATTGCTATTATCATTGGATAAACCTACTGAAGTCGCACTGGATTTAGATAACATACTTTACGATAATTCCTATCAAGTTATCCTTTTACATTTAAGAAGATTGATGAGTGAAGGAAATTTACCGTTGGCACTGCAAACTATTTTATCAAATCCACATTCAAGGTTATCTTATGAAAATGAGATTGAAAAAGTAAATTATCCAGGTACATTTGATTTATTCAGTATGGCTACCAATCCCACCGATTTAAAATGGAAGAAAGATAATCTTAACGAGAGAAGTAGGGGCTTTGTCCCACTAGAATACTTTAAAGAGGAAGTTGAAAATACAGTTGATACAAAAGAAAATCAATTTATTAAGTTTTCTTTGGAAGAGATTGAAAAACTAATTATTGATTTGCAAAAACAATTACCTTCAAAGTTCGAACATAGCAAATGGTTTTTAGAAAGTGCCTTAGACAAAGTTGAAGGATTTTTACAAGACCCTTTCTTTAGACAAGTCGGGACTTTAACTCACCTACCTAATTCAATGGTATTACAGAGAAAGAGTGGTTATAAAGATTTCCTTCAGGCAATACAATATTTCGATTCTGGAATACGGCTAAACTCAAATATTAGTGAATTTGACGTTGCAGATGGAGATTTAAGACCTGTTTCGGAACTGTATGAATATTGGTGTTTTTTTCAAATTTACTACACTTTAAAGGAAATTTGTGGTTCAGAAGATATTAATCTATCGGGTTTACTTTCTAAAACAGATAGAGGTTATAAACTTAATCTAAATAAAACAGCTCAAAGCAGTATAAAATTTGTTTATAATGCTTTAGACATCAAGCTATATTATAATCGTAACTTTGTTCAATTAAATAATGAATTATGGGAAGGCAGCTATGATAAAGGGCTTTTTCATCCAGATATTAGTATCAGTATAACAAATAAGTTTCAAAAGCATTGGTTACATTTCGACTCTAAATATAGGCTGGACAATAACAAGCTTGAAAAAATGATTAGTGGGGAACCTGTAGAGGGAAATTATCTAAGAAATGACATTCACACGGCCCATGCGTATAGGGATGCAATTTTAGGGACGAGGGGGGTTTACATCCTTTATCCAGATTCCGTAGATAATGAAACTGTATTTGTACGTCAACCAAATATTTTATACCAACAGAACTACTTGGTACCCTCGGTGGGAGCCTTTCCGCTTAAGCCAGGATTACCAGATAATAGACAGCTTGAAAACATAACCACCTTTTTAAAAAATGTTATTGATTTATTTTCAAACAATATACTTTATCAAGAAGAAACAGGGTTTGAAAAAGAACTAGGAAAAGAAAATAAATAGTCTCCTTGTAAGTTTTTGCATGGAGGCTATTTATTGTTGATTTACCATTACTTATAATAATCCTCAAAATTGCCGTTGCAATCAATACCGACTTAACCGAATTGTAACGATGTACCTGGCGGAGGATTCAACCTTATCGGCAAAGACCGATGTATATGATGGATTAGACTGATTGGCTTAATGCGGTTTTGCAATTTTAAGGATCAAGAATTTTTAAAAAATCCCAAAGAAAATTTCAAAAGTGGTTACAGAGAAGACAGCCGTAGATAAATATGGTCAGTTTCAACTTCGAATCAACCAATTACCTAAAGATGATTTTGAACATTTTATTGAAGATGATTATCTTATAAAATAATCTTCATATTCTTTTATTAAAAATCTCTAATGAGAAGTCATAGTCTAAAATATTCATCAAGAAATTTGTTATATAAGTTGAATAACAAGTAAGCACAACGTTATTTTTTGTAGAAGCGTCAAAGAACAACTCAATATCTTTGACGTTTCTTTTATCAGTGGAATTACCTGCATTTACGGTTCTTATGAATTATTGTGTGAGTAAATCCTTTTGCTTTCCTTGTTCAATGTAGGGAGAACAGAATGGCATTAACCAAGCTTTGTATACCGTTTGAATAAAAACACTAAAAACAGTGATATAGCAACGCATGCCCTATTAAAATATTCTCCGTATACTATAAGAAAATCCCCTCAATTATCATACTTTCAAAATGCGAACGTTATCCCCAAAAAACACTAAAAAATAGTTACAATTAAAGAAAACATAGAATTGAATCAAACCAAAAAGTCCCTGGTTACAGAGAAGCTTTTGGTGATTAGTATTACAAAATTTCAAATAAGTTATGATTAAGTTGGCCTTGAATCATTTGGGATTGACAAAAAAATGTAATGCTCAAAGTGTAAATTATTTAAATATCTTTGTAACGAAATTGAATTAGAGGAGTTATATAAGTGAAAGGGGTGAAAAGGGGTGGACTTTGAGGATATCTATCAGGAATACTTTAAAGAAGTTTATTTGTATATCAGATCATTAAGTCGCGATGAGAATATAGCTGAAGAAATTACGCAAGAAGCATTTTTTAAGGCGTTAAAAGCAATCAAGAATTTCGACGGGTCTAAAGATATTCGAGCGTGGCTTTTTACAATAGCAAAAAATACATATTTCTCTCACTACAAAAGAAATAAACGGCAAATAGATTTAGATGTAGAAAAAGAATCGGGTATAGGAGTGCAAATTGTAAATCATTTGATGAATGAGGAAGATGCCTTCATAGTTCATCAGTTTCTTCACTCGATGAATGAACCATATAAGGAGGTCTTTTCATTACGCACATTTGGTGAATTATCATTTGAGAAAATAGGGAGTCTTTTTGGAAAAAGTGCAGGATGGGCAAGGGTGACCTATTACAGAGCGAGGAAACAAATTATCGAGTATATGGAGGAGATGGATGATGAAAGAGGTTAAGTGTACAATTATTCAAGATGTTTTACCTCTTTATATTGATGAGGTAGTTAGTCAAGATACAAAAGAAATGGTAGACCAGCATTTACAGCATTGTGAAGTATGCCAAAAGGTTTATGAAAAAATGAAACGTAAACTGTATATTCCAGCAGAAAATAAAGCCTCTATTTTTAAAAAGATTAATAAAAAAATGCGTAAGAAAAAAGTGATCATTTCAATGGTTTCCGTTTTTGCTACGGCTATAATTTTATTTGGTGCGTTTGCATATGTTTTTTATTATGAAAGAGTTATTCCTTATTCGGATGATTTAATGAGAATTGAAAGCCAAAATGATAATCAGTTGGTTTCCCGTTATTTTGGTGAAAGCTATGCTGGTGTTAACCTAACGCATCCTATGCCACTTGAAATTAATGGAGAGAAAAAGAATGTCAGTTTTATTTATTATACAGAAACAATTGCTGATTCTCCTACAAGAATGCTAATCAATAATGAAAAAAATCTTAATGAGCAGGAATATATCTTTGAACTTCCTGAAAGTGAAAAAATTGATGCTGTGTATTATGCAGATTTTGATGTGGAAAAAATCACTTCTGAAAAGGATTCTTGGGATTCAGTTGTAAAACGTGCTGTATTAATTTGGGAGAAATAACAATTACCTTTTTATGCAACAAACGGATCGTTTTAATTCAATAACAGGACTGTCAATAGACGGTCTTGTTTGTATTTATTTAACCCTATAACTTTGCTACTTTTACAAAATCAATAATCCGTTTTGCATATCTTGAGAAACTAGTTGCAATGATTAAAAGGTCCCCGGGGAAATTATCTGAAAATGCAATTACTAGTCTATCTGATGTTATCGATAATAAAAGGGGTGCAAGGTAAAGGTTTGATTGTAATCCATCATTAAGTCATAAGGAAGCTTCTCGAAAGTTATTGAAACTTGAGAGAGACTTCCTTTTTTATGGGTGAGAAACTATAAAACTTTCTTACTTATATAAAGGTAACTAAGTAATACATAGACAGCATTGATAAATGCCTTTTACGAACAGTTCTTATGCTCAATATTACTTAACAAGGGGTTGGAAATATCACAATGCTGTTTGATTTGTATCTATAGCCGTATCGTTTTAATGCCAGATGCATAAAATCTAGAGTAGCTAATACAAGGAGGTTAAAATAGTGCAAGTGCATAAAATTGTTAGAAGCAAGATGAAAAAAACGATACCTTTGATACAAGATCAAAATCTGTCTCTTCATGTCCCGGAAACCCATTGGTATTCTAAGGAGAGTCTTAGGAGAATGGTGCAGTCTTACCCTCAAGTTTACATCAAACCAAATATGGGTAGCCAAGGTTCCGGAATTAGCCGGGTCAAGAGGATCAGCAAATCTAAATATGAGCTATCTTATGAAGATACTACTAAGCTAGTATCTTTCCCCGATGTTGTAAAGGATTTAACTGATCGATTTAGTACTAGAAGAGATTATCTCGTACAGGAAGGAATAGACTTAGCTACTTTAAATGAATGCCCTTTTCATATTCGGGTGGTTATGCATAAGGTAATGAATTGCTGGCGGCTTTCTCTCATGTCTAGTATTGTGGCGAAGGAGAAAAATGCCGTAGTCACTAATATAAAAAGGGGAAATTTTGATATGCCTTTGGAAGAAGTCTTGCAAAAGAACGATCAAAAATTGAATCCACTAAAAACACTTCGAGAATTGACCGATCTATCCCATCAAATTGTAAATGTTCTAGGCTCATGCTTTCCGTTACTAGAAATTGGTTTAGACATGGGAATAGATAAGCAAGGAAAGGTATGGTTTATCGAAGCGAACACCAATCCGAACAGTAGGGGTCTCGAAAAAGTAAATGATAAAATATCGTATCAAAAATATCTCGATGCTAAAAAATGGATTCGTGAGAACCAAAGCCGTGCGTGATTTTAATGAAAAATATGATATAAGTAGGTGATTTTATGCCGATTGGAAGGCATCAAGTAAAAAGTAAATCAACGGTCGCTTATGTTCTTCAGTGTCATCCGGAAACCAACATTTACCTTCCTCCTACAGAGATCCTTTCTAAAAGAACATTTTCAGATCTGATTCGAAAGCATAAAAAGTTGTATCTAAAACCTGACCAAGGCAGAAAGTCTAGGGGAATTATAAGAGTTGAACGGGTAAACCCCAGTTCCTATCTTCTTCGTACAATTAATGAAGTAACACAACAGAAATTTAATCATTTAACCTCATTATGGTCAGAAGTGCAAAAGTTAACTTCGGATAGTCGTTACATTATTCAAAAGGAAATAAATAGTATGACAAAAGATTCTCGATATTTTGACCTAAGATGCCATGCCCTTCGTGTAGATGGGGAGTGGATAGTCGGTGGGATTTGTGCCAGGGTAGGTGCATCTGGTGATATTGTCACAACTTCTCACTTTGGAGGAACCCCAACAACATTAGAGACATTATTTACCCGACTTGAATATAATGAAGATGAGCAGACACAAGTGATGAAAAAACTCCATGATTGTACTCTAGAAGCTGTAAAAGCTGTAAGCCCTATCTACCCTAGAAACTGGGAATTCGCTGTTGATATTGGGCTGGACAAAGAGAAGCGGGTCTGGATTTATGAAGTAAACAATGAACCCCTCATTAACGGCAATTTCAAGCTACTTCCTGACAATACTCTATATAAACGAATTAAATCTCTACGGAGAATAGCTAAGTAAAGAAATTAGTCTAAAGGTTGAATATGGAATTTTACAGAATGAGAAAGCCGCTTTATTTAGAGATAGTGGCTTTTATTTTTAGGTTATTCAGAAACAAATTATCTATATGGATAAATGTGTTTCTTTGTGTTTTTAAAATATACCCTATGTATGGTATCAGGGAGGACAGAATTAATGACGGAACTAATGCAGCCTTTAAAACGTCCTATTGTAGGTACTTTTATTCATTATTCAGTGATTAAAAAATTGAAAAAACAGAAATATAATTTCAAAAGCTACACTAGACTTCTAGAATTGGCTAAAGCAAGTGTTGAGGCAGGTGTTACCTTATTTTTCTTCTCTATTAAAGACTTTGATTTTAGGCAGAATCTTATTTTTGGTACTAGTTATGATATAGATTCAAACCAATGGAGGCAAGATTATTACCCTTTACCCGACGTTCTCTTCAAGCGTGGAGATGAAGGATCAAATAAGTTTATCATAGAACATATTGAAGATATTCTTAATCAACATCATGTAATAAAGGTTAATTCCCAATCCTATTTCGATAAATGGGAGGTTTATCGAGATCTGAGTAAAATAGATTCAGCAAGTAAATATCTTCCACACTCGGTTTTGTATCAAGAGGAAAACGATTTGAAAAATTTCTTAAAACAGAATAATGAAGCTTATTTAAAAGGGGTGCGTGGTGGACGGGGAAGATGGATTTTCCGAATCCAGAAGAAGCCAAAAGGGAAATTCGAGTATAGTTACTTTGTAAATAAAATGGTTACAGGTCAAGCAGAATCTTGGGAAGATTTAGTTAAAGAAATTTCTAAGTTTTTTGGTGAAAGGAAATTTATCATCCAGAAAGAGATCAAATTAATTAAGATCAATGACAGTAAAGTTGATTTTCGTGCAGAATTACAGAGAGATGGAGAAGGTAAGCTTAATATTATTGGAGTTTCTGCAAGAATTGGAAAAAACCAATCACCTATTACCATTCATTCATCAGCATATCCTATAGAAATATTTTTAAAAGAAGTCCTAAATTATCCTGACTTATTATTAAAGGAATTAATGGCAAAGGTTCATCATTTTCTTTTTACCATTTATGAATCCTTGGAAAAGGTGTATGGGACCTTTGGAGAAATGGGAATCGATTTTGGGATTGATCAAGATGGAGAGATATGGTTTATTGAGCCAAATTCTAAATCGGCAAAAGTCTCCCTTATGAAAGCCTACGATCAAGAGACATTTCATCAGGCTTTCCTTAATCCTCTGTTATTCTCGAAATATTTATATATGAAAAAAAGCAATGAATCCGATAAAAGTTCGGGGAGAATGTGGGAATACGATTGTGATGATTGTGGTGATTGTTGTGATTGTTGTGAGTGTTGCGATTGTGATGATTATGACGGCTGTGATGACTGTTGTGATTGTTGTGATTGTTGTGATTGTGACGGCTGTGATGACTGTGACGACTGTGACGATCATGAATAAACTAAAGATGAAAGATGAGCTAAACGTTTAATTTCACCAAGGAGGTTTTCATACTATGTCAAAAAATAAATATATAACAAAAATAAGTAAAATACAGGAGTTGAGTGAGGAGGAAAAAAAAGTACTTGAAACCGTTACTGAGAAATTTGTTTTTCGAATAAATGAATATTATTTAGATCTTATTGACTGGACTGATCCAGAAGACCCGCTTCGCAAGTTGGTGATTCCATCTTCTGAGGAATTAATGGAATACGGCAGATGGGACGCATCTGATGAGGATACAAACTATCCTGTAAAAGGCTGTCAGCATAAATACTCTACTACTGCTTTACTTATGGTTTCTGAAGTTTGTGGGGCTTACTGCAGATATTGTTTTCGTAAGCGATTGTTTCGTTCAGATGTAAAAGAGGCTATGTTCGATGTAACTGACGGACTTGAATACATCAAAAAAACCCCCGAAATTAATAATGTTCTTCTTACAGGTGGTGACCCATTGATACTGGGCACCCCAAAATTACGATGGATTCTAGAAAATTTACGTAATATTGACCATGTGCAGATTATCAGAATTGGCTCTAAAATACCTGTATTTAATCCTATGCGGATTTACGAAGACGAAGATCTATTGGCTTTATTGAAAGAGCACTCTACTGTGAACAAAAAAATATATGTTATGGCTCATATTAACCATCCACGGGAAATGACATCACAGGCACTTAAAGCAATTGAAGCTCTACATGAGGCTGGAGTAACCGTCGTCAATCAGACTCCAGTGCTGAAGGGAATAAACGACGATCCAACTGTTTTAGGCGAATTGTTAGATAGACTTTCTTGGGCAGGAGTTACTCCTTATTATTTCTTTGTAAATCGGCCTGTAGCAGGAAACGCTTCGTTTGTTCTGCCATTAGAACAAGTATACCGTATCGTTGAAGAAGCGAAGGCTAAAACCTCCGGCCTTGGTAAACGGGTCAAATTAGTTATGAGTCATACTTCCGGTAAAATTGAAATTCTTGCAATCGAGAATGGGAAGGCCTACCTTAAATATCACCAATCACGTGATGACAATTATGGAAAATTCATGATTTTGGATTGTCCACCTACAGCATCTTGGTTTGACGACTTACCAAATAATGAGCAATATTGGGAAAAACCAATAAAACAGACCGATGATGTGGTTTCCGTGAATGAGATGTCTGCTATACCTCAGAAAAAACGTCGTCCCACTAAGTAAAACTCTGTATCTATAAGGTCCTGTGGAGAGAAAATAGTGATGAGGATTTTACAAAATGGAGAACAATTGATAATTGTTCTCCTAATTTTTTACTAGACATAATTACAAAAATCCATAACATAAAGGATGAACAGTGGGATAATATAAAAAATGAACCAAATGAAATCTCATTCTGAACCTCATTTAGATATATCGGGGGAATCTTACCATAATTGATGGCAAACAAGAAACATAAACCAGAAATCCTTGTTATATGAGACGTAAAAATGATAAGATTTATTCACCAAATACAATCTACTGCCAAAAACAATTTCTTATTGAAACCGAGTCCGTTTCACTACAGATATGTTAGGTGAAGATCAGAAAATAATACGATAGAAACAGTGACAGGAGAAAAGTCGAATGAAGCTAGAAAAATCATGGGAAAAGTATGCAGCTGAAACGGAGTTTAACTACTCAGTTATTTCCGATCTTTTAGTGGGCCATGGTACAAAGTTGGTATTTGAACCGAATTCTACAATCGTATCCAGAGGAGACTTTCCGCAGCATGTCTATTTTCTCATAGATGGGGTCGCTACAGGATTGCGAGATTATGAAGACGGAAGAGATTATAGCTATTTCCAAGTAGATAAAACGAATGGAAATATTGGTTTATTAGAAGTACTTGCTAGAAAACATAAATACATTGCAACAATAACAAGTTTAACCAAAGTAACAGCCATAAGGGTCGAATCAGCGATTATTTATGAACTTATTATGTCCAATGCAGTACTTTTAAGAAGATGCTCTGTACTGTTAGCGGAGGATTTATATAATCGTTCAGGAAATGACGGTATCTTTTACCACTTCAAAGGAATAGATCGTGTTCGATATTATTTAGTTCGTTATTATGAAATGAACAAAAAAGAAGCAGAAACAATTCGGATAAATGATTACTATAAAGAGATCGCTAGTCAAATTGGCGTGAGCACTCGAACTGTTGGTAGGAACATCAAACAATTAAAGAATTTAAATGAGATATCCAGCTCCAATCGTACGTTGACTATGTCACTCGAACAGTATAAAAAGATGAAGCAAAATATGACCAATGAAATTTAAATGAAAATAGTAGACAGAAACAATCAATTCAAACGTTATTCAACCTAATCAATTAGGGAAGAAATACGTTTGAATTTTTTTGTTTTATAAAGTTTATAAATAGCCAGAGAGAGGACATTTGTCCTTTCTGAATTTATCTGAATAAAGCTATACTATACATACACGGTTTAATCACAACGTTTCCCAAGATTGTAAGCTCTTTAATGGGAATTGTATTTTATAAACTACACACAATGAGGAAAACGATGAACAACTTTCATAAGGAAATTAATTAAAAGGAGTAGAACGATGAAGCGAGGGATAAAGCACGATTTTACTCTACTGGCATTGCTGTTAATTCCGGTAGGTGTCTCATTAAATGTTGTTGGTTATCAAATGTCTACCATTTTAAAATTACCTGTATTTATGGATCAGATTGGAACAATCATGGTATCCATGATTGCTGGGCCTTGGATTGGATTACTAACAGGACTCTTAGGAAATCTAGTCAATGGCATGATTAATCCAATTGCCATCGGGTTTAGTATTGTATCCATGAGTGTTGGTTTTGTATCAGGCTATTTATCAAAATGGAGATTTTACACAAATATATTTGGAATTATTGTTTCTTGTATTTTATTAACGATTGTAGCAGCATTTCCGGCAGCGATTGTTACCGTATTTCTTTTTGGCGGTGTAACTGGTGCAGGGACAGATTTACTCACAGCAACATTTCTTGCTACAGGCAAAGAATTATGGAATTCTGTCGTCTCTACCAATTTAATTTCTGGTTCAGTCAATACCATTATCAATTTCGGCATTAGCTGGTTAATCATTCGAAGAATACCTGACAGATTTTTAATAAAGTTGAATTATGGAGAACCTTATATTAAGAAAGGGGTGTCCGTAAATGGATAGTCGCATCGGACATTTGTATCCATCCACTAAGTTTGCTTTTATTGTCTTAATTATTTTATTGAGTATGTTTACACCAGGATACACCTTTCAATATATGGTCTTTCCTTTGATTCTATTATTAAGCTTATTCTCTAGGACTGCTGCAGATTTCTTCTCTGCCTTTATGAAGTCTATTTTCATTGTTATTTTATTTATTTTTATCATCCAAGTTTTTATTATGACGAATGATGATTCTGTGAAAATCTGGGGTTTTATTCATTTTTCTGAAATGGGCTTACTGAATAGTTTAAACATGACATCAAAAATTACAGCTATTAGTTCCAGCATCATATGGTATTTTCAAGTGACTAGTGTCAAAAATATTATCTATGCATTAGAGAAATCAGGTATTTCTCCAAAAGTTACGTTTGTTATCGCATCTACTATACAACTGATTCCCCAAATGTTACTGTTGTCAAAAACAATCACAGATGCACAAAAGGCGCGTGGAATTGAAACAGAAGGAAATGTTCTGACTAGATTGAAGGCTTTTATCCCGATGGTCGGTCCTTTGGTGTTATCATCTATTCAACAAATTGAAGAAAGAGTATTAGCACTAGAATCACGCGCTTTTTCTGCTAAAGCTGTGAAAACGTCTATCTATGAATTAAAAAAGCAAAAAGCAGACTACATCCTTATCTCTTTATACATTTTCATTTTAATTGGCTATATTGTTTGGAGGATTCAATCATGAGCATGGTATCGTTAAAAAATATTAGCTACACGTATCCTTTAGAAGATAAAGAAAGCATTCATCATTTGTCATTCGACTTTAAAGAAGGGAAATGTCTATGGAGTGATTGGAGCAAATGAGTCAGGGAAAACAACGATATGCAATATTATCCGTGGTTTTGTTCCAGAACTATATAAAGGCGAGTTAACAGGAGAAATTCTAATAAAGGGAAAGCCGATCAGCGACTATAACATTGGTGAGCTTGCAACAATTATCGGTTATTCCTTTCAAAACCCCTTCACACAATTATCTGGCGTGAAAGAAACCGTATATGAGGAAATTGCTTATGGCATGGAGAATATCGGAGTTTCCCGTACTGAAATGATGACAAAAGTAGATGAACTAGTAGATATATTTCAATTAAATGATTTAATAGATAAAAATCCGTATCAATTATCAGGTGGACAAAAACAACGAGTCGCTATCGCGTCCATTATTGCCTTAGATCCCGACATTATTATTCTTGATGAGCCAACTTCTCAATTGGACCCTAAAAGCAGTGAAGACATTTTTAACATTCTTCACCTTTTAAAAAAACAGGGCAAAACAATTATATTAGTGGAACATAAAGTTGATTTATTGGCGGAGTACTGCGACGAAATTTTATTAATGGATCAAGGACAACTTGTGATGACAGGTCCTACACAGGAGGTTTTATCTAACCCATCTGTTCTGGAGTATGGCGGTCAGCTTCCACAAATTGCATTATATTATATCAAAAAGGCCCAAGAAAACAATACAGAATTACCGAAGACTGTACCTTTAACAATCCGGGAAGTCTCTGAGAGTTTGAGCAAGGATGGTGATATGTAAATGGCTTATCTATCATTGAGAAATGTCTCCTACACATATGAGAACGGTTATGAAGCGATACAAAATGTGAATGCCGACTTCGAATTAGGTGAATCCGTAGCCATCATAGGACAAAATGGAGCAGGTAAAACAACGACCGTTAAACTGATGAATAAGTTATTAACCCCTACGAAAGGGGAAATTTTCATAGATGGCATTTCTACAAAAGAGACTACGACAGCTAAAATCGCTAAAAAAGTCGGGTATGTTTTTCAAAATCCCGATGATCAAATCTTTCAAGACACAATCTATAAAGAAATTGCGTTTGGTCCGAAGTATCAAAAATTAGATAATAAAGTAGTAGAAGAAAGAGTAAACGTAGCTGCTGAAATCTGCGGATTAACTGACGCACTGTCCGAACATCCATACAATCTGCCTTATTCAAAAAGAAAGTTCATTACCATTGCGGCAGTATTAGCAATGGATCCAAAAGTAATTATTTTAGACGAGCCTACTGCCGGACAGGACAGAGAATCAATCGAGCGTCTTGGCAATATGATTAAGGATTTATCCGAACAAAATAAAACTGTTATTACAATTACACATGATATGGAATTCGTTGTGCGGGAGTTTAATCGGGTGATCGTCTTTGCAGATAAACAAAAAAGAAGAGATGCATCGCCTATGGAAATATTTTGGGATGAGCAACTTTTAACTTTTAGTCATTTAAAACAGCCTTATATTTGTCAATTGGCTACCATTTTAGGTTATAAAGACGTATTAACGATAGAAGATTTATTAGAAAGAGAAAGAGGAAAAAATGAAGCATATAATAATTGATTGTGACCCAGGGCATGATGATGCTTTAGCCATCTTAACTGCTATAGCTCATGCGGAAAAATTACGTATTTTAGGCATTACGACGATCGGTGGAAATCAAACTTTAGAGAAAGTAACAACGAATGCGAAAAATATTTTGGAATTTGTTCAGGCGGAAATTCCATTAGCAACAGGACAAAAAGGCCCTTTAACAAAGGAACTTCGCATTGCTCCTGAGGCACATGGGGATAGCGGAATGGATGGTCCTTATTTTAATGGAGAACACTATCCCATTGCTTCAGATAACGCCGTTTTATTTATGTATGAAAAAATTAGGGCATGCACGCAAAAGGTCATTCTTGTAGGTTTGGGCCCTTTAACCAATATAGCATTATTAATTAAAGTATTTCCTGAGATTCGCAATAAAATAGAATATATTAGTATAATGGGCGGTGGACTTGAACGCGGTAATACAACCGCTCTTGCTGAATTTAATATTTACGTTGATCCCGAGGCGGCAGAAATTGTTTTCAACTCCGATATTCCTATTGTGATGTCGGGTCTAGATGTAACAGAACAAGCTGAGATTACAGTTGCTGAAATTAATGGTTTGAAAAATAAAGGCCGTGTTAGTCATTTAGCATATGAACTGCTTCATTTTTATAATCTTTCTGGAAGACAATTTGGATTCATCAACAGTCCGATTCACGACTTATGCGCAATCGCTTTTCTGATTGATCCGAGGATGTTTTCCGGAACTTCCTATCATGTGGATGTCATTACGGAAGGAAAAGCGAGAGGCTTAACTTATGCAGATAAACGACTGGCAGCGGTAGGGAAGCAAAACACATTCGTATTAGAACAGGTCAATCGGAAAGAATTTGTCCATTTACTAACGGATGCATTAGCATATTTAGATGCATTATCACCTATCGATAGAGAAAATAAGCATTAATTAACTAGGATTTTCTTTGTTAAAAACAACTTATAAATCCTATGCATATTAGATAATTGGTCGATTCAAAGTTGTAGTCGAATATATTCATCCAAAAAGTTTTAATATAATTAAATTTTATAGGCTTTCATCTATTTCCAATCATGTTAGGTACACCCATCACACACGTGAATAGTATGTAGTGTGAATAACTAGAAATGTGGGGGAATGTAGATGAATAATCATTTTTATCCGTCGTACCATGATCATTCAAATTGGCAACAAAACAATGGACAAATAACAATTGAAGAGGCAATGAGAATTGCTTTGGAGAGAGTTCCTGGGCAAGTAGTGAAAGTGGAGTTAGAGCAACGAAGAGGTGCTTGGGTCTATGAAGTAGAGATTTTAACTCCCCAAGGCGTTAAATATGAAGTAAAGGTTGATATTAATACTGGAGCAATTGTAAAGGTTGAAATTGATTAACATTCGATAAATTATAACTTTCTTTATGAAAGATAAAAAGATTGGTATAGAGGATATACAATAAATTCTCTATACCAAGTTTAATTCTTCTTTTTACCTTATTTTGAAGCAAATGATACAATCGGAACATTATCTATTAATAAAATATACTAAATAACTAGAACTTTTTAAAAAGAGTAAGGCTGTCAGTCCCTAGCTTTAATTCGATTTTTAATTCATGATCCTTGAGTACTTATCACCTAATTATTATCTGTATTCCTTTTTTATCTTATATAATTTACGGGGACGACCTTTCTTAGCAATTTTTTCCTCACCAACTTGTTCTACAATTTCAGCTTCTTTAAACGAAAGGAGTAGCCGCTGGGCATTACGATTGCTCATCTTTAATTCAAAAGCAAGATCATTGGATGTAAATTGATTCCACTTTTTACGATGAATGATGTCTCTAACTCTCTCAAAAGCTTGAATACTTATATTTTTATCTTTTAATTTATTTAATATTAGTCTGTTATCCGAAATAGTAGATAATGAATGAATATGTTCGATTGATACGTCAATTACTTCCCCAAGATTATCGATAATAATAATTTCTTTATTCTCTACCTCTGTCTTATAGATGGCTTTTCTGGCATTTATCTCCGCTTTTAAAGCTGAATCGCCAAAACCAATCCCTGCGATGATCTCTCTTTTCCAAGATTTTTTTAATCGAATGATGGTTTCATTTAATAAACTTACATTATCCAAAATTTCTCCTCTTGAACTAAAAACAATATATTTCCCATCTCCTATTTCAAAAAATGATCCATTCATGTCACGACTTAATGTGAGAAGTTCTTCATTCATTTTTAACGTAGCAAATTGAATCTCATAGGATAATTGCTCACTTTGTTCCTCATATACTTTTGTATCAACATCTATCATACATACGCCAATCTGTGTACGTTTAAAATATGAAATTTGTGACCGCTGTTCAATCAATTCAATCACTTGTTTTGTTGCGAGTTTCGTTGTACTGATCCATTCGGCAGGTATATTATCTTTTTTTAGCAGTTTCATTACTTCTGGGTAGCATGTAAGTACTGCATCCACTTTCTTTTCTTTATACAAATGGACATGATACTCGTATAAATCTTTATAATTTGTATGTGCCTCAAATTCTTTTACAATCATTTCCTTCATGGGAATCTTTAATTGATCTAATGAAATATCGACAATATTTGACGTATTTATAATATCTATGCTTAAACAATTAATTTTACTTTTTGTCGATTCTAAAAGCTGTAAAAGAGCTTGATAAAAACCTGTTTCAAGTAAATGTATATAAAAATATTTTTTTGTATCTTTTATAGTTTGCTTTGCTACTTCATATGGAATAGGTCCGGAAAATAAAAAGTAATCGAACGCGTCATAATGTTCTTTGATGATTTGAGTCGTTTCTGTAGCTGTATGATATATTAATGGGGTAAAAGATAAGTCATTTGAAAATTCTTTCGCTACCTCTAATATTCGATTTACTGATTTGATTGGTCCGACAACTCCGACCTTATACATGATAGTATCCTCCATTTCAATGATTCTTTATTATTATAACAAAGAGACCTATTATACGGATATAAAGTGTATAAGATAATAATACCCGAATAATAGATGTCTTTAAATTCTATCATTCGGGCAAGTTTATTTATTAATTAGTTTAAATAGTTTATCGCTATCTTAGTAGTTCATAATCTGGGCAATAAATAGGAATACAATAGCAAGACCGTACCAGATTAAGAGAAGTGGCCAGATGAACTTTATCCATTTCTCCCATTTGATACCTGCAACTGCAAGTACCGCCATAAAGTAACCGGATGTTGGATAGAATATGTTAGAGAATCCATCTCCGAATAAAAATGCAAGTACTGCTGTTTGTCTTGTTACACCCGACAAGTCCGCTAGTCCGGACATAATAGGCATCGTAACCATTGCTTGTCCACTTCCAGATGGAATCAGAAAGTTAAGTAAAGCTTGAACGATTAACATAATCGTTGCCGTAATACCACTTGGCATTGCTTCTACTAAATTACCAGCTGCGTAAATGATCGTATCCATAATGTTACCGTCATTTAAAACAACAGCAACACCACGCGCAATACCAACAACCATGGCACCTAAAAGGATATTTTTAAAGCCTTCCACAAATGACTCTGAAATTTGCGAGATTTTAAGACCAGCGACAAGACCAACGATGATTCCAGTCATAATGTATAAACCAGATAGTTCGAGGAAGTACCAGCCATGTTCGAACAAGCCCCAAAGTAAAACACCAAATGCTACTAACACAACAAGAGAAGCAAGCTTCTGTCTTGTTGTTGCTTTTTGCCCGTCCGTAACTCCCATCGCTGCATTCTGATTTGAATCATCATCACCATACGTAATACTTAACTTAGGATTACTACGCACTTTTTTAGCATACCGTACGACGAATAAAATCCCAACTAAGAGTATAATCGTAAGAATGACAATTCGGTAACCCATTCCAGAATATAAAGGGAGTTGAGAAATCGACTGGGAAACCCCTAAGTTTGCAGGAGCTGTTAGTGCGACGGCAAATCCAGCAATTGTTGATATAAGCACTGTTCCTGCCGCTGTTACCTTGTCAAAACCAAGTCTTAGCATTAATGGTAAAATTGCCGGCAAATAGACTAACGATAATTCGATTTGACCCGTAAATGTAGTAATAATTGCAAAAGGTATCATCAATATTGGAATAACCAATAATCCTCTATTAGAAAATGCATTTGCTAGTTTTCCAACACCTAGACTGATAATTCCAGTTCGCTCAATTACTGCGAACATACCGCCAATCATTAAAATTCCAAAAACAATTTCCGCTGTCTCAATAAAACCCGTTGGAATTGCAAACATAAAATCAAATATTCCAATCGGTGTACTTTCCACTACTTCGAAGGTACCTGGATCAATAACCTCCCTACCATCTTCCATCGTCACACGTTCATATTCCCCTGCTGGTATAATATAACTTGCAAGAGAAGCTAAGATAATAAGGATAAATAAGACGGCAAAAATATGTGGCATCCAAGACTTCTTCCCATTACCTTCTTCTCTATTTTTGTTTGTTGTTTTCTTTTCTTTCATAAAACCTCACTCCTTTTATCTATTTTTAAGAATTTCACTGTAATGAAAGTAATAACTGTCATAGTAGCAAATAAAAAAATCGAATTAAGTAACCTATACCTAGTCTCTTATAAAAATAATTCCTCTTTTTTAAATTGCTAACGTAGTCTTATAAAATATTCTTACCCTTTAGAGTAAAGTATTTCCCGTTAAATCAAGAGCTGTTGTTACGTAATATTTCAAAGCAATGAATAACGAATCCTCACTAATATCGAATTGTGGATGGTGATGAGGAATGGCTGTCCCATTTTCATTTTTCATTGCTCCAATACCGACATAACAACCTGGTACAACATTACTAAATGCTGAAAAGTCTTCTCCACCTAGCATTGGCGGTGATTGTATAACTTTAATACGCTCGTCATCTTTGAACGCTTTTTTTGTATTTTCTAAAATTCTTTCAGTCAAATCTTCATTATTTACGATAGGGTCATAACCATAATTATAAGTAAGAGTTGCTTTTGCATTGTGAGCGATTGCAATATGGGTACAAATTTGTTCCATACTTTCCTTAATTTGTTCACGAACATCATTCGTTAAGGCACGAACCGAACCACCTATATGTGCTCTATCCGGGATAACATTATACGCGTCTCCACTATGAAATCTAGTTACTGAAACAACACCACTGTCCAATGGGCTCATAACCCTTGAGGTTATATGTTGTAGGTTTGAAATAATTTGTGAACCAATCGCTAATGCATCTATTGCTGAGTCTGGTTGTGATGCATGTCCTGATTTACCTTCAATCGTTATGTCAAAAATATCAGAGGCAGCAGATACAGAACCTTTCGTTATTTGGATTTCGCCAAAAGGAACTGTAGACCATAAATGAAGACCAAGAACATAATCAACACCATCTAAAACACCCGCTTCCACCATTTCTTTAGCGCCGCCTGGTGGAACCTCTTCCGCATGTTGAAATAAGAAAATAAACTCGCCAATTAATGTGTCTTGTAATTCAGATAATACTTTCGCTGTTCCGAGTAATATTGCCGCATGACCGTCATGCCCACATGCATGCATAACACCATCTACTTTCGAAGCAAATGGAAGATTTGTCGCTTCTTTAATTGGTAAAGCATCAATATCCGCTCGAATGGCGATCGTTTTACCGGACCCTTTCTTGCCTTGCAAACGCCCCATCACACTCGTTTTTGTTGGATGTGAAACTTCAATATTTTCTAACTCATTCAATTGATCACTAATATATTGAGCTGTTTTATGTTCCTTAAAGGAAAGCTCAGGATATTGATGAAGATAACGTCGCCAATTAATTATTTGTTTGTAAGTGTTTTCAATAATTTTTGTAGATGTAATTTTACTCATAAAATACCTTCCTCATCATTTGCGTATATTAAACGACATTTGCGTTAATTGTAATATTATAAGCTTTTTTTAAAATAATCAAGTTTTTTCATCTAAAAAATGATTATTTTTAATGAATAGAAAATTAAAAAAGAAAACTTAAACGGTTTTACATTATCATAACAAGTGAATATAAATAATCGGATGAATATATATAAGAGTTGTATTGAGAAGTTTAGAAAACTGAAGAATCCTTCGAGGTAACCAAAATGATTCGGAGATCCAACCTATTTATCAATCAAGAGAAGCAACCCAAAAAAGATCTCTCTATCAAAAATGCATTTTCCTTTCGTGACTTACAAAATAATCAGAAAGAAAAGAATAGCGATCGCTACCCTTTTTTAAATCTATTTCCTGTATTGACATATATAAGTATAAATATTGTTATGACGATAAATAGAACTATACCAACATAGAGCAACCAGTCCATTTCATAGACTACACTAATTAGCCAAAGCACCACAATGAATGACAAAGTAAACATCATGTTCCCCATAAACTTACAGAGAGCAGCTGCATCGTACTTCTCTTTTTCTTCTTCTGGTAATGTATTAAACCCAGCTATCAATGAAGAACCTTTTCCCATAGAAAACGTAATTCCTAATGAAACCATTAAGACAAGGATAAGTGTAAAAATAAATACTGTGGCAAGAATTTCTTATCTCCCCTTAATAAGATATTTTACAACTTGGTCCATTTAAATTATATAATTTTCACACGATAAAGTAATTGGTTTTATTCGCACGCAACAAACTAGCAAGCGCTTCTGCTACAGATGCGAATTATAAACCAACTGTAGATTCTCACCGCGCCTTTTATCTCTTATTTCCTAACAACAGGAATCCACATTTCACCATAAACTAAGCCGTCTTGCTGTCCCATCACAACCGCCGCATTTGGACCACCGACATAGGCAACATCCGTTACTTCCACCAGGACCTCACCAAAAGTAATACCAGTTAGTTTATTACTCAACTCTTCATCCGTATTCGCTTCCCCTTTAACAACGATGTATTCCCCTTTAGGAAATTCGATAATTCTAGATGCCTCTGGTAAGGATTCCTCTGTCATAACCCCTGCATAATGCATCATCTTATTATTCACTGCTTCGTTTACTACAAAAATGTAGTCATTTGTGGCGAGAGATTTTAACTTATCAAGCATGCCATCTTGATTAATCGCTTGCCAAAAATCTGCCTTTTCCTTATTAATGCCGGCATAGTCTGTGTAGTCACTCTTAAGTTCTGTTCCAATACCTAATACAGTAAAGCTGTCCTTTTCTTCTAGCGTATAATTTGCCATGTTAAAAATTCCTCCTTTTAAATTAAACTAAAGATTTGTTTTTTTACTTGTTACATTTATAATAGCCTTAAATCATGTCAAAAAGTGACACCATTTTGGAGGCTCTAATGAAAAAAGTTGAACGGATTAATACCATCATGCGGTATATTAACAACCGCGCCCACTTTACAATTTCTGAAATCATGCGAGAATTTAACATCTCTCGCTCGACAGCTATAAGAGATATTAAAGAAATAGAAGCCATGGGGATGCCTCTTGTCGCGGAAGTTGGAAGGGACGGGGGTTATTTTGTCTTGAACAACTCTGTCTTACCTGCCGTTCGCTTTACCGATAATGAGATTAAAGCTCTCTTTATTGCTTTTATGGCTACTAGAAATCAACAACTCCCTTATCTAAAGAGTCGTCAGTCTTTAGCTGAAAAATTACTAGGTCTTATTTCAGAAAACCAACAAGATAACCTAATTCTTTTAAATCAAATTTTACTTTTTGAAGGTACCAATCCGAATAATCCAGACCTGCTTGAACTGTCAGATCTTCCTCATCCTCTGTTAGAAAAACTCATTCAAACTCTTCTTTTGGATAGCCATTTATTGATTACAATCGAAGAAGAGAATAAAATAAAGTCTTTTCCAATTTATCTCTTGCACCTTTACCGTAAAAATAACGTATGGCTAATCGAAGGATTTGACTTAAAGGAAGGAATGAGGCGAATTATTCCTGTCGACAATCTTACTAGTGTAGAAGCCTATCCCACAAAAGATAGGATAAGTAAGAAAGAGATTTTAAAAAAACTTAGTAAGCAGGAAGAAGTAATTAACCTTATCCTTGAACTTGGTCCAAAAGCGATTGCCCAGTTCAAAAAATACCATCCATTAAAAGTTACACTTTCTTATACGAATCCTTACCAAACGACAGCCACTCTAAAAACGTTTATCAATATTCATAATTCCGAAGAATTGACTGAAATAATAAATTGGATCCTTTTCTTAGGTGAGGATATCAAAGTCCGGGAAGTGCCAGAAGAAGTTTTAGTACGTTTACAAGAGAGAGTAAACTTATTCTCCCCATAGTAATGGCAGTTAAAACAAAATACTATTGATACTTAAATTATTGGCAAAAAAGAGCCCTTTCGTAACATACTTTGAAATACCTGATTTTCCTTTAAAGTTTTCACCCACTGTTTATGTTTATAATGCCATCCATGATCAGAATGAACAGTGGTTAGTGGTTCCGTACATTTGAGCCTTTTACAATTATAGCAGCCTCCTTGAGCGGTTTAAGCTCTATGGTTGAGCGCATACTAATCCCAAATGACAGTATCTCACCATTAAACATATCCATGATTGGATCCAGATCAATTTCACACTATCTAAGCATTTGAATTCCTACGTTAAGCAATCTCTATAAACTTCTCCAGATATCCACTCAAGTTGTTTTCCGCGACTAGCACTGCGGGTCCTTCTGCGTATAATAACCATTGGTAAGCACGTTTCCACATTACTTCCCATTTATATTGAATAATGGCTCATTGCTATTCGTTATTATTCCTCTCTCTTTAAGAAACAGTAAAAAATTTAATTAAGTTTTTTGAATTGTATTGACAAATTATAAAAGTTCTAATAAATTAGAACTAATGCAGTTCACAAAAATTATAACTAATTAAGGAGTGGAATATATGTATAAAGTGGAAGTTGAGTATAGTCCTGCATACGAGTTTATTACTAGTTTATATTTTTATATAAACAAGAATAGGCAAAAAATTTATGAGTTAGGTGCTGATTGGAAAAGAAATGTTGACGAAAAATTGAGCCCTACTTTCAAAAAAGCTTTAAAAGATAAACGAATGGAAGTATTACACCGTATCAACTTACTAGTACATAAATGTCCCCATAATACTCCTGAACTTTTCATTCAATGGTTTGAATCACTTTCTACTACTGAAATTTATGATTACATGAAACCCTGGGTTAAAAGCATTCCCAGAGATATGTTTGATTTACATGAACATTTAGTTTATTTATTTAAGGAATGGGATGAGCATTATTTTAAGTATGTGGATCCATCACTATTAAAATCGCTTGAATTAGACGCAATTGAAAAAAAGGAATTAGCAAAAAAAATGCATGCGGTTGAATTAGTGGAGATGTGTACAAATGGTATAAGAATTGAATCGAACCGCGTGAAAAAAATATTATTAGTCCCACAATATCATTATTCACCTACAAGTATTGTTGATTACTATCAGGAATTTATTACATGTCTTTATCCAATTGAACTTCATTATAATTCTCCATTTATTTCAAAAAAGGTTATTCATTATTTTAGTAGTTTATCTGACCAAAACCGATTATTAATTTTACAAAGTCTTTATGTTAAAGAACGGTCATTTAAGGAATTATTAGGTATTACAAGCCTATCAAAAAGTAATTTACACTACCATTTGGCTATGCTTCGCACTTCAGGAATTATTAGAGCACATCACTCAAGTGAAAGGGTTGAATACTACAGTCTTCGGTTACAAACCGTTTTAAATATGCATGAAAAGATACTTTCGTATATAAGGAATGATTAATGATGAAAAAGTGGAAAGAATTTCATCCAATCGTAAAGTTGATTCTAATTGGTTCCATTATAACTAACATAAGTAACGGAATGATTGTTCCTTATTTTACACTTTATTTATATGAATATGTAAACTTAAACATTGTACAAATTGGTTTT
Source organism: Pseudogracilibacillus sp. SE30717A (assembly GCF_037071985.1). Taxonomy (NCBI): domain Bacteria; kingdom Bacillati; phylum Bacillota; class Bacilli; order Caryophanales; family Bacillaceae; genus Pseudogracilibacillus; species Pseudogracilibacillus sp. SE30717A. Next base: position 489,697 of record NZ_JAXHDF010000001.1, on the reverse strand, counting down.
TTGATAGGTATTAGCTCACTAGCAGCCATGATTGGTGGATTTTTTGGTGGCACACTATCCGATTTAATTGGAAGAAGAAGTGTGATGACTATTTCATTGGTAATTTCTGCATTTGTAATGGTTGGATTTACTTTTCATACCTTTCCACTGTTGCTTATTTTACTAACAATAGTAAAAGGATTTATTGTATCCTTTTTTGATCCATGTGCAAAGGCATTAATCAGTGATCTGACAAAAAAGGAACATAGACTAAGTGCTTTTTCGATGAAATACTTTAGTGTTAATATAGGGTTTGCAATTGGCCCCATTGTCGGCATTTTATTAGCCTTAAACGAAACAAGTACTGTTCCTTTTTATATTGCCTTTTCTATTTTTCTAACATATAGTTTATTATTAAATATGTTATTAACCAAATATAATGTTTCTAAAATATCAGGTAAAAATAATAATAGCACTTCCATTGGGTCTTCTTTTAAAACATTGGCTAGGGATAAAGTATTATTTCTTTTCTTAATTGGAGGTACATTAGCGACTATAGTACATGGGGAATTTACTGTAACCCTGTCTCAATACTTTAATGTAGAATTCAAACGTGGATTGGTATATTTGGGTATATTATGGTCTGTCCATTCTATTGTAATTATTTTTTTAACTATTCCTATCTCCAACTTTATGAGCAGTCGTACCCCATTGCAAGCAATTAAAATTGGGACCATATTATTTGCTTTAGGTACAATCTTTTTTGGAATATCGTTTAACTTACCAACATTTTTAGTAGCAATGATTATTTTCACTATTGGGGAAATTTTTTTAATTCCGGCTGAATATGCAATTATTGATGAGATTACACCTGAACATATTCGTGGTACATATTATGGAGCTGCAAGTTTTACAACATTAGGTTCATTTATAGGTCCGGGACTATCTAGTTTACTATTAGTAAAGTTTAATGGGTACGTTATGTTTATTTTTTTAACATGTATTTGCCTGATAAGTATTTTGTTTTATATGTGGGGGATGCGCGTAAAAAATAGTCAACATATTGAAGTAGCTGTAGTAACAAAACTCAAATAGAAGAAAACCATGTTTCTTGGCTAAACGTTTATACCCAAGTTTTCCTTCTCGATATCCTCTAACTATTATCACTTTAAATTTTTCACTATATAACCATAAATAAACACCCCAAAAGTTTTATTTTCACTCTAACTTTTAGGGTGCGTTACAGACTGATGATCTAAATACGTTCTATCATTATTAATCTATTAAATTTATAATTATTTAATTCGTACTTGTGCGGAAAGCTGATGTCCTTCTAAGCCTTCTATATTTGATTGTTTAGTTGCATGTTTAGCTAAGAATTGTGTACCTTCGCCTGTAATTTCTTGGTGTGTGACAACTTTTAAGTAACTGCCAACCCATAAGCCGCCTGTATATCTAGCTGCTTTGTTTGTTGGAAGTGTATGGTTTGTTCCAGAAACTTTATCAGAAAATACAACAGAGCTCTCTTCACCAATAAATAATGAGCCGTAATTATGCAATTGATCAACATAACTTCTACTGTCCGTTAAATGTAGATGTAAGTGTTCATTCGCATTTTCATTACAATAGTCGATTCCTTCAGCAATCGAATCAACTAAGATGACCTCGCCCATGTTTTCCCAAGATTGATGTGCTGGAGAATCTTCTGCGAATGTACCTAATAATCGTTCCACTTCTTTAATTGATTCGTTCGCAATGTCTTCAGATGTTGTAACAAGTACAGCTTTAGCGAATGGATCATGTTCTGACTGTGCTAATAAGTCGGCTGCGATATAGCCTGGTTTAGCTGATTCATCTGCAAATACTAATACTTCACTTGGACCTGCGATTAAATCAATTCCTACCTTACCGAATACTTGCTTTTTCGCTTCGGCTACAAACATATTTCCAGGGCCAGCAATCATATCAACAGGTGGAACTGATTCTGTACCATTTGCCATTGCTGCGATTGCTTGTGCACCACCGATTGCAAAAATATCTGTAGCTCCTGCTTTGATTAAACCATATAATACTGCCGGATGAATACCGCCTTTATAATTTGCTGGGCTACATGCAACGATTCTTTTTGCACCTGCTACTTTTGCAGGAGCGACAACCATTGGACCTGATGAGAGTAACGGGAATCTTCCTCCTGGAATATAAGCTCCAACTGTTTCAATCGGAACAATGCGTTGACCCATTGTGATTCCATCACCGAATTGTGTTTCAAATGGTGTTAAATGCTTATACTGTGTTTCGGCAAAAGCACTAATACGCTCAACAACTGTATCAATTAACGCTTTCTGTTCAGGATCGATCGTATTTAAACAGTTTTCTATTTCCTCTTCTGACACTCGGAATGCGCGATCTGATTTTCCAAATTTAACTTCATATTTTTTTAAGGCTTCATCACCGTTTGTTTTAATATCTTCAATAATACCTTTTACAATGGACTCAACTTCTGTAGCTTGATTATTTTGTTCTGTTTGTGCTGTTTTTATATATTTCAACTTTTATTCCTCCATATCATTGCTCTGTTTTAAACATTTGCATTACGATTTACAAGTAATTTAATTTCTTCTCCAAATCTAATTACTACTTCAAGCAAAACTAAGAAATATCCTAACGGGACGAAAAAATAGACTGGCCAAATGGCAACAAACTTTGTCGCGATAGGTATTTCCATTCCTTGCTGAAACCCATTTAAAAAATAAAGAAACGTATAATACGTTAATAAACCGAAGACGACAATATCCATGATTAGTAGTAATAATTTATTATACTTTTGGAACCAATTTGGCGTCCTTTCAACAAATTCACTTAATCTCGGTAATACATTTTTCATATATACATAACCTAGTGCTGGGAAAATAGCAATCGGCATTAAAAAACTCTCAATGATTACATACGATCCTGGAATAGGAGTTTTGAACACATTTCGTAAAAGTACATCTAATACAATAACGAACATCATTGAAAGAATTGCAATACCACTTATTCTTCCACCAAATTCTTGTAAAAAATGATTCACTCTCTTTAAAATTCTCATATGCACACCTCCAATAATTCAAACTACTTTGACATTATACTTGGCAGCCATGTGATTAATTCAGGGAAAATAATAAGCAACCCAACAACGACCACCGTTGTTATGATGGAGAAAACAAACGTAATTTTAAAGATACCTTCAATAGAAATACCGGTTGTACTTCCAACTATAAATACATTTGTCCCAACAGGTGGTGTAATTAAACCAATCGTACACGACACTAATACCATGACACCGAACCATAAAGGATCTACGTCTAATGTTTCCGTAATTGGCATGACAATCGGAACAGTCATCAACAAGACTGCAATATTGTCGATAAACATAAATAAAATAAAATAGAAAAATAATAGGATAATAATAATTAAATAAGGTGTACTTTGTAAAGGTTCTAAAAGATTAATGATCTTCCTTGGGATGAGTGATAATGAAATAAAACGGCCGAATAACGAAGCACCAATAACAATAAAGATGGTCATTACAGTAATTTTCGTCGTTTCAGATAGTGCCGTCTTAATATATTCAAAATTAACTTTCTTCATAATTAAAGCCATGATAAAAGCTAAAAATGCTCCTACTGCTCCAGCTTCTGTAGGTGTAAATATACCAGCAAATATTCCACCAAAGATGGAAATTGCCATTAATGCACCCATACAAATTGCGATGACATATCTCGATGTCGGGGTGTTATCTTCTGGAATATCTACTTCATGTACCTTGCCTTCTCCAGTAAATTTTAAATACAGTAAAAGAATAATGGAGAACACGACAATCATTAAAATTCCTGGAACTAATGAACCGATAAACAGTTCCCCAATAGATATGCGCGCTGCTACTCCATAAATGATAATCATAACACTTGGCGGTATAATCGATGAAAGAGAGCCCGCAACAGCAACAATAGCACCTGAAAAAGTATCACTGAATCCACGCTTGCGCAACTCAGGTAATGTAATCTTCGCCATAGAAGCAGATGTCGCTGAACTTGAACCAGATACTGAACCTAATAAGCCTCCTATTACGATTGTAATAACTCCGAGAGGTCCTTTACGTCCTTTTGATATTCTAAAAGCTAGTCCATAGAGATCTTCCACTATTTTCGTACCCATAATTAGCTCTGCCATTAAAATATATAGAGGTATTGTAGTTAAGGAAAAACTAGCAACTTGTGCAAATGAATCGCTCTGTAAAAATCCGTTTAGTTGCTGCATACCTCCGAGCATAAATATACCTAATAAACCGACAGATAAAAAAATCGAACTAATATATTGTCCTACAAGTAACAAATAAATTAATAAAAGAAAACAGAGGACAACAATTATATCTACTGACATCTTACTCCCCCGTTCTATTTTTACATATTGAGTAACTATAGAGTGATGCGTTTCAATACGTGTTTATAAAAGATGAATAAAATGATATGGAACCGATTAAGCAGAACATATATGCCTGCTTCAATCGGTTCACTTTATATAACAAAAGACTTTTAAATGATTCGGAAATTTATTATTCCATATCTAAAATTTCTTGTGGCACTTCTCCACCTGACTCAACAATTAAGTCTCTCCAAAGTAGAGCTATTTCTTTTCCTGCGAAACCTCTATCTTCTAAATCTTTAATCCAGCTATTCCATGTGTTTAAGATAGCTGTATTAATTTTGTCTTGTACATCTTTATCTAAAGAATCAAATTCAATTAGTTCTCCATTATAGTCAGGTAATATTTCCTCTATTTGTTGTTTATATGTTTCAGGTCCAGATTGAATCAACTCATTTGCTTCTTCTTTAAAGATATTTTGTACATCATCAGAGAAAGAGTCCCAAGTATCTTGTTTCATTGCAAAAAATACAGGGAAATGTCCTAAACTTACTCCAGATAACGTATAGTTTGTCAATTCATCTACTCCATACGGAGGCCAATCAGGAATATTGAGCATGACACCCTCGATTGCATTTCTGCTTAGGCTATCGTAAATATCTGGTGCCGGTAATGCGACAGGTGTTAATCCTAACTCATTGATAAATGTTTCATGCACATTGGAACTTGCTCTAATTCTGATCGATTTATTAAATTTATCTACAGAATCTAACTTTTCATCGACAGTTGAAATTAAATATGTCTCTGTTGGATGAATTGGTAAAACAAATAAGTCTTTATCTGCAAACTCTAATTCGTAATATGTTTTCCCATCAGCAATTTCAACATCACTTTCAACCATTTTTTGAATTGCCTTAGCAGCTATACTAGCATCGGATTTTAATAAAGGTAATCCGACAACACTTGAATATGGAAATCGTTTCTGATCTAAAGTAGGTGATAAAACCATTTCGACATCAATCGATGCAGAATTTAATGCATCGAGTGACTCATCCGCACTAAAAAGCTCTCCACCAGTAAAAATATTAAACTCAACTTCGTCTGTTTCTTCCATCACCTTTTCTAATAAAGGTACAGAGAACGTTTCAACAGAACCATCTGTATGAGGATATCCACTTGATGCAATTAGTGCTTGTGCACTGCTATTACCTTCTGTATTTTCTTCTTCTTTAGAACTACTACAACCCGCAACAACAAAAACAATAAGTACGATGCTTAAAAGCATATATATTTTTTTCACTACGTTCCCTCCAAAGTTTTAAACTCATTGCAACCAAATTTATGATCTTGTAACATTCCACCCCCCTTTTAGTGATATTTACATTTATTACGCATGTGATGAAATATTTCATCCGCCTATCCCACGTAATTACTATATAATCCTTATAAAATATACATATAAAAAAATTATTCCTTAGCGCTTACATTTAAGATCTCATTAGGCTTTACGTAATAATAGTCAAAGATCATTTTTGTTTTTACAATATACCACACATCTGATATCATTTTAAGTACCAAAAATAAAAAAATATGGTACCAGACGAGGGGGGAAGAAACGTTGGTTAACATCCAATTAAATAAAAATCATAATGAAACCTTCTTATACAAAGCTTTATACGTTGAAATAAAAGAGTTAATTTTATCTCGAAAATTCCAAAAACATGAAAAATTACCATCAAAAAGAGAATTGGCGACTCAATTAAAAACGAGTGTAAACACCGTAACGGCCACTTATGAGCAATTAATTGCTGAAGGATATATTTATGCCATTGAAAGAAGTGGTTATTTTGTGGAAGATATTCCAAAATTGTTACGAGAAGCAAAAATAAATCCGGAATGGAGTGAAATATTAACAGAACCAAAAAACCATGTGCAATATAAGTATTCACTATCACATATGGATACGAATATAGCGTTATTTCCATATAATGAATGGAGAAAAAGTGAACAATACGCTTTCAAAAATCATAAATGGGAATTGTCGAGAATAATGGAAAGACAAGGGCTACTTACGGTTAGAAAAACAATTGCTCAACTAATTAATAAATATCGCGATGTCACATGTGAACCGGAGCAAATCGTTTTAGGTGTTGGTACCCAGTCCTTAGTTGAACAGTTATTAAATATATTAAAAGATATCGATTCGATCTCTCTAGGTGTTGAAGACCCGGGATATACTCGACTTTACAATCAACTAGATCATTTAGGGATTGAATTAAATCCGATTAAATTAGACAAGAAAGGGATGTCTATTGAGGACTTAATGGAGACAGACTCCAACATTGTATTTGTCACACCGTCCCATCAATTTCCAACAGGTATTATTATGCCCGTATCTCGCAGGACAGAATTACTTAACTGGGCTGCAAATGGATGTAACCGTTATATTATCGAAGACGATTATGATAGTGAATTTAAATATAAAACAGACCATATACCATCGCTACATAATCTAGATCGTAATGACAGTGTCGTTTATATCGGCAGTTTTTCAAAATCTTTGTTACCAAGCTTACGAATAAGTTATATGGTATTACCTAAAAATTTAGTTATCCCTTACAGAAATAAATACGGACATTTAATACCAGAAAATAATACATTATCATTGCTCACATTGAAATATTTTATTGAATCAGGTAGTTATGATCGCCATATGAAACGAATGACAAATTATTATGATGATATACGTAGCGAGCTTATTTCAGAAATAAAAAAAGTATTTAAATCAAAGGTTCATATTTACGATACGTTAGCGGGATTACATTTTACTGCTAGATTTACTACAGAGAAATCATATGAGGCTATAGAAAAAGATGCAGAAAAAAATGGAATTGAATTGTATACGATTCGAAGATTTATGATTAATAATTTTAAAAAGGAAAATGATATTACAATTATCGTTGGCTTTGGCACCGTAAAAAAAGAGAATATTGAGAAGATTGTGCAGTTATTATATGAAACAACCATGACTTAAAACAAAAAGACATAAACAATTTAATTTTAAATAGATTGGTTATGCTTTTTTTAAAATTAATTGCATAAAAAATGGAACGACTAGATGCATTTATTTCAACTAGTGCTCCACCTTATCAGATTTTTTATTTATACTAGCGTTGCATACATAGCCTTATTGGATTTGGACAAGAATCAACTGTACATCCAATGTAAAGATTAAAACATCATGTTTTGAATTTTACTATTAATTTGAATTACCATGATTAATTCATACAACGCTAGTGATAACTATTTAATACGAATGGTACCGTCTTTCGTTTCGGCTGATAGCTTATTTTCACCATTGCCAATTAAATGTGTTTCCTTATCATATGTCGGCAATTTAACTACAATATCCGGACTATCCATCGCTAATTGAAGGGATGTTGGTGGTTCTTTATAGTGAATACCAATATCACCAGAGACACTTCTCACACGTACATTTGACTGTTCTTTAGCTTCTGTCATTTTGATTTGTCCATCAATCGTTTGGATTGTATATGTTGATCCTAAACTTTCTTTTATGACAACATCACCCGCGGTAGAGGTAATCTCTAATTGATCGATGGCACTATCTGCTAAAGTCACATTCCCATCAGTCGATTGAATCATAGCATTTGAAGCAGAGAGGTTCTTTAGCTGAGTGATGCCTGCAGATGTTTCAAGTTGAGCTGTATCGAGTGTGACATCTTGAATGATGATATTTCCATCTCTGCCGCTAAGCGTAAGAGTTTGATTTTGAGATTTGGGCAATTGTACGATAATGGATGCCTGCGGACGAAAACGGATATTTTCCGTCCAGCTCTTTTCACGTCTTTGCTCTTTAATGACGAAAGTATGGTTTTCTTCACTGATTGTCAACATATTTTTATCTAATGTATGTCCTTGTAATTGAACACGTATTTTGTCATCAGCTGATTCGACAATCTCGATGTTTAATATATCCACCTTCACATCAATATGTGGCATTGCTTCATAATCCCCAATCGTCATTGTCTTGTCTGGTTGTTTCATAAAATAGATAATGGTTACCATAATGATTCCACACAATAGTACAAGTAATATTTTTCGGATCATTTATTTAACATCCTTTACGTTAATGTTGCGAAAAGATAAATAAGCAATACTAATGCCGAGCAGTGCTAATATGAGTGGAATGATGACAACATCGGCTAAGCTAAATGTTGCTCCACCATCAGAAACGGTTGCGTTAACTAAAAAGCTGATAATGACAGCAGATGTAATTGTGGTAGCAGTCGACTTTTTACGCATACCGAAAAATAATGGAATTAACGCAATTGCACCCATCATTAACGCATTCGTTACCGTCTTTGGGAAGGTAGCAACCAATTCTTGAAAGGATACGGTACCCTCAAATAACCCTAGTGAAGGCTGTAAAAAGTATGTGATCAGTTGCATAAACCATATACCGGCAAATAAACTGCCAGCAGTAAATAAATAAGCGAGTGTTAACTTAGCAAATAAAAGTTTTTTACGCTTGATCGGATAAGTAAATAATACTTCCATTGTTTTCGTACGAAATTCTGAAATGATCAAACGAGATAATATCACACTGCCAAAAATAATAAATGTAATATTCGAAAAGATAATTACCGGTGTCATAAACTCATGAAAGGAACCCATCGCCGCGTCTATATCATTTTTTGAATCCAATGAAATGAGGACGACAAAGCCATAAATGCTGATTACACAGAAGAAAAAGCTTGTAAAGTAACGCCACATTTGATGTTTGCGCCATTCTAATTTAATTAAATGAATCATATTGATCCCTCCCATTAATCATTTTTACAAAATAGTCTTCCAACGATTGATGCAACGTTTCGACTTCATCTACATCAACATCATGCATGATTAAGTGCTTTGTTATTGTGGATGTTTTTTTATGAACTTGTTGAATAATCAACGTTCTAGCATCCATAATTTGCACGTTCGCATTGAAATCTTCCTCTAATAATCGTTTTGCTTTTTTCGTGTCGCTAACAACCATTTCTATTGTTGCTTGCTGTTTAGTGCGCAAGGAATGCATCGAAATTTCCTCCATTAACTCTCCGTCGTTTAAGACGCCAATCGTATCGGCAATGGATTCGATTTCTGAAACGATATGGCTCGAAATTAAAATCGTCATTTTATATTGCTGTTTTAGCATAACAAGTAACTCTCTTACCTCTTTAATGCCGATGGGGTCCAGTCCGTTAATGGGCTCATCTAAAATTAAAACTTTGGGTTTAGCAACAATGGCACGCCCAATCGCCAGACGTTGGCGCATACCGAGGGAAAATTCCTTTACTTTCTTCCTTTCAATTTGTTGTAATCCTACAATGTCTAACACTTTCTTTATATGGTTTTGGTCTTTATACCCCATATAAGCACAGTGCATTTTCAAATTTTCTTGTGCAGTTAGTTCCTCATAAAAAATCGGATATTCAATGAGGCTACCAATATCTTTTAAATAGGTATATGAACTTGCCATAATGGGTTGCTCTTGAATGGAAATGTCCCCTGATGTCGGCTTTACCAAATTCAATAGCATTTTCATTAACGTTGTTTTTCCGGCACCGTTTGGACCGAGAAAACCATAAATTTCTCCTTCTTTAATATTCATACTTACTTGATTAATAACCGGTTTACCGGCATAATGTTTCGTTAATTGATGTGTTTGAATTATATAATTCATCTATAAGCCTCCTGTTAAAATTTCTAAGTACAGTATAAAAAATGAAAGTAAAAATAAAGTAAACAGAATGGAAAATGTACGTAATATTTATTTGAGGGATAGGTATAGTAGAAAAAACTTGTTAAAATAGAATTAAAAAAGAGGGAATTGGATGATAGATCATGCAAGTATTTTAATTGTGGATGATGAAGTTGGTATTTTAAAAATGCTTAAGATCACCTTGCAAAAGGAGCATTTTACACATATTACAACGGCAACAACGAAAGCAGATGCATTGCAGGCTTTAGAAGAGCAGGATTTCGATATTATTTTATTGGATGTCATGTTGCCAGATGGTGATGGCTTTGCGTTATGTTCCGCTATTCGTCAGCAAACGATGGCACCCATTTTATTCATTAGTGCACGTTCTAGTGATTTTGATAAATTAACGGGACTGAGTGTAGGAGGCGACGATTACATTACAAAGCCTTTTAATCCGCTTGAAGTTGTAGCAAGAATACGTGCGATTTTAAGGCGCCAGCGTGAGTACGAAAGAAAGACATACCCATCTGAAAGAAAAAATTATATATATAACACGTTCACATTTGCACCAGATGAAGCTTTATTAACTGTTCATGGAGAAGTAGTTCAAGCTACCGCAAAGGAGTTAGAGTTACTGCATTTCTTTTGTGACAATCCAAACCGTGTCTTTACGACCTCTCAACTTTATGAACGTGTATGGGGAGAAGATGTTTTTGGGGAAGAAAAAACCGTCACAATTCATATTGCAAAATTACGTAAAAAGTTAGGCGATAATACGAGAAAGCCAAGTATTATTGTAAATTTGCGTGGAATTGGCTATAAATTCATTCCGCCAGAAGGTGATGTGTAATGAAAATACAACGACGCTTTATTCAGCATTTATTATTGGGCTTTGCCTTTTGGCTATTGCTTTTAACATTAACTGTACCCCTTACAATGGAATGGATTTTGCCGAAACTGGGATTTGGTGGCGAACGTTATGAATGGATTGTAATGGTTGTCATTGGCCTTGTTACAATTCTATGGATCATATGGTGTGGTTGGTACTTTGGCAGTCCTTTATTACTCGTGATGAAATGGATAGCTCAACTGGGGAATGAAGATTTTTCACCACTTATAGAGCGTAATAAAAGGTATAATCGCAAAGGAAAGTTTAAGCTGCGCTTTCGCTTATATCAAGAAGTTATCAACCAACTTGATGATATGCGAGCACAATTGCAAAAATCCAAAGGTGAGCGTGCTCAACTAGAGAAAGCAAAACGTGACTGGATCGCGGGAATTTCACATGACTTGAAAACACCATTAACGTATATTAAAGGCTACTCTACATTATTATTAAATGCTGACTATGATTGGTCAAAAGAAGAACAGCATAATTTCATTCGAGAAATTGACGATAAAGGTTCGCATATGGAGCAACTCGTACAAGACTTGAATTTAGCAATGCGTTTTGATGGCTCACAGTCTGTACCTATTTGTAAAACAAAACAAAATATTGTATCATTTGTCCAACAAGTTTTAGCCAATGTTAGCAATGATTTGCGCGGACAAAAGCATCAATTTGAACTACAAATGGAAACCCATGATTTAGCCATGAAATTTGATCCACATTTATTAAAAAGAGCACTCCAAAATATCTATATGAATGCAGTCATCCATAATGAAGCAGCCATTACCATTACAACAACGATTAAAAAACAACATGATACGGTAACCATATGTATCCAAGATAACGGGATAGGGATGTCTGAAGAAACACTCCAAAATCTATTTAATCGGTATTATCGAGGAACGACGACCGAACAACAATCTGAAGGAACTGGCTTAGGGATGGCGATTGTGAAAAGTTTAATTGAAGCGCATGAAGGCACAATTACTGTAGAAAGTATGTTACAGCAAGGCACAAAATTTATAATAGCCTTACCTATACTAGTTGATTAGATAAAGTTATTTTTGATAATCTTCAACTGAAGAATGTAAAAGACATCCGAAACATTAATTCATCTAAGGGGGAGTTACCATCGAAAGTATTCATCAAGTAATTTGTGAGAAAAGATCTTATTCTAAAGAATTTAACTCTCACCAACATGATTTTGGTCAATTTCTTTTTCCTTTACAAGGAACATTAGACATTGAAACAAAGTGGCAGACGTTAAATCTCAACTCTGATCACTGCTTTTATCTTCCTCCAAACTTGAATCATAACTATCGATCTACAGACAGGAATGAATTTTTGATAGTAGATATTCCGCTAAAATATTTACCGGAGGATACAAGCAGTATGTATATTCAATTAGATAAAAAATGGACCTCTATCCGTTATTTATTATTGGAAGAAGCGAGAAATAAAAGCAACTCTTCCTCCTTAGTAGATTTGGCTAGATATGTAACGAATAAGCTTCATGTCTCAACATCTCCTTCTATAGACTATATTCATAAGCATTATAAAGAGCCGATCTATTTAAAGATGTTGGCTGAAATTGAGCATTACCATCCGGTTTATTATTCTACTTGGTTTAAGAAAAAAACGGGAAAAAGCCCTAATGTTTATATTGCTGAATTGCGGTTAAAAGAAGCAAAATATTTATTAGAGGCAACAGATTGGTCTTTAACACGGATTAGTGAAGAGATAGGTTTTGAGAATTCTTCTTCTTTTACAAGGTGGTTTGTAAAATTCGAAGGGATCCCTCCAAGAAAATATAGATTTCTTAATAAAAGATAAAAAGGATACTAAACTTGGTAAAGAAAATGTTCAATAAGTTTTCTACGATAGGTTTAGCGCTTCTTTTTATCTTTTTTGGCAGATAAGAAAGTATAAATCCTTTCTTGACTCGCATAAGTGCAACTAAGGCATTCGCTGTAAAGGCTTGTACTTCAGGGTATAAGTGCAACATCACCTCTATCCTGCGCCAGTCGGTGTGTTTTCTTTAGCGAACGCCAAGTTTTCTAATTGAGGTGAATAAAGTGAAAGGGAAATTGTCTCCACTTTTAATAATACTAGCTGCAATACTTTGGGGTACGACAGGTACAGCACAAGCGTTAGCACCGGAAAATGCCCATCCAATTGCTATCGGGGCGACACGTTTAGCGGTCGGTGGTATCTTTTTATTAGTAATTGTTCTAATAAGAGGACAATTAAACGTTAAAGATTGGCCAATCAAAACAACGATACTGGCTGCATTAAGCATGGCATTATATCAGCCATTATTTTTCTCAGCAGTCACAATTACAGGAGTAGCAATTGGCACAGTTGTAGCTATTGGAAGTGCTCCTATTTTATCAGGGCTTTTAGAATGGATATTTTTGAAAACACATCCGGCAAAAGTGTGGTGGTTATCTACTTTTCTATCCATTATTGGTTGTCTTATGTTGTTTCTAAATAAAGAATCCGTTTATGTAGACCCAGTTGGAATTGTATTAGCATTAGGGGCCGGTTTATCATTTGCCTGTTACACGTTAGTAAGTAGAGATATGGTGCAAAAATACTCCTCTCTATCAGTGATTGCAGTAGTTTTCACACTTAGTGCAATCTGTTTATCGCCATTTTTATTTGTTTTTGATATGTCTTGGATCATGAGTTTGCGAGGAGTGGGGGTAAGTCTTCAACTTGGAATTATGGCGACTGGGGTAGCCTACTTTTTATTTGCCAAGGGCCTTGTCCATGTTTCTTCTTCAACTGCAGTGACACTTGCGTTGATCGAACCGCTAACAGCAACATTATTAGGGGTGTTTTTATTAGAAGAAACGTTAAATAGAACGTCGTGGTTTGGGATTTTCCTTTTACTACTAGGAATCGGAATCTTGATATGGTCGTCCAAAAATTCTAGTAGCCAAAATGAAAATAAAAAAAGTAAAATTGCTAGTTTGTGAGGAATACCTTACTACAAATGTATTTTTAAAACTAAACTTTATACTCATTTTACAATGAAACTATCTTTGTAATATAGGACTAAAATAAGACAAATCGTGTAATAGACTCTTAATCCTCCTGTTACTGAATGATCTGTTCATGTATGTTACGATAATCCCTGTCAGTAATTAAGGAGGGACTTACATATGAAAAAATTAGTGGTAGCTTTTACGACATTGAGTGCTATCTTTACAATGTCAGCTGCAATTAATGTTTCAGCAGAAGAGCATAAAGTGCAAGAAAAAGAGAGTCTTTGGAGTATTGCGCAAAAGTATGATACTTCGGTCCAAAGTTTAATTGAAGTTAACGAATTGGATTCTACTATAATCCATCCAGGTCAACATATAACCATTTCACAAGATAAATCGTCAACAAAATCATATACAGTTAAAAAAGGCGATACATTAAGTGAGATTGGTAGAGAATATAATGTTAGTGTGAAAGAATTAATGGATTGGAACGATCTTTCTAATACTACTATTAGGATCGGACAAGAATTGAAAATTAATCATACATCAAAAGCGAGTAACAATACTAAGACAGAAGATAAGCAGACCAATAAAGTGAAGGCAGCAAAGGAGTCAAAAAAAGGCAAGCAAGATCAAGCAGCTAAAACATTTACTGTAACAGCAACTGCTTATACTGCGAAATGTGAAGGGTGTACAGGAGTGACAGCAACAGGAATTAATTTGACTGATAACCCTAATAAGAAAGTAATCGCGGTAGATCCAAGCGTCATTCCTTTAGGCACTGAAGTATATGTTGAAGGTTATGGAAAAGCTATTGCTGGTGACACTGGCGGTGCAATTAAAGGAAAGAAAATTGACGTTCATTTACCAACAGAAGCCAAAGCAACTAATTGGGGCGTAAAAACAGTTGAAGTAACCATTCTTGATTAACACTGTTATAAAATAATAGTGTTTTATAATAAATGAAGGAAAGTAAACTATTAAAGTTGCTTTCCTTTTTTTGTGTCGTATAACGAATATTTTAAAATAGAAAGTTGAAAAAGAAAGGTTCACACATTCATTTTTAGCAACTATACTAAGTATGTGAGACTAAATGATTTAATCAATTTACAAAATAGGACATGAGTTTTTAAGGGAAGTAGGTTTTTTTATGGAGATAACATTATTTATTATAATCATTCTAATCGCATCTGTACTTCAAACAAGTACAGGATTTGGATTTTCCATATTAGCTACACCATTCCTGCTTTTACTTTTTGAACCAAATGAGGCAATTCAAATAAACTTAATATTATCTTTAATCATATCTATCTCCTTATTAAGGAAAATCAGAAAGGATATTGATTATGGAATCCTTAGAAGATTTTCAGTAGGAAGTATTATCGGCCTACCCGTAGGAATTATTACCTTTCTGTTAATAGATATAAATAGATTGAAGCTCGGAATAAGTCTAATAATTATAGGTTTAACATTCATGCTTATTTTTAAGTTTCGGATAAACCAAAATACAAATAGAGACATCTTTGTAGGTGGGCTTTCAGGTTCACTTACAACAAGTATAGGCATGCCTGGCCCTCCCTTATTATTATATTTTTCCGGTACAGATACCCAAAAAGAAAAATTAAGAGGTACCACATTAGCCTTTTATTTATATATATATTTTATTAGTATAATCATTCAAGTAATTTTTGCTGGAACAAATAAAACAATCTGGATATCAAGTTTATGGGCCTTACCATTAGTATTCGTAGGATTGTATTTGGGACAACTATTATTTAAAAGGATTAATCAACATGTTTTTCGGATATTTACTTATATACTCTTATTGTTTACAGGGTTTTACTTACTAATCGATAGTTTAGGTTTATTTTAGTCAATGGAATGGTTATAACCACATGCCAAAACAATTAATTGGTTTCACAGAAAAAGAGGTTGGGACAAAATAGTAGATTATGTCCCAACCTCTAAAAAATTGCGAACGATAATTTATAAATTATCAAGGAGGAAAAAGAAGTGGCAAGTAATAGTAGAAGGTTCTAATGAAGTGACCATTGATAGCATGGCCGAATGAAGAGCTGTAAAAAATTAACTAAGCATAAGTTTGTTCACAATTGTAAAAAATGCATTTTACTATACGAGAAGTTTTTTCGGTCAAACTAGATTAATCTTCGTAAATAACATCCAATAAATTATCCACCTCGATTCCCCTTCGTCTTATTTCTTCCTTTAATAGTAGTTCAAAATCCTTATCTAGTTGAAGTTCAATCGCTTTTATATACGCTCCGATTAAATGATCATTAGGTAAGTTTTCCACACTAATTAAGCTCCCTTCAACTTTGTTTATTTAAAAGCTTGATAATCAAATTACACCTTTTTTGTTTAAACGATTGGCATGTTTGATCGGATAATTTCTATCTATTTCGCAAAAAATAGAATTTATCCATTACTTTTTTACTAGGTATTGTTAAATGTATTATATACAACATTTAGTTGTCCGTAAAGCAAATGAATGATTATTAATTGTTTTAGACAATTTGTACAACATATGATTGTATAATTCCCTCATAATGGGAGGTTATGACACATGGATTTATTGGGTGAACGCCTGAAAGATTTACGTGATGAATTTGGTTACGACCAAAAAGAAATGGGGAAAAAACTCAATATAACAACTAGCGCATACGGATATTACGAACAAGGTAGGAATGAACCACCATTGGAAACTCTAATAAAAATTGCTGGCATTTTTAAGGTGTCAACTGATTATCTTCTTGGATTATCTGATCAAAGGAAGAATCCTGTTTATTATTCTTTATCGAAAAAAATTTCGCTATCCGATGCAGAATTAATGGCAGTGCAACATATGAAAGAAATTTCTCTTCTACAAGAATTAAGTGAAGATCCTCAAAATAACGTTGCAAGATTGAATCGCTATTGGCAATTCATTGTTCATGAGCATAATCAAGACTATTAAATCTTCTTTTAAATGCTTTCCTTTCTATATCCATATGATAACAAACGCAAGATAAACTTAACCATAAACTCTTGCGTTTTAGCTCTCTATCTTCTCTCGATTTAATTTCTTCTGACAGGAGTTTTCGTATATTTTTTCGCTAACTTATTCGTGTTTCATAACTACTATTTAGTTTTGTCTCAACCCCCTATTACTTTCTAATAAAATAGAATGGTCTCTATTGCTTGTATAAAGAAGGTTCTTCCAAACCTGTTATAGTCAATAGATGAAAATAGCCTTCAAAATCTTAGGGAGAATTATAATTACTAGATAAAGGCCGAGGAGAACGATGAGATTATTTGAGAAATTATATACATTATTTATATTTTTGTCCGTAATAACTGGTTTGGTTATCGGTCAAATTCGCGGAATGGAAACCTTTGGAGATAAACTGATTCTGCCATTATTAATTATTATGTTGTACCTTACTTTTCTGCAAATTCCTCTAAAGGATATTAAAAAATCGTTTTTAAATCGAAAATTTACCTTTGCAAATATCGGAATAAATTTTGTTTTAACGCCTTTATTAGCTTCGCTTATTGCTGTAATTTTCTTAGCAGATCATCCTGCTCTATGGCTTGGATTTATTATGCTAATGGTTACCCCTTGTACAGATTGGTATATTATTTTCACAGATTTAGCCAAAGGGAATGTCGCTTTGGCCACAAGTATTTTGCCCTTAAATTTAATTTTACAACTTCTATTATTTCCACTATATCTATATATTTTTTCTGGTACTGTAGGGGTAGTCAATTTTCAACTTGTCATAGAAAGTATTTTACTTGTTTTAATTATTCCTTTTGTTTTAGCATTTATAACTAAGCATTATCTTCTGAAGAATAAAAATAGCCACTTTATAGAGAAAGTAAGTTCATTACCGATAATCTTTTTATGTTTGGCAATAGTAGCTATGTTCGCTTCACAAGGAAGTTTATTACTAAGTAATTCAGATTTATTAATTAAATTAATTCTACCGATTTTGGCCTTCTTTCTAATTACTTTCATCATAGGGAGAATAGTTGGTCGGGGACTTCAATTTAGTAGAGCTAATACAGCTAGCTTAAACTTAACCACCCTCGCTAGAAACTCACCGATAGCTTTAGCAATTGCGATGACAGCATTTCCGTATGAACCATTAATTGCTTTAGTTTTAATTATCGGGCCATTAATTGAACTGCCTTTATTGGCTTTTATATCTTATTTGATTGTTTTTCTTGATAAAAGTAAATGATGTTCCATCTATCTCGTGCAACTGGCGAATTAACGTGTACAGTTTCTAAAAAAGAACATTTTTTTACTATTGTGAAATATGAAGATTGCTCTGGAGAACAACAGAAGTTAATTTGACTGGAGACCAAAAAATTTTTAGATATCCTAATTAAATATTTTATAATATCATCCTTTAAAAAATTTCACTTTAATACATAAAGCAGTCAGTATTCACTCCTATATTGGCTGCTTTTTTGATATCATATTTAAAAAGTTCTAATTAATTCTTATCTTTCATTGCCTTAATATATGATTGCATGCGCTTATCATCCTTCTTATCCTTGACAACTAATATCGCATGAATGGCTCCAGGAATCCAAAAGAACATCGTTAAGATTAAATTCAATAATGCTTGTATTGGCTTTCCAGATAATAAAACAGCTACAGGCGGAAGTACGAGTGCTAATAAATACATCAATATAATTACCTCCTCATTCAGTTAAATTATTCATTTATAAATAGTATATACCAAAGTTATGTATGTTTTCATTCTCTAGAATAGAAAATTATAAATTCTCTATTTAATATACGCACTTCTTTAACATTTATCTGTTACCTAACATTGCTCCCCCAATTTATAATTACTATATCCTTGAAAAAAGAATCCTTCCTGTTGACAATATACCCCTACCCGTATATGATGGATATATCGAATCACAAAACTGTTCCTAAATGTTTTGTTGAAATAAGAAAGAATTGGAGGGGTCGAAATGGAATATGATATACAGACGAAAAATCGCCTAAAGCGGATTGAAGGCCAAATCAGAGGCATTTTACGAATGATGGATGAGGATAAAGATTGTAAAGATATTATTACTCAACTGTCTGCGAGCAGAACTGCAATCGACCGTACCATCGGTGTCTTAGTAAGTACTAATTTGATCGAATGTGTGAGACAAGCCGAAGAAAATGGCGAAAGCAGCGATGAATTAGTGAAAGAAGCTGTGAATATGCTCGTTAAAAGCAGATAATAAAAGGGGAATCCCTTTTTTTACAATTTATAATACCCCTACCGGTACATGTAAATAAGGAGGAACTTCAAATGAAAATAGCAAAAATAGTAGATGCGAAAAGGTTAGCGTGTCCAATGCCAATCGTTCGAACAAAAAAGGCAATTGAAGAAATTAAGAGTGGTGAGTTATTGGAAGTCCATACAACAGATAAAGGATCTAAAAGTGATATAACTGCTTGGGCGGAATCTGGTGGTCATAATTTACTTGAAAGCAAGGAAGTAGATGGGGTATTTATTTTTCGCATTATAAAAGGTTAATTTTTTTAAATTCCAATATACCCATACACGTATATGTATTTTATTAAAGAATATCACCTAATGCTATAAGAGGAGGATTTTATAGATGGCTGAAAAAAAGAAAACAACAATTGTTCTGTTTAGTGGGGAATACGATAAAGCAATGGCTGCGTATATCATCGCAAACGGGGCAGCTGCTTATGATCATGAAGTGACGATTTTTCATACATTTTGGGGATTGAATGCTTTACGAAAGGATCAGCATGTCCCTGTGAAAAAGAACTTTTTAGAGAAAGTATTTGGAAAAATGATGCCACGCGGTGCAGATAAAATGGGGCTCTCTAAAATGAATTTTGCTGGGATGGGTCCAAAAATGATTAAGCAGGTGATGAAGAAGCATAATGCGATGACTCTTCCACAGCTAATAGAGATGGCACAGGAACTCGATGTAAAATTAACTGCTTGCACGATGACAATGGATTTGCTTGGTTTACAGAAAGAAGAATTGCTGGATGGAATCGAATACGCGGGAGTTGCTGCATATATCGGTGATGCTGAAAATGGCAGTATCGATCTGTTCATTTAAACTTTATTCATACATGGGAGGATTCAATGGATTTTTTACGGATTGATACGATTATTGCAGTTTTAGTAGTTTTGTTCATACTTTCCCGTTTTCTCCCGGTAAAAGGGGTGAAGCAGATTAAAATTGCAGAACTTAAAGAACTATTGAAGGATAAAGATCTGCAATTTATTGATGTGCGTACAGAAGGTGAGTTTGGATACTATCATATTCCAGGTTTTATAAATATTCCGCTTCATCAGCTATCCAATAAGGCGAATCAGTTAAATAAGGAAAAAGAAGTAGTTGTTATTTGTCAAAGCGGAATGAGAAGTAAAAAAGCGAGCAAAGTATTAAAGAAAATGGGTTTTATAAAAATTACAGATGTAAAAAGCGGAGTGAGCAATTGGAATAGATAAGGAGAGAGGAAAAATGAAGGAATATACAACGAATCAAGTACAGGAAAAACTAAATGAAGACGTAAAATTGATTGACGTACGGGAAGCAGATGAAGTAGCGCAAGGAATTATTCCCGGAGCGCTCCATATTCCACTCGGTCTATTGGAAGCGCGAATGCATGAATTAGATAAAAAGGAAACGTATATTATGGTCTGCCGTTCTGGCGGTCGAAGTGGCCGGGCAGCAGAACTTCTTGAAAGTCATGGGTTTACTGCTATTAACATGGCTGGCGGTATGCTCGATTGGAAAGGACCGGTTGAATAATTTAAGGAATTTATATAGGAGGGTTTTTTATGAAAGAAATAGCTTCTAATTATGTATTAGATGCAAAAGGGCTAGCTTGTCCAATGCCGATTGTAAAAACGAAAAAAGCAATTCAAAACTTGGAAGCTGGTGAAGTTATTGAAGTTCAGGCAACAGATAAGGGGTCAAAAGCGGATTTGCAAGCTTGGGCTACTAGTGCAGGACACGACTATTTAGGTACTGTAGAAAATGGCGATGTGTTGAAGCATTATTTACGTAAAGCGAGTGGAGAAGAAAAATTGGAAAAGAAACATCCTCATGTGATTAGTAACGACGAATTAGCCGAAAAGCTTTCTTCTCATGAGGAATTGATCGTGTTAGATGTGAGGGAACAAGCGGAGTACATTTTTAGTCACATTCCGAAAGCAAAATCGATTCCGTTTGGTGAATTAGATAATCGATTAAATGAATTAAATGCTGAGAGTCCAATTTATGTTGTTTGTCGAACTGGAAATCGAAGTGATCTAGCAGCACAAAAACTTACGGAAAAGGGATTTAAAAATGTAGTGAACGTCGTACCTGGAATGATTAATTGGAAAGGTAAAACTGAAAAATCAGTAGATTAGTATAAGAAAAAGGTTAGAGGTAACAAAACATGTTAATTAATATATATTTTTAAAACGAATTATATACTACAGGAGGTATTTAAATTGTCTTTAAGAAAAATGACTTCACATGAAGTGACACAAAAAATTATCAATCAAGAAAATCTATTTATTTTAGATGTTCGAAATGAAAGTGACTTTAATGATTGGAAAATTGAAGGCACCAACTTTACTCACTTAAATGTACCTTATTTTGAGTTATTAGATGGTGTAGAAAGCATTTTAGATAAACTTCCAGAAGATAAAGATATTTTAGTTGTATGTGCCAAAGAAGGTTCCTCTATCATGATTGCAGAGATGATTTCCGAAAAAGGATTAGATGTAGCTTACCTAACTGGCGGAATGAAGGCATGGAGTGAACACTTAGAACCAGTTAAAGTTGGAAACTTAAAAGATGGTGGGGAAGTTTATCAATTTGTCCGAATTGGGAAAGGTTGTCTATCTTATATGGTCGTTTCAAATGGAGAAGCTGCAATTATTGACCCAACTAGAATGACATCTGTCTTTACTGAATTTGCTAGAGACATTGGTGCAACGATTACACATGTATTTGACACCCATTTACATGCCGATCATATATCAGGTGGTCGAGTGATTGCAGAGAAAACAGGTGCAACATACTGGTTACCTCCAAAAGATGCAACAGAAGTAACCTTTGAATATAAACCGTTAGAGAGTGATACAACAGTCAGAATTGGAAATACGACCATAACGATTCAAGCTTTATATTCACCTGGTCATACAATCGGCTCTACCTCTCTGATCGTAGATGACAGCTATTTATTTACAGGGGATATTCTATTCATTGATTCAATAGGAAGACCTGATTTGGCCGGAAAAGCAGAAGATTGGGTAGCCGATTTAAGAGATAGTCTTTACAAACGGTATAAAGAACTATCAGAGGAACTAATTGTTCTTCCAGCCCATTTTATGATTATTGATGAATTAAATGAAGACGGTAGTGTTTCTGAGAAGTTAGGTACTCTTTTTGAACAAAACCATGGATTAAACATTAAAGAAGAAGCAGCATTTCGAAAATTAGTAACGGAGAACTTACCACCACAACCTAATTCCTATCAAGAGATCCGTGAAACAAATATGGGTAAGATCAGCCCAGATGAAGAAAAACAACGTGAAATGGAAATTGGTCCTAACCGTTGTGCTGTTAGATAACACAATGTTATTTCTTTAATAAAAAGGGAAAAGGAGAATGTATGTAATGAACGTAGTAAAAATAGTGGATGCAAAAGGACTTGCTTGTCCGATGCCGATTGTAAGAACAAAGAAAGCGATCAATGAGTTAGCTAAAGGAGAAGTATTAGAAGTTCATGCAACTGATAAAGGTTCAAAAAGTGACCTGTTAGCATGGACAAAATCTGGTGGTCATGAATTATTAAAAGATAAAGAAGAAGACGGTGTTTTCAAATTTTGGATAAAAAAAGGATAAAAAAATAATGAGGGAGCCAAGATGGTTCCCTTTTTTAATAAAGGAGGAAAACAAATGGATTTACTATTTATCCTCACCATTTTCTTAATTGGATTTATCGGTTCATTTATCTCCGGTATGGTTGGGATTGGTGGATCGATTATAAAATATCCACTCCTACTTTATATCCCGCCGCTACTCGGCTTAGCAGCGTTTACCGCTCATGAAGTTTCTGGGATAAGTGCAGTCCAAGTTTTCTTTGCAACTATTGGAGGTGTATGGGCTTATCGGAAAGGTGGCTATTTGAATAAAACGCTAATCACCTTTATGGGGGTAAGTATATTAATTGGAAGTTTTATTGGCAGTTATGGTTCTAGAATGATGACTGGGGATCTTATCAATCTTGTTTATGGAATATTGGCTCTCTTAGCCGCAGTAATGATGTTTTTACCGAAGAAAGGAAGAGACGATATCCCGCCTGATCAAGTGACATTTAATAAATGGTTGGCTGCGTGTTTCGCCTTCGTAGTTGGAGTCGGAGCAGGAATTGTTGGGGCAGCCGGGGCATTTCTGTTAGTTCCAATTATGCTCGTTATTTTAAAATTACCAACACGTGTAACCATAGCTTCTTCTCTAGCGATTACCTTCATTTCTTCTATTGGAGCAACCGTTGGTAAAATTACAACAGGACAGGTGGAATTCTTTCCTGCGCTAGTTATGGTGGTTGCTAGTCTAATAGCATCTCCCTTAGGAGCAAAGGCTGGACAAAAAGTAAATACAAAGCTTCTACAATGGATTCTAGCGATATTAATTGGTGCAACTGCGGTGAAAATCTGGGCGGATATTTTACTTTAGGGTAAAAACTTCTAACATCTCTTGATGGAATAAATTTTGGGCAGCTTAATTTAATTCTAACAAGATAAAAGTGTATAAATAAAATTGAAACTTGGAAATAAGTAAAACCAAAGGACGAACGAACATGCAGCCCCACGAGTCAAGAGACTAAAGCGAATCAGGTAAGGAGAGCTCTAGAAGCTCTAGGCCTTTCTTGTTAAAAGCGAAGTATATTTCCGAAGCTTTCCTAAAACTAGCATCGTTCGTCCTCTTCTTCAATAAATACTTTTATCCCGTCATTTTTATACTAATCTTATATCTGACTAGTCTATTGCCGCAAGTTCCCCACGGCTGTAGTCTCGTTTTTTTGTTCTTCTTTAGCCTTTTCTGCAGCGGCTCGTTCTGCTGCTTTCTTTTCGGCTCTTCTTTTTCAGCTTTTTCCTTCTCAAGAACTGCTGTTTCAATGTCTTTCTGTAATGATTTTATATCCTTTTTAACAGGCTCAAACAATGCGAGTAAGTAATTTTAGCAGGACTATTATACCACGTGCCGTGTTTTATCCCTAGATTTTATTTCATATAAACTATTAGTTTTAATTACTCTTTACCTTTTACATGAATTTTTAGATTTTTTTGTAATTACCCATTGCATTCGAATGAATTTCTGTCTATAATTCATAACTAACGAACGTTAGTTTATATTACGAAAATAATCACCCACTATTATAAAGAGGAGTGAACCTTATGCTTAAAAAAATCATTGGTGGCTCTATTTCACCTTATAAAGATAAGCAAGGAAATCTAAACTCAACAGCCGTATCTGCCTTGAAAAAGCTAACCCTTGGTGGTATAGATCAATGGATAACAGTAAGAGGTAATAATGAGGAACTGCCTATTTTACTTTTCCTTCATGGGGGACCTGGAAGTTCTCAAACAGGCGTACAACAAAAATACAACACAGTATTAGAAAAACATTATCTTGTAGTAAATTGGGATCAACGTGGATCCGGAAAATCCTATTCGCCGAACATTCCAACTGAAAGTATGAACATTAACCAGCTATTACAAGATGCTTATGAACTAGTTCTATATTTATTAAAGAGATTTAAGAAAAACAAAGTCTTTCTTATGGGTCACTCAACTGGAGCGGCATTAGGACTACTTTTTGCACAAAAATACCCTCATTTGCTTTATGCCTATGTAGGTATTAACCAACCAATCCATAGGGAAAAAGAAGAAAAAAGATCCTATAACTTTACCATACAGATGGCCCAAAATAAGAATAATCAAAAAGCTATAAATCAACTTAATAATATTGGCTTTCCTGAAAGCGGAGTTTACCGTAAAATGGATCATATGGTTGTTCAGCGAAAATGGCTTACTAAATTTAATGGGGTAACATTTAAGAAAAACGCATTCCTTATTAATATAAATTGCATACTTAGCTCCCATTTAAATATTAAAGAAAAACTAACCTTTATGAAGGGATTTGGATTTTCAGCAACGCATCTTTGGAATGAACTAACTAGCTTAAATTTCTTTACATTAGTTCCAAAGATAAAAGTACCAATATTTTTTATCACTGGGAAGCATGACAGAATTGTCTTTACGGACCTAATAGAAGAATATTTTCATTTTATCAAAGCAGAGGAAAAACATTTAATTATTTTTAAAGAGTCGGGTCATTTAGCCTGTTTTGAAGAGCCTTACAAGTTCAATCAATTAATGATTAATCAGGTTCTTCCAATATATTCAATACGAAAGGAGAATAAAGACATCAAATGACAAACAACATTCCAACTAAGGAAAAAATCTTAGAGGTTGCAATCGATTTATTTTCCAAAGAAGGATATAATGGCGTATCGATTAGAGAGATTACTAGGGAAGTTGGTATAAAGGAAAGTTCACTTTATAATCATTTTAAAAATAAGGAAGAAATTCTTACAACGATTTTTGAGCTTTTTCAATATGAATTTTCAAAGACACTCCCATCTATAGAAATGCTTGATCAAATTTTAACTCAATCAAGCCTAGAAGATTTTTTTAACCAAGGGTTTAAAAACTTTAAAGTCCACATAGATAACCCTATAAATGAGAAACTTTGGCGCATCTTATATATGGAACATTTTAGACAATCATTTGTTAGGGATATATTTCTATATGACATTATTCAAAAGACACTCGATTTTCTTGAGTTGGTATTTGAAAAGTTAATCTCCCAAGGTAAAGTTAAACCGCTAAAACCAGCACTTCTTGCGGCAGAATACCAGTATCCAATATTCTCTATGTTGACCGAATATAATATACTTCGTTTCGATCGTAAAGAAACGAGTGAGATTGAAAATAAAATGAAAGAACATATTGCTTTTTTTCTAAACACAGTAAAGGTTGAAGATTGATAATAAACGATCGCTTTCTACAAATTTAATTCTTTTTTTAAATCAATTATTTCTTTACCATTCTAAGGGGGAGAAACTATGTACTCCATTGGTCAAGTTGCTAATTTTTTAGGTGTTTCAAGAGATACGTTGAAATATTACGAGGAAAAAGAATTAGTCAAACCTAAGCGAGATGATGTAAATGGGTATCGAAAATATAATCAATTTGATATCCATGATGTTATAACGACTAATTTTTATCGAGAACTTGATATCGAAATTAAGAAGATTCAAGACATAAGACAAAATAAGAGTCTGTCCGAATTAGAATATGTATTAGAAGAAAAAGAAGATAAAATCCTTGAAGAAATTAAATATAAGAAACTTCTTTTAAAGAAAATAAAATCTGTGCAAGAGAACTGTACTAAAATTAAAGAACATTTGGGAAAGTTTACGATTAAAGAGATGAAGCCATTAGAGGTTAAAGGAGAAATAACGGATTACACTGCTTACAATGAATATGAAGTTATAAGAAAAAACACAGAAAATATAAAGAAAGCTGTTACTTTAACTGAAGCAAGACGTGTTATTTATTTTGATGATAAAGGCATTAAAAAAGATAATTTTATCATTGTAAAAAATATAGAAGATACTGAAAAAACCCCCGAAGGTAAAGTCCTCTCCTACCCAAAGTGTTTGTATACTGTCATTGAAAATGGAAGAGCGGTTCATGACGGTAAAAATATGGATCAAGATGTAGGAGAAAGGCTTTTAATGTTTGCACGGAAAAATGGGTATGAATTAGCAGGTATTGCTTATATAAATATATTATTGACAACGTATAACGAAGGTCTTGAACGTGTATTTTTAGAAATGTATTCTCCAATAAACTAAATAGGTATTGAGCTGAGGGTAACCCACAGGTTTAAAATAAATCTTGAATGAATTGTTTTAATTTCTATGTTTTATTTTAAAGGAGTCGCTTATGAAAAAGAAAAAGTTATTAAACCGACCATTTACAACCTTTGTTATCCTAAGCTATTTGATTTTTTTTATATTTTTTATAGCAATTGGTTTAGCTATGCTAATTGGCCTACCAGAAAGCATCACCAGTATGTTACAAATCATTTCTGCTTGGTCATCAACAATAGCCTTTATTTTTATATTTAATCAAATTTATCCGAATTTAACATTGAAGCGTTTTATAAAAAAACAATTTTCTACGAGAATTAAATTTTCTGTTCTTAGCACCATAATCATCATACAAATGATCATCGTCGCTTTAACTATTTTTCTTGTTCCTCATACAAACGATACACAAACTTTTTCCTTGTCATTTACAAGTGTTGGATTTTTGATCATTGCCTTCTTCGATAACTTAGTAAGAGGGCCTTTAGGGGAAGAGTTAGGTTGGAGAGGGTTTGCTTTAAATGAACTTCAAAAAAAGTATTCTCCTTTGAAATCGTCTCTCATAATTGGTGTTTTATGGGGGTTTTGGCACACTCCACTTTGGTTTGCCTCAGGTTATACTGGAGTTAATTTAATTAAGTACATGGTGTTTTTTATGATTGGAATTTTATCTTTTTCTGTTATCATTACATTTTTCTACAACCTGAATAAGAACCTAGTTATTCCAATTATTGCTCATCAACTATTTAATTTTTCTCTTGTAATCATTCAAGGAGATTTGCTTGATATTTTGGCCTATGTCATGCTGTTTTATTGTGGTGTCGCAAGCTTAATCATTGTCATTAATCCATATAAAGTTCTTTACAATGGTTAACATTTAAATAAAGTATAAGAAAAATTGTTCTTATCTTACAGTTAATTCTCCTACTCATCCATCTTTTGTATAACTTTTAATTATTACATACTATTAATAAATAATATAGTCTAACTCGTCCTCTATTAAACTATTCTTTTATATAAATGTTATAATTGGTATGGAAAAGATGTGTGATTACATTGTGCTCTAGCTTTTAAAATTATTAGCAGAGCGTTACATCCTTTCTTTAAAATTAAGGTGTAAGGAAGGTTAAAATGAGCAGCAGACAAACTAAAACAGATGTTATCTTGATAGGTGCTGGAGTTATGAGTGCTACTTTAGGCACACTCATAAAAGAATTAGCACCTGACTGGAAAATTACAGTGTTTGAAAAGCTCGAAAAAGCAGGAGAGGAAAGCTCTCATGAATTAAATAATGCTGGAACTGGACATGCGGCTCTGTGTGAACTTAACTACACAACCGAAAAGCCAGATGGCTCTATTGATATTAGTAAAGCGATCAATGTAAATGAACAGTTTCAGGTATCTATGCAGTTTTGGTCGTATTTAGTAAATAGTAACCTAATTCAGAATCCTGAAGAATTTATTATGCCATTACCTCATATGAGCATGGTACAGGGTGAAGATAATATTGAATTTTTAAAGAAACGTTTTGAAGCAATGACAAGCAATCCATTGTTTCAAGGTATGGAATTTTCCAAAGATCCTGAGAAATTAATGGAATGGATCCCACTTATTATGAATGATCGTGATTCAAATGAACCGATCGCAGCTACCAAGATTGATACTGGGACAGATGTTAATTTTGGCGCATTAACTCGCATGTTATTCGAACACTTGGAAAAAGAAGATGTGGAGATTAATTACAATCATCACGTCGAAGATCTTAAACAGACAAGTGATGGTACATGGGAGTTAAAAGTGCGTAATGAACAGGCTGGTAAATTAGAATATATCACTTCCAAATTCGTCTTTATTGGGGGCGGGGGCGGTAGCCTGCATTTACTGCAAAAAACAGGCATTCCAGAAAGCAAACATATTGGTGGATTCCCTGTTAGCGGGATTTTTATGGTGTGTAATAATCCTGAAATAATTGAACAGCATCATGCAAAAGTATATGGAAAGGCGAAGGTGGGAGCACCACCGATGTCTGTTCCGCACTTGGATACACGGTATATTGATAATAAAAAGTCATTATTATTCGGACCGTTTGCTGGATTTTCGCCAAAGTTTTTAAAAACAGGCTCCATGTTTGATCTCATTACTTCAGTCAAGCCGAATAATGTTTTAACAATGCTTTCAGCAGGCGCAAAAGAAATGGCACTGACAAAATACTTGATCCAACAATTAATGTTGTCAAAAGAACAACGACTTGAAGAATTACGTGATTTTATCCCAGATGCTAAGCTTGAGGATTGGGACTTTATCGTTGCCGGCCAACGTGTTCAGGTAATCAAAGATACGCCGGATAAAGGAAAAGGAACACTTCAGTTCGGTACTGAGGTAATTAGTTCTACTGACGGTTCAATCGCTGCACTGCTCGGTGCTTCTCCGGGGGCTTCGACTGCGGTATCGATTATGCTTGAGATCTTAAACCGTTGCTTCCCAGAACAAATGAAAGAATGGGAGCCAAAAATCAAAGAAATGATCCCTTCTTATGGTAAATTATTAATGGAAAATCCGGAGTTATTACGTCAAGTTCACGCGTCAACGGCAGAAGCACTTCACTTACATGATCATTTACAATTAAAAACTAGTTAACCAAAAGGAAGCATAAAATTATGCTTCCTTTTCCTATCATGTTAATCTTTCTCATGTTTGTCCTTTAACGAAGCCACGGCTCCCGCCTCTTCTTTAGGCCGTTCAAATCCCTTATCAATTTGACCAGCATTTTCTATATTACCTGAAGTTCGGTAACCAGCAATCTCTTCATTGGAAGTTGTTCCATAAATCCCCATTCCTCCAAGTTCAACATTTATATCTTCGTTACTATTTTTTTTATTTTTATCCATGAATTACACCTCCCAATCGGTAATATAACCAACTTAGAGAGAAATTATTTCCCAAAAGGACCACATTCAATGACTGCTACTTGATTGACATAGAATACCATCTGATTGAGTTGCAATTACCATACTTATTTCAAACTTCTTCATATTTTAGAATTTTAATAAAATGAACGTGTAAAAGAGTGCTGTACTGTTTTAGAGTAAAAGGTTGTGTAGGATACAGATCATTTAAAATGTACAAGAAGTCTCGATTGTTTTCACTATGCAATTGGAGAGAGCATGAAACATAGCAATCAAACGAAAAAATAGTTGCTGAAAAACCGTAAAAAGAAATTTCTAGATAGGTAAGCAGTAAATGGAGTAATCAATCTTCCGCTTGGGCGCACTTCTAAATTAAGAAGGCGTTCTTTTCGAATTTTGAACAAAAAACTCTATGAAATACTAATTTTTAAGAACTGTTATGATCATTGACTTTGGGTGGAACAGCAAAAAAAATAAAATTATATAATTAGTTAACCTTGACATATATTAAAGTTAACTTTATTATCAAGTTAACTTTAATATAAAGGTGGTATTAGTATATGGAAAAAAATGATGAGGATAAATTATTTGAACTTGTTACTGAAATAAATGAAATGCATTATACAATGAATAAAATTATCATAAAAGAATATCAATCTTTACTTGATGATGATCTTTCTAATAATCAAACAATTCTAATGGATATTGTTAAAGATTACGAAAAAATTTCTATTGGGGAAATTGCACGACTAATGAAAATAACATCGAGTGCTGTTGGACAGATTGTTAATAAACTAGAAGATGAAAATTATTTAATGAGGACGATTAATCCAAAAAATAGACGCGAAATACTTGTGCAACTATTAGATAAAGGAACCCGATATTTTGAAAAGGAAGAAAAAATAAATCGTGAAATTATTAATCGTTTTTACTCGCAAATGGAATTGAGTGAAATGGAAGAACTCAAAAGAATTCTCACAAAGCTAAGTAAGATTGTAGAAAAAAAATGTACAAAACAAGATCGGGAGGAAACGAATCATGACCAACACAAGAGTTAAATTAGAAAGATTATTCAATGATATTAAGGAAAGAGAATTGTTAAATGGTACGGTTCTCGTCGCTAAAAAAGGCGAGATTTTATACGAAGTAGCTTTTGGTGATGCTGATCTATCAACAAATCGTCCATTAACATCACAATCTGTTTTCAACCTTGCATCTGTTTCAAAGCCAATTACAGCAACCGCAATATTGTTACTTGTTCAGGAAGGTAAGCTAAATCTAGATGATTTTGTGCAAAAATGGATACCTAATCTTCCTTATGAAGGCATTACGATTAGACATTTACTTAATCATACGAGCGGACTCCCTGATTATTTAGATCTATTTGAGTTGAACTGGGATAAAAAGAAAATCGCTGATAATGATGACCTAATCAAGTATTTAATCAAATTCAAACCTGAGCGTCTCTTTGCACCAAATGAGCGTGTTGAATATAGCAATACTGGCTATATTTTACTTGCACTCATTGTCGAGCGTGTAACCGATATGAATTTTGCCGATTTTTTACAAGAGAATATTTTTAAACCAATTAATATGACTCGTACTCAAGCTATTGGCGTTAGAAAAGAAAATATCGAAATTGATGATTATGCATACGGTTATGTCTACGACGTATATGCAGGTGACTATATTTTGGCAGATGATTTTGAGGAGTCAAAAATGGTTACCTATTTAGATGGAATACTTGGTGATGGTGGCATTCAATCAACTATTGGGGATCTCTATCTTTATGAGCGTGCTCTAAGCACAGGTAATTTAATCAACGATGAATTACTAAAAGAAGCTTATAAACCAGCGGTGACAGAAACTGAAACACCATTTAAATATGGTTTTGGTTGGATTTTGGAGGATGATGAGGAAAAAGGGCAAATAATTTGGCATAGTGGTGGTTGGCCAGGTTATGCTACAAGTCTTAGACGCTTCGTTGACCATGATATTGTCGTCATCACACTAAGAAATAAAGAGCAAGATTTCGATTTTGAACAACAAGTCTTACATGCAATTGAGCAAGCTGCTTTCAATGAGCCTTATGAACTTGCGGAGGAAAAACCTCCTTTAGAACGTGCCCAAGTTATTCCAGTAGATGTTTTAAATCGTCTTGTCGGTGATTATGCACTAACAGAACATCCTGATTTAATCATTCATGTTTCATTAGAAAACAACAGACTTTTTATCGAGATGCCTGCTACAATGAAACTCGAATTACACGCTAAAACAGAGAAAAAATTCTTCTTAAGAGGATTATCAATAGATGTTCATTTTACAACAGAAGACGGTAAGGAATTAGTAAAGATTATTGATGGTACCGATGTACAAACAGCAGAGCGTCAGTAATTAACTGAGGATAAATGGGGTTTTAAACATGCAGATTACAACGGAACGACTACTTATTCGGCAGTTCAAGCAAGAAGATTTTCCCTTCGTTTATGCGTATGTGTCAGATGAGGAAACGATGCACTATCTACATTCACTGAGGACGATTTTACAATCTGAATATAATGACACAAAAGTAAAAAAAGACGGTTGATGTACATGCCAGTATAAAAGAATGCTCCCCTTTACGTAGACAGATTTTTATTAATTAATCTGTCTACGTAAAGGGGAGCATATTAATTTTTATAAGGTTCTTTTTTATTTTTGGAAAAATATAGGCTTGTTGAAAATGAAAACATAGCATTTAGTCAACGATAAATATCTACTGGAGCGATAGCGAAAGGAACTTCAATTGGCCGCACCCGAACCCTCTTGAAGGTAACACCTTTGTTCTTTCAAAAATAGTAAATGGATCTTTTTTAAAAATTATTCTTTTAAAAAAGAGGAATATCTAAATAAAATGTCGAAGTATGTAACTAGATCCAAAAAAAAATATAATTAAACTGCTAATGACAAACTTCTCATGAATAACAAAAACGTTAAAAACTAATGGTTAATAAATTAAATTCATCACACGAAAAATCCTTCTCTTTAGAAAGGAAGGCATACTCGAACTATTTTAGTATTTATTGGTTAATTATCTTGTCGATTAATTCTTTATTACGTTTCTTGAATAGATCGTTGTGTGAAGAAACCATTCCAACTTTTTCAGCATCAGGATCAATAAATTGCTTTGCCTTATTTACCGCATTAGCAGCATCTTGAAAGGCCCCTGCAATTAAATTTAATTTACCTTCATGCATTAAAATATCCCCTGCAGCATATAATCCGGGTACAGAAGATTCGCTATTAACATTTCCTGCAATGAAGTAATTATCAGCAATTTCAATTTCTACATTACTATTTTCAAGTAAGGAAGTATCTCGTTCATATCCATGATTTACAATGACTTCATCAACAGGTAAATACGTTACAGCCCCTGTCTCATGATTAGTTAATTCTACTTTTTCAATTATCTGATGATCTTTATTAGCAATTAGTTTAGTAATCGTTGTGTGAAAAAAACAAACAACCGAACTATTTTTAATTTGCATGGCTTGTGATTCATGACATGAAAAATTGTTTTTACGACAAGTAATAAAAACGTGCTTTGCGATTGATTCTAGCTCATTCGCCCAGTCTATAGCTGAATTACCTCCTCCCGAAATTACTACTGTTTTATCTTTAAAATGACTTAAAGATTTAACCGTGTAATTCAAGTTCGATACTTCAAATCTCTCCGCACCCTCAATTGCTAATTTCTGAGGCTTCAGTATACCACTGCCAACAGCAACAATTACTGTTTTAGAATAATGTTTTTGACCAGAAGCAGCTTGTAGGACAAATATTCCTTCTCGATTACGAGTAATGGATTCTATTTTCTCGTTTAATGTAACTTCAGGACTAAACGTTAATCCTTGTTTTACAAGTTGTTCCATTAATTTAATTCCTGGTAACGGTGTCAATCCCCCAACATCCCAAATCATTTTCTCAGGATACACATGAATCTTTCCGCCAAGTTCCGACTGATATTCAATTATCTTTGTTTTCAATCCTCGTAAGCCACTGTAAAACGAAGAATATAATCCTGCCGGTCCTCCTCCAATAATTGTTACATCAAACAAATTATCTCTTTCCACAACGATCTGCTCCTTTTCCGCTCATCTATTATCTATTAAATTGCCTCTTGACTTTCATAATTTATGTGTTTATGATTATGATTATACTGAAATTGATAATCATTATCAATTAAAATCAAAAACTTATTGGGGGTTTCAAGATGGTTCGACTTCATACAAACGAGTTAAACATTGGTTATGGAGAGTCTTTAATTGTAAAAGATCTTAATATAGATATTCCTAATAAGAAAATTACTACAATTCTTGGTTCAAATGGATGTGGTAAATCGACCTTATTAAAAGCACTAACACGTATTATTCCCCATTCTTCTGGCTCAATTGTTTTGGATGGAAAAAATATATCCAAAGAAAATACAAAGCGACTAGCTCAAAAAATGGCTATTCTCCCACAAACGCCTGAAAGTGCTAGTGGGTTAACAGTAGGGGAGCTCGTGTCCTATGGACGTTTTCCTTATCAAAAGGGATTTGGTAAATTAACAAAACGAGACTACGAAGTTATTGATTGGGCGTTGGAAGTAACGGGAACCATAGAGTTTAAATTTCGTTTAGTAGATGCATTATCAGGTGGTCAGCGCCAACGTGTTTGGATTGCAATGGCACTAGCACAAGAAACGGAGATTATTTTTTTAGACGAACCGACAACATACTTAGATATGGCACACCAGCTTGAAGTATTAGAACTTTTAAAAAGGTTGAACAAGGAACAGGATCGAACAATTGTCATGGTTTTACACGATTTGAATCAAGCTGCTCGCTTTGCCGACTATATCATTGCATTAAAACAAGGTGAAGTTGTTAAGAAAGGAACTTGTTTTGAAGTAATAAATCAAGATGTTTTACGAAAGGTGTTTCAAATAGATGCAGTGATCGGCAAAGATCCACGAACGAATAAACCAATATGTATCACATATGATTTAATCAAAGGAGAAAAAGAGAATGAAAAAATTACTGCTATCCATTCTGCTACTATTGCTAATTACAGTTAGTGCTTGTAGTAATAATGATAATGAAAAAGAGAGCAACTCTACTGATAAAGCTGATGAAACAATTACATATGAGTCGGAAGATGGTCCAGTAGAAGTACCGGCAAATCCCCAACGTATTGTCGTACTTTCAACATATGCAGGGGACGTATTAAAGCTAGGTGGAAATATTGTTGGGGCGGATTCATGGTCAATTGAAAATCCAAATTTTTCTGAAGGTCTTGCTGATGCAGAGGAAGTATCCGATGAAAGCTTAGAAAAAATAATTGAACTTGATCCAGACTTAATTATCGGATTATCAACGATTAAAAATGTAGATAAATTAAAAGAAATTGCTCCAACCGTTACTTTTACATACGGTAAGGTTGACTACTTAAACCAACATATCGAAATTGGAAAACTTTTAAATAAAGAAAAAGAGGCTACCGAATGGGTGAACGACTTTGAACAACGTGCGGAGAAACTAGGAGAAGAAATAAAAGCTAAAATTGGTGAAGATGCGACTGTTTCTGTTATTGAGGACTATGATAAGCAATTATATGTATTCGGTAATAATTGGGGACGTGGAACAGAAATTTTATATCAAGCGATGGAATTGAAAATGCCGGAGAAAGTGAAAGAAATGGCATTAAAAGATGGCTATTATGCTCTCTCATTAGAGGTACTTCCAGAATATGCAGGTGATTATATGATTTTAAGTCGTAACAATGGTTCTGATCCATCATACTTAGAATCAGATACATATAAAAATATTCCTGCTGTACAAAATGGTCATGTATTTGAAGTAGAGCAACGTTCCTTTTACTTTAATGATGCGACCACTTTAGAATTTCAATTAGATTTCTTTGAAGAGAAATTTCTACAAGACTAAGATATGGAGGTTGGGACAAAACAAAATAGTAGATATGAAACACGAACAATATTTCAAGTTAGCGAAAGAAATATACGGAGACTCCTGCCAGAAGAAAAGCCTCGATAAGACACTAAAAAGGCGACAAATATCGAAAGATTACAGACTAAAACCGCCCTTTGCGGGCAACGTCTGCATACCCCTTGCCGGGGCAGGAGGCTTATCAGCGAGCAGCGGTAAAGGAGACACTGTGAAAGCAAGCGATAGTGCGGCTTGAACAGGTGTTTTTGATGGGACGAACCTTGTGCAGTCCCAGATGTCGCTCTTATGCCAGTGGTGAAAGCAGAATATATTTCTGTAGCGACTATTATAAACGTATTCATTCGTGTTTCAATAACTCTTTCTAGCTTATGTTCCAACCTCTCTATTTTAATAAGGATAGATGAACTTTATGTCAAAAAAAAATATTTCTGCTAATAGATCATTTACTTATAAAATAGTAGGTGCGATAAGTTTATTATTTATTATGTTTTTTGTTGCTATACTTTTCGGTGCTGCCAATACAACAATAAAAGATGTATGGGTAGCAATGACAACAAATCATTCGAGTGAAGCTGTTTCTATTATTCGTGATATTCGTCTTCCACGGGAAATTTCAGCTGTTTTTGTCGGAGCTGCTTTAGCAGTTTCCGGAGCGGTTATGCAAGGGATCACAAGAAATCCTTTAGCTGATCCCGGTTTACTCGGTTTAACAGCAGGCGCTAATGCAATGTTAGCGATAACGATTGTATTTTTTCCAACTGTAAATTATTTTGGAACGATGATAGCTTGCTTCGTCGGTGCTTTGGTGGGAACGGGTATGGTATTTAGTATTGGTGCAGTAAGAAAGGGAGGACTTTCTCCATTTAAAATTGTTCTTGCTGGTGCAGCAGTCTCCGCGTTTTTGTATGCTATTGAGCAAGGGGTAGGGATTTATTTTAAAGTGTCAAAAGATGTTTCAATGTGGACGGCTGGAGGTTTAATCGGCACGACATGGATGCAAGTTAAAACAATTATTCCTTTTATTTTGCTTGGGATTTTAATTGCTATAATGCTTTCTAGACAATTAACGATACTTAGCTTAAATGAAGAAGTTGCTATTGGGTTAGGACAAAAATTAACAGTGATTAAACCAGCCCTATTTATTGTAGTAATTCTATTGGCTGGTACAGCTGTAGCGTTAGTTGGAAATATTGCTTTTATTGGGTTGATGATTCCTCATATTGCGCGTTCATTCGTAGGAACAGATTATCGTTACATCATCCCAATGTCTGCCATTATAGGTGCCATTTTCATGCTATTTGCTGATACGATTGCAAGGACGATTAATGCACCCTATGAGACACCAATTATCGCTGTAGTTGCTATATCAGGGTTACCTTTTTTCCTTTTAATTATTAAAAAAGGAGGAAGGGCATTCACATGATTTCTACATCATTTATTAAAAAACAACGTATTATCATTTTAGTACTTTGTCTGTTGATTATTAGTACAGTGTTTATTAGTACCGGTATCGGTTATTCTGCTTTATCTTATGATCGAATTATCCCAACCCTTCTAGGAAATGGGAGTTTTAAAGAAGAGTTTGTACTTTTTTCTGTTCGTTTACCGAGAATTATTATTACGTTATTAGCTGGCATGGCACTAGCTTTGTCTGGATCGATATTACAAAGTATTACGCGTAATGATTTAGCTGATCCCGGCATTATTGGTATCAATTCGGGAGCCGGTGTAGCTATTGCTATTTTCTTTCTCTTTTTTCCAATCGATGTCGGTACATTTACATATTTACTTCCGATTGTTGCTTTTTTAGGAGCCTTTATTACAATTGTTTTCATTTATCTTTTTTCATTCGACAAACATATAGGACTTCAACCAATTCGGTTAATCTTGGTTGGGGTGGGATTCTCAATGGCGTTATCAGGTTTGATGGTCGTTTTAATTTCTTCATCTGAACGAGAAAAAGTTGACTTTATTGCAAAATGGCTCGCGGGAAATATATGGGGAACTGATTGGCCGTTTATTTGGTCCATACTCCCTTGGCTTATTATCCTAATACCTTTCTCTTTATACCGAGCAAATCGCTTAAATATTTTAGGACTGAGTGAACCTGTGTCAATCGGACTTGGAATGTCTATTAAAAAAGAACGTATCGTCCTTCTTACAACTGCTGTTGCATTAGCAGCCTCTGCCGTTTCAGTAACTGGTGGTATTGCTTTCGTTGGTTTAATGGCACCCCATTTAGCAAAAGCATTGGTTGGGCCAAGAAATCAATTATTTATGCCAGTTGCCATTTTAATTGGTGGTTGGCTTTTATTAGTGGCAGATACAATTGGAAGGAACTTAGTTGATCCAGATGGACTTCCTGCTGGTATTATGGTTGCATTAATAGGTGCACCGTATTTTATCTATTTATTACTTAAAAAGTAGAAGCACATACAAGAGTGGAGCATTTGCCAAGCTTCCAGCAAATGCTCTGGTTTCAACTTTAGTCCAAATTAAAAACCTCTTGTCAATAACACTGACAAGAGGTTATGTTTTATATGTAATACCGTGCACCCATTATCGATACGACGTCCCTATGCGTTACTTAAGTTCATGGCTCGGCCTAGGCTACCCCACGGCACACAAGAATGACCACTTACTGCTGCTTCCTTCCGGATCTGACAGGGTTCATGGGTTCCTGTTGCGCGGGACCTAAACGTCAACACCAATCCCTTAAGGCAGGCCATAAAAACGCCGCACCTAAAATGGGAATTCAGTCTTGCTATAGCGGATTGCAAGTTATAGGGCACCGCTACCTCCCCACCTAGCACGGTACTCTCCATTATACATTTTTATTATTTAATTTGCAATAAGAACTGATTCATTGTAAAAAATTACATATTTACTGTTTTCTTTTCTGACGTAACTCACGGAAAAAATCTGTTAAAAGCGCGCTACATTCTTCTTCAAGAATGCCAGATGTAACTTCTACCTGATGATTAAATCTTTCCTCTTGAAGTAAGTTCATCAATGTTCCAGCGCAACCCGCTTTCGGATCATTTGCCCCATATACTACTCGTTTTATTCTAGATTGAACGATAGCACCCGCACACATTGGGCATGGCTCTAACGTAATATAAAGAGTACAGTCTTCCAATCTCCAGCTGCCAATTACTTCATTCGCTTGCTGAATAGCTATCAACTCCGCATGAGAGAGGGTTGATTGAGTTTTCTCCCGTACATTATGTCCTGAAGCAATGATCGTATCATCACATACAATTACTGCTCCAATTGGTACTTCACCAAGTTGTTTAGCTTTATGTGCTTCACTTATAGCGCTTTCCATATATTTTTTATCATTCACGATTTATCACTTCTTACATAAATATAGTATATTCTTTATCTTAATTTCATAGGTTGTAATTAGCATTCATATAGAAAGGAGGAAGAAAATTGCAAATACACGTTGTAGCCCGTGGGGATACCTTATTTACAATTGCAAATACATATAACACATCCATTTTTTCTATTACTGAAGCGAATGAACTGGAAACACCAAATTTAGTTGTTGGGCAAGCGCTCGTCATTCCAATTATCGGTCAGTATTACTTTGTTAAACAAGGAGATACGTTATTCTCGATTGCACGCCGGTTTAATATCTCCAGAGAAGAACTTGCACGAATAAATAATATTCAGCTTAATGCAGTCCTCCCTGTAGGTTTAAGACTCTATATTCCTCCGAGACCAAAGCCTACGATTACTAGTTTCGGTTATGCAGAACCAATTGGGAATACGGTCTCTCCAGTATTGGAAAACGCTGTCGAAAAAAATACACCTTTTTTAACATACTTGGCTCCATTTAGTTACCGAGTTAACCGTGATGGAAGCTTAACAGCACCACCGCTTGATCGATTTCGAGAAATAGCAGAAAATAATCGAACGTATCTTTCTTTTGTCGTAACAAATTTAGAAGGAGATTCTTTCAGTTCTGAATTAGCCCATATTATTTTAACCGTTCAAGCCGTGCAAAATAGATTAATCGATGAAATTATTAATACTGCTACGGCAGGCGGTTTCCAAGATGTCCATTTTGATTTTGAATTTATTCCCCAAGATGATCGTGAAGCATATAATGAATTTTTAAGAAAAATAAAACCTCGATTAGAACAAGCTGGATTATTATTATCAGCCGCGCTTGCGCCGAAAACAAGTGCAACACAACAAGGATTACTTTATGAAGCTCATGACTATAGAGTACACGGAGAAATTGATAATTTCGTTGTTTTAATGACGTATGAGTGGGGTTATAGTGCAGGACCTCCACTTCCTGTTTCTCCAATCAATGAAGTGGAACGAGTTCTAAACTATGCTATAACTGAAATTCCTCCCAATAAAATATTAATGGGACAAAATTTATACGGATATGATTGGACGTTACCTTTTGTTAGAGGAGAGAGTTTTGCGCGTGCAGTAAGTCCTCAACAAGCTATCCGGATCGCACGTGAAAATAATGCTGCTATTCAGTATGACGAAACAGCACAAGCACCTTTCTTTACCTATTATGACAACCAACGTCGAGAACATATTGTTTGGTTTGAAGATGCAAGATCTATTCAGGCTAAGTTTGATTTAATTAAGCGGTTAGATCTACTTGGTATTGCATATTGGAAGTTAGGTCTTTCTTTTCCGCAAAACTGGTTGCTGCTTAACGACAATTTTATTATTACAAAAAAAAGAGAATCATAAAAAAATTAAATTCATCAAACCATTACACTTCTCATTTTGTTATTTGCTTGAAAATCGTTGGAAAGATACCGTTCTCTACATCCAACGATTTTCATGTTTCTAGAACAATGGTTCTTCTTCTTTCGTTAGCCTTAAATTAACCGGATAGGTTAATAAGTATACGATGAGCGCGACCATTCCAAAAATAGTTCTCCATAAAAACAGAATATCCATGAATGGGAAAATGAATAACATAATAATCGAAATGGAGAGTGAAAAAAGAATATCTCTTAAACGAAACTTTCGGGCATAATTTTTCTCCTTACAATAAGGGCATGTTAAAAACAATAAATTTTTAACAGATTCTCCATAATGCCAATCCATTTGACAATGTGCACATTTCGGTAAAGACAAGTCCTTCACCTCCACTGTAGATTATTAATCTTCTCCTAATTCAACGGATCGTTTTGTCGCATTTTTAACACAATTTACTACTGCTTCTTGAAATTGATATTCTGACAATGTCTGAATGCCTGCTGCAGTAGTTCCGTTTGGACTCGTAACATTCTCTCTTAATACATTTACAGGATCTTTTGCCTGTTTTAACATTTCACCAGCACCAATAATTGTCTGAGTAATTAATTGTTTCGTCGTATTTTCGTCTAATCCTTCTTCATGAGCCGCCTTCTCCATTGCTTCAACTAAATAATATACATATGCTGGGCCACTTCCGGAAATTCCAGTTACGATGTGCATTTTATCTTCATCCACTACTGAAACAGTGCCTATTGCTTTAAAGAGCCTTTCTGCTATTAATAAATGAGCGTCCGTTGCATACTTTCCTTTTGTTATTGCAGTGGCCGAATAACCAACGGCAGCCGATGTATTTGGCATGGAACGAATGACAGCTACCTCTTTTCCTAATCGATCAGTAATAAAATCAGTTGATATTCCAGCAACGACGGAAATTACTAAATGATGCGGTTGAATAAATTCTCTCGTATCCAGTATAGCATTTTCCATATCATATGGTTTGGTCGCAAATATAACGACATCTGAATCTTGAATTACTTCTTCTTTGTTTGTATTACCAACTATATTATATTTAGCCTTTAATTCCTCAAGTCTTGCTTCATTTTCTTTATTGGCCACATAAATGTATTCACTTTTTACTACTTTTTTATTAACCATTCCTTCGATGATTGCTTCAGCCATAGAACCGGCACCGATGAAGGCAATTTTTTGAATCATTCTTTTAACTCCTTTTTCGTGCTTCATATTTTTCCATTAAAAAAACCTCATTTCATCCTATAATAAGGACGGAAAATGAAGTTAAATCCGCGGTACCACCTAATTTGACATCGTAAATGCCCACTTTATCGTTTTAACGCAACATGCGGTTAGTTTTTTTAACCAACGACTCCTAGTTAGGTTCAATTACGTCTTATCCAATGGAATCTTTCAGCCGATGAATTCCACTCTCTTTTGGCAAGGAACACAATTTACTCGTCTATTCATAGTCTTCATATATTCAATTATATTAGTTAAATATTATGTTGTTCTAGCCTTTTTGTCAACTGTTAAATACAGTTATTTTTATAATATACCATGTAAATGAATATATATACCTAATTGCTGTTTCAAATTAAAAAACAGCATCTAGGAAATAATCCAGGATACTGTTATAACTTTTATATGAATGGAGGAGGAAGAGGGATTCGAACCCCCGCGGGCTTTGACACCCCTGTCGGTTTTCAAGACCGATCCCTTCAGCCAGACTTGGGTATTCCTCCACTAGCAACATTTTATAATATACATGATTTTTTTCATGTTGTCAATATTTTTCTATTAATTTTTTTAAAAAATCCTGATGTGATATTTCATTAGAAACATTCGAACGTAATCAAAGTCTTTTTTATCTTTAAATCAGTTCGAATGTTTCGTTAGTGAAAGACCTTTCTTAATTTAACATTATTTAATAATGTCTTTCCCACCCATATATGGACGAAGCACTTCTGGAATGACAACTGACCCATCTTCTTGCTGGTAATTTTCAATAATTGCTGTTACCGTTCTGCCAATCGCAAGTCCTGATCCGTTTAATGTATGGACATATTCTAATTTTCCTTCATTATTTCGATAACGGATCCCAGCACGTCTTGCTTGGAAATCTTCAAAATTTGAACATGAAGAGATTTCACGATATGTTTCTTGTGCGGGTATCCATACTTCAATATCATACTTTTTAGCTGCAGTAAATCCTAAATCTCCTGTACACATACTCATTACTCGATAAGGTAATTCAAGCAATTGTAGTACCTTTTCAGCTTGATTGGTTAACACCTCTAAAGCATCATAAGAATCTTCAGGTTTTACAAAATTAACAAGTTCAACCTTATTAAATTGATGTTGTCTTATAAGTCCTCTCGTATCACGTCCGGCAGATCCAGCCTCTGAACGGAAATTAGCACTATAGGCAACGTATTTTTTTGGTAACTCATCTTCTTTTAAAATTTCATCACGATGATAGTTCGTGACAGGAACTTCAGCAGTTGGAATTAAGAAATAATCCCATTCTTCTATTAAAAAAGCATCATCTTCAAATTTTGGTAATTGACCAGTCCCTGTTAAACTTTTTCGATTTACTAAGTAAGGGGGGATCATTTCTACATAGTCATGTTCATCTGCATGTAAATCCATCATGAAACTCATAAGAGCTCTTTCTAACCGAGCACCTAATCCTTTATAAAAAACAAAACGGCTTCCAGTTACTTTTGCAGCCCGTTCAAAGTCAACAATCTCTAAATTAGTTGCAATATCCCAATGAGGCTGGACTTCAAAGTCGAAAGAAGGTTTTTCTCCCCAAGTTCTCACTTCTACATTATCTTCTTCATCTTCTCCAACTGGCACACTTTCATGTGGAATATTAGGTATTGATAACATGACATGTTCCAGTTTATTATCAACTTCTTCTAATTCAGTATCTAAATTCTTTATTTTCTTTCCAACTTCTTGCATTTCCTGAATTAATGAAGAAGCATCCTTCTTTTCTCTTTTCATAATAGAGATTTGCTTAGATGTTTCGTTTCTTTTTGCTTTTAATTCTTCTACTTCCATAATAATAACACGTCGGCGCTGATCTAATTGTACAAAATTATCTAATTCCGATAAATCTTCTCCGCGATGTGTTAATTTTTCTTTCACTTCTTCAAAATTATTTCTTAATAATTTACGATCTAACATACTAATGCTCCTTCCTAAGAAATTTTACAATTGTATGGTATTTTAACCATAAAACAAAAAACTCCCATCCCTAATAAAATCAGGGACGAGAGTTTTTCCCGCGTTGCCACCCAAATTGAAGATAATTATCTTATCTCCCAGCTTTATTGTTGGTAACGGAACAAGCCGAATTTATTTATCATAAATTTGTTCAAGGATGGATTCCTAACCGCTTTTTATCGATTTACACCAACCATCGACTCTCTAGGAAAAAAGCTAGTTAATACTAATTCCTATCATTACAATTTTTATTTATCTTTTCGTTAGCATATCATAAATTGAGGGAATTGCAA
Source organism: Pseudogracilibacillus sp. SE30717A (assembly GCF_037071985.1). Taxonomy (NCBI): domain Bacteria; kingdom Bacillati; phylum Bacillota; class Bacilli; order Caryophanales; family Bacillaceae; genus Pseudogracilibacillus; species Pseudogracilibacillus sp. SE30717A. The sequence continues at coordinate 445,484 of NZ_JAXHDF010000001.1, read as the reverse complement.
TTTATTTATTTACTGCGATCAGCCATGCGATCAAAGCCTTGTAACGTACTCATTTCAATTCCTTTCATCGCTGTCCCTAAATCCTTAGATAATTCTGCAATTAACTTATAATCTTGATAATTAGCTGTTGCTTCAACGATTGCTTTAGCAAATTTTTCAGGGTTGTCTGATTTAAAAATTCCAGATCCAACGAATACTCCGTCGGCCCCTAATTCCATCATTAACGCTGCGTCGGCAGGAGTTGCTACACCACCTGCTGCATAATTGATAACTGGTAAACGTCCTTGTTCACGGATTTCCATTAATACATCAAATGGAGCACTGTTGTCACGTGCAAATACCATTACTTCATCTGCACTCATAGATACCAATTGTTTAATTTCTGCATTAATCTGACGTAAATGGCGTACCGCTTCAACAATATTACCTGTTCCTGGTTCACCTTTTGTACGTAGCATTTTTGCTCCTTCACCGATACGGCGAGCAGCTTCTCCAATATTTCGGCAGCCACATACGAATGGAACTGTAAAATCAGACTTTTTAATATGGAATACATCATCCGCTGGTGTTAAAACTTCACTTTCATCAATGCAATCGACACCTAAAGATTCAAGCACACGAGCTTCTACAATATGACCGATTCTTCCTTTAGCCATTACCGGAATAGAGACTGCCTCCATAACTTCTTGTGTAATTGTCGGATCAGCCATTCTTGCTACGCCACCTTCTTTACGAATATCAGAAGGTACCCGTTCCAATGCCATAACAGCAACTGCACCAGATTGTTCAGCGATACGTGCTTGTTCGGCATTTATTACATCCATGATGACGCCGCCTCTTTTAAAATCAATCATATTAAAATCCCCCTTGAATTAAAATAAGTCCATAAATTTATGGTATAAATTGGTGAAAAACTGACCAATTGCTCCTAACATAAGCATAAACCAATTTTTCTTTTCTACATCTTGTGTTGCAATTAGATCAACAGATACTTTGTTATCACCATCTAAAATATATCCAAAATCTTCCCCATCGTCAAATACGAGCTCAGCCGTTCCAACTTTGTCACCTTTTTTAATTGGTGCAACTAGTTCACCATTTTCATTAAATGCCTTTTCATCTAAATTGTACTCAACATGATAGTTTTCTTCTGTTCCTTTTCCAATCGGTATAGATATACCTTCTTTTAATGCAACATCCACGGTCTTTTCTTTCCCTTTGGCGACAGGAACAGATGGCTCATTTTGAAGCTTATAACCAGCTTTAAAGAGTTCTACTACCTCGAATTGATTAAATCCATAATCTAATAGTTTTGCAGTTTCTTTAAATCTTTCATCTTCACTAGCAGTCTTCATAACAACTGTAATTAATCTACGATCCTTTTGTTTTGCCGTAGAAGTAAATGTAAATCCTGCTAAGTTTGTATGCCCAGTTTTTAACCCATCTACGCCTTCAAAATAGTATTGCTTTAAGTAAGTTGCATCATGTGGAAGCATCCAATTCCAGTTTTGAATCGTTTGTCCATCAAATTCAGTTTCAGGAATGCTGGAAATATCTAAAACCTCAGGATAATCAGTAACTAAATGATAAGCGAGAAGAGCTGCAGAACGAGCAGAAAGAAGATTTGTATCGTCTGCTTTTGTTCCTTCTGGATGATTACCATCCAAGGACTTATTATCTAAACCAGTTGAATTTACAAATTTAAATTCAGATAAATTCATTTCCTCAGCTTTTGCATTCATCATTTTGACAAAATCACCTTCGGAACCCGCAATCAATTCTGCAAGAGCAATCGTTGTCGCATTATCTGAATTAATAGCCATTGCTTCATATAATTCTAATACAGTATAATCTTTATTTTGTGTTAATCCTACACCCGAGAAACTGTTGTTTGCTGAAATACTGTATGCATAATCACTAATTTGAGTCGTTGTATTCCAGTCAATTTCTCCTTCTTCTATTTTTTCTAATACGATGTATTCGGTCATCATTTTAGTCATACTAGCTGGAGGTAAAGCTTCATTTTCATCTTTAGCATATAAAATTTTTCCTGTATTTACATCGACGATGATTGCAGACTCTGCTTTCGTATCAACAGTCTTCGCTTCTATTACATTTGGTTGCAATAGAAGTAAAAAGGCCAAGAAAGAAAATACGAAATAGAACCAACCTTTTTTTCTAAATATATTATTCAATTTAAATTTACCTCCATTTGATTTATAAAACACTAGCTATTTTATCACGAATTGTAAGATTAAGAAATATCTTTTTTGTTACAAATTGTTTCAATCATTTAATTAATTTAATGAATAATTTGGTGCTTCTTTCGTAATTTGGACTTCATGTGGGTGGCTTTCCTTTAATCCTGCATTCGTAATCCGAATAAATTGTGAATCTGTTCGTAATGCTTCTAAATCTTTGGAGCCGCAATATCCCATACCTGCTCGCAATCCACCTATTAATTGATCCATTGTGTTTACTAATGCGCCTTTATAAGCAACTCGTCCCTCAATACCTTCCGGGACCAGTTTTTTCACGTCATTATCATCTTGGAAATAACGATCTTTTGATCCAGACTTCATGGCACTAATTGAACCCATTCCACGGTAAACTTTATATTGTCTTCCTTGGAAAATCTCCATTTCACCTGGACTTTCAGTCGTTCCTGCAAAGAGACTACCTAGCATTACAGCATGTGCACCAGCCGCTAACGCTTTAACAACGTCTCCCGAAAATTTAATTCCACCATCCGCTATAATAGGGACACCATGTTTTTTGGCTTCTTCTGCACAATCGTAAATGGCTGTCACTTGAGGCACTCCTATTCCTGCTATGACTCGAGTTGTACAAATGGAACCTGGTCCAATTCCCACCTTTACAATATTTGCTCCTGCTTCAATCAAATCTCTAGTCGCTTCTGCTGTTGCTACATTTCCAGCAACAATATTTAAATCCGGGTACTTTTCTCTAACTTCCTTAACGGCGTTTAATACACCTTGAGAATGTCCATGGGCTGTATCAATTACAATCACATCTACATGGGCTGCTACTAACTTTTCAATTCTAGCCATTGTATCTTTTGTTACCCCTACAGCTGCACCAACCAATAAACGACCTTGGTCATCTTTTGCAGAATGAGGATATTCAATAACTTTTTCAATATCTTTAATGGTTATTAACCCTTTTAAAACACCATTTTCATCAACCAATGGTAATTTTTCAATTTTATACTTTTGTAATACTTTTTGTGCTTCTTCTAATGTTGTTCCAACTTCACCAGTTATTAAATTTTCACTCGTCATTACTTCTGAAATAAGAATCGAATAATCATCGATGAAACGAAGATCACGGTTCGTTAAAATACCGACTAATTTTTGTTCTTCTACATTATTTACAATTGGCACTCCTGAAATTCGGAACTTTGCCATTAAATGCTCCGCATCATATACCTGATGTTCAGGTGTTAAGAAAAATGGATTCGTAATAACACCACTTTCTGATCGTTTAACCTTGTCGACCAATTCAGCTTGTTCATCAATAGACATATTTTTATGAATGACACCAAAGCCGCCTTGACGTGCCATGGCGATCGCCATGTCCGCTTCCGTTACAGTATCCATTCCTGCACTGATAAAAGGTGCCTTCATATTTAATGTAGAAGATAAAGAAGTATTTATATTAACTTCCCTTGGTAGTACTTCTGATTTAGCTGGAATAAGTAATACATCATCAAATGTTAAGCCTTCTTTTGCAAATTTATCCATCTGTTTTTCCTCCTCTATTGATCTATCTCATACATAAGATGTACAATTTTCCTATACGTTATTTAAAATAATAACCTAAAGTTTTAAAAAGAAAAAAGAACTTGCCTATAAAGGCTAGCTCTTAAATCTATTCAATAAAACCTTGCAGTTCATTTACTAATGTATCAACGACTAACTTATCTAATTTATTAATCCGATAATCTTCTAATACGCTTATTATTTCTTTCGGCGAGGTTGAATATACAGTAGTAAACATATTACTTACAGCAATAATTCTTGCATACATCTTTACTTTATGTCCTTTTGACTTTGCAGGGAACCCACTTCCATCAAGATATTCATGATGTTGTAAAATAGCTATCTTAGCCTGCTGGGTTAATGTTGGTTCATTTTCAATCATTTTATATGAAAATACAGGATATTTTTGCCAAGTTGAATTTGGAAGTTTTGATTTGAATACAGATGGTTCTAATGTTGCTTTCCCACAATCACTCATTAATGCAGCAAGTCCAATTTGAAGCCAATCTTTTTTTTCAAACCCTAATTTATACGATAGATAAACAGAGATGATACTTTTTGCAATACCATTTTGAAAAAAACTATTCTGCTCGGAATTTGCAAATAATAACAGGAAAGTTTCCATATTTTGATCAATTGTTTTTTCAAACAATGGGATACAAAACTCTCTTATTTTATACATATTGACTGGTACATTATTTTGCCAACTGATAAACAATTTTTCATAGTGAAAAACAGCCTGTTCAAATTCCTCAATAAACAATTGGTTGCCATGTATTGATAAAAATCTCTGTTCATTATCTGAAGTACTACTTTGTATCCTACTAGTAGCAACTGTTACTTTATCAATTAGAAAATGCTTAATAAATTCAATATGGGTCTCTGTTAATTTTGTGTTTTTTTCAACAATTGGATTACCCGATTTACCGAGCACATCCTTTTCCAGAAGCATTCCAGGTGTTAAATGATTCACTTTAACTTCCATTTCAACGCCCCTTTACCATCTATTCTTCATCTATATCAGCTTGATCAATTCCCTTTTCAACTGTTTCATTTGTTTCGTTATCTATCTCTTTCAGCTCTTCTTCCACTTCTTCGTCCTCAGCTACTTTAGCAACAGTAGCCACTTCTTCTTTACCTTGTAATCGAATTAATCGTACTCCTTGTGTACTTCTTCCTGTCACAGGGATACCTTCAACTGGAATACGAATTAAGACACCTTGAATGGTAATTAACATTAAGTCCTCGTTACCATTGACTATCTTAACAGCAACAACATGCCCGGTTTCTTCCGTTAATCTACAAACATAGTACCCTTTACCACCACGATTTGTTTTCCTGTATTGAGTCTCTAATGTACGCTTTCCAATCCCTTTATTTGTTACATGCAAGATATACGATTCTTCGTCAATGATTTCCATAGAGACTACTTCATCATCATCTCTTAAATCAATCCCACGGACACCTGCTGCCGTTCGGCCCATTGATCGGACAACATTTTCATCAAAACGGATAATATACCCATTTTTAGTTGCAATCCCAATATCCTTTGTTCCATCCGTTAAACGAACTGAGATTAATTCATCATCGTCTCGCAGATTAATAGCTATTAAACCACCACGTCTAATATTTGCAAAATGTGGTAACGATACTCGTTTTGACAAGCCCGCTTTCGTTGTGAAAAACAAGAAGCCATTTTCATCAAATTCTCTTACCGTAATAACTGTATTAATCCATTCTTCTTTTTCAATTTGCAAAAGGTTAATTATTGGTAATCCTTTAGCAGTACGTCCAAACTCAGGAATTTCATACCCTTTAAGACGATATACTTTTCCTTTGTTTGTAAAAAATAGGACGGTATCATGGGTGGATGTTGATACTAAGTGCTCTACAAAATCATCTTCATGTGTTTCCATCCCTTGAATACCTCGTCCACCCCGATGTTGTGTTCGATAAGTAGAGGATGGTAGACGCTTGATATACCCTTTATGGGTTAATGTAATAATGATATTTTCTTCAGGAATTAAATCTTCATCTTCAAAGAAGTCGACTCCGCCCAATGCTATTTCTGTACGGCGTTCATCATTAAACTTCTCTTTAATTTCTGTTAACTCTTCTCGAATTATAGCAAGAATTTTTTCTTCATCTGCTAAAATTTCCTTTAATTCTTCAATAAGGACTAACAGATCTTTATATTCTTCTTCTATCTTTTCTCTTTCTAATCCAGTTAAACGTTGTAAACGCATGTCTAAGATTGCTTGCGCTTGTTTTTCTGATAAGTCAAAACGCTCCATTAAACCTGTACGTGCAATTTCAGTCGTTTTAGATTGGCGAATGAGTGTTATTACTTCATCCAAATGATCTAATGCAGTTCGTAAGCCTTCTAAAATATGTGCTCTTGCTTCTGCTTTATTTAAATCAAATTGGGTTCGTCTCCGGATAATATTAATTTGATGATCTAAATAATGTTGTAAACATTCTTTTAAACTAAGGACTTTTGGTTTTCCATCAACTAACGCTAATGTGTTAATTCCAAATGTAGTCTGTAATGCTGTATATTTATAAAGATTATTTAAAACGACATTCGCGTTTACATCTCGACGGATGCGCATAACAATCCGCATTCCTTCACGGTCTGATTCATCATTTAATTCGGTAATACCTTCAATTCGTTTATCACGGACTAATTCAGCTATCTTTTCTATTAATTTTGCTTTATTCACTTGATAAGGTATTTCAGTTACTAAAATAGTCGACGTTCCATTTTTGTTTTCTTGTACTTCAACTTTAGCTCGAATCGTTATTGATCCACGTCCTGTTTCATATGCTTTCCGGATTCCGCTACGTCCTAAAATTATTCCTGCAGTCGGGAAATCTGGCCCATGGATATAATTTTCCATTAATTCATCTACAGTGATGTCTGGATTTTTACTAATTGCAAGGACAGCATCTATCGCTTCACCTAGATTATGTGGCGGGATATTAGTCGCCATACCAACTGCAATACCTGATGAACCATTGACGAGCAAGTTTGGAAAACGAGCAGGTAAAAAGACTGGTTCCTTTTCCGTACTGTCATAGTTGTCTTGGTAGTCAATCGTATCTCTGTTAATATCACGAAGTAATTCCATTGATAATTTTGACATTCTAGCTTCGGTATAACGCATTGCAGCAGCCGAGTCACCGTCTACTGAACCAAAGTTTCCATGACCATCTATTAGTAAATAACGATGACTAAAATCTTGTGCCATCCGAACCATTGCATCATAAATAGATGAATCTCCATGAGGGTGATATTTCCCCATGACATCTCCGACAATACGAGCTGATTTTTTATACGGTTTATCAGAATGCATACCGGATTCATTCATTGCATATAAAATTCGACGATGTACTGGTTTTAATCCATCACGCACATCTGGTAATGCTCGTGAAACGATAACACTCATCGCATAGTCGAGGAAAGAAGTACGCATTTCTTCGCTTATGTTTATTTGTTCAACATTTGATCGTTCTTCCACTTAATAAAAACCTCCCAATCGATGAATAAAAAATAGTAGATTTATATATCTAAATTTTTTACATATTCAGCATTTTCTTCTATAAAGTCTCTTCTTGGTTCTACTTTATCACCCATTAAAATATTAAAAACTTCGTCTGCGTCTATCGCATCTTTTAATTTTACTTGTAATAATGTTCTCGTATCTGGATTCATCGTCGTTTCCCAAAGCTGGTCTGCGTTCATTTCTCCAAGACCTTTATATCTTTGTAAGTTTGGCTTTGGAGTTTGAGGAAGTTCAGATAAAAGTGAGTCTAATTGATCATCCGTGTATACATAGTGCAATGATTTTCCTTGTTTCACCTGGTATAAAGGCGGCTGTGCGATATACACATAACCATACTCAATTAATGGTCTCATAAAACGATAGAAAAATGTTAATAATAATGTTCGAATATGAGCACCATCCACATCAGCATCTGTCATTATAACAATTTTATGATAGCGAGCTTTCGTGATATCAAATTCTTCACCTATACCTGTACCAAGTGCTGTAATCATCATACGCACTTCATTATTTGATAGTATTCGGTCTAAACGTGCTTTTTCAACATTCAAAATTTTGCCTCGTAAAGGTAGAATAGCTTGAAAATGTCTATCTCGGCCTGATTTTGCTGAACCACCCGCCGAGTCACCCTCTACAATAAATAATTCGCTTATTTCGGGATCTTTTGAAGAACAATCAGATAATTTACCAGGTAAATTGGATATTTCGAGTGCGCTTTTTCGCCGAGTTAATTCACGAGCTTTCCGTGCTGCCACACGGGCACGTGATGCCATCATTCCTTTTTCAACAATGACTCTTGCGGTAGAAGGATTTTCAAAAAGAAATTTTGAGAAAGCATCGCTAAAAACAGAATCTGTAACAGAACGAGCGTCACTGTTGCCAAGCTTTGTTTTTGTCTGACCTTCAAACTGCGGATCTGTATGTTTTATAGAGACAATAGCAGTCATACCTTCCCTAACATCTTCTCCTGTTAAGTTATCGTCATCTTCTTTAAACAAATTACTTTTTCTTGCATAATCGTTTATTACTCGGGTAAGAGCAGTTCTGAATCCTGCTTCATGAGTTCCACCTTCGTACGTATGAATATTGTTCGCAAAAGAGAATAAGTTGCTAGCAAATCCATCGTTATATTGAAGGGCTACTTCTACAGAAATATCATTGTCTTCCCCCTCGGCATAGATCGGATCATGGAGAGCATCTTTTGTTCGATTCATAAACTCCACATATGATTTTATGCCACCTTCATAATAAAACGATTCTCTTTCTTTATTTTCTCTTTTATCTTCTAAAGTAATTGTCAATTTACGATTTAAAAATGCCAGTTCTCTTAAGCGATTTTTCAATGTATCATAATCATAAACTGTCGTTTCAGTAAATATCTCTGGATCAGGTTTGAAATTAATAACCGTGCCCGTCTTATCTGTGTCACCGATGACTTCAATTTGTCCTTGAGGTTCTCCTTTTCGGAATTCTAAATAATGAACTTTTCCATCACGGTGAACATATACTTTTAAATGCGTGGATAACGCATTAACTACTGAAGCACCAACACCATGTAAACCACCCGATACTTTATAACCACCGCCACCAAATTTACCTCCGGCGTGTAGAACGGTTAAAATTAATTCAACTGCGGGCTTTCCTGAGTCTTCATGAATATCGATTGGAATTCCTCTTCCGTTGTCTCTAACTGTGATACTGTTATCTTCCTCGATTATTACATCAATTTGGTCACAATATCCGGCTAAAGCTTCATCGATACTATTGTCAGTTATTTCCCAGACTAAATGATGTAGCCCCTTTTCATTCGTTGAACCAATATACATACTTGGTCTTTTTCGAACGGCTTCCAGTCCCTCTAAAACTTGTATTTGTTCTGCGTCATAAGCTTGGTTACTCATTACTTTATCTTCCATAAACATTCACCTTCATTTCTTAATTAAGGAACAGCTTGCTATAGTTAGTTTTTCTTTAGCTATTCATCCTTGCATATATAATTCATCTCGTTTCTTTAAAGTGGACGTAGAAAATGGACTATAATAAATACAATCTTCCGTAATAATGACTGACTTCGCATCCTCTTCTGATCCATGGATGGAATCTTCTTCTTTATGCTTATTAATTAATTGTCTTAATTTTGGAGAAGAATAAGTAAGTTGATAATCTAATATAATTATAATCTTTTTAGATTCAACAACATCATCATTACCAATATAAATAAACAATATTTTTCCATTCCTTTTCATTTTTTAAAATGTAATGGATCCTTGGTTAACTGAATAAATAGATGCTTCTTTTAACGTATCATGATTAATTCCGTCAACTGTTGTTGTAGATACAAATGTTTGTACTTTCCCTTGAATTGTACTTAATAAATGTGACTGTCTAAAATCATCAAGCTCACTTAACACATCATCTAAAAGTAAAATAGGATACTCATTAATTTGATCATATATAAGATCAATCTCGGCAAGTTTTAAAGACAAAGCTGTTGTACGCTGTTGTCCTTGGGAGCCGTATAATTTTACATCTTTATCATTAATATAAAAAAATAAATCATCGCGATGAGGTCCGACAAGTGTCGTTCCACGATGTATTTCATTTTTTTCAATTTTCTCTAATGCTGCATAATATTTATTCTCCAGTTTCTCCTCATCATCATCTTCTAATACTTCAATACTGGAGGAATATGCAATCCTAAGTTCTTCCTGTTCTCGACTTATTTGAAAATGGATAGGAACTGCCCATTTTCTTAATAACTGTAAAAATAAAAATCGTTTTTTTAAGATAATTGCAGCATGTTGAATAAATTGATCATTTAATACATGTAATAGTGTTGTATCTGGTTGAGCTTGCTGTTGTAGTTGTTTTAATAAATGATTTCTTTGTTTTAATATCTTTTGGTATTGAGCTAAATGGTAAATATATACCGGCTCTATCTGTCCTAATTCCATATCAATAAATCGCCTGCGGATTTGCGGAGATCCTTTGACAAGTGAAAGGTCTTCCGGGGCAAACATGACAACATTTAAGGCTCCTATATATTCACTTAATCGTTTTTGTTCTAAGCGATTTAATTTAGCCTTTTTTCCATTTTTGTGGAATATTAATTCTAATGGAATTTCTTGATTATTTCTTTTTTGAATAATTCCCGATATTTTGGCAAAATCTTTATTCCAAGAAATTAACTCACGATCATTAGATGTGCGATAGGACTTTGTGAAGGCTAATAAATAAATAGATTCTAACAGATTTGTTTTCCCCTGAGCATTTTCACCAATGATTACATTTACTTTATTATCAAATGTAATCTCAAGGTTTTCATAATTACGGTAATTTTTTAATTGCAGTTGTCGTATGAACATTTAAAATTCCTCATTTGTAATGCGTTAACTATCATTACTTTTCACAATAAATGTTTCTTCCGTTTTGAGTTTTACTACATCATTATGATAAAGCTTTCTTCCTCTTCGATGTTCTATATCTCCGTTGACATAGACACCTTCTTCATTGATATATGCTTTAATAAATCCGCCTGAATCGAACATATTGGTAAGCTTTAATAACTGATTTAAAGTAATGAATTTATCTTCTATCAAAACTTCTTCTATTTTCATTCTTCACGATTCCTTTACATATTTTTTACAACAACATAGTAATGAGGATGATAAAATTAATAAGTTTAACTTTAAATCTTCTTATAACCTATTTTACTAAAGTTTTTGCTCGATTGGAAGCTTTACCCCTCCTAAGGGTAAAATCCGCTTCAATATGCTTAAAATGAATTTTTAACAGTATAAAAAGGAGAACAAAGTGGCTGAACATAGATAAAAAATAGTTTTTAAATCAAAAATGTAAAAAAGAATAGTTAAAAAACCTTAGCTTACTCTCTAATTTGCGTAAAATACGCATCAACTTTATTAATATTTTCGGAAGCCGCTTCGGCGAAATACTTCGCTTTCACCACAGGCATAAGAGCGACATCAGTTCAAGCTACGCTACCAATCGCTTTCACTGTGTCTCCTTTACCGCAGGCACGGCCTCAGCTTCTGTAGCTTCTCGTTAACGAGAAGCTACAGGGATCTTCGGACACGTTGCTGTTCCTGCAGGAGTCTTCGTATTTTGCCTACGCTAGCATGTAAATGTTATTCAATAGACAGAAAAATTGTTTTTGTCGATTCTTAATTTCATTCAAGAATGACCATCCCAGCGGAGGAAATATGTGGAGACTCCTATGGGAGCATAGGCCTAGGTGAGACTACGTAGTGCTTAGCACATAGGAGGCCGGGCAGCCGCCCATGGAAAGCGAAGCATATTTCCGCAGCGGTAAATCATCTCATCCCTAAATTTAGTTACTACGCAGTTTCCACAATATGCAGTCTCGTTATAAAAATAAAAGAGAAATCGAACAATGGATCCAATTATAAGAATCATTGTTTGGATTTCTCTATAAGTTAAAAACTTATTTTGAATATTTTAATATGTTCGAACTGGAAGGATCAGTTGTAATATATTCTCTTCTTCAGGTGTTTTAATAACAAAAGGTCTCATAGCACCCGTAAAGTTTATCTGAACTCTCTCACTATCAATGGTTCGAAGTGTATCTAACATATATCTAGAGCTAAATGAGATTTTTAATTCTTCTCCTTCAATAGCGATAGCACCTAGTTGCTCTTTTACATTTCCAATTTCAGGAGAATTACTTGATATTTCAATACTATTTTCATTAAGTGTATCTAAGCGGATTACATTGTTCTGATCTCTGCTTGATAATAGAGCAGCCCTTTCAATTGTATGTATAAGATCTTTTGTAAATACATGGATGGTAGTTTTGCTATCATTTGGAATTAATCGGGATGTCTCAGGATAATTACCGCTTAATAGTCTTGAAAGAAAATAAATATTTTCCGTATAAAATAGTACTTGATTGTTTATTATTTCCATATGAATTGTTTCATCGTTGTTATCAAAGATTTTATTTAATTCTTGTAAACTTTTCCCGGGAACAACGATATTTGCATCTTCAAGTCGATTTTGTTCTACAGGGATTGATCTCAACGCTAACCGATGGCTATCAGTAGCAGTAAATGTTAATAACTTGTCTTCAATAGTTATATTTACTCCCGTTAATATTGGACGAGTTTCCATTGGTGATACTGCAAATACTGTTTGTCGAATTAATGTTTTTAGATCTTTGCATTGAATGTTTAACTGTTCTTCACCTTCGTTTATTGCAATATGCGGATATTCACTACTACTCTGTCCATATAATGTAAAAATTGCTTTTCCAGATGTAATGATTGTTTTAAAATTCTCTTCAACCGTTACAGTAACTATTTCTTCAGGTAATTTTTTTATTATTTCAGGAAAATGTGGAACAGGTAGAACGATAGATCCAGGAGTTATATCAGTAATAATTTCTTCATCTTCTTTATTAATTGGAATTCGTGATTGAATCGTAATATCGGAATTACTCCCTGTTAATATGATATTTGCTGGTGTTACGTCAATTTTCATTCCTGTTAAAATCGGTATAACTGTTCTGGAAGATATAGCATTTGAAACAGCTTGTATGCTGTTAAGCAAATATTTTTTCTTAATTTTAAATTTCATTGTTTTCCTCCTAGATGGAACTATATATATATTTATTTATAAATAATTAGTAATAATAGTAATAGGGCCTGTTGATATGTGGATAAGTTTGTGTAAAGCTTAAAGCTAGTCCTTTTTCTATGTTATCAACATGTGAATATTAGGTCTATAAAATATTATTTATTCACATTTGTACACATTATAGATTATTTTTTATTTCTTCAATCAATGTATTTATTTCTGCTTGAAATTCATTATCTTTTGTTAAAAGCTCATTTACTTTTTTATGTGCATGTATAACAGTAGTATGATCACGTCCACCAAATTCTTCTCCAATTTTCGGTAAAGAGAGATCGGTTAATTCTCTACTTAAATACATAGCTATTTGTCGTGGAAAGGCGATTGTTTTCGTTCTTTTTTTAGATAAAAATTCATCGACGGTTACATTGTATTTTTCAGCTATAAAAGATTGGATTCCTTTTATAGTAATTTTCTTTGGTCGATTACTAGGAATGATATCTTTTAAAGCTTCTGTAGCTAGTTTTGTATCGATATCTTGATTAACTAAAGAAGAATAGGCAATCACTCGAATTAGAGCACCTTCTAATTCTCGTATATTTGTATCAATTTGATTTGCAATATATAACATGACTTCATTTGATATATCGTTAAGACCTTCTGCTTTTGCTTTCTTAGTAAGTATCGCAATCCTTGTCTCCAAATCAGGAGGGGAAATGTCGGTAATTAGTCCCCATTCAAATCGAGAACGTAAGCGATCTTCTAGAGTTGGTATTTCTTTTGGTGGACGATCACTTGAAATAATAATTTGTTTATTCTCTTCATGTAACGTATTGAATGTATGGAAAAATTCTTCTTGCGTTTGTTCTTTTCCAGCTAAAAATTGAATATCATCAACGAGTAAAATATCTACATTACGGTATTTATTACGAAAGTTTTCTGCTTTATTGTCCATAATAGAATTAATGAATTCATTCGTAAATTTTTCAGAGGACAAATAAATAACCTTTCGATCTGGATGGTATTCTCTAACATAATGACCGATTGCATGCATTAAATGCGTCTTTCCAAGTCCAACTCCACCGTATATAAATAATGGGTTATAGGACTTAGCAGGTGCTTCAGCGACTGCTAGAGATGCTGCATGAGCAAAGCGGTTTGCTGCACCAACAACAAAAGTATCGAAAGTGTATTTAGGATTTAACATATTTTGAATATCATCGGGGCTCGATTCCTTTGATTTCATTTCTTTTTTAACATCCGGTTCATCATTGCTTTGATGCTCATCAATTATTTCAAATTTTACAGAGAGTTCTGTACCAGTCATTTCAAATAAAAGAGTATCAATTACATCTGTGTATCGTTGATCCAACCAATTTTTAGTAAATTCATTCGGAACAGAAATTATTAATATATTGTCCTGTAAACTTTTTACAGTTGTCTGACTTAACCATGTATCATAACTTGGTTTGCTTATTTTAGACTTCATCTCATTTAGTATGTACTGCCATAATTCCTCTATGTTATCCAAGGGTTACACCTCTTTATATCATTAAAATAACTAGTTATAAGTGTAAAAATCCTTTCGCTAATTCTCTTAGAGTTGAGAAAGAAGGAAAGGAAATATAGTTTTTTATTTCAATTTATTTAAGATTCTTTATTTTGTTGCAACCAAAATTTAGCTGTGAATAACATTTTTAAATTATACAGTTTTCGTTGTATAAGGGACTTATTCACAATGTGGTTTTAAATATAAACAGAAGAAAGAAAATGTTAACATTTTATCCACAGCTTGGGGATAAGTTTATTGTTGATTAAAGTTATTAACATGTGGAAGCATTATAAGAATATCAAAATTTGCTAGATTATGCAATGTTTTTTATATAGTTATCCATATATTATTCATCTTGGGTATAAAAATTATCAACAACTGTTATTTTTGTGGTTAACTTGTCGATAATTGTAGAAAATTCACCTTGTTGATATTATATGATGTTAAAAGTTTGTGGAAAACTTATTTCATTTATATTTTATAGGTAAGACAGTTGGATGTTGACTATTAGCTTTCATTTACGTATAATTATCAAGACAGTTTTATGTCATGGAAACATAGAATGAAGAGTAGGTAATTTTAATAATTGAAAGATTGCTTCTCCTATTTATATTCGTTACGTTTCTAGATTAGTACCATTAAGTTTTTTTGAGGAGGTGCATGAAATGAAAAGAACATTTCAACCAAACAATCGTAAACGTAAAAAGATACATGGCTTCCGAGCACGTATGAGTACAAAAAACGGACGTAAAGTTCTAGCACGTCGTCGTAGCAAAGGAAGAAAGGTATTATCAGCATAGGCCACTGAAGCACGTCAGTGGTCTTTTTCAGTTTTTAAATGTATTAAGTTTAGGTTAAAGGTGATTGTTTTAATGAAAAAAGCTTACCGAGTAAAGAAAAATAGTGAGTTTCAAGAGATTTTAAAATCCGGTAAATCCTTTGCAAATCGTGAGCTTGTCATATACTATAAAGAAAAACCATTACAAACTCATTTTAGAATTGGAATTTCGGTTGGAAAGAAAATTGGGAACGCTGTTACAAGAAATAGGATCAAGCGATATATTAGAGAATCGTTTATTCAATTAGAAGACGACGTATTACCAGAACTGGATTTGGTCATCATTGCTAGAAAACCTACTATTAATATGGATTGTAAACAAATAAAAAAAAGTTTATTACATTTATTAAATAAATTAAATTTACTATATAAATAAAGCTATTTGTTTCGGTTAGGAGGAAGTTGTTTGCGTAAGAAAATCTACATATCTTTATTATTAATCGGTTTAGTTGCTTTATTATCAGGATGTACAGATATCAATCAGCCGATTAATGCAGAAAGTACAGGTATTTGGAATAAATATTTTGTTTATCCGATGTCTCAAGTAATTATCTATTTTGCTCAGTTATTTAAGGATAATTATGGTTTATCTATTGTAGTAGTTACATTAATCATTCGTTTATTTTTATTGCCTCTTAATGTTAAGCAATTAAAAAGTTCAAAAGCAATGCAAGATATTCAGCCTGAATTAAAAGAATTGCAGCAAAAATATAGCTCTAAAGATGCTAACACACAGCAAAAATTACAGCAGGAGACTATGGCATTATTTCAGAAACATGGTGTGAACCCGTTAGCCGGTTGTTTACCAATATTTGTTCAAATGCCGATCCTGATCGCAATGTATCATGCAATAATGCGAACACATGCAATTCAAGGACATGAATTTTTATGGTTTGCTCTAGATTCACCTGATTATATTTTACCTATAATCGCTGGGGCAGCTACATTTTTACAACAGAAATTGATGATGGCAGGTAGCCCTGCTGCTCAAAATCCACAAATGGTAGCGATGCTTTATATTATGCCGATTATGATCACTGTTTTTGCGTTTTTCTTCCCTGCAGCGTTAGCGTTATACTGGGTAGTAGGAAACATTTTCATGGTAGCTCAAACACTGTTTATTCGTAAACCAATGATGAAAGATGCGAGTACTGGAGGAGACAAAAAGTGAGAGAGGTAACTGCTAGTGGTCAAACAGTTGAAGAGGCAGTCCAATCAGCTTTAGAGCAGTTAAATGTTTCAAGAGATCAAGTCGAAATTGAAGTAATTGATGAAGGAAAAAAAGGATTTCTAGGTTTATTTGGATCTGCACTTGCTGTTGTTAAAGTAAGAGAGAAAAAGGACAATATTGCGGAGACAGAAGAGTTTTTAAAAAATGTCGCAAAAAATATGGGTGTAGAAGTAGATGTCCAAACAATAATCGAAGAAAATCATGTTACTTACCAATTATCTGGAGAAAATATTGCTATTTTAATTGGTAAAAGAGGTAAAACGTTAAACTCACTTCAATATTTAACTCAGTTAGTCTTAAATAAAAATGGAAGTCAGTATCATACAGTTACAGTAGATGCAGAAGGTTATCGGGATCGAAGAAAAGAGACGTTAATCGATTTAGCTCAAAAGATGTCTGGCAAAGCGATACGTATTAATCGTAAAGTTGCGCTCGAACCAATGCCAGCATTTGAACGAAAGATTATTCACAGTGCACTGCAGGAATCTAGTGAAGTTACAACGTATTCCGATGGAGTAGAACCACACCGGCATATTGTGATAAATCCAAAAAGTTTAGATTAAATAGTTATTTTATAAAGGAAGAGGATGAACATTAAACTTTGTTCATCCTCTTTTTTATATTTATATTGTTTGAACGAGAAGGTATTTAAACTCATTTCTTTAACAATAGCACGTTTAAATATGGAGCTTATTTATACTAAATAATTTCATTATAGATTAACCCATTGTCTTTTTTGATATCAATAATTTTTATTCTTTTTTCACTTTTGATAAATATAGTTTTGTATACTTTATGATGATTTTGATCTTCAAAGAGAATAACGCGTTTATTGTCTGTATCTGTTTCTACATTTACTTCTAATCCAGTAATATCTATATTTTCTTCAATAGCATTTTTTTCTTCAAAGTTTGATAATTTGTCATTTGTATCATTATTGTTCTCTGTTTCTACTTCATTTTCACTTGCTTTACTTTGATTTTGATCATCTATTTCTTTTTCACTCTCTTTACTCTGATCTTCGCCATCTACTTCTTGGTCAAACGAATTGTCTTCAGAACTGTCTGCTTTCTGAGAACTATTACATGCTGTCAGTCCAATTAAAAGTATAAAGCATATTAGAAAAGGTAGTACTTTTTTAATCATGATGTTTCTCTCCTTGTATGTATAGAATAGTATGTTTATATCATATTTTTATAAGAAAAATAAAGTATTTAAACTTAAAAACATGCAAGAATACTGCAGAAAATTTTTCCGTCTATTGAAGAATTATTAAGCTTGGGAAGCTAAGTTTTTTTACAGATAACTAGTAATGAAGACATAGTCGGAAAAACCTATAATCACTAATGTACAAGCTCTATTTCTATTACTATTGAATCAACTTTTGAAAAAATAAAGGAATTCTATTTATTTTTATTGTAATTATTATATATAACAAAAATATGAAAGAAGGATGTGGAATTTTTGAAAAGAATTTCTAGTATTCTTTTAGTTTTGTTGTTGTCATTTTCAATTCCTGTTTCAGCAGCGCCAAATGGACAATCCGGTCAAGCGTTTGATAATAAGATTGTTAAGCGGATTAAGGAGGATAATATTTATGAGCATGTTTCTTATTTGTCCGAAGTAATTGGCTCACGTCCGGCTGGTTCAGATGCGGAGCTTGAAACAGTAGATTACCTTGTTGAACAATTTGAGAGCTATGGATATACCGATGTAAATGTATATGATTTTACATTTGTTTCGCGTGGAAATACAATTACTTCTTATAATGTCGAAGCTGTAAAAAAACCGATGAAAAACCATGATACTGGCCAGCAAATTATTGTTGGAGCACACCATGATTCTGTACCAGCCGGACCAGGCGCAAATGATGATGCGTCAGGTACAGGGGCTTTATTGGAATTAGCGAGGGTATTTGCAAATACACCTACTGATACAACAATTAAATTTATTGCATTTGGTGCAGAGGAAAATGGATTGTTGGGTTCACGTAAATATGCTGAGGAAATGTCAGCTGATGAGGTTGAACGTACGGTAGCAATGTTTCAATTGGATATGGTAGGTAGTGCCGACGCAGGTGATTTAGTCATGTTTACTGCGGATGGAAAGAAAAACACAGTAACAGATCTAGGTGCTGCTGCAGGTTCCAGGGTAAGCGAGCTTGTCCCATACAGCGAGCTTGGTCGAAGTGATCATGTTCCGTTTCATAACCTTGGAATCCCAGCTGCTCTGTTTATTCATACTCCACTTGAGCCTTGGTATCATACTAAAGACGATGTAATAGAGCATGTCAGTAAGGAAAAATTAAAAGATGTTGCAAATATTGTAGGTGCTGCCGTCTTCCAAATTGCAAGAAAGGATACACCGGCTTTGGAAAGATCGAGAGTTGCACCAGTTCCAGTAGATTATTATTATGAAGAACCAAATCTATAGTAGACAATGTTGATAACTTAAAATAAGTAAAAAACATTTACTCACATGTGGGTAAATGTTTTTCTTTTGAAAAAAAGATAATTTGTGGATAAGTTTATTTTTTGATAAGATTATGGTATTCTGTTATATTAGTGACGTTTTGTTAACAGTTATTTTTCTGTGGATAAAAGCAGAAGTTTCTATATATTAATCATTATATAATCAGGAGGTGACATAGATGGAAATAGATACAATTGCGGCAATTTCTACTCCGGTAGGTGAGGGAGCTATTTCAATTGTTCGGTTAAGTGGACCTGACGCAATTAAAATAGCTGATAAACTATTTAAAGGGAAGAATTTAGAAAAAGTGAATAGTCATACGTTACATTATGGCAAAATCATTGATCCAGGGACGAATGAAATTGCTGATGAGGTAATCGTTTCTGTCATGAGAGCTCCTAAAACGTTTACGTGTGAAGATGTAGTTGAAATTAATTGCCATGGAGGATTAATGGCTGTAAACAGAATCTTAGAGATGGTTTTAGAATGCGGTGTTAGACTTGCTGAGCCTGGTGAGTTTACAAAACGAGCCTTTTTAAATGGACGTATTGATTTATCACAAGCTGAAGCTGTTATGGATGTAATTCAATCAAAAACAAGTCAAGCAATGAATGTAGCTTTAAACCAATTAGATGGAAAACTTTCTCGACTTATAAGGAAACTGCGTCAAGAACTAATTGAGACAATTGCTCACGTAGAAGTAAATATTGATTATCCGGAATATGATGATGTGGAAGAAATGTCCCATGAATTAATGAGAGAGAAAACGCGCTACGTTCACGAAGAAATTGAACGATTATTGCAAGTCGCAAAACAGGGGAAAATACTTCGTGAAGGAATTAAAACTGCGATTATCGGACGTCCGAATGTCGGTAAATCTTCCTTAATGAACTCATTGGTTCAAGAAGATAGAGCGATTGTGACTGATATTCCCGGTACAACAAGAGATATTATAGAAGAATATGTTAATGTTCGAGGGATTCCTCTTAAATTAATTGATACAGCAGGAATAAGAGAAACAAAAGATATTGTAGAGAAAATTGGGGTTGAAAGATCACGTAAAATATTACAAGAAGCTGATCTCGTTTTATTTATGTTAAACTATAATGATGAGCTTTCCGAAGATGATAAAGAAATTTTTCACATGCTCCATCAAATGAATTATATTGTTATTATTAACAAGACGGATCTTCCTCAGAAAATTAATATGGAAGAAATAGAAAAATTGGCAGATGGTAATGCTGTTATTACTACTTCGTTAATTCAAGAAGAAGGAATCGAAGAATTAGAAAATGAATTATCACATTTATTCTTTTCAAAAGAATTAATGTCGGATGATGTTACGTATGTTTCAAATATTAGACATATTCATTTATTGAAACAATCAAAAGAAGCATTAGAAGATGCGATGGAAGCATTAGAATTAGACATGCCACTTGATATTATTCAAATTGATGTGACTAGAACGTGGGAATTTCTAGGTGAAATTATTGGTGATACTGCAAGTGACAGTTTAATCGATCAATTATTTTCTCAATTCTGTCTAGGAAAATAAATTATTGTTTGAATGAATATCATAAGTACTAATTCAAATAGAAAATACGAGCAAATAACCAAATTATTTACTAATAGTTCATATATATAACAACTCATTACTAAGATTGAAACGAAAGGTGGCGACTCCTGCGGGATAAAAGGCATCGGTGAGACTCACAATGAGATAGTCAAGGAAGGCCAACTAACAACGCCCTTTGCGGGCAACGTCGGCATACCCCTTGTCGGGGCACCGCCCGAGGAAAGCGACCACCTGTAGTGGAAATCGATGTATTTCTGGAATCTAAAGAATGTTCGGGTTTGTGCTCGACTTAGTGAATTGTGAAATTGATTCGTTTAAATAACACGAAAAAGAAAGGGTGAAATAAAATGACATATGATGCAGGACATTATGATGTAATTGTAGTTGGAGCAGGTCATGCAGGATGTGAAGCTGCAATGGCTGCTGCTAAAATGGGTTCCAAAACGTTAATGTTAACGTTAAATTTAGATATGATCGCTTTTATGCCGTGTAACCCATCTTTAGGTGGACCGGCAAAAGGGATTGTAATCAGAGAGATTGACGCACTTGGCGGTGTAATGGGGAAGGTTATCGATAAGACATATATTCAAATGCGTATGCTTAATACTGGTAAAGGACCAGCTGTACGTGCGCTAAGAGCACAAGCTGATAAACCTTTATATATCCAAGAAATGAAAAGACTTATCGAAAATGAAGAAAATATCACATTAAAACAAGCAATGGTGAATGAATTAATAATTGAAGATGGAGTTTGTAAAGGTGTAATTACGGAAGCTCATGCTGCTTACCATGCTAAGACGGTTATTATCACGACTGGTACATTTATGCGCGGTAAAGTATTAATTGGCGACTTAGAATATGAAAGTGGACCAAATAACCAAAGAGTATCTATTAAATTATCCGAGAATTTAGAAGAACTTGGTTTTGATTTGGTACGTTTTAAAACAGGAACTCCTCCGCGTGTTAATAGTCATACAATTGACTATTCTAAAACAGAAATTCAACCAGGGGATGAGAAACCTCAAGGATTTTCATATGAAACTACTGAATATATTAAGGATCAAATTCCTTGTTGGTTAACCTATACGAATGAACGTACTCACCAAGTAATAAATGATAATTTGACATTATCTGCGATGTATTCAGGTATGAAAAGAGGAACAGGGCCTAGATATTGTCCATCAATCGAAGATAAAATTGTTCGTTTTAACGATAAACCTCGCCATCAAGTTTTTCTTGAACCTGAAGGTCGAAATACAGAGGAAGTTTATGTACAAGGATTATCTACATCTCTTCCTGAATTTATTCAAAATGAAATATTGCGTTCTGTACCTGGACTTGAAAAAGCGGAAATGATGCGTCCAGGATATGCGATCGAATATGATTCAGTTACTCCTACTCAACTTTGGCCAACTCTTGAAACAAAGAAAGTGGAAGGATTGTATACTGCTGGGCAAATAAATGGGACATCTGGATATGAAGAGGCAGCAGCACAAGGAATTATCGCTGGAATAAATGCGAGTCTAAAAGTCCAAAATAAAGAGCCATTTATCTTAGATCGTTCTCAAAGTTATATAGGAGTACTAATTGATGATTTAATAACAAAAGGGACGAGAGAGCCATATCGTCTACTTACTTCTCGTGCAGAATATCGCTTGCTTTTACGTCATGATAATGCAGATATTCGTTTAACGGAATTAGGATACAAATTGAATTTGATTACTGAAGAAAGATATGAAAAGTTCCAAGAGAAACTACGTCTTATTGATCTTGAGAAAGAAAGATTATTTAATACTATTATTAAAGTTACAGATCAGGTACAAATTATATTAAAAGATGCAAACTCTACACCATTAAAAGACGCTGTTAGAGCAATTGATCTATTGAAAAGACCAGAAATAACATATGATGTTATTGAGAAAATAGATGGAATGCAAGATATACCAGATGATGTGAAGGAACAAGTTGAAATACAAATCAAGTATGAAGGGTATATTAAAAAGGCGAATGAACAAGTGAAAAGAATGCTAAAGATGGAAGATAAAAAAATTCCTGAGAATATAGATTATGATTCCATCCATAGTTTAGCTGCCGAAGCGAGAGAAAAACTTAAAAACATTCGACCAATATCCATTGGGCAAGCATCAAGAATATCTGGTGTTAATCCAGCAGATATATCGATATTACTCGTCTACATTGAACAAGGTAATATTAAAAAAGTAGTGAGCGAGTAATGTCTATTTAGATAATTGATAAGGAGTTTATCAAATTGGATGAAAAGCTATTTAAAGAGGCTTTAAAAGAAAAAAACATTCTATTATCAGATAATCAAATAAATCAATTTCATGACTATTATGAGCTATTAGTAGAATGGAATGAAAAAGTGAATTTGACAGCTATTACAGACAAAGAAGATGTATATTTAAAACATTTTTATGATTCTGTTTCTGCAAGTTTCTATTACTCTTTTGAAAAGGACTTAACACTATGCGATATTGGAGCAGGTGCAGGATTTCCTAGTATACCTCTAAAAATTTGTTTCCCGAATCTACGAGTTACCATCGTTGATTCATTAAAAAAACGGATTAATTTTTTAGAAACATTAATTAGTAAGTTGAAATTAGAGAATGTAACAGTCATTCATTCACGTGCGGAAGATATCGGACAAAATAAAATATATAGGGAACATTTTGACCTAGTGACTGCACGTGCAGTTGCACGAATGTCCGTTCTATCAGAGTATTGTTTACCTCTATGTAAAGTGGGAGGTACTTTTATAGCATTAAAAGGTTCGAATAGTGAAGAAGAGTTAATAGATGCTAAGAAGGCAATCCATGTATTAGGTGGAGAGCTTATTCAAAACAACTTATTTCAGTTACCGAAAGAAAACAGTGATCGAGCAATTATTATAATTAATAAAACGAAAAAAACGAAAAAAACATATCCAAGAAAAGCAGGAACTCCACAAAAAAATCCAATTTGCTAGAACATTGTAAAAAATATAGGTAGTATCGTACTTTTTATAGTAATTTTATGATAAACTTAACTATATAGGTTAAGTTTCTTTCTTTTTGTCCTCATTTAACCCTTCTTTTGGATTAGTAGATTGTTTCACGTGAAACAATTTATAAATATTTTTAAAAAGGTGATGTTTATTATGCTGCAGTCCTTTAATCGGATCTTTACTAGTGGTAATAAATCAGATGATCAAGTATCGAATGACTTTGAAGATGTTATTCAATTAACTGTTGATCAAATAGTACCCAATGAGTTTCAGCCAAGAACTCAGTTTGACGATGATAAAATTAAAGAGTTAGCTCAAACACTACAAACTCATGGTATGATTCAACCTATTGTTGTCAGAAAAAAAGATGGAGAACAATATGAAGTTATTGCTGGTGAAAGAAGATTAAGAGCTGCTAAACTATTAGGTTGGGAGAAAATCTCAGCAATAATTCGTAATATGAGTGATACAGAGACAGCCTCAGTTGCGTTGATTGAAAACATCCAAAGAGAAGAACTTTCAGTAATTGAAGAGGCAAAAGCGTATGCACAATTAATAAAGATGCACTCTCTAACACAGGAAGCCTTGGCGCAGAGACTTGGTAAAAGTCAATCTACAGTAGCAAACAGACTACGTTTATTAACTTTACCGGAAGAAATTCAGTATTCTTTAATTGAGAAAAAAATTACTGAACGGCATGCTCGAGCGTTAATGAAGCTTAAAGAAGAAGCTATCCAGTTAAAGTTTTATAAAGAAATAATTGAAAAACAACTAAATGTTCGGGAAACCGAAGAACTAATAAATGATTTTCTTACTAAAGGGGAAGCGAAAAAGAAAGTTCGCTCTAGGTCTAAGTTTATAAGTAAAGACATTCGTATTGCAACTAATACAATCAGAAGGTCTTTAAAAATGATATCTGATACAGGTATAAAGGTAGAATCGAAAGAAGAAGAATTAGACGATTATTATCAGATAACGATAAGAGTAAAAAAGAATCAGTCAAAACCGAAGAAATAGAATGACAAGCTTTACAATAGGTAGGTGCCATAATGGGTAAAATCATAGCAATAACGAATCAAAAAGGTGGCGTAGGAAAAACGACATCAACAGTTAATTTAGGGGCTAGTTTGGCTCTTTTAGGAAATAAAGTTTTATTAATCGACATAGATCCACAAGGGAATGCAACTAGTGGAGTAGGCGTTAACAAGGGAGATATGGACAAGTGCGTCTACAATATATTAGTTGATGATTTAGATGCGAAAGAAGTTTGTGTGCCTACAGAAGTTGAAAATCTATCAATTATTCCAGCCACGATCCAACTTGCTGGAGCAGAAATTGAATTAGTACCTACTATTTCTCGCGAAGTGAAATTAAAAAAAGCTTTAGATGAAATAAAAGATCAATATGATTATATATTAATAGATTGCCCACCATCTCTTGGGTTATTAACTATAAATGCATTAACTTCAGCAGATAGTGTACTTATCCCTGTACAATGTGAATATTATGCATTGGAAGGATTGAGTCAACTTCTTAATACAATTAGATTAGTGCAAAAACACCTTAATAAACAATTAATGATTGAGGGAGTATTACTAACAATGTTAGATGCGCGAACTAATTTAGGAATCCAAGTTATTGAAGAAGTGAAAAAGTATTTTCAAGATAAAGTATATAAATCAATCATCCCTCGAAATGTTAGGCTTGGTGAAGCACCAAGTCATGGTAAACCAATAACAGTATACGATCCAAAATCCAGAGGAGCAGAAGTTTATCTAGAGCTTGCAAAGGAAGTGATGGAAGTTGGCCAAACGGTTAGGTAAAGGTTTAAACGCTTTGTTTCCAGATGTAGATGAACAATCTATTGAACAAATATCGATTGATGAATGTCGCACTAACCCTTATCAACCAAGAAAAACATTTGATGCAGATGCGATAGAGGAGTTAAAAACTTCCATCCTTGAATACGGTATTATTCAACCGTTGATTGTTAGGAAAAGTATTAAAGGTTATGAAATTGTTGCAGGGGAAAGACGTTTTAGAGCAGCTAAAGAAGCAGGTTTAGAACATGTACCCGCGATTGTGAAAGACTATGACGACCGCAAAATGATGGAGATTGCTTTATTGGAAAATTTACAGCGAGAAGATCTCACAGTTATTGAAGAAGCTGTAGCTTATAAAAATTTAATTAATGAACTGCATTTAACTCAGGAAGAATTATCAGCAAAAATAGGCAAAAGCCGCTCTCATATTGCAAATACGATGAGGTTATTATCTTTACCTGAAGACGTTATTCTTTTTATTAGCAATGGGGAACTTTCAATGGGACATGGAAGAGCACTTTTAGGCTTACAAGATAAAGAGCAGCTACCTTTATTAGTTGATAAAATAAGAAAAAATGATTTAAACGTTCGCCAAATTGAGCAAATGATAACTGAGTTAAATAAAAAGAAACCAAAACAAAAACGAGAAAAACCGAAAAAAGATATCTATCTTCAGCAATATGAAACAAAACTGAGAGATATTCTTGGAACAAATGTAAAAATTCAAAAGAATAAAGATAAAGGTAAAATAGAAATAGAATTTTACAACAATGAAGAATTAGAACGTTTTGTTCGTATGTTTCAATAAGGTAATAAAAATGATACATGAGACTGAGATACATCTATATGTAATCAGTCTTTTTACTTGGTGAAAATAAATGTTTCACGTGGAACATTTTTAAAAACACCTTAATCTTTTTAAATCAGTGAGGAAAAATCATGGTATTATTAGGAACGATAGTTAACGGTATATGTATAATAATCGGTTGTGTACTAGGCATGTTTTTGACGAAAATTAAAGATAAATATAAAGAAACAATTGTTCAAGGTATTGGACTAACTATTATCTTGATAGGTTTGCAAATGGCCTTACAAGTAAATTCTATTATTATCGTTTTGCTTAGTATACTTGCTGGTGCATTAGTGGGTGAGTTACTTAAGTTAGAAGACTTTTTAAATAAGTTTGGATATTGGGTTGCAAGTAAATTTACCAACAAAACTGAGGATGTGAATATAGCACAGGCATTTGTTACTGCATCATTGTTATTTGTGGTAGGTGCTATGTCTATACTTGGCTCTTTAGATAGTGGACTAAGAGGAGATCATGAAATATTATTTACGAAATCTGTTTTGGACGGATTCACGTCATTTATTTTAACAACAACATTGGGTATTGGTGTGATTTTATCAGTTGTTCCTGTAGTATTATATCAAGGAACAATAGCTTTATTAGCAACTCAAATAGAAAGAGTTATACCCGAACCGATTTTTGATAATTTACTAACGGATATAACTGCAGTCGGGGGATTATTAATTTTAGCCATAGGGTTGAATTTATTGAAAATAACAGAAATAAGAGTGACAAACTTATTGCCATCTATTATTATGGTAGCTATATTTGTATATATAAACCATTTGTTCTTTACTTAATTAGCTTGTCTTATTATGATTGTCTTTTACAATGTGTTTAGATTGATTAGATACATAGTGATTAAGCCAGAAATCAACCTTTTTAAGTACAAGTGCAATTTTATGGGACATATCATGTACGATAGATAAACGTGTGCTTTGTAAAACGGCGTAGTCCATAAATCCGCCAATATTTACTACGCCGGTTATATAAGCATCTCCAACAGCTGGCAACTTCTTATTTAAAGCTGCTCCAGGCTTTAGAGAGCCAATCCCAGTAATTAGATTACCAATCGAGGAACTTTTTCCGAGAGAGGCATCTACAGCAATAATAAAAGGTTTCCTGTACATCATATTAATTTCATTCATCGTTTCTTCTAAATTCACAGCGTGTATTGGATTATGTAAAGTCCCATAAACTTTTAAAAGCGATGGCATCATCTGTGTAAATATCGTTCCGGTTAATGGTCCGAGCGAATCACCCGTAGAACGATCGGTGCCAATACAAAGAACAATTAGTTGAGAATGATCTTGTGGAATATGTGTAATTAGGCGATCACTTGTCGATTTTAAAGCTAATGGGTCTTTATAATGAATGTAATTTGGCTCGTTATCATGGATATGATTGTTCATTCGTATATTCCTTCCGTCTATTTTTAACAGTATACGTTTTAAGGTGAAACAATATACATCTAAATAGAACAATCAAGATTGAATAAGTGAATATATTATTTTACTGAAAATGATATAATGAAAATTACGATCCACTTGATAAAGGAAGGTAATATAAATAAGAAGATAGCCTTAATCATCTACATTCTATTTTATTGAAACACCAAAACAGTTTTGTATAAAATACGTAAACTGTGTAGTAGTGAAAATTTGTAAACCTAGTAAACTGCAGCGTTGATTTCCGCCTACGAGCAGTTCGCTTTTACCACAGGCATAAGAGCGACATCAGTTTAAGCAACACTATAACTTGCTTTCACTGTGTCTCCTTTACCATGGGCACGGCTTCAGCCTCCTCGGAAGCAAAGACCACTTCCTGCTGGGTCTTCAGACTCGTGCTGGTCCCACAGGAGTCGACTGCCCTTTGGCTTCAATCAACCATTGTGATAGTGGTGTCAAAACGTACAGAACTGTTAACAAGTACACTCAGCGAAGGAAGTATGTGGAGACTTCTGCGGGAGGATAGGCCTCGGTGAGACCCTGCCCCGGCAAGGGGTATGCAGACGTTGCCCTCAAAGGGCGATTTTAGTCTGCCTTCCTTCAATAGTTGAGGAGACTCAACAGCCGCCCGCGAAAAGCGTAACATATTTCCATAGCGGTAAGGTAATTACTATCAAAATTACTGCACAGTTTATATCAAATGCCATGATGAAATATCGGAATATAGTTCTATTTTAAGCAATCAGTTAATTGAAAATACAAAAAGGAAGGAAATCTTAATTACCTCAATACTATCAAGGTTTAATTATCAATTTCACGCTGTGTTAATAACTGAAATCCCTCTAATTGATTTTAAAGGAGTAATAGAAATGGAGAATAAACAATTTTCATTAAATGATATTGTAGAAATGAAAAAACAACATCCTTGTGGTGAGAATAAGTGGAAAATTATTCGTATGGGAATGGATATTCGAATTAAATGTTTAGGCTGTGATCGAAGTGTTATGATACCAAGGAATGAGTTTCAAAAAAAATTAAAGAAAATAATAGAAAAAGGGTCAAAAGACTAAAGTTAGTACGTAACAAAGGAGCATTATGTAATTTTGCCTTATGGATTTTTGCATTTTAGTTAGTAAACAGGAAGGCAATATTTAATTTTTGTTATTTGTTACTTTTAATTAAACACATTATAATACGAATTAGTTCAACTGAACTAGGTAACCCTTAAGGAGTGGGAAATAGATGTCATTAACAGCAGGAATAGTTGGACTTCCCAATGTTGGAAAGTCAACGCTATTTAACGCCATTACTAGAGCAGGTGCAGAGTCTGCCAATTATCCTTTTTGTACGATTGATCCAAATGTTGGAATTGTTGAAGTGCCTGATGAGAGATTACAAAAGTTAACGGAAGTGGTAAACCCTAAAAAGACTGTTCCGACTGCTTTTGAATTTACTGATATTGCAGGTATTGTAAAAGGTGCGAATAAAGGAGAAGGTCTAGGAAACCAGTTTTTGTCTCATATTAGACAAGTTGATGCGATTTGCCAAGTAGTACGCTGTTTTGTGGATGAAAACATCACCCATGTAGCTGGTAAAATTGATCCGATTGATGATATAGAAACCATTAATTTGGAATTAATCTTAGCCGATCTTGAAACAGTAACTCGTCGTTTTGAACGCAGTGAAAAATTAGCACGACAAAAAGAAAAAACAGCAGTCCAAGAATTTAATGTAATGAAGAAATTAAAAGAAGGTTTAGAAGAAGAAATTCCGGCGCGATCCATTCAACTGACGGAGGAAGAATTAGTAATTGCAAAACAATTACATTTACTAACAGCAAAACCAATTTTATATGTTGCAAACGTAAGTGAAGACGACATAGTAGATATAGACGGAAATCAATATGTTGAACAAGTAAAAGAATTTGCTGAAAAAGATGGCGCCGAAGTTGTCGTCGTAAGTGCAAAAATTGAAGAAGAGATAGCAGAGCTCGATCAAGAGGAAAAAGAAATGTTTCTTGAAGAACTTGGAATTGAGCAGTCTGGTTTAGATCAACTAATTAAAGCTTCTTATCAATTATTAGGATTAGCGACATATTTTACGGCAGGGGAACAGGAAGTTCGTGCTTGGACGTTTAAAAAAGGAATGAAGGCACCACAGGCAGCTGGAATTATTCATACGGACTTTGAGCGAGGCTTTATCCGGGCTGAAACCGTCTCGTATGAAGATCTGATGGAAGCTGGATCTATGGTAAAAGCTCGTGAGAATGGGAAAGTAAGATTAGAAGGAAAAGATTATTTAGTTCAAGATGGAGATGTAATTCATTTCCGTTTCAATGTATAACGTAACGAAGGACATCCAAATCATTTGTTATTTAAATTGATTTTTGTTATAATTTTTATCTGTGGGTAATTTGAAAATTACTCCTTGCTCTGCCCGTTTATTGATAAGCAGAGCCGTATAGACCAAAAGGAGGTGCGTAGGATGAAAAATTATGAAATCATGTATATCATCCGTCCCAATATTGAAGAAGAAGCACAAAAGAGCTTAATTGAGCGCTTTAATGCAATTCTTACTGATAATGGGGCAGAGATTGATAAAGTGGACGAGTTAGGATCACGTCGACTTGCTTATGAGATTAATGATTATCGTGATGGCTACTATGTAGTACTTAACTTCAAAGGCGGTTCTGAAGCTGTAAATGAATTTGATCGTCAAGCTAAGTTCTCTGACGACATTATTCGTCACATGGTAGTACGTTTAGATGAAGAATAATAGGGAGTGATTCTGATGTTGAATAGAGTCGTATTAGTTGGAAGACTAACAAGAGATCCCGATTTACGTTATACTGCAAGTGGTGTTGCAGTTGCTAATTTTACTATAGCTGCAAACAGGCCTTTTAAAAACCAACAGGGTGAACAGGAAGCAGACTTCATTAACTGTGTTGTATGGAGAAAAGCTGCTGAAAACCTGGCAAATTATATGAAAAAAGGCAGTATGATTGGTGTTGATGGAAGAATTCAGACTAGATCATACGAAGGCCAGGATGGGAAAATGGTATATGTTACAGAAGTGATGGCTGAGAGTATACAATTCTTAGAGTCAAGAGGAGCTTCTCAACGAGATACATCCGGGTATAATCCGAACGATGCTTTTCAACATCAAGCACCATCCCAGTCACAACCATCAAGACAAATGGGAGAGCCACAAGCTAACCCGTTTCAAAATGATGGAGAACAAATTGATATTTCTGATGATGACTTGCCTTTCTAAATAAATTAATATATTAACAAACTGGTTAAAGGAGTGATACTATGAGACGTGGTCGTCCAAGACGTCGGAAAGTGTGTTTTTTTACAGCGAACGGAATTACACATATTGATTATAAAGACGTTGAATTATTAAAAAGATTTATTTCAGAACGTGGAAAAATTTTACCTAGACGTGTAACTGGTACATCAGCAAAATACCAAAGAAAATTAACTATAGCAATTAAACGCGCTAGATCAATGGCTTTACTTCCATTTGTTAGCGAGTAAATAATAAAATTCCTTTTCAATCTATTAAGATGAAAAGGAATTTTTATTTTAGTATTAAAATATTAGTTGGAGCTTTATAATATAACGTTTGGATTTAAAAAAACATAGAATTTTAGATACCAGTTAAAGCACAAAATCAGATTATTTCTGTGATTTCCGCTTTGGATAAATGAAAATAATTTTTATTAATATGAAGAAGATATAAAAAGCACTAATTAATAAAAAAAGCGGACTTAACGGATGAAAAAATGAAACAATAGAGAATGAAAGTAATGGAAGAGTAGTAGCAAATGCAGCCATTTTCCACATAATAGAATACCGTAATTTTCTCTCACTAAACCGGGCGAGTAATGTTCCAATATAAGCGAATAGTGATAAAATACTAAACACGATTAATACTAATGGTAAATAATAAAAAATAAAAAAGTAAATCAATAAAAAGAAGGTTTGTACCGAAGAAGAATCATTTACAATAACCTGTTCATATAGTGCCGGTAAAGAAGCTAAACCTAATAGGAAAAACAAATAAATAACAGTAATATCCATCCCAATACGATTTAAAGCAAAGACTGACTGCTTTATTGGCAGTTTAAAACTATGTATTAACGCATTCCAATAAACTTTCATCCATCTCTTCCTTTTAACTTTACAATTTTCTAATGAATACTATATCACTTTTCCAAAGGTTCTTACAGGAAAGAAGACAGGAAGAGAGAACTGATTTTTAAATCTGTGAATAATTTATATCAATCAAAGAAGAATTAAAATAGGCATCAATAACAATTCAACTTTAAATCTGATATTATTATGTAATAGGGTATTAACTAGTATAGAGGTGGAATGATGAATCAATCTAAAAAAATAACAGATGGAGCATTATTGACAGCAGTTTACATTGTCCTACTACTAATTGTAATATTCGTTCCATTTATTATGACATTTGGTATTTTTGTTTTACCTGTTCCATTTGTCATTTACGCAGCAAGACATGGGTGGAAGCCTACTATACTCATGTTGCTAACGACAACTTTGTTAACAATGGTCTTTGCAACCGTAGTATCGCTACCTGTTACTTTATTAGCAGGAATTGGTGGAATATTTATTGGAACAGCAATAAATAAAAAACTTGGAGCATATGAGGTATGGGCAAGGGGATCAGTAGGGTTTATTGTAGGAATGGTTTTCGTATTAATAATCGTACAATACGTAGTAAACATAAACATATATGAAGAAATGGATATCATGATTCAAGACTCCATTTCAATGACGCGTTCGATTATGGATCAGATAGGATTAGATGCAAATTCGGAGAAACAATTAAAGTTAATAGAAGAACAAATGTATACATTTAAAGACTTGTTACCTTCGAGTATTGCTATTGCAAGTATCTTTTTAGCTTTTGTTAGTCAATGGATAAGTAATAAAGTAATTAATCGAATTGAAAATAAAAAGCTCCAATTTCCTCCATTTAAACAGTTTAATCTTCCAACGGCTGTTATTTGGATATACTTCTTTGCTTTAATTTTATCATTTATTGATCTTGGAACGGATAGTGGGTTGTATTTAGTTGTTTTAAATGTCTTTGCCTTAACAACCATATTGATTACAATCCAAGGATTGTCATTTGTATTTTTCTATGCTGATTTTAAAAAAATGCATAAATCAATACCGATTATTATAGTTGTTTTTACTTTACTAATTCCTCAATTGTTTATGTTTCTCATTCGAATTATTGGTATAATGGATTTAGGTTTTTCATTAAAAGCAAGATTAGCAAGTAATAAAGAAAAGTAAAAAACAGCTAGTATATATTAGGAGTTGAACATGTTGGAGCATTATGAAAGAACAATTAGAAACAACTATATATGGGCGACATATGTTCTCTCTTTTCTGATGACAGGAGTTTTATTTTATTTTCAATGGTTAATCGGAGCTTTTTTTCTAATTCTATTGTGTATTTCATTTTATTACAATAAACGAGAAGAGAAAAGAATTAATAAACAACAGTTGAAATATTTATCGAAGCTCTCTTACCAAGTTGAAAATGCCGGAAAAAAAGTTTTTATAAATATGCCAATAGGAATTATTATTTATGATGACGATTATACCATTAAATGGATAAATCCATTTATTTTTAAAATAAACGATCGGCAAGATGTATTAGGAAAGACTCTGGATTTTTTTTCCGACGATTTAATCAATCAGATAAAATCTGAAAAAGAAGAGGTTTGGTTAACAATTAATCATTTGCAATTTAAGACAAAAATTGACCGAATCAATCAAACACTCTTTTTGTTTAATCGGACCGAGGAAAAACAACTAGAAAAGCTATATAAAGATGAACAAGTAGTATTAGCAACCATTTACTTAGATAATTACGAGGAAATTTCTCGCAATATGAGTGATAATTTAAAAAGTAAGTTAAACTCAGAAGTAACTGCTAAATTAAATAAATGGGCCGATGACTATCATTTTTATATAAAAAGAACATCTCAAGATCGTTTTGTTGCGGTTTTAACACAGGAGACGCTCTTACTGTTAGAAAAATCACGGTTTGAAATTTTAGATGAGATCAGATCTTTAAATATGGAAGAAGTTCAGAGAAATCCAATTACATTGAGTATTGGAATTGGAACGGGTAATGTTCCCATCCCTGAATTAGCAAAACTTTCACAATCCAGTTTAGACTTAGCACTTGGTCGAGGTGGAGATCAAATTGCGATTCGAGATGAAACAGGGAAGGTACGTTTCTTTGGTGGGAAGACAAACCCAATGGAAAAACGAACTAGAATTAGAGCTAGAGTAATATCTCATGCTTTAAAAGAGTTAGTAAAAGAAAGTGATAATGTACTTATTATGGGACATAAAGCCCCCGACATGGATTCATTAGGGTCAACTATTGGTGTGTTAAACATAGCTAATTCTAATGATGTAGAGGGATATATTGTATTTGATGAAAATGATGTCACAACTGGTGTTTCGAAAGTGATTGAGAAAGTAAAACAGGAAGAAGGATTATGGAAACATTTCATCGGTCCGGAAGAAGCAGAGGCAATTTATACAAGCAGAAGTTTAGTTGTCGTTGTTGATACGCATCGCCCTTCACTTGTGGCACACGAAAAATTAATCAGAAATGCAGAATATAAAGTTGTAATAGATCATCACAGGCGAGGAGAGGAGTTTATAGCTAATCCTACATTAGTGTATATGGAGCCATATGCTTCCTCGACCGCAGAATTAGTGACAGAATTAATTGAGTATCAACCTAATAAAAAGAAATTATCTACAATAGAGGCTACATCTTTATTGGCAGGAATTATCGTTGATACAAAAAGTTTTGCACTTCGAACAGGATCCCGTACATTTGATGCTGCATCTTATTTACGATCAAAAGGAGCAGATCCTGTATTAATTCAGAAGTTTTTAAAAGAAGACTTGGATACATTAATTAAAAGAAATAAGTTAATTGAACGGGCTTATATTTTTCATGATTCTTTGGCAATTGTTAAAGCCGATGATCAATATTACAATCAAATATTAATTGCCCAAACTGCAGACGCTCTACTAACTGTTGATAGGGTAAATGCTTCCTTTGTGATTGCAAGACGAAGTGAAGATGTAGTTTCTATTAGTGCTAGATCACTAGGTGAAGTAAATGTTCAAATTATTATGGAAGAGATGAACGGTGGTGGGCATTTAACAAATGCTGCTACACAAATAAAAGATAAGTCAATTGATGAGGTTGAAAATGAATTAAGAGAAAAAATAAATAGTTATTTTGAGGGGAGAACTTAACATGAAAGTAATCTTTTTGGAAGATGTAAAAGGAAAAGGTAAAAAAGGCGAAGTAAAAGATGTACCAGTAGGATATGCGAATAACTACCTATTTAAAAATAAATTAGCTGAAGAGGCAACTCCCGGAAACTTAAGAAAATTAAATGCGCAAAAACAAAAAGAAACAGAAAGAGCTCAAGAAGAGAAAGCAGCGGCAGAAGAACTGAAAAATAAATTAGCAGATACAACGGTACAAATGAAGGCTAAATCAGGTGAAGATGGACGATTATTTGGATCAATTACGAGTAAACAAATTACTGACACGTTAAAAAAGGAATATAAATTGGATGTTGATCGCCGTAAAGTTGAGCTGAAAGATCCGATTCGTTCATTAGGTCACCATTCAGTACCAGTGAAGCTTCATCATGAGGTGACAGGAACGATAAAGGTTCATGTTATTGAAGAATAATAAAAATTTTTCCATGCTATAATTTATAGCTGGAAGAAAAGGATGAATAAAGTGTGAATGAACGAACACCTCCACATAATATAGAAGCAGAGCAGGCAGTCATTGGAGCTATATTTTTAGAGCCAGATGTATTTTCAACGGCTTCTGAAAGGTTAGGCCCTACAGACTTCTATCGGGCCAGTCACGAAGTCATATTTGAAGCAATGTACCAATTATTCGAAAAAGGCGAACCAATTGATATTGTTACTGTAACCACGCTACTTGCTAATTCGGACAAGCTTGATATTGCGGGAGGAGTAACCTATTTAACAGATCTCGCTAGTAGTGTGCCAACGGCTGCAAATATTGATTATTACAGTAAAATCGTCGAAGAGAAGGCATTATTACGTCGTTTAATTAATACAGCAACAGATATTGTTACAAAAACTTTTTCTCGAGAAGATGAAGTAGAAGAAGTGCTTGATGAGGCAGAGAGAAACATTTTAGAAGTTTCAAGCCGAAAAAACGTCAATGCATTTAAGCCAATTAAAGATGTTCTTATAGATGTCTATGATAATATTGAACAATTACATCATGCAAAAGGTGATGTAACAGGAATTCCTACTGGTTTTAGAGATTTAGATCGGATGACATCTGGCTTCCAACGTAATGATTTGATAATTATTGCAGCTAGACCATCCATGGGTAAAACAGCATTTGCATTAAATATTGCTCAAAATGTTGCAATTAATACGGATGAAAATGTTGCTATTTTTAGTTTAGAGATGGGAGCAGATCAGCTCGTCCAAAGGATGTTATGTGCCGAAGGAAATATTAACTCGCAACGTCTTCGAACAGGGAAATTAGAGCAAGAAGATTGGGGAAAACTAACGATGGCAATGGGAAGTCTATCCCACGCTGGTATATATATAGATGATTCTCCAGGAATTCGTGTCACAGATATCCGTTCAAAATGCCGCAGACTGAAGCAAGAACATGGACTTGGTATGATTATTATTGATTACTTACAATTAATTCAAGGTAGTGAAAACTCCCGGGAAAACAGACAACAAGAAGTTTCAGAGATTTCTAGGTCTTTGAAAGGTTTGGCGAGAGAATTAGAAGTCCCTTTAATAGCCCTTTCTCAGTTATCACGTGGAGTGGAGTCCCGCCAGGATAAACGTCCGATGATGTCAGACTTAAGGGAATCTGGAAGTATTGAGCAAGATGCTGATATTGTAGGATTTTTATATCGAGATGATTACTATGATTCAGAATCTGAGCAACAAAACATTGAAATTATACTGTCTAAACAAAGAAATGGTCCAACAGGAACAGTGGAACTTGCTTTTGTTAAAGAGTTCAACAAATTTGTTGATTTAGACTTTAGATACGATAGCAGCGAAGTACCTCCCCCAATTCCAGTATAAAGAATTTGTATATGTGTAAACTAATGCTTAAAAACAGGAAATATACTGATATAACCGAACATTCTCAAGAAATAACTTATAAATGTTCGTGTTTCAGTTGACTTGATGCATGATAATTGATACACTTACAAATGTATTTAAGGAAAAATGACTTCAAAATATTAGTGGAGGTGCACGATGTCCTCAGTAGTTGTAGTAGGTACTCAGTGGGGAGATGAAGGGAAAGGAAAGATAACCGATTATCTATCCCAAAATGCTGAAGTAGTAGCTCGTTATCAAGGTGGAAATAATGCAGGTCATACGATAGTTTTTGATAATATTACGTATAAATTACATTTAATTCCTTCGGGTATATTCTTTCCCGAAAAAACATGTGTACTTGGAAATGGTATGGTAATTGACCCAAAAGCATTTGTAGAAGAAATAAAATATTTACATGATAAGAATATTTCTACAGATAAATTACGAGTGAGCAATCGCGCCCACGTTATCTTGCCATATCATTTAAAATTAGATATTCTTCAAGAGGAAGAGAAGGGTATCCATAAAATTGGAACAACGAAAAAAGGGATAGGCCCTGCATATATGGATAAAGCTGCACGGATGGGAATCCGAATTGCAGATCTATTAGATAAAGATGTATTTACTGAAAAATTAAAGCAAAACCTTAAAGAGAAAAACCGGTTATTGGAGAAAGTGTATGAAGTAGAACCGTTTCGTGTTGAAGATATTTTAGACGAATATTATGAGTATGGTCAACAAATAGAAAAATACGTTTGTGACACATCTGTCGTCTTAAATGATGCCTTAGACCAAGGACGTCGTGTCTTATTTGAAGGTGCTCAAGGGGTTATGCTTGATATTGATCAAGGAACGTATCCATTTGTTACATCTTCAAACCCAGTTGCGGGTGGAGTAACGATTGGTTCTGGCGTCGGTCCGACTAAAATCTCTGCTGTTGTAGGGGTGTCAAAAGCTTATACAACACGTGTTGGGGATGGGCCATTTTTAACAGAACTGACAGATGAGATTGGAGATCAAATAAGAGAAGTTGGTAAAGAGTACGGAACAACAACTGGAAGGCCGCGCCGGGTTGGATGGTTCGATAGTGTAGTTGTTCGCCATGCTCGTCGTGTCAGTGGAATTACTGATCTATCGCTTAACTCTTTAGATGTTCTGACTGGTATTGAAACGTTAAAAATTTGTGTAGCGTATAAATATAACGGTAAAATAATAAAAGAGTTTCCAGCTAATTTAAATATTCTAGCTAAATGTGAAGCAGTTTATGAGGAATTACCTGGATGGACAGAAGATATTACAGGTGTAAAAAGCTTACACGAATTACCTGATAATGCACGACATTATTTAGAGCGAGTAGCTCAGTTAACTGAAATTCCTTTGTCTATTTTTTCAGTTGGTCCAGATAGAACGCAAACAAATGTAGTTCGAAGCGTGTACAGATAAATATATAAAACGTATGATACAATCTATTTATACCAGATTGTTCGGATTTGATCTTAATAGGAAGTCCTTTCACTAATATTAAACTAGTGAAAGGACTTTTTTGCATCTAATTATAAAGGTAAGACAATTAAGCCGAAATAAGTTAAAATAGATAGATAGGATAAAACTAAACATAATCTTAAATGATAAAATAGATCATTATAAAATATAGAAAGCAGGGAGAATAAGATGGCTTTAAAAATATTAGTCGTTGATGATGAAAAACCAATAGCTGAAATATTAAAATTTAATTTAGAAAAAGAGGGTTATGATGTCGTTTGCGCGCATGATGGAAATGATGCAATCGAATTGGCAGAAAAGGAAAATCCAGATTTAATTTTACTTGATATTATGTTACCAGGTAAAGACGGGAATGAAGTATGTCGAGAAATTCGTAAAACGCAGAATATGCCAATTATTATGTTGACTGCAAAGGATTCTGAAATTGATAAAGTTCTTGGATTGGAATTAGGGGCAGATGATTATGTCACTAAACCATTTAGTAATCGAGAATTGATTGCTCGTGTAAAAGCAAATCTAAGAAGACAACAGCAAGTGATTGATGAGAGTACAGTAACGAAGAAAGAGATTAATATTGGAAGCTTAACAATCCATCCAGAGGCGTATAGTGTATCACGAGACGGAGAACATATTGATTTAACCCACCGTGAGTTTGAGTTATTTTATTATTTAGCTCGTCATATTGGACAAGTAATGACACGCGAACATTTATTGGAAACAGTATGGGGTTATGACTATTTTGGGGATGTAAGAACAGTAGATGTGACAGTTAGAAGATTACGTGAAAAAATTGAAGAAGACCCGAGTAATCCTCTATTAATTGTTACACGTCGAGGAGTAGGGTATTATTTGCGTAACCTAGACGAGGAGTAATTATTTTATGAAAAAAGTCGGTTTTTTTCGTTCGATCCAATTAAAGTTTATGATTATCTATATCTTGCTTCTAATTATCGCAGTACAAGTAATTGGTTCTTATGTTGCTCGCGAACTAGAAGTAGAATTACTTGATAACTTTAAGGAATCAATTAATGATCGGATCGATCTACTTGGTTATAATCTTGAACAAGCATTTAATAAAAAACGTACGGATGATCCATTAGAACCGACATTACAGGAAGATGTACAAAACATTGTTACAGATGTAGATGGTTCACGTGCCACAACGATTCAAGTTATTAACAACCAGGGAAGAGTACTCGGTACAAATGATTATTTAAATCAAGATATAATCGGAAAGAAGATAACTGAGGGAACGGTTCAAAGGGCAATAAAATTTAGAACATCAATTGACAGTACGTTGTTTAATAATAGAACTGGAGAGCGGATTTTTGTTCGAGTCGAGCCGATTCATGACCAGGAAAATAATGTTCAAGGCGTCATCTATTTAGAGACATCTCTAGAAGGTGTGTATGGACAACTCCAAAAAATAAATGAAATATTTTTCAAAGGTTCAGTGATTGCATTAGTAGTCTCGATGGGTCTTGGAATACTAGTAGCCAGAGCGATTACAAAACCGATAGTTGAGATGAGGCGACAAGCGCAAACGATGGCACGGGGCGACTTTTCTCAAAAGGTCAATGTATACGGTTCTGATGAAATCAGTCAATTAGCAGTGACATTTAACCATTTAAATGATCGTTTAAAACACTCGATGGCCACGATAGAAAATGAGCAGAAAAAACTAAGCTCCGTATTAGAGA
Source organism: Pseudogracilibacillus sp. SE30717A (assembly GCF_037071985.1). NCBI lineage: Bacteria > Bacillati > Bacillota > Bacilli > Caryophanales > Bacillaceae > Pseudogracilibacillus > Pseudogracilibacillus sp. SE30717A. The sequence continues at coordinate 405,317 of NZ_JAXHDF010000001.1, read as the reverse complement.
ATATGACTGAAGGTGTCATTGCAACGGATAATAAAGGTGAAATTACTCTAATCAATGAAGCTGCAGGAAGGTTTTTTAATGAAAATCCAAATAGTTTAATTAGTAAAGATTTATTAACACTATTAGATCTTGAAGATAAAGTAGAAGATATTATTGAACTTCAAGAAACAGGATCTATTGTTCTTGATTTAAGTGAAGAGAATAATATAATTTTAGTTCGAGCAAATTTCTCCATTATTTATGATAATCAAGATCACGATCAAGCAAGTGGTTTAATCGCAGTGTTAAGTGATGTTACAGAAGATGAGAAAATTGAACAGGAAAGAAGAGAATTCGTTTCTAATGTCTCACATGAACTTAGAACGCCGTTAACAACATTGCGAAGCTATATAGAGGCTTTAACGGATGGTGCTTGGGAAGATCCTGTTATAGCTCCTAAGTTTCTGGAAGTTACACAAAATGAGACAGAGCGAATGATCCGAATGGTGAATAGTTTACTACAATTATCAAGAATGGATAGTAAAGAGCTGTCATTGGTTAGAGAAAATGTAGAATTTGTTCATTATTTCCATGAAGTAATTGATCGTTTTGAAATGAACGTGAAAGATGGAAAAATTCAATTTGTAAGAGATATACCATCTGAATCGTATTATGTATGGATAGATAAAGACCGAATGACGCAAATTTTGGATAATATTATTTCTAATGCCATTAAGTACTCCCCAGATGGTGGAAAAATCACTTGCAAATTAGAAAAACATATTAGACAAATTGTGGTAAGTATAAGTGATGAAGGAATAGGAATTGAGTACGACAAATTGGATAAAATCTTTGACCGTTTCTATCGAGTCGATAAAGCAAGGACTAGGCAATTGGGTGGTACAGGATTAGGACTTGCTATTACACGTGAACTGGTAGAGGCACATTATGGTAGGATTTGGGTAAATAGTATAGAGGGTAAAGGATCAACCATCTACTTTACTCTCCCGCTTATTAATGAGAAGCGGAGGCGAGAAGTATGAAATATGAAACAGTGAAATCGTTTATTTTAGTTGTGTTAGTAGGAATAAGTTTTCTTCTCTCATTTATCTTATGGAGCTACCAGCCAAACTATGAAAATGTTTTGGACACCAGTTATGTAAATGAAGTAGATATTGGTGGATTGGAAAGAACAAAAAATGAAGTAGTTGAGCCAATAGAAATTGTTTTTAGAAATGGAGAAAAGGCGACTAGTTTTATTACCCCAAATGATCGTTACAGTTTTTATAAAGACATTGCTTCCTGGTCTCTGTACGATTATCGTTTGACAAACTCGAACGGTAGACCAGATGACAATAAAAAATTTGTTGAAATGGTATTTTCAAGTGCTATACCCGCCGATTTAGTTACGAACTTATTTACTTTTCATGACCAAATCGATCCACCTAGTTGGTCTTTTGAACGGGCTTTTTTAGTGCTTGATGAAAAACAACGCACTGTGGAATTGAAGATTATATCAGTAGATAACCGAAAACAAATAACTGCTACGATTGAAAAGGCAGAGGTATATGACGACATTTTAGCTATAATGAAAGATGAAAGTAAATCATCTGAATATATAAGTTTTGGAGTATCTAATTCACCAATCTACCTTCCGAAAGATCGAGTGAAGATGGCTAAAAAAACGCTAGCAGCTACTATTATTCGACCAGACGATTTTATCAATGCTTTATTTAGTAACCCAGCACTTGTAACTCCTAACGTAAGAGAAGCTTATTTTACAGATGGACAACGAGGTCTGAGAATTGTTCAAGACGGTAGGAAATTAGAGTTTTTTAATCCAATCGAGGCTACTTATAATATTTTAGATCCAATTGAACTGGTTGAAAAAAGCGTAAATAATATTAATGAACATAAAGGTTGGACAAACGATTATTTATTTGAAAATATTAATAAATCTTCTAACAATATTCGTTATCGTTTATATTATGAGGGTTATCCGGTATTTGATCATTATTCGTTAAGTATTATCGAACAGGAATGGCGTGAGCAAGAGTTATTTCAGTATACAAGATCACTTATTAAAATAGGAAATTTATTAAATTCTGAAGAGGTACAATTACCATCTGGACAAGAAATTAGTACTTTCTTGCAAAATGATAATCGTTTTAAAATTGAAAACATCCACGATATTCAGATTGGATATACAATGAGTCATTTAGATGATGCACATAGTTTAATGTTGGAACCTAATTGGTATATTTTATATCAAGGTGAATGGATTAAATTAAATTTAGAAGATTATCAAAAAGATTTACAAGTAACGGGAGGGGATTAACAATGCATTGGGGTCAAATAAAGTCATTATTAATCCTCAGTTTCCTAATTTTAGATGTATATCTATTTATGCAATTTTTAGATAAAAAAGACCAAGCAGACATTGGTATACTTGAACAGCAAACTTCTACGATTGAAGAACGTCTAAATGCAGAAGATATTACATTTAAAAATTTACCCGAACAAGAGTATGAAGAGGCGTTTATTTCTGTACAACAAAAAATGTTTAATAAAGATGAACTTTCTTCATTAAAACTCAATGAACTACAAAATACGTATCTTTTTAACAAATACTTTTTAATGTCGTCTATTAAAGAACCAATAAAAATAGAAGAAAAAGCTTCTAAAGAGGAAATAAATGAAATTTTTGAAGAATTGGTGTATTACTCAGAAGAATATTCATATTGGAATTGGAATAAAGAACTAAATGTATTAATCTTTTTTCAAAATAAGATGGATCGGCCAGTATATTATAATCAAAACGGGTTGGTTCTCCTATTTTTAAATAATCAAAATGAGGTTACTTTTTATACGCAAACGATGTTAGGGGATCCTGAACCTATAGCAGAAAAGAAAAAGTTAATTAAACCGATCCGTGCGATTGAAACGCTCTATCAAGATAGTGAACTCAAATCAGGGGATAACATATCGAAAGTAAATATTGGATTTCATACTAGGGTACCATTTGAAACAGGTGTTCAAGTTTTTGCACCGATATGGAAAGTGAATGTAAATAATGAAAAAGATTATTTTGTAAATGCGATTGAAGGATTTACTTTTTCAACGGATGAACAGGAATTTTTAGAACAAGTAATTGATTCAGCCTTAGAAAAAGTGCAAATTCCTTCTTTGGATACGGATCGAAATTTAGAAAAAATGATGAATCAATTGAATGAAAGATTAGAGAAAACATCGGGGTGAATCGAAAAATGACATTACGCTTTAGTGTTCTTGCTTCGGGAAGTACAGGAAATGCATTTTATTTGGAATCAAATGAAACGAAACTTCTCGTTGATGTAGGATTAAGCGGAAAAAAGATGGATCAGCTGTTTAATGAAATAAACGCTGACCCTAAAGAATTATCAGGAATTTTAGTTACGCATGAACATAGTGACCATATTAAAGGCTTAGGCATTTTGGCTAGAAAGTATAATCTGCCAATTTATGCGAATGACTTAACATGGAGAGCAATGGAGTCAAAGATTGGAAAAATATCGACTGAACAACGATTTCATTTTGAATCAAACAGTGTAATGACGCTTGGAGATATAGATGTAGAATCTTTTTCAGTTTCTCATGATGCAGCTGATCCGATGTTTTTTAACTTTTATAACGGAGATAAAAAAGTTTCGCTCGTTACCGATTTAGGTTATGTCTCTGATAAAATTAAAAAAACTGTGGAGGGAGCTAATGCCTATATTTTTGAAGCCAACCATGATGTCAGTATGTTACAGATGGGGCATTATCCTTGGAATGTGAAACGGAGAATTTTAGGCGATTCTGGTCACGTATCAAATGAAGATTGTGGATTAGCTCTTAGTGAAATTATTAGTGATAAAACGGAGCGAGTATATTTAGCACATTTGAGTAAAGATAATAACATGAAAGAGTTAGCAAGAATGTCAGTTGACCAAGTATTGAAGGAAAGAGATCTAAATATCCAATTATTTGATACGGATCCAGAAACGTCGACAAGTTTATATGAAGTAGGATAAAAGTTTTCTTACAAATAAAAATGGTGATTAAATGATATAATAATGGGGAATATTTTACATATTTTAACTCAGGAAAAAGGAGTTGTTTTTATGGGTTATTATAATGATAAACCAGCAAATAAAAAAGGTGGGGGTTGGTTAGTTCCTATCATTATTGGGCTTGTTGTCGGTGCATTGTTAATGGTAGTTGTTTATCCAAACTTTACAGGGAATAAATCAGTCGTTAATGACAATAAAAGTGAAAATGGGGATGTTACGAACGATAATGTAGCAAGGGAGCATGTCAATGTAGATGTTTCTACCCAAATTACGGATGTAGTCGAGAAAGTTTCTTCAGCAGTTGTTGGAGTGACAAATATTCAAAGACGGGCGGATTTCTGGCAAGAAGGGGAAGCCAGTGAGGCTGGAACAGGATCAGGTGTCATTTATAAAAAAGAAGGTGGATATGCATATATTGTGACAAATCACCATGTTGTAGAAGGAGCAGATATGCTTGAAGTCGTTTTGAAGGATGACACAAACTTGGATGCAGAGCTTTTAGGAAGTGATTTGTTTACTGACCTCGCTGTTTTAAGAGTTAAAGATGATAAGATAAAAACAACGATTGATATGGGATCATCCGAAGACCTAAAAGTCGGTGAACCTGCAATTGCAATCGGAAATCCTCTTGGACATATGTTTGCAGGATCTGTAACGCAAGGAATTATTAGTGGTAAGCAACGTACAATTCCTCAAGATTTTAATCAGGATGGACGACCGGATTGGCAAGCAGAAGTTATTCAAACGGATGCAGCGATTAACCCTGGTAATAGTGGAGGAGCTTTAATTAATATTCAAGGTCGATTAATAGGGATTAACTCTATGAAAATAAGTCAAAATATTGCTCAAGGGATTGGATTTGCAATTCCGATTGATACAGCTAGACCAATTATAAAAGAATTAGAAGAGACTGGAACAGTTACTCGTCCTTATTTAGGAGTTGAAATATATTCTCTAGAAGAAGTACCTAAAGTCGAGTGGAAAAATACGTTAAAGTTACCTGATGGTATAGAAGGTGGAGTATATGTCTGGAGTGTTGAGCCATTATCTCCTGCCGATCAAGCAGGTCTTGACCGATTAGATGTTATTACAGAATTTAATGGAGAGCAGGTATTAAACATTCTGGATTTACGAAAAGAACTGTATCAGAAATTGAAAATTGGTGATGAAGTAAATATTGTTTATTATCGAGATGGTAAGCAATTTGAAACGAATGTAAAACTTGGTGAACAAAAGTAAGAAATGCTGCTCATAAGGGCAGCATTTTTTTGTTATAAATACTTCTAAATTATGTTGGGATAAAATAAAGGCAAGCAAGCCCACTCAATCGGTTTATAGTATTATAAGAAAGTTGAAGAGATATTACCTGCAGAAAGGATGATACTTACGATTAATAAACAGTAATTTATTATATCAACATTTGACTAATACCTATTAGAAAAGTTATTCACAAAATTATCGAGTTATTAACAAACAGTGGATAACTTTGTGGAACAATTGTTTCCTTGTCGTTATATAGTAAAAAATGTCGAAAAAAAATCAATATGTATGTATTAATTGTGTGTATGTGAATAGTCGTGTGGATAAAATTAAAGCAATCTATTAAGTGCTTATCCACAGATAGAAAATAAATAACTTAGCTGTTTTGATCTTTATGGTTCCACTCTTCTTTTAACATACCATATATAATATGATCAACATAGTGGTCATATAACCATTCAGCTTGGCGAATTACTCCTTCATTAATAAAACCTAATCTTTCGGCGATAGCTCGACTTCGGGTATTTTTACTAGCTACACGAATATCAATTCGGTTTAAAGAAAGTTCTAGAAATCCATAAGAAATTAACGCTTCTACAGATTTTGTCATAATACCTTTTCCTTGGAATGATTCTGCTAACCAATAACCGATATATCCAATATTGTTTCGAAAATCTAATGTATTAAATCCGATTACACCAACTAAATTTTCTTCAAAAAAAATACCCGCAATGATGCCTTGCCGGTTATTGTAAACTTGAAATGAGTTTTTTATAAATGCCATTGAATCTGAATCAGATTTTATATCATTTAACCACGGCAACCATTTTTTAAGATGCTGTCTTGATTCGTTAGTTATTTTATAAAGTGCTTCTGCATCGCGTGCCGCTAACATCCGTAAATGTATTTGATGATCTACATGTAATTGGAACAAGTTAACCGCCTCCATCTGTTTATCAATTTTTTAAAGAAGTTATTTTATTTGTATATACTCGTAAATCTTCTTTAGAAAACAATGTGATAATTACCTTCCCAAAATTATTTTGATTTAAAAAGTCAGTAATCGTTTTAAGTGCAATTGATGATGCAAGTTCAATTGGGAAACCGTATGCACCTGTTGAGATCGATGGAAAGGCAATGCTTTTTAATTGCAAACTTTTAGCTAGTGATAGAGCATTCCAGTAACAATTAGCTAATTGTTTTTGCTGTAATTCTTTTAAATTTGGATCCCAGATGGGACCTACTGTATGAATAATAAATTTAGCCGGTAAGTTATAGCCTTTAGTAATAACAACTTCACCAGTTTTAAGGTGTTCACCATTTAAGTCTTTATTACGAATTGTTTGGCAGGCCTTCATTAGTTTAGGGCCAGCAGCTCTATGAATAGCACCATCTACCCCACCGCCACCTGATAGACTTCCATTAGCGGCATTCACAATAACATCTTTAAACTGTTTCGTGATGTCTCCAATACTAATTTCTAAAGTGTTATTATTTATATGCATTAACATGAAAACCCTCCTTTTTGACCAGAATAACTTTAGTATACTATACAAACTGAAACATTTTGTTGTTTTTAACAAAAACAGGTAATTTGCACTAGGAAAGAGAAATCATCATACTAGTTAAGAGAAAAACATGAGTTGACAAACCGGGTTTTTTTAATGTATAGTTAATTCAACAAAGTTGAATCGTATGAAACATAAGTTTAATGTAGGGAAATATCTTGAAAGCGGTTCCTAAGGAGGGGATTAAATGCAGTGGCCACAATATGTGCAAATTAAAGAAGTAGGACCAAGAGATGGTTTGCAAAATGAAAGAGAATGGATTTCTACCGAAGATAAAATTAAGTGGATTAATATGTTATCTGAATCAGGAGTAAAGGAAATAGAATATTCTGCTTTTGTACACCCTAAATGGGTTCCTGCGTTAAAAGATGCACGAGAAGTTGGTAAGCAAATCAAACGTAATCCCGATGTCACTTATTCTGCACTCGTACCAAATGAAAAAGGTCTGGAATACGCTCTAGAAGCGGGGATCGATATGGCTTCTGTTTTCATGTCGGCAAGTGAAACACATAATAAAAAGAATATAAATAAGTCTATCGACGAAACATACCCCGTATTACACAAAGTAATCTCCAGTGCAAAACAGGAAGGTAAACGTGTTACCGGATATATCTCCACGGTTTTTGACTGTCCATTTGAAGGAAAAATAAAAATAGACGATGTTTTGCGTGTGTGTGATCGACTGTTTGAGTTGGGTGTGGATGATCTATCACTTGGTGATACTATTGGGACAGCAGTTCCTTCTCAAGTGGAGGCCTTACTTGAAGAAGTGTTATACCGCTTTCCTAATAAAGATATTATCATGCATTTTCATGATACAAGAGGAATGGCGATAGCTAATATTGTTACATCAATGAACTATGGAATAAGACGTTTTGATTCTTCCATTGGTGGACTTGGAGGATGCCCTTATGCACCGGGTGCTGCGGGAAATGTTGCTACAAATGACTTGTTATATTTACTTCACGGCTTAGGTATATCAACAGGTATTGATGAGAATAAAATACAAGAAGCTGCTTTCTTTATTCAAGACAAGTTAAACAAGGAATTACCAAGCAGATCACTTGCCTATGAGATCGGCCAAAAGAAAAAAAGTCTTCAGTCAGTACAAGCAAAAACAAAGGTCGAGCCCATTCCGCAAAGAAAACGGGAGATTATTTATTATTTTATTAAGCACCAATATGAAAAACTTCGTAGTAAAGCACAGTAAATCAAGATTTTACTTTAAAAATGAACAATTATTGGCTAGGACTTTTGGAAAGTATTAAGTAGTATCCATCACCCACCAATATTTTTATACGGAAAAAGAGAAATCTTGGAGGGAATTAAAAACAACTACCCAGATTTCTCTTTGACATTTTATTTGTAAATTAATTCATTTTCCGCAACGCATTTATAAAGTCTTTTAGTGCTGGTTGATCAGATTTATTAAGTTGCTCCATTACTTCCTTATTCTCACCTATCATGTATAACGCAAGTATATCTTTTAATCCCTCAGTGTAATCCTCTGTTTGAGCTGCTTCGTTTTGCATTTGTCGAAGAATTGTTATCCAATTAGTTTTTTGTTCTTCTCCATGTGATCTTTCTGGGTACGTTTCAGCAAGTATTAGTGCCTTAGGAATTGATTCGTGCAAATAAAGATTAATTGCAATTAAATCTCCGATAAACTGATTACTTTTATCCATTTCCATCACTTTTATCCATTCTGTTTCAGCTGATTGTATGTCCCCCTGTTTCATAAGCGACTTTGCGTATAATGCTTTATCATATTCGGAAATATCTCCATTTAACATGGTAGAATACTGTTCAAAATAGTTGTTAAATGAATGCCAATCTTCTAAATCATAATAATATTCAACAAGCCTCCACACATCATCAGCAGTAGCAGCATGTTTATCGACCAAGTCAATTAAAAATGGCATAACGAGTTTACGTTCCATTGCTTCATCTTTTGCTTTCAGTCCGATTAATCTGGATATCATGCGTAAACTGTGTATATCATTTTGGTCTGATTTATAGGCCTCTTCATATGAATGAAGTGCTTCTTCTATTTTGTTATTCAAAAGTAATTGATCAGCATCCGTCAATTCTCGTTCTTTTAAATAGAAAAAAGGTAATTCACCAATCGAATCTTCATTAAGACGGTACCCGTTACTCCTTGAAAGAAGATTATCGTTTTGATCGTATGCTTCGACCGACCAAAAGAATATGCCTTCTGTGTTTGCAAAGGCCAACAAAGTGGAAGATTGAGAATGTATTTCCTCTAAATTATCTTCCGGAAATATCATACTTACCGTCTTGGCGTAGAAATCTTCAATGGGCACTTGTATATTGTTTTCTTTAATTTGACTTTTAAATTCAGTGCTTATAGAAGCTGATTCCAATTCTATGCCTAAATTAATCGCATAATATGCAGCATCTTCTACCTCTTCCCATTCAAAATTAACCATTTGATCATTTATAACTTCTTGATTTGTTGGGGATTTTATATTAATTAATTTATGGAGCGTAATATCGTACGTAATATTTTTTGTACCTGTCACATCAATCCAATCATCCATTTGAACGGGCCAGGTCCACCCATCAATCTGATCAAAAGAAAAACCTAGAAAAATTTGGTAACTTCCTGGGATAACTGTAGGAAACTCAAAATAACCATTTTCATCTGTTATTACTTTATATGGTTCATTCCACGACAAGCTTCTGTTTACATCGCTTTCCGCTCTTAAGAACACTCCAACATTTGCAACGGGGGTGCCATCTTTCCGGATAATTCGTCCTTCTACGTTACCAGTCTCAAATTCTTTTAATTGAAGAGATTGCTTTAACATTTGTTCCAATACTAAAAGTTCCTCATAAACAACCGAATTGTTAATAGATTCTGAAAGAACATCATTGTTAGTATCTTTCGTCCATTGTTCTTCGTACTCCTTTAAAGCTCTTTCCACCTCTTCTAAAGCTGTTTGGATTTTCCCTTGTTTTATAAGAGTATTCACTTTTAATTGGGCAATTTCTGCATGAAAGTAATATTCATCTGGCTGAATGGAATCAAGCATTTCATCAATTAAGCTTTCTGCTTTTTCATAGTTTGATCGATTGACCTCCATTTTGGCCCGCTCTAGTTGCAATTCTTTTTGATCCCAATAGTTTTCTGTATTCGAAAATCGCCCTATTGCCTCTTCAATAACTTGAGTAGCTCGATTATAATCTCCACTTCTCTCATAATAATAAGCCAATTCACTAGCAACAGTTACTAAATAACCATTGATCGGCCCCTTTTCTACATATTGCTCTAGAAAAGGCAACTTTTCTTCCCATGTGAATGAACTTTCTTTGTTTAAACCACTTACTTGAGAAAAAGAAGGTCCAACAATGACGTCAAACTGACTAGCGAGGCTGTAGTCTAGCATATAATCCGTTATTAATTCCCACTTTTGTGAAGTAAATAAATTAGCATTCATCAAGTTGATCATTTGTTCTTTACCAGCAATGTCACCTTCTTCCCACTTTTTTTTCGCCACATATAAACTAATTTGGGGTTGAATTAGGAAGATTATTAATAAATAGATTGTTATAATACCGGTAAACAACCAAATTAAATGTTTAACCTTTAATTTAACTTTCTTCATCTTTTGATTCCACCTTCAGTAATTCTTCTTTCCAATAAACATTTCCACCGGCTTCAATAAGGATTTTTTCTTTGTTTCTTCCAAGCCCATCATCCAAGATGATTGATTTAGTGGCGAAAGATAAAAAAAGTAATAGGAATACGGTACTTACAGGTAAGATAGGTAATTCAATTTCTTTATTCATAAACAATTTTATCCGCTGTTTCCACGATTTGTTATGAATGTGGTTGAGCACTTTTTGCTGACCTAAAAAATGAAGGTGGTTTAATTCTTTATTTAGTTGCTCTTTTAAATTGGATCTCTCTTTGTTCATCCCACATCCTCCTTCTTCTTTAAAAGATCTTTCAATAACAGCCGGCCCCTTTTTAAACGAGATTTGACTGTGTTTTCTTTCGTGTCAAGTTGTACTGCAATTTCCGTTATTTTATATTCATTGAAATAATATAACGTAATTACTTCCCGATATTTATAGTCTAATTGTTGAATTGCATCAACCATATTTTGTTTTGTATCCGCTCCAATTAACAAGTCATCATGAGTTTGATTGAGATCATCTTTTTGACTATTAATTATGTCAAAACTTGGAAAAACATGTTTCCAACTCCACTTTCTAAATCGAGCTCGACATTGATTGATCATGATAGCAGTAAGCCAACTCTTTAATTTTTTAGGATCATCGAGCTGTTCCATTTTTTGATAAGCTATTATGAATGTATCTTGCACAGCTTCTTCTGCTTCTTGATAGTCTTTTAATAATAAAACAGCAGTCCGTAACAAATAATCTCCATATTGCTCCATTATGTCATTTATTGCTTTTTCATCTATCTGTTTGATTCGGTTAACAAGGTGCAAATTCAGCTCTCCCCCTTCCCTTCACTATATAGATGCAAGTAACTTTAAAATAGTTGCATGATTTTAAAAATACATTTTAAATGATGTTACCATACTTACTATATGCATGATGATTTTTATGATAAAATTAATGATTAGAGAGTGTGAAGGGGTGAAATAGCATTAATCTTGATAATTTAGGGAAGAAAATTAAACAGCTTCGTTTACGTCAAAAAAAAACCCAACAACAAATAGCGGATGAATGTAATATTTCAAAAAGTTTATTATCTAAAATTGAGAACGGACAAACTTCTTCTGCGATAGCGACTTTATCTAAAATATCAAAAGTATTGGATGTCCCGCTTTCGTGGTTATTAGAGGATAATTCGGAACAAGATCTCGTATTATTATCAAAATCCGAACGCCAATCTAAAGTCGGTGATGAACATATGGGGTATTCCTACGAGTTACTTGCTAACCGTTCCCGATTTACTGGGGTTGAACCAACGATTGTTCATGTCACACCGAAAAATATTAATCTTAGAGAAGATGCATATACTCATTCACAAGATGAGTTTATATATATTTTAAAAGGAACAATTGAACTGTTGTACAATGGAAGCAGGAACTTGATGAAAGAGGGAGATACGGCTTATTTCAAAGGAACAAAGCCACATCTATTTATCCCTGTTGACAATAAAGGTGCGGAGGTATTAACATTATTTATTGAAACAAATGAATGAACGAGTAATTAAAAAGGGAGGAACGAAAGATGTCTCTTGATGTCATTAAATTTTTAGTGTCGATCATTTTTGCCCTGCTCGTATTAATAAAAATATTACCTGGCAGAGGAATAAATCAAATTACAGCGAACGATTTACGTAAACAACTAAAAGATGAATCGATTCAATTCATCGATGTTCGCCCTCCAGCAAAATATGACCAGTTCCATATATATGGATTTAAAAATATTCCACTAAGAGAAATTCGGAAACAAGCAAAAACATTATCAAAAGATAAACAGACAATCGTCATTTGTCAAACAGGGGCAAAAGGAAATGAAGCATGTAAACGATTGAAGCGAAGGGGTTTTACGAATTTATCGAATGTTAGAGGTGGATTAAGTACTTGGGAACCGATCCATATTGATCGAACATAATTAAGATGAAGAGTCCCACTCCTTTCATAGGAATGGGACCTTTCTTATTTTGCTTCGTATAGGGTACGTAAATCCTTTTTTAATACTTTTCCGCTTGGATTCTTTGGTAGCGTCTCTGTAAAATAAACAAATTTTGGAGACTTAAAGGCTGACAACTCCTGTTTGCAGTAATTTTGTACGGCTTGTTCAGATAAAGAATTGTTATCTTTTAAAACAATAATCGCCGTGATAGCTTCTATCCAATAATCATGCGGAATGCTGATGACAGCGACCTCTGCAACTTCCTTCATTTGATAAATGACTTCTTCAACTTCGCGGCTTGAAACATTTATCCCACCAGTATTTATAATATCTTTTTTACGATCTATAATTGTAATGTATCCATCTTCATCCATCGTACCAAGATCCCCACTATGGAACCAGCCATTTTGATAAGCTTCAGCAGTTTTTTCAGGTTCTTTCAAATAACCAAGCATCGCATGAGGAGTACGGTGAACTATTTCACCAATTTCCCCTCTTGGTACTTCGATATCATTCTCATCAACAATTTTCGTTTCGACATGTAATGTTGGTTTTCCAGCTGAACCAAGTTTTCGTAATTGATCCTCTGGTTGTAAAGCAGTAGCGAGCGGTGCAACTTCTGTTTGGCCGTAGAAATTCCAAAAGCGAGAATTCGGCAATCTTTTTGCTAATTCCCTTAATATTTCCCGGGGCATAATTGCTGCTCCATAATAACATTTTTTTAAAGATGTCAATTGAAAATTGTCGAATTCCGGGTGATGAAGCATTGCGATCCAAACCGTTGGTGGTGCAAATAATTGTGATGCTTGATGGTTTTCAATAGTTTCCATTATTTTGGAAGGATTTGCTTCATCCAGAATAATGCCACTCGAACCTAAATAAATACTAGGACCTAAAAATACATGAAGTTGGGCACTATGATAAAACGGCAAAGCATGAACTAATACATCTTCTGAACTCATTTTCCCATCAATAATACAACTAATATACTCATTTATAATACTTTTATGGGATAACATGACCCCTTTGGGAGCAGACTCAGTACCACTTGTATATAAAATTTGAGCGAGATCATCGTCTGCAATATCTGCTTCCACTGGTTCAGTACTTTGATTTTGTTGTAAAGTTGAAAGAGACGACCACTCTTTCAAATTCGTATCAGACTCTAATAAGTAGTGATGTTTAATGGATAAATTTTGAGATGCTTTATCTAAAGTAGGAGCATATTCTTCTGCGGCAAACATTCCATCGACTTCTGCGTGATTTAGTATATATGCAATATCACTTGTTGTTAGCATATAGTTAATTGGTATAAATACTGCACCTATTCTTGCAAGGGCAAATTTCACGATGACAAAGTCTAAACAGTTTTTCGATAAAACGACGAACTTATTTTCTTTTTTTACTCCCCTTTCCATCAAACCATGAGCAGTTTGATTTACCAAATCGTCTAACTGTTGGTAGGTCACACTTCTTTTATTATATGTAAGGGCTGTTTTTTCAGGGTACCGTGCAACTGTCCTTGTTAATAAATCCCCTAAAGTATTTCTTCTCGCCCTATTTATCATTGATGTAGATTGATCGCTATGAATATTCATGTAATCCCTCCACAATGTTTAATTTATTATTATTATATTTCGGAAAATTCAAAATAACAATGAAGAAATTAGATTTTCACATGAAAACGAGTCAATTTACATAAGCTAAACAAAATTAAAATAGAAAAGAGGTGCTAACCTTGGGAAGAGATGAACATAATAAGCCGCAAGGAAGAAATCGTTTTGCACAAACTCCTAAAAATCAAATAACGGAAAATATTGATATAGAATTCTCTCATGAATTAGTAGATGACGATGATAAAGAAGCAATCGCAAGGGCCCGAGCAGCGGACCAACGTGTGAAAGAGGACTAATTGATATTGTAAGGAAAAAAAGTTTGTAACCATAAAAAATCCGAACTATGCTGGAGTAGTTCGGATTTTTAATTGGATAAAATTTTTATTTAACAAAGTTGAGCATCGTTATCAGAAACGCTCTGATATACTATTCATTTAATTGACTAGAGTACTTTATGAAGTCTGATCCATCTTATTTATAATGGATCGGTGAACCTGGACCAAGATCTATTCCAAACAAGATCCACACAACGAGTAATAGAGTCCATGAAACTAAAAAGAAGATAGAATATGGAAGCATTACAGATATTAATGTACCAATTCCCATTTTTTTATCATATTTTTGTGCAAAGGCAATGATTAAAGCAAAATATGTCATTAATGGAGTAATAATATTTGTCGATGAATCAGCGATACGATAAGCCATTTGAGTTACTTCAGGGGAATAGCCTAGCTGCATCATTATAGGTACAAAAATAGGAGCCATCATCGCCCATTTTGCTGAAGCACTACCGATAAATAAATTGATAAATGCTGAAATGACGATAAAAACAATGAGTAATGGTATCCCGGTTAAATGAATCTTTTCTAAAAAGTTTGCTCCGTATACGCCGATCACAATTCCCATATTACTTTCAGTAAAAAAGGCAACAAATTGTCCGGCCGTGAAAGCTAATACAATGAACATACCCATCGTAGCCATCGTTTTTGCTAATTGATCTGCAACGTCTTTATCGTTTTTGATCTCCTTCGTTACTTTTCCATAGACGAGGCCGGGGACAAAAAATAACAAAGCGATAATAGGCACAAGAGCATCCATGAATGGAGATTGAATGATTGCTCCACCTTCACCACGAAGTGGCGCATTTGGCGGTAAGACAAATAAAGCAATGATAATGAGCACGATTGCAACGGATATTCCCGAAGAAATTAATCCCTTTTTTTCAATTGGCTGCAGTCCCTCTAATTTTTCACGATATATACCTTTATATTCGCCAAGTCTCGGTTCGACAATTTTTTCAGTAACCCAAGCCCCGACCAATGTAAGCAAGAATACGGATACAATAATAAAATAGTAATTCATTGCAACGTTCATCGTTGCTGCATATGCGGGATCAATAATTTTCGCGGCGTCAATCGTCATTCCACCTAGTAAAGGATCCACAGAAGTTATTATAAGATTGGCACTAAATCCTCCCGAAACACCAGCAAAAGCTGCTGCTAGTCCAGCAAGTGGATGCCTTCCTAACCCAGCAAAAATAACAGCGCCTAATGGTGGTAATACGACATACCCTGCATCAGAAGCGACACTGGACATGACTCCAGCAAAAACAAGCCCAGCTGTGATAAGTCGTTTGGGAATATTTAAAACGAATCCTCGTAAAAGTGCACTAATTAATCCTGTACTTTCAGCAACACCAATTCCAAGCATTGTGACTAGTACAATTCCTAAAGGAGCAAATCCAATAAAGTTTTCAGTAATCGATGTAAAAATGTATTGGATACCTTCTTTATTTAATAAATTATGAACCTGAACAATTTCCCCTTTGTTACCAGGATGTTCAACATTAATTCCAAATGAAGAAACTATTGCCGACAATATGATGACTATAAACGCTAATATGGCAAACAATGTCACGGGGTGTGGTAATTTATTGCCAATTGTCTCAACTCTATCTAAAGAACTTTGTAAAATACCCCTCTTTTTCAATCAATTTCCCTCCTAAAACTGTTCGTGTTAGTTTGCAACAAAAAGACTAATTATAAACTAACTACCCCATTATAGGAGGATTTGAACATTTTTTAAACAGTTTAAACAAATGTTGCAATCGTGAGATTTTTGAGAAACTTTTAAACATAAGGAATTTACCTTTATAAGTAGTGCAGTAGTATATTATTGCCATTTTATCGATACAAAACTATAATCGATGGAGGAAAGGAGTTTTATAATGATTCGTCGATTTTTCTCTTATTATAAGCCGCATAAACGATTATTCATTGTAGATTTTACAAGTGCAGTTATCGTCGCTATGTTAGAGCTTGCTTTTCCGGTAGCAGTACAATGGTTTATCGATGATTTATTACCGGGAAATAATTGGGATGTAATTATTAAAGTAAGTGTCGGTCTCTTTTTCATTTATTTATTAAGTACTTTTTTACAATATATTGTAACGTACTGGGGGCATAAATTAGGATTAAACATTGAAACAGATATGAGGGAAGAAATCTTTCACCATGTACAAAAACAGTCTTTTCGCTTCTTCGATAATACAAAAACGGGTCATGTTATGAGCAGAATTACAAATGATTTATTTGAGATTGGTGAACTTGCCCACCATGGTCCAGAAGATTTATTCATCGCTGTGATGACGTTTATTGGTGCTTTTTGGATTATGATTACAATTAATGTCCAGCTTGCGCTTATCATTTTGTTTATTGTACCAATTTTAATCTTTTTCATGACGTACAGTAATATTAAAATGAGTAAAGCTTGGCGAAAAATGTACGAGGATATCGCAGGGGTTAATGCTCGGATTGAGGATGCTGTTTCTGGAGCAAGAGTCGTTCAATCGTTTACAAACGAAACTCACGAAATGGATCGATTTACAGAAAACAACCAAATTTTTCGTAAATCGAAATTAACAGCATATAAAGTAATGGCATTCGTTCATTCCAATATTTACATGTTAATGCGCTTCATCACATTAGTCGTTTTAATTGTTGGAGCATGGTTAAGTTATAATGATAAATTGTCGTACGGTGAACTAGTCGCGTTTGTTTTATATGTGAATGTTTTGTTCAAGCCAATTGAAAAAATTAGTGCATTACTTGAATTATATCCAAAAGGAATGGCAGGATTTCGTCGTTTTATCGAATTGCTTGAAATAAATCCAGATGTAAAAGATAAAAAAGGAGCAAAGAACGTAACTCATTTAAATGGAGATATTTCGTTTAAAGATGTGACATTTACGTATGAAAAAACACAAGAGCCAGTTCTCAATGGAATTAGCTTTAACATTAAAGCTGGAGAAACGATTGCGTTTGTAGGACCTTCAGGTGCAGGTAAAACAACAATTTGTTCACTTATTCCACGTTTTTACGATGTACAAAAAGGTGAAATAACCATCGATGGTATGGATATTAGAGATATGACGATGCGCTCGTTAAGAAAGCAAATAGGAATAGTCCAACAAGATGTGTTTTTATTTACTGGGACATTGAGGGAAAATATTGCATATGGAAAGTTGGATGCGACAGATGAGGAAATTGAAGCAGCTGCAAAACTTGCGCATATGGAAGAATTTATTGCAGAATTGCCGAATGGGTATGAAACGCAAGTTGGAGAACGCGGTTTAAAGTTATCGGGCGGACAAAAACAACGGATTGCTATTGCTAGGATGTTTTTAAAAGATCCTTCCATTCTAATTTTGGATGAAGCGACTTCTGCCTTAGATACAGAAACAGAGGCAATTATTCAAGATGCATTAATGAATCTTGCTAAAGATCGGACAACATTGATTATTGCTCATCGACTGGCAACCATTAAACATGCCGACCGCATTATGGTAGTTACAAAGGATGGTATAGAAGAAGAAGGAACTCATGAAGAGCTGATTGCTAAGGGAGGAATCTTTGCTCACCTCCATGATATCCAACTTAAATAAGGAGATATAGTTAAATGGTTACTTTGTAGAGAAATCCATATGGATTTTTATAATTTATCCTTAAACGGTAGCTATTGTGGCAAAGAATATTAAAATTAAGGATTGCAGCGTTTGGTCGTAGAACAATGCAAACAAGAAATATCTATTAGTAAAAACTGTAGCATTTCTTCCTCGGACAAAAAAATCTGAATTTGTCCGAGGCAAGGCTGCTATACTGTCCCCTCTTTATTTTGTTATCAATGATTATCTTAATAAGTTCATATTCACAAATGTATTTTTTATGGAATGGTACTCTCTATCTAGGATGCTCATGAATACATCTGTTTCATATTTTCTATTAATAAATGCTCCTTCTCTTTCTATTCCTTCTTGAATAAAACCACATTTCTTATAGCATTTTATTGCCCTTTTATTATATTGGAGGACTCGTAAATCAACTCTATGCAAATTTAATTCGGTAAATGCGTAATGTAAAACTAATTGTGTAACTTCCGTTCCTAGGCCTTTTCCCCAAATAGAAGGATCAAATAGCCCAACTGCATACCTTGCTCGATTGTCCTCTTCATTTACTGATAATCTAGCTTGGCCAACACAACGCCCTTCAAATTCAACACACCATTCAAGTTTGTTAGATTGAATGGCTTCGATAAAATGAATTGCATCTAGCATTGTTTTAGAGGATAAATTAGTTGTATCTCCTCCATACATTCGGACAAGTTCTTTATTCACTTCGACGTTTAAATAGTCCGTCACATCACTTTCTTTTGGCGGTCGTAACAATAGTTTACTTCCTTTTATTACAGGCACATCGTTCAATAATGGTCATCCCCTAAATCAGTATTTATAACTATATGCTAAAATATTTAAAAAGTTTACCACTCAAAACAACCGTGCGAAATTCGAATAGTATTATGCAGATCGAAACAGTGATTTCCAATCGTACTGTAGTTTAATTCGACATGTAAGAATTAGGTACTTAACCAGAATATTAGTGAATTTTTTTAATAAAAAATAGGGATACATTTTAGTCTGCATCCCTACATGTTGTATATTTATATTTATTTTTTCAAAAAATAATTTATTACCTGAACAGACAAGCCACTTTTCATTTAACTCCCTACTAATTCCTTCTTTTTTTCAGTTTCTTCATGCGGAAGTTTGCTTATATCTTCTATTTTAGTTATATGAACTGGATGGTCAACTTTAACAAAATCTTCTACCTTGTTTACATCATTATTCGCTTCTCTTAGTGCAATATGACGCCTATTAAATTTAGAGGGAGAATCAATTCCACACGATGCTCCTAACATAAATAGACCCTCTCTCATTGTTCGTAAATAGTTAGCGGTACGGAAACGTTTTTCCTGTACGCTAACTCCTGCTTCTAGATGTGGCAAGTGAGAAGTAATTCCTACTGGACAAAGGTTTGTATGGCATTTACCTGCATTTATACAACCAACCGTGTTCATTGCTGCTCGGGCTACATAGATAAGGTCTGCTCCAAGCGATAAAGCGACGGCCATTTTGTCTGCAGTAGCTAACATTCCTGATGCAAAAATTTTCACTTTATCTCGAACATCGTATCTTCGTAATGTTCGATCTAAAATGTGGATGCCCGAATAAATTGGAAGTCCAAGACTATCAGCCATTTCTTGATAGGTTGCCCCTGTTCCCCCTTCTGCACCGTCAATTGCAATAAAGTCAGGATGTTCTCCAGTTTCCTTAATATATCGTGCTAACTCTTCAAAAGAATCATTGTCACCAGCTACTACTTTAATACCAACTGGTTTACCAGTTATTTCTTGCCAATGTGTTATCCAATTAAATAGCCCTTCCATGTCAGAAAATAATGGGGAGCGATTTGGACTTTCCACGTCCTTGCCCATTTCTATACCTCTAATTTGAGCAATTTCTGGCGTTATTTTTTCTTTAGGTAGTTTCCCACCCCGAACCTTTGCCCCTTGAGCTAATTTTAATTCAATTGCTTTTACTTCAGGACGTAAGGCATTTTTTAAAAATGTTTCTTCACAGTATAAACCATCTTTTCGAGCACCAAAAAGACCAGAACCAATTTGGAAGATTAAATTTGCTGTTTTTTCTTCTAATACGTTTTGTTCCACAAGTTGATCCAGATGGAACATAATCCCTTTTCCAAAACGTTCTTCTAAATCAAAATTGGAACTATTTGGATGTTCCTCCAGATAATCAACTACTTTTTCACTTAGTCGATCTCTAAGTTCTTGATCTCTGTTAACTACTTCATATACTTTGGATAGATGGTACGGAGATATACCACCCTCTCCTGTGTTCATAAAACTTCCTCCGCCAATCGCAACGCCTTGTGCGAGGGCTTTTACGGCACTTTTAGATAGCGCTCCATAACTCATTGCAGAAACACCAACTAACCCCTTAACATGAAAGGGATGTTTTCTATTTTCACCGAGAATGATTTGATTTTCATCTGTTAAATGCCAAGGTTGGAGTTGAACTTGATTTCGTTTTTCTTTCCTGCTCGTTACAGATTCATTCAAAATTTGATACGTATATGACTGGTACCGTTTCTTGTTATCAACACTTAATTCATTTACGTTTAACGGGAACATGGAATTCGTTAAATAAAAGCTAGTTTTAGAAAAGTCTTTCTTCGATCCAAATCCAATTACCGTGTTTGCGTATTTGCCCGCTTTAGCAATTGCTTCCTGTGTATCCCGATCGACTGGTTTTCCTTCTTTGTCATTTAAGAACCAATATTGTCGAAACTCTGGCCCTACCATCTCAAAAATATATCGTAGTCTACCTAGGACAGGGTGAGTTTTTAGTATAGAGTGCTGATTTTGATACTTATCTTTAATAAATAAGTAAATTAAGAGAATAATAATTCCATAGAAAAGTATTAAAGGTAATAACTTAAAAATGGACATAAATATTGATATGAATATTGACAGTTTAATCACCTCATCTTCATCATATCACCATTTTATTTATCTTAAAGTCTCATATGTAGATATTCGTCCTTTATCTAAAAAAAGTATAAGACTAATGCTTTTTTAGCATTAATTAGATTGATAAATTTAATGTCGAAAAATGTTCTGTGAAAAACGACAATCACATATATGGAGAGAAAGTTTTCCATATATATAGATAATTAAGCCTTGTAAAATAGTTTAGCCTTTCTTTTGTTTGTTCTAAAAGACCCGCCTATGCGTAATTTACAGGTTAAAACGAGAATAAAGTCCTGTGTTTTTTTCCTCATGTTTGCAAAAGGTAATTTTGCTATGCTAAAAATGGACTTTTAACGTTGATATAAAGCATAGTTAGTAGGTATAAATTATGTTATTTAGGAGGTACGAAAATGAATAAAGCCCCTTATTATCTCTTCTTATTTATTATTCCTTTTTTTCTGCTTGGTTGTTCGATGCTACCAACATTTAATAAGGAAAAGGAAGAAAAGGAAGTTGCGGAAGAGGTAGAAGAAAATAACGAGGCAACTGAAGTAAAGGAAGTAGAGGAGCCAGAAGAATCGGAGGTAGAAGAAGAGACTACTGAAGAAGAAGAGCCTGAAAGCCTTCATACCCAAGGGGATTACGATATATATATTGGCGGGGAAGTAATTGAAACAGAGGATAAAATTATCATTGAAGGCGAAAGTAATTTAATTCCTGGTTCTCGGGTAGTAGGTGAAGTATCTGTTGGTAAAAATGTAAGGTATTTTATTAATCCTACCGTAAAGGACTTTGATTATTTAGCGGATACGAGTGAAATCGTAAATGATGATGGTACCTTTTATATGGAATTAGAACACCCTAACCTTGATCAAGAAACAGAAGTATCCGTAAAATTCCATTTCGATGGCCAACAAAATGATGATGTTATAAGACATTACGGGGATCGAGGCCAAAAATTAGAAGGTCCTTACATATATAAACATCAAGGCGAAGTTGGAGGCAGAGGCCCAGATAATATTTATCAGAAAGCCGAAGTGAAAACGATCTTTACACCGGAGAAGGAGAAAGCGGTTAGACAATTTAAAGAGCCTGATTGGTATGAAGAAATTGATGATATTGGAGATTCGCGAGTATGGATAGAAGTGGATGAAATAAATGATGATGGTGAATATTTTTATGTCCACGGACGAAGTAACTTGATTGAGGGAAGTCGAGTGATCATTAAACGACAAAATCAAGAAGCTGAGGCGATGGTAAATCCAGACGGTTCTTTTAATTTTAAGTTTGATTATGAGTATAAAGAGGATGTTCCTTTTAAAATTGTTTTTGATCCGAATGATTATCAGTGGAATATTGTTGAGGAAACCTACGGTGCAAAAGGGCAAAAGCTTGTTGGGAATTTAGTTGAAACAAATGAATATAACAATAACCAAACAATTGTATTTGAGATTGAACATGAATCACAAGAGATCGATGTACCAGACAATGTTGAGTTAGAGATAGATGGCTCTGAAGTAACAATGTTGGTTCCAGATAATATTCTTTTTGATTATGATAAATATGAATTGAAAAAAGAAGCAAAAGAGACATTAAAAGAAATTAGTAAGACATTAGAAAGTTCTTTTAATAAAAAGGATCTTGATATTACCATTAATGGCCATACAGACAACAAAGGGTCGAAGGAATATAATGAAAAGTTGTCCAAACAAAGAGCGGACGAAGTCAAAAAGTATTTTGAAAGTCAGTTAAAAGCTTCAGAGATCCAGTTTACAACTGAAGGATATGGAGACACGAAACCGATAGCTTCAAATGATACGGAAGAAGGTCAAGCCAAAAATAGAAGAGTAGAAATTATTATTAATCTAAAGTAAAAAAAGGAGGGTCAATTAGTAATGAAAAAAAATTACTTAATTATAGGTATATTATTCTTAACATTACTTTTTACAGCCGGTTGTGGGCAAATTGTTGGGCAAATTGTCGATGGGGATTCAAGTTCCAATGAAGAAAAAGAAAGTACAGAAGCAAAAGCAGATAAAGATTCAAAAAAGTCCAATAAACTAGGAGACTATCAGATAGAATTTAGTGGAGAAGTAATTGAAGAAGATGGTCGGTTTATAGTGGAGGGTCAAAGTAACTTACTTCCGGGATCTAGAGTTGTTGGAGAAGTTATTGTGGATGAAGGTGAAACGGTCTTTTCAGATACATCAGAGCTGATAGAAGAAGATGGTAGTTTTTATATGGACCTTGAACACCATCAATATGGTGATGCAGAAATAGTGATTCGCTTTGATTTTGAAGGTGTGCAAGAAGATGAGATTAAAAGACATTATGGAGAAAAGGGACAAAAATTAGAAGGTCCATTTATTTACAAGCATGAAACATATGATGGTATTTTGAATAAAGCGGAGGTAAAGCTTAATTATACGTCTGGTGGAGGAAATGATTTAACGCTTAAAGCTCCAGAGTGGAATGAGCTTCCAGAAGATTATGGGGATCCAAGAGTATGGCTTGAAATTGATGATATTACAGAAGATGGTGAGTTCTTCTATGTCTCGGGCCGTAGTAACATATTAGAAGGAAGCACCATTGAAGTAAGCTACCAATATAATCGAGGAAAAACACAAATTAAGCCTGACGGGTCTTTTGATTTAAAGTTTGACTATGAATATTTAGAAGATAAAGAAATTGTAATCACATTTGAACCATCAAGTTGGCAATGGAATGAGATTGAAGAGGCATATGGTTCAACAGGTCAAAAATTAATAGGTAACTTAGTTGTTTCTGATAAGTACAATACAGATAAACAGTATATTGAAAAGCGTATCCCTTGGGACAATAAGTCTGCAAAAAGTAGTGATAACAAAGGTGAATCAGATGATGATTCTAACGAGACAGAAGAAGAGGCAGACTTAGAAGAGACGGATGAAGAATAGAGAGTAGGGTACTGATGAAGAATTTTAACAAAATAACAGTTTTCATATTGCTCGTTGCATCCATTATGTTATTTGCAAGCTGTGGAAAAAAGTCAGGTAGTCCAGAGGTATATTTGGGTGGAAAAGTAACTGAAAAAGGCGATAAAATCATTGTTGAAGGTGAGAGTAATTTAATCGAAGGATCAAGAGTTATTGGTAAAGTTATTGTAAACGAAGATGAAGTACTTTCAGATACGACTGAACTCGTCGATAAAAAAGGCAAATTCAAAATGGAATTAGATCATCATCAATATGGTGATGCAGAAGTGATCATTTTATTTGACTTTCTGCAAAGTTATCAGGAAGAGGAAATTGTCGAACATTACGGTGAAGGCGGAGAGAAACTGGAAGGACCTTATGTTTATTTAGATGAACATTGGGACGTGGATAAAGTAAATAAGAAGGCAGAGGTAAGATTGCCACTAAACGCTGATGAAAATGAAACAAAACATGTCTTTGCCGAACAAGAGTGGGGCAAGAAACCGAAGGATTATGGAGAAACCCGGGTATGGTTTGAAGTAGATGAAATAACAGAAGATGGGGAATACTTTTATTTAAAAGGCAGAACGAATATGCTTGAAGGAAGTAATATTAGAGCTTGGTATTCAGATCGTTCAAGTGCTAGAGATGACACAAGAGTAAACCCGGATGGTACCTTTGATTTTAAGATTGAGTATAAATATTCGGAAGACCCATACTTCATCATCAAATATGATCCTTACAATTCACAGTGGGAAACAATTAGAGAAGCTTATGGCTATGATGGAGAAAAGTTAGTTGGAAATCTTGTTGAAACGTCCAATGGATCACAATACTTAGAAGCTACAATTGAATATGAACATGAATAGAGTAAAAAAAGCTGCTTGAGAATATTCTTAAGCAGCTTTTTTTGGTGCGTTCGTTCTTATGGAAAAAAACATCATATTTTGTACTATGATGAAACATCGTTGAATATGATTTACTAAAGACTATAAATAATTTAGGAGGCACCATTTTGAATTCACGTATTCCTAATTTTTATAAACTAAATCCACAACAAAGAGTAGATGAAATAACGCGATCTTTAAAAATTACAAAGGAAGAATGGGAAAAGTTACATGAAAAAGGATTGACACTAGAAGAAGCAGATAAAATGATTGAAAATGTTATCGGGATCATGCCTGTACCTTTAGGGGTAGCAGCAAATTTTAAAATAGACGGAAAAGATGTTTTTATCCCAATGGCAACAGAAGAACCTTCTGTAGTTGCAGCAGCTAGTCATGCCGCAAAATTGGCTTATGACCAAGGTGGTTTCTATACTTCCTCTACCGGATCAGTTATGCGTGGACAAATTCAAATCATACATGTAAAAAAACCATATTATACGATGGCAAAAATTTATGAAAATAAAGATTTAATCCTTCAGGTTTGTAATCAACAAGATGAAACACTTGTTGCACTTGGAGGAGGGGCAATTGATGTAAAGGTCGATGTCTTATCTGAATTAAATATGCTCATTATTCACGTATTCGTAGACACTAAAGATGCGATGGGCGCAAATGTTGTTAATACGATGTTAGAAAATGTAACTCCTACGATTGAGGCTATTACGGAGGAGGAAGTTGGAATAAGAATCATTTCAAATTTAGCAGATCGTAGAATTGTTCGAGCCACAGCTACGTTTCATAATTATCTAAGTGAAATAAATACACAGAAATTTATCCAGGCATACGAATTGGCAAAATTCGATCCTTATCGGGCAGCAACACATAATAAAGGAATAATGAATGGAATATCGGCAGTTGCATTGGCAACTGGAAATGATACGAGAGCAATAGAAGCAGGAGCCCATGCTTTTGCAGCGAGATCTGGACATTATAAGACGTTATCACATTGGGAGATTGATAAAAATAACAATATTGTAGGGACGATTGAACTACCACTTGCTGTAGGAATTATTGGGGGAGCAACGATGTCGAACCCTGTAGCAAAATTATCTATAAAGATGATGAGGATTAGTCATGCAGAGCAGCTTGCAAAAATTATGGCAGCGACTGGATTGGCGCAAAACTTTGCAGCATTATCTGCACTTGTTACTGAAGGGATTCAAAAAGGACATATGAAGCTACATGCCCGAAAATTTAGCAAGGATGGCTGAGCAAATACAAATGAAATTGAATTCATCGTGCAAAAAATAGAAGGAAGCGGTATAATTTCATTTGATAAGATAAAGGAAATTGTCAAATCAATAAAAGAAAATAAATAGTATGAAAAGACTTTTTTTCGGAGGTGTGAAAATGAACGATGAAAATAAAAATTATGTAGAAGTATGGGAAGATAATGTAAAAGTTAAAGATCTCCTTATCTCTATGCTGCTTTGTATAGGCTTATCGCTTGGAGGATATATAATTGCACCTGGAGAAGCACCGCAACCTTTGATTTTCGGTCTTAGTGGAGGGGTAATTGGATTTATAATTAGTAGCATTATTATAAAGCCAAAGCGAAAAATAATTCAGTTAGAAGAGGATGAGAAATAAATGGATGGAGTAATAATACTTCAGATGATATTGGCAGGTATTGGTGGCGCTATTATCTATACGCTAATCGGTATTGCCCCTGGAACTGACGAAACGGCAGTATTGGCACCTGTTACAATAGCGCTTGCACTTTCTGGTGTTTCGCCATATGTTATTTTGTCATTTTTTATTGCTGCGATTGTAGCAAAAAAATTAACGGATTCAATTCCTGTTGCTATAGCAGGAATTCCTGGTGGTGTGATGGCCGCACCAATGGTAGAACATGCGATGGTATTAAAAAAGCATGGTTTACCAGATGTCAGTATTCGAAAAATGGCGTCTGGTTCCGTCATTGGAACACTCGTGTCGATTCCAGTTAGTTTTATCATTGCAAATATTATTCTTAAGTATTCAGAAACAATAAGTGAATATGCTGGTCTTATATTTTTCTTAGGGGCCGTTTTTTTAGCATTAATGGCAAAAAATAAACTATTATCTTTGTTAATGATTTTACCTTTCGCAATATTAATTCAAGGGTTAAGGCATTTGTATTGGGGATTAGAAATTGTACCTCCCGAGACAAACGTATTTGTTTCTTTTTTCTTAGGAATCACTATTGGTCCTATCGTTATAACTCTTTTTGACTTACTTAATAAAGATACGCGTAATAAGTTGCCGAAATTAGGAGATAAAGAAATTACCGTTAAAAAGTCAGAGCAAATTAAAGGAATTCCCAATCCATTTACTATATTAACGAAGAAAGAAAGTGCTACTTCGGCTCTCGGTAGTGTAATTGGTTCGATAACCTTTTTTCTCACCCCTGTAGGGATGACGGTGTTTCTTGGAGAGCTTTTAACGAGACATATTAAAGATCCAGTACAAAGAGCATCTCGAGCCATTTCAACAATGGATGGACTCACGAATGCGTCCTACATATCTGGAACTTTAATTCCATTATTAGCAATTGGATTGCCTTTGTCACCTATGGCGATCGGTCCAGCAGCCGGCTTATTTAATGCCCCACCTGTTTTTACACCTGAACATAATATTCATCATATTTTATCGATGGGTGAAATTATGACAGCGACAATTATTGGTGCAATCATTGCGTTACTTATTACATTTTATATAACGATTAAGTTTTCTAGTGAGATTTGTACATTTGTATTTAAATATATACCACACGAAGCGTTAATTGGTTTGTTCGCCGGGCTTGTCGTTATGTTAGCATACATGGATGCGGGTTGGATTAATATATTTGGGACGTTCTTAGTTGCAATTGTTTCAGGGTTCCTTTTTAGAAATGGTGTTAATTATGGTGTAATGTTTATGATTTTATATGCGGCACCGTGGGTTATGGGCTGGTTTTAATCTAATGTACAGAAAAGTTGTTGACGTTTACTCTCGACAACTTTTTCTATTATTATAAAGACTCTTAGCACAAAAGATATAAACTGTGCAGTTAAAATTGAGGGATGAACTGATTAACTGCTGCGGAAATATGTTCCGCTTTCCATGGGCGGCTGTTGAGCCTCCTTGTGCTTCGCACTGCGTAGTCTCATCTAGGTCTATGCTCCCATAGGAGTCTCCACATATTTCCTCCGCTCGGATGGTCACTGTTTACATAACTTAGAAATAGACAACCATAATCCTTTCTTTTACAAGCGTAGGAAAAATACGAAGACTCCTGCAGGAATAGCGCGAGTCCGAAGATCCCTGTAGCTTCTCGTTAACGAGAAACTACAGAAGCTGAGGCCGTGCCTGCGGAAAGCGAAGTATTTTTCCGTAGCAACTTTAAAAATTTAATAAAAGTGATGCAATTATTGCGAAGTTCATATCCCAACGATAAAATATCTTGGAATATAGTTGTATTTTCGAGCAACCAGTTACTCGAAAATCAACTAAGGAAGGGGAGCCTTAAACTCCCTAATACTATCAAGGTTTAATTATCTATTTCACGTAGATAATTAATTATATATAGGGAAAGAAAATTACAGATCTCCATGGCAATTTCAAAATATATTTATGCATATATCATATCGTTTGGATATTTCTAAATATGATTTAACATCGTTATAAGCATCCAAAATAACTGATAATAAGTGAGGAGTAAATATAATGGAAAAGACCGAACTATTTCAAAGAGATATTAAAGATTACTGGTATGTAACTTACAATAATAATGGGTATCCTCATGTTCAACAAGGATTTGTGCTTCCACCACATAGGAAAGAGGAATTCGATCCATTTATTCTGATGGCTGATGACTGGTTTAAACGAGGAACCTTTTCCGATCATCCTCATCGAGGATTTCAAACGATTACTTATGTAATTGATGGACGTTTGGAACATATCGATAATGGTGGAGGATATTCTATTTTAGATGCTGGTGATGTTCAATATATGAATGCAGGAAGTGGAGCGAGGCACGCAGAGGAAGCAGTAGATGATGACCTTATCCATACATTACAATTGTGGTTGAACTTACCAAAAAAATTAAAACAGACAAAAACATCTTATCAAAACATTTATTTAGAAGATGCACCAGTAGTTAATTTTGAGGGCGGTTATGTAAGAGTATACTCAGGGAATTTAGCTGGAGTAAACGGTCCATTAAATAGCCTGGTGCCAATTACAATGTCTGAAATTTATTTACAAAAAGGTGCAACATATACACATATTTTACCAGAAAACCATAACGCATTTATGTACATGTTGGCAGGTGAAGTAGAGGCAGGTACTAGCAAAACGAAGATAGGAAAAACAGGTACTGGCCTTCTGACATATAAAGAAAATGGAGACGAGAAATCGAAGAGCGAATTACTAATTACAGCAAATTCTCGAGCGAAAATGCTCATTTATTCTGGGGTGCCAATTAAAGAAAGCTATGTAGCTCGAGGACCTTTTGTTATGAATACTTTAGAAGAGATTAAACAAGCTTATGAAGATTTTAGAAATGGAAAATTTGGCCCACCGGCTATTAAAGAATAAAAAGTTAAATGGAATTATATATGCATCAACCTAGCAAAAATAATTAGGTTTCTACTTTACAGCTTTTCAACCAAAGCTCAAGTAACATTCCCTTTGAAACAAGAAAAGAGAAATCCGAATTGTTCAATTTATGTTGATAAAGTCGTTCGGATTTCTCTATGACTCAACTACTTAAGTTACGGCTTTTGTCATCACAACTATTTTACTTCAATTTCATATTCCGCATGTTCGTGTAAATCTTTATTATCTTTAACGTGAATCTGGATATGGTATTTACCCGCTTCTTCGAATGAATGTTGACCGACATATTCTCCCGCCTCGGTTTCTTCCGCATCTACCCAAAAAGTACTATCTTCTTCGCCATCTGGCCAGACTTCATAACGGACGTTTGCATCTTCAAGTGACTCTTCATCTAGCGTTAAATGAACCATTAATTCTGTTTCTTTTCCTGTTGCTATGTCTTCAGGTTCCGTAAAATGCATATCGAATCCTTCTGTGTGGAACTCACTATCGTCCTGCTCCTCATCATAATTGCCACCTTCGCCTACTGTTATCGATTTTTTAGGCATAGTGTGCTGACTTTGTGCATCTGTATGAGCATACATTTCAAAAACTCCATCGTGGTTAAAGGTGTATTCAGTTGTATAGGTTCCATCGCCATTATTTTCAGCTTCAATCAATTCACTATTTTCCTGGTCTCCCGTTTCCCATACTTCAAATTTAACCGTGGCATCTTTTTCAACTTCATCACCATATGTGACATTTGCTTTTAGTTCAATTGTTTCCCCAACATCTACAGTTTCAGGAACAATAAAGTCAACTTCTACAATCAGTAATTCTTCGTTTTCGTCTTTCTTATTTCCTCCACATGCTACTAAAAGTAATAATGAAAGAACAGTTATGAATAAGAACAATTTATTTTTCACTTTCTCACCCTCCAAATGGTTAAAATATTACCATGTATCCCAGTTCACTATGTTTTCTACAAATGCAGCAATTTAAAGTAGGTCTTCTTCCTGCAGTTTTGTTAAATCCTCAATAATATCTTCACTGCTGCGGCTGTCAATTCCATCATATCCCTTAACTACTTTTCCTTCTGGACTTACTAGAAAGAAGCGAGTGTCATGCAGCACCTGGTCACCATTTTCTGGCTCTTTTAAAGGAGCACGAAAAGACTTAATAGATAACTCTCTAATTTGTTTAAAATCATATCCTGTTAAAAAGCTCCATGTTTCAAAATTTGCTCCATATTGTTCTCCGTATTCTTTTAACACTTCTGGAGAATCGAATCCAGGGTCTACACTAAAAGATACAAATCGGATATTAATATCTTTACTATCTAATTCTTTTTGAAGTTCTGCCATATTATGTGTCATTGGCAAACAAACTGTTTCACAATTAGTAAAAATAAAATCCGCAATCCACCATTCTCCATTCAAATCGGATAAGCCGAGTGTCTCATCATCTTGAGTTGTAAATGAAAAATCAGCAACTTTCTCTGACATATCTGTTTCAATAGGAAGCTTATTGCAAGCACTTAGGAAGAGAATCGTTCCTATCAGGCTAATTAAAGTGAGCCACTTTCTCATCATTTTCCTCCTTATGTAAATATGATGAAGCTTAGTTAATCGAAACAACAAGAGGTTCCTTTCATTTTTTTAAATACTACTTCCATTGCATCTTTCATGGAGTAAACTGAGCCGCCAAACCCCTTCACAAACTTCTCTGCATGTTCTTGCCATTCAAAAGTTATTACTTGCGGCTGACAACATCCAAGATCTATAGAAGTGTCCATTACAAACGAGGCAAGTTGTGCACTGATGGTCGTCTGTCTAAAAAAATCATAACATATTGCTTGAACGACCTCATTACCTAGCTGTTTGTGACGTAACAATCCACAATGGGCACAGCATGCAATTTCAATTTTATTATTTGGTAAAATTAAACGATAAGCTAACTTTTCCTTGATAGGACGACTGCAATAAATACACATATCATTTGCTTGAAATGAAGTCGTATCTGGTAGTGAGACACCACCAAATGTTTTTATAACTTCCCCTTTCTCTACAAGTGGCTTTAAATCACGATGAATGGTCATCTCTGAAACACCAAGTTCCGTACTTAAATCGGAAATTTTAACATTCTTCTTTGTTTGAACCAATTCTTTAATTCGGTGAAGTCGTTCTACAGGTAACATATAATAACCTCCCCTAATCAATATATGTGGATTATAACAACTTTAAACATACCATAACATAATTTCACATATACTTCTCAACGGAATAATGAATTCTCTGTGAAAAAAATGTGACATAATACATATTAAATCAAGTACATTTAGAATTTTTTGAAATTAATTATTGGGTAAAAAAGGATTTGAAAGTATGCTAGTAACGTGTTAAAATTTCTATTGTCTAATGAATATATATTATCATTTTTGTATAAATATTTACGTGAATTGTAGGAGTTGGAAAGAGATGAAGAAGGAAAGTACGTATTCAGTTGGAAATTATTTAAAATTTATTATCCCATCTCTATTAGGGGTGTTTTTATTAATGGTACCTATTTCCGTGAATGGGGAGGTAACATTAGTAGTAGCTATTTGGGCTGATTTTATTGATAAATATTTAGGCACTGCCATGCCTGCTATCGCTGTTTCATTAATATGTATTTCTTTTATTTTAGCACTATTTACGACGATTTTTCGTCCACAATTTATAATGAATAATAGTTTTACAAGATCGCTATTTTTTGTGGGACCAATTGCTCTTACAACAAGAGGTTTAGGAACTGCATTTGGTATACTTTCTCTATTACAAATTGGACCAGAGTGGATATGGTCTGATGATACAGGGGGAAACATCTTATTTGGTTTATTGACGACATTAGTGGCAATATTTTTCTTTGCTGGTTATGTTCTTCCGTTGCTCCTTGATTTCGGATTGCTTGAACTATTCGGAACGATTATGAGAAAAGTTATGCGGCCGATCTTTACTTTACCAGGTCGCTCATCGATCGATAGTCTTGTATCATGGTTAGGTGATGGAACAATTGGTGTAATGCTTACGAACAAACAATATGAAGAAGGGTATTATACAAAGCGGGAAGCGGCTGTAATTGGGACAACTTTTTCCCTCGTTTCCATCGATTTTACCATTGTAGTTTTACTTGAATTAGATTTAGGCCATATGTTTCTTCCTTATTACGGAACGATTATCGTTGCAGGTTTAGCGGCGGCATTAATTATGCCACGTATACCACCACTATCAAGAAAAGCCGATACATTTTATGAAAAAGCTGTCCCTCATGAAGAAGAGCAAGTTCCTAAAAACACTTCTTTATGGAAATTAGGGCTACATCAGGCAGCTGATCGCGCTAAAAATATTACAAGTTTTATTCCTGTTCTAAAAGGCGGTACTCAAAATGTATTAACCATGTGGCTTGAAGTCGTGCCAGTAGTAATGGCAATAGGTACAATAGCGACGATTATTGCGGAATATACACCAGTGTTTACTTGGCTAGGTGCTCCATTTGTTCCAATCCTAAATCTATTGCAAATTCCGGAAGCTACTGCTGCAGCCCAAACGGTCGTTGTAGGTTTTGCAGATATGTTTCTACCAGCCATTCTTGGAAGCGGGATTGAAAGTGAAATGACTCGTTTTGTAATAGGCTGTTTATCGGTAACCCAGTTAATATACATGTCAGAGGTCGGAGCATTATTGCTAGGGTCAAAATTACCTTTAAATCTAAAGGATTTAATCATTATCTTCATTTTGCGGACGTTAATTACATTGCCAATTATTGCATTAATTGCGCATATTATTTATTGAATACCGGGATTGAATGGGTTTGAAAGTACAAGTGCAATGGTAAAACATTGCTTTGTACTGTAAACTAGATTCAAAGAAGTGTTTTTAAGACTTTAATAGATTTGTTTATCGGTTTCTGAAGTAGACAAATAGCTATTATATTCTTATTCAGAGAGGAGAAAAAAATTGTCGAAAGATGAAATGGCAACAATAATTGTAACGGCATATGCAAAAGCACCGCAAAACACATCAGTCTATGAGGCTTATAAACATATTGGTATTGTTCTGGAAATAGATCGAAAAACGAGGAAAATAGTAGATGCTGAGTTTACTTTGCTTACGAATTTAGCAAAAGATTACTTTAAAAGACTATTTATTGGTTATTGTATGGATGATGGTGTGGAAGGGATCTTGAAAAAGATAGATAAATGTTACTTTGCTCCATCAATGAATAGTTTTAATGTTGCGTTAAAATCTGCTTTCAGAAGATATGAAGAAAGAGCAAAACAGCATCTAAATTAAAGGATTGACAAACTAATAATCACATAGTACTATTAAAATTACAAGATATTCAAATATTAAGAAAAACACAATTTTGAATTCATAGAGGCGTTTAACCTCTATTTTAATTTAAGATACTCAGTTTTTCTGAACGTGGAATGGACATATTCTGTCTTTCTGCCTCAGTAAAATTGGGTATTTTTTGTGTTTTAAGGGGGGATTACAAGCAATTAATAAAATGATTTAGTGACCAAAAATATGAGGAGGATTTATATGAAATTAAGAATGTTTATAAGTATTGTGATGGTAGTATCTTTACTGGTGGGTTGTTCGTCTGGTACGACAAATAATGAAAGCGAAACCAAGGACACTGATAATCAGGAAACAATAAAAATTAGATTTTCACATGTTAGTACACCGACAAGTTTAAAAGGAGTAGCTACTGAAAAGTTTGCGGAACTAGTTGAGGAAAAAACGGATGGTGCAGTTAAAGTTGAAGTGTATCCATCAAGTCAATTATATGGTGACAATGATGAACTGGATGCTTTAATAGCAGGAAATGTTGAAATGATTAATCCATCCGTTTCTAAATTAGTTAAATTAGATAAACGTTGGCAATATACTGATATGCCGTTTCTTTTCCAAAGTACGGAACACGTTTACGACTTTTTTGATAGTGATTTAGGAAAAGTTTTATTGGAGAGCGATAGATTAATAGATAATGGAATTATAGGTTTAACTTTTTGGGCAAACGGTTTCAAAAACTTCTCGAACGATAAACAAGAAATTTCTTCACCAGAAGATTTTAAAGGTATGAAGTTTAGAACTCAGGCAGGTAATGTAATTGAATCGCAATTTAGAGCATTGGGAGCAGGTGCTACTACGATCCCGTGGGGGGAGACATATTCTGCATTACAACAAGGTGTAGCAGATGGAGCGGAAGTTACTGCTGATTTGATGAGTAGTGCTAATTTCCATGAAGTTCAAGAACATTTAACAATAAGTGAGCATGGACGACTTGATTTAGCTGTTTTAGTAAATAAAGAGTTTTGGGAAGGTCTTCCAGATGATATTAGAGATCAGATTAATGAAGCCTTAGAAGAAGCTACTGAATATGAGAGACAGCTTGCCTTAGAGTTTAATGATAAAAGTATTCAAGAATTAAAAGATGGTGGCATGAAGGTTAAAGAGTTGAGCAGTGAAGAAAAAGAAAAGTTAGAGCAAGCATTACAGCCTGTTTATGATGAGTTTAGAGAAGAAATTACTCCAGAATTAATTGATGGAATAAAAGGTTTAGCACAGTAAACCAACCGTATCAACGGAAATTTTTTCTGATCAGTTGGTTCTCCTTTTCGCCATAGAGAACCAACTGCTAAGTTTTAATTGAACCCATCTAGAGAGGAGAAGGAATATGGGTAGACTGAATAAGTATTGGACATTATTGGAAGATGTTCTTACTGGAATATTTTTTATTAGTGGCTTAGGACTAATTTTTTATGGAGTAATTCTTCGCTACGTATTTAAGACCCCTAAACCATGGGTTGAGGAAATTTCGATGTATTGTGTTCTTTGGGGAATACTTTTTGGATTATCAATCGCTTTACGAAATAACCAGCATATATCGATAGATCTATTTTATGATAAATTATCACCGACGATAAAACGCGTTGTAGACATTATCGCTAATTTTGTCGGTGTCGTATTTTGTGTTTGCTTAGTTTATTATAGTGCTGTTCTAGTTGTTTCAACACATAAAACCGGTATGGTATCAATGACAGTAGGAATACCAATGTGGTTGGTATACTTGATACTTCCCCTTTCGGGATTTTTCTTTCTCATTCGATTTATTGAGCGATTCATTAAAAATATGAGAAAGGCGGGAACGTATGATTCTTCTTCTATTTAGTATCTTTTTCGTCATGCTTATACTACGGATACCAATAGGGATAAGTTTAGCAGTATCTAGTAGTATCGTATTAGTTTTAAGCGGTTTTAATTTATCCATGTTTCCCCAAAAAATGTTTACTGCAATGGAAAGCTTTCCTTTATTAGCTATTCCAGGCTTTGTAACAGCAGGAGTAATATTAGCCAGGGGAGGATTAACGAAATATTTAATTAATGCATTAGAAGCTTGGTTGGGACATTTACCAGGCGGATTAGCAATAGTCACTGTATTAACATGTACAATCTTTGCAGCAATTTCTGGTTCTAGTCCGGCAACAGCTGCGGCAGTTGGATCGATTATGATTCCTGCAATGGTAAATAACGGTTATGACAAAAAGTATGCCATGGGATTAGTAGCAGCGTCCGGAACATTGGGGATGTTAATTCCTCCCAGTATCGTATTAATTATGTTTGGAATTATTGCTGAAATATCAATTGGAAAGCTATTTATTGCAGGGGTCATTCCCGGCATATTTTTATCAGGGGTTTTACTAGCTTCCGCAATATTTTATGCTCGGAAAAATAATTATAAATCCATGAAAAAGGCTAGTTGGGAAGAAAAGAAAAAACATACATTCAAAGCGGTTTGGGGAATGTTGCTGCCTATTATTATTATGGGAAGTATTTATACGGGGATAGCGACACCTACTGAGTCATCGATTATAGCGGTAGTGTACGGAATTATAGTATCGGCATTTGTTTATAAGGAGCTAAAATTTAGAGATACCCGAACTATCTTAGTAGAATCCATTAACGTAACTTCAATGATATTTTTAATCATTGGTGGAGCAAGTTTACTTAGTCTTTTTCTAACGAATGAGCAAATACCTGTAGCCTTAGGAGAATGGTTAGGAACGATTAACTTAAATAAATGGGGATTCTTTATATTAACAGGAATTTTATTTTTGATTTTAGGTGTCTTTTTAGAATCAGTTTCTATTATTTTAATTACACTTCCAATCTTGTTACCTATGGTTTATTACTTTGGTATTGATCCATTTCATTTTGCAATTGTTATGACTATTAATTTAGAGATTGGTATGATCACTCCGCCTGTGGGACTTAATTTATTTGTAGTT
Source organism: Pseudogracilibacillus sp. SE30717A (assembly GCF_037071985.1). NCBI lineage: Bacteria > Bacillati > Bacillota > Bacilli > Caryophanales > Bacillaceae > Pseudogracilibacillus > Pseudogracilibacillus sp. SE30717A. Next base: position 368,484 of record NZ_JAXHDF010000001.1, on the reverse strand, counting down.
TCAGGTATAACCCGTGAAAAAGTAGAAGATGTAGTGAAAGGTGTTTTTCCGTTTATTATATTATTAATTTTAGCTTTAATCTTAGTAATAATTTTCCCTTCTATTTCATTGTGGCTAACAGAGTTTATGAAATAAAGCAGAAAATAAATGATGTGAAAGGAATTTGTAGATGAAGAACAATAAAACGTATATAAGTAAAGTAACAACTGATTTGTTAGATATCCCGATCAAAAGGCCTCATCAATTTTCGACAGAGAAGGTGTCTACCAAAAGCTTTGTATTATTAAAAATTGAATTAAGTAACGGTATTGTTGGGATTGGAGAAGGAACGACACCAGGAATATGGTGGAATGGCGAAAGTGTAGAAACGATGAAACTTGTCATTGATAAATACGTAACACCGATCCTTATTGGCGAAAGTCCGGAGTATATTGAAAGAATTCTACAAGTGATTAACAGACAAATACGAGTAAATCCTTTTGCTAAAGCGACAGTTGAAATGGCTTTATTTGATGCATTAGGGAAATTATATCAGGCTCCAGTTCATCAATTACTCGGCAGTCTATATCAGGATAAAGTCGCTGTACGATGGGCTCTTGCTTCAGGAACGGAAGATGGAGATATTGAAGAAGCTAAAGGGTATGTTGCAAATAAGATGTATGCCAACTTTAAGACGAAATCAGGTAAGGAAGCACCTGATGCAGATGCAGAACGTAATATTCGCATAGCGGAAGGAATTAAAGGAATCTCTTCCATCGGTATTGATCCAAACGGATCTTGGGATCGAATTACAACAATGAAATGGATGGATCGCTTTTTTGATGCGGGAATTAACTTTTTAGAACAGCCACTTGATCCGCGTGATATAGAAGGAGCGGCAATGCTTGTCGATATGAAAAAAGTTCCAGTAATGGCAGATGAGAGCTTAGCGACTGTTGAAGATGCATATACATTAGCGAAGGAAAAGGCAGCAAATATATTCTCCTTAAAAGTCCATAAATCTGGTGGAATGAAAAATACAATTAAAATTGCTGGTATTGCAGAAGCAGCAGGTATTTCTTGTTTTGGAGGAACGTCTTTGGAAAGCTCAATTGGAACGGCAGCTTGTTTACACGCAGTAGCTTCTATTCCTAATTTAGACTATGGAAGTGAATTTTTTGGTCCAACATGGCTTGCAGATGATCCGGTAAAAGAACCGTTACTGATTAAAGATGGTTTTATCCATGTGCCTAACAAACCGGGTCTCGGAGTGGAGCTAGATGAGGAGAAAGTTAAAAAATATCGCCGAAAAGAACAAGGAGAAGTGATTGTATGAGACATTTAGAGGCTCCGGAACTTTCATTTCTATGTGATATGGAATTAACAGTTGAAGGCGCCCATTTACCTGGAAAAACACCGATCGGAAATAGACGGATTATTCGTGTGACAGGCGGTAAATTGCGTGGCGAAAAGTTAACTGCTGAGGTCATTCCAGGGGGAGATGATTGGATTACTGTTCGAGAAGATGGAACGATAATCCAAGATGTACGTATCCTTTTACAGACGGAAGATAATGCATTGATTTTAATGACATATCGCGGGGTTCGGACTGGCTCAAAAGAGGTCTTGGGGAGACTGGATGCTGGTGAAGACGTAGACCCAAGTGAATATTACTTTAGAACAGCACCAATTTTTGAAACAGCAGATCCAAAATATGATTGGTTAAATCGCAGAATATTCATCTCAAATGGTATTCGTTTACCTAATGGAGTTAATTATTCTATTTATACAGTTGAATAAGATGGAGGGTAGATGAGAAACGTGAAACAAAAAATTAAAACAAAGAATGGTCGGACGCTTTACATTAATGATACACCCGGTGATAAAGGGACAATTATTGCCGCACACGGTTTAACCGGTAATCATAAACAATTTTACCATTATCAAAAAGCATTAACTGGTCAATATCGTTTTATAAGTTATGACATTTTAGGACGAGGAAATAGCGATGGAGCAATAGAAGAAACATCTATTTTTTCCCATGCAAATGATTTAATCGATCTCATTGAAACGCTGGAAATAGAACGGCCTATTTTAATGGGGTATTCAATGGGAGCATATATATGTTCACTTGTAGCAAGTAAATTATCACAAGTAGAAGCGCTCATACTGCTAGATGGTGCTGGGGAAGCAGACGATACTTCTAGACAACTTGTGTTGCCCTCTCTGAATAGGCTATCAAAAGTGTATAGTACAGAACAATCCTATGTTGATGAAGTAGAAGGTCTTTATACAAACTTAAAAGTACACTGGAATGAAACGTTGGCTGAAATAGTTAAATATGATATTGAACAGGATAAAAACGGGTGGACACATAAGTCAGACCCAATCTTAATTGAACAGGATTTTGAGAGTTTTTATACGTTTAAACCAGAGGAAGTTTTCCCACAAGTTTCGGCACATTCACTATTATTTATTGCAACTGGTAAAATAGCAGACAAAGCTCCTTTATTTCAGGAGGCAGGTTATGAGAAAGCAAGAAAGCTAGTCTCAACAATGGAAACAAAATATACAGATGTTAACCATTATGAACTTGTTTTTAATGAACAGCCTGAAATTATTAGTCAAATTGAAATGTTTTTAGCAACAAAGGGAGTGAAGTAATGGGCTTAGCAAAAGAAGTGAACGCAAAAGATATTATAAAACGTGTTAAATCGGGAGATACGTTAATGGTTGGTGGATTTGGTCTGATTGGAAGTCCTTTGACATTAATCGATGCCTTAATCGAACATAATGCAACAGATTTAACGATTATAAGTAATAATGTAGGGGAGGCTGGGGAAGGATTAGGCCTATTATTACGACAAGGAAAGATTAAAAAAGCGATTGGTTCTTATTTTACAAGCAATCGTGAAGCGGTGCAATATTACAATGAAGGTAAATTAGACATTGAGCTACTTCCTCAAGGAACAATGTCTGAAGCAATTCGGGCAGGTGGGGCTGGAATCGGTGGGTTTTATACGAAGACAGCAGTTGGAACAGAACTTGCTAAAGGCAAAGAAACAAAAGTGATAGATGGAGAAACGTACTTATTTGAAAAGGCGCTTAAAGCAGACGTTGCACTTATTCGAGCTTATAAAGCTGATACAAAGGGGAATCTAGTATATTATAAAACCGCGAGAAATTTTAACCCTAACATGGCGACCGCAGCGAAGTTTGTTATCGCGGAAGTAGATCAAATTGTGGAAGAAGGCGAACTTTCACCGGAAGAAATCGTTACGCCCCATTTATATGTTGATGCCATTGTAAAAAGTGAACTTATTTTAACAAAGGAAGGGGTAGTAGAGCATGGGTCCTAAAGAAATGATTGCAAAACGTACAGCCGAAGAGCTCGCTCCTCATTCGGTTGTTAACCTCGGTATTGGAATTCCTACCCTTGTAGCCGATTTTTTGAATAAAGAGGACTATTATTTACACACAGAAAATGGTCTTTTAGGTGTAACATCTGTGAGCGAGGAAGATATTGATCCTTTGCTTGTAAATGCGGGAAAACTCCCTGTTGGGGAAGCAATCGGCGCCTGTTATTTTCATAGTGCAGATTCATTCGCCATGATTCGTGGCGGTCACGTAGATGTGGCTATTTTGGGTGCGCTTCAAGTAGATGAAAGTGGAATTGTCGCTAATTGGGCAGTTCCAGGCAAAGGAATTATTGGTGTCGGAGGAGCAATGGATTTACTCACAGGCGCAAATAAAATTATTATTACGATGGGGCATGTATCAAAAGATGGCTCGCCGAAATTTGTAGATAAATGTTCGCTTCCTATTACTTCTACTCGAAAAGCAGATATGATTATTACAGATTTAGCAGTGTTTAAATGGAAAGAAACTGGCTATGAACTTATTGAGCTAATGGGAGATACGTCTTTAGAAGAAGTAGAGAAAAATACTACGGCAAAATATACCGTAAGTGAAGCACTGCAAAAGGAGAAAAGCAAATGAGCGAAGTAGTTATTATAGATGCAGTTCGTACACCAATTGGTAGATATAACGGTGCTTTAAAAGATGTTCGACCAGATGATCTAGGTGCTATCGTTATAAAAGCATTGCTAGATAGAAATCCAAACTTACCTGGACAGGAAATTGATGATGTTATTTTTGGAAATGCGAATGGAGCTGGAGAAGAGAATCGAAATGTCGCCCGTATGTCACTTTTATTAGCGGGATTACCTCAAACTGTAAGTGGAACAACGATTAACCGTCTTTGTGGATCAGGGCTTGACGCGATTAGCATGGGAGCTAGATCTATTTTAGCTGGTGAACAAGATATCGTTATTGCAGGTGGAACGGAGAGTATGACCCGCGCTCCTTTTGTCATGAAGAAGCCTGAATCTCCTTTTCCAAGAGGAAATATGGAAATGATTGATACGACGATTGGCTGGCGTTTTGTAAATCCAAAATTACATGACATGTATGGAACTGATTCCATGCCTGAAACAGCTGAAAATGTGGCTAAACGTTTCAACATTTCTCGGGAAGTGCAGGATGAATTTGCTGTACGGAGCCAGGAAAAAGCACGAATTGCGATGGAAAATAATCGTTTTAAAGAAGAAATTGTACCTGTTATTTATCAAGATAGAAAAGGGAATAAAATTGTAATTGATCTAGATGAACATCCTCGTCCAACAACTACAATTGAGAAGTTAAGCAAGTTGAAACCACTATTCTCGGAAGGAACGGTTACGGCTGGGAACGCATCTGGTATTAATGATGGTGCCTCCGCAGTACTATTAATGAGTCGTACACGAGCAAAAGAACTTGGTTTAACACCAATGGCAAAGTTTGTTTCATCAGCAACAGCGGGCGTGGAGCCTGCAGTTATGGGGCTTGGTCCAATTAATTCGACCAAAAAATTAATGGAAAAATCCAGCTTATCGGCAGGTGATTTTGATCTTATTGAGATTAACGAAGCCTTTGCATCTCAATCGATCGAATGTGTAAAACAGCTAGACTTGGATATGGAAAAAGTTAATGTAAATGGTGGTGCAATTGCTTTAGGCCATCCATTAGGTGCAAGTGGAGCAAGAATTCTAACAACACTTGTGCATGAAATGAAAAAATGTAATGCCAAAAGAGGTTTAGCGACTATGTGTATCGGAGTTGGGCAAGGAATCTCTGTTGCTATTGAAAATGTAAATGAATAAGAAAATAAAAAACATTAAGCAGGAAATACCTCCTGCTTAACGTTTATACTATTGAACATCGATTCGTCTCGGTTTGCTTTCCTGTGATTTCGGCAAGTTAATGAATAAAATACCATTTTTATTTTCAGCTTTTATTTCATCAGCATTTATATTGTTTGGTAGTGTGAAAGAGCGATAAAAGGATCCGTAACTATGCTCCACTACATGTGTTTTGTTTTCGTCATCATCTGATTTCATTTCCCGCTTTCGTTCTCCTTTAATCGACATTGTATTGCCCTCTAATTCAATGTTAATGTCTTTCGGATCAACTCCCGGAATTTCAACTTCAACTACATAGTGGTCTTTTTTCTCCTCAATATTACACTTTGGTGTAAAGGAGTTATTCTCGTTCCATAATGAAGTTGTTGGTAAAAAAGAATCGTTAAACATACGAGAAAACATTCCGTCTATTTCATTTTTAAATCGCTGAATCGGATGTTGGTCAGAGTTCCAAGGTTTTATTGGTTGCACACATCAACACTCCCTTTATATGATAGTCACTCTTTATTTTTCCACGATAAAGTCAAATTAAACATTAATAGTGTTATGATTAGAATATTACTTATAAACTAAAACCATTCCATGCTTCTAGTGAAAAAAGAGTCATATCAGTTGAATTTTACTTTTTTCATTTTAAAATATATATGGATACAAAATACTGTTAGGAGGCGTATGAATAATGGAAAAAAAGCAGTTTCAAGCTGAATCCAAACGGCTACTTGATTTAATGATCAACTCGATTTACTCTCAAAAAGAAGTTTTTTTACGTGAGTTAATATCGAATGCCAGTGATGCGATCGATAAAGTTTACTATAAAACATTAACGGATGATTCGCTCGCTTTTAATCGTGAAGATTACTATATAAAAGTAGCAGCTGACAAAGAAAATAACACATTAACAATTTATGATACAGGGATCGGAATGACGCAAGAGGAGTTGGAGGAGAACTTAGGAACGATTGCTAGAAGTGGTTCCCTCGCTTTTAAAAAAGAGAATGAAATGGAAGAAGACTTCGATATTATCGGGCAATTCGGGGTTGGCTTTTATGCGGCTTTTATGGTTGCTGATAAATTGACTGTTTTAAGTAAAGCATTTGGTAGTGACCAAGCATATAAATGGGAATCAGAGGGTGCAGAAGGGTATACGATTCAACCTGCAGAGAAGTCTGAAGTCGGTACGGAAATCACATTGACGTTAAAAGAGGATACAGAAGAAGAAAAATATAGCCAATTTGCAGAAGAGTTTCGTTTAAAAGAGATCATTAAAAAGTATTCTGATTTTATTCGCTATCCGATTAAAATGGATGTAACAAAAAGCAAACCAAAAGAAGATAATGAAGAAGAATATGTCGATTATGTTGAAGAAGAGACAATTAATAGCATGGTGCCGATCTGGCGCAAAAATAAGAGTGAACTTACAGATGAAGATTACGAAAATTTCTATCAAGAAAAGCATTATGGCTTTGACAAGCCGTTAAAACATATCCATACGAGTGTAGATGGGACCATTCGTTATCATGCTATTTTGTACATCCCTGCTACAATGCCATTTGATTATTACTCGAAGGAATATGAAAAAGGACTGGAGCTTTATTCAAATGGTGTGTTAATTATGAATAAGTGTGCAGAACTTTTACCAGACTATTTCAGCTTTGTAAAAGGGATGGTCGATTCAGAGGACTTGTCGCTCAATATCTCAAGAGAAATGTTGCAGCATGATCGTCAATTAAAAATGATTGAGAAAAATATTACTCGAAAAATCAAGACAGAATTACAAAATATGTTGAAGAACGATCGTGATAAATATGAAGAGTTTTACAATGTATTTGGTAGACAATTAAAATATGGTGTTTACAGTGATTTCGGGCAGCATAAAGATGTGTTACAAGACTTATTAATGTTCTACTCATCAAAAGAGGAGAAATTAGTAAGTTTAGATGAATATGTATCTCGTATGCCTGAAGATCAAAAGTATATTTACTATGCAACAGGTGAATCAAATGAACGAATTGCAAAACTCCCGCAGACAGAAATTGTAGCAGATAAAGGATATGAAATTCTTTACTTTACAGAGGATGTAGACGAGTTTGCCATCCGTATGCTCATGAACTATAAAGAGAAAGAATTTAAAAACGTTTCTAGCGGTGATCTAGGTCTTGAATCTGAAGAAGAGAAAAAAGAAGCGGAAAAAGAAGCAACAGATCACAAAGAGTTATTTGAGAAAATGAAAGAAATTTTGTCAGATAAAGTAAAAGAGGTTAAAGCTTCAAAACGCTTGCGTTCTCACCCAGTCTGCTTCTCAACAGAAGGTGAAGTTTCTATTGAGATGGAAAAAGTGATGCAACAAATGCCTGATGGACAAGGTGTAAAAGCGGATAAAGTATTAGAAATTAATACAAATCACGATGTGTTTAATGCATTAAAAGCCGCTAATGAAAATGATGAAGAAAAATTAAAACTATATACGAATCTCTTATACAATCAGGCGATGCTTATTGAAGGATTGCCAATCGGAGACCCGGTTGAGTTTACAAATGATATTTGTAAAGTGATGATTTAATAATTAGAAGAGGTTGGGACATAAGCTAGAAAGAGTTATTGAAACACGAGTGATTACGTTTATACTAGTCGCTACAGAAATATACTTCGCTTTCACCACTGGCATAAGAGCGACATCTGGGATTGCACAAGGTTCGTCCCATCAAATACACCTGTTCAAGCCGCACTATCGCTTGCTTTCACAGTGTCTCCTTTACCGCCAGCGCTGATAAGCCTCCTGCCCCGGCAAGGGGTATGCAGACGTTGCCCGCAAAGGGCGGTTTTAGTCTGTAATCTTTCAAAATTTGTCGCCTTTCAGGGTCTTATCGAGGCTTTTCTTCTGGCAGGAGTCTCCGTATATTTCTTTCGCTAACTTGAAATAGTTAGTGTTTGTGTTTCATATCTATTATTTTGTTTTGTCCCAACCTCTTCGTTTCTATTCCTCGCTATTTACGTAGGTAATCGAGACTTTTAAATTTGCATTTTTCTCTCGAAGTTGGTCAAGTAATTCTCGGTCTCTAACATTATTTTTAATGCGGATAGCATACGTATACAAAATCATCGTTCCTAAATTAGTAGTTTCTACTTGACGAAGATTATAACTTTCCGTAAATTCTTTAAATAAAGAGTCGAACATGTTCTCGTAATTTAAATTTTCAGGTACAGTAATTTTTAATAATTGTGTGTCTTTGCCTTTCCCATATTGAACTTTATAGAGCAGATAAAATATGAAACTTGCAAATAGTGTTAGGATAATCGCTAAATCAAAATGGTAGAGCCCACTTGTCATTCCTACGCATAGACCAAAAAAGATATATGCTATATCCTTTGCATCTGTCACAGCACTACGAAATCTAATGAGTGAAAATACTGCAAACAATCCAAAAGCTACACCTGCATTGCCACTGATTACATTCATGACAACAGAAACGATTACACTCATCATAATAATAGTGTGTACAAAGGATTGTGAATACCGCTCTCCTGTAAACGTAATTTGATATACTTTTGTAATGATTAAACTTAAGACCGTTGCAATAATCATTGCTAGAAGAACCATTGTCACTGTAGATTCACTCCCCGTTGTAGTTGTAAATAAAGTATTTAGTAGATCCAATTTAAATTCCTCCTCCAATTAATACATTTTCTTTTAACATACGTTGTGAAACTGTTTCTACTCTCAGATGTTCTAAACTAGTACAATACTTTGAAGCGCTCCGTTGCTCACACTCTAACTGTTGTAATATACGGGATAACCATAAAGGAACACTGTCGGTAACCTTTACCTCCAAGACAATTAAATTTTGATCAATAAATAATTCACCATATGATCCATTTTCAAGGAATAAATCCTCATCCCTGCATCGTAAATTAAAATCAAAAGTGAGCCGGAGATCAGAGTTGTTTATTCCATGAAGTGCTTTTCGATCATAGCTGATAATCATTTCAGGATGCAGATTATACAGATGTTGAAAATGATTAATTTCTTTAAAGACTTGATGGTTAGAAGTTTCGTAACTTTCTATGTTTTCTTCGACAGAGTTGGCTAAATATCGATAAGCTTCAGCAAGGGGTAAAACCATTCTGCGTTTGTTGACAACTTTTTTATGTTTTTGTTTAATTTCAAAAAATGCATTTCCATTCAAATCTGTATCATCATAGGTACGTAAACGGAGTTTTTGACGAAACTTTAATTTGTTTTTTGTTTCATAATAGATTTGAAAGTCTGGGCTTTCAAAGTAAAGACTCATCACTGTATAGAAACCATCTATCCCATATTTATCCGCTCGCATGTATGGGGAGATAGTTTCCATTAATTTTTCGTATTGGTCAAAAGTGATGAGGTATTTTAGTTCTTTCCTGTTAAAAATTTCAATAGCCACATTTTCACCTCCATATGCACTTACTCACTTATAGTACCTTTTGATTCTTAAATTGAGATGTGGGAAAGATTAGAAATTCATGATAAATAAATGAGATGATTCTTACTAATGAACCAATGTATTTAATAGAATAGGGGTCATGCATCATCTTTCAATGAAATTTTTTATATAATATGATAGATTAATAGTGTCTTTGTTACTCTATTGCTAGTGCGATAGGGGTTTTTTAATGTCAAATATTATGGGAATGGAGAAAGTATCATTGGCAGAAAGAAAATTAGATAGTAAGTTACAAATTAGAACGGTAGGTTTAAGAGAATGGGGTAGTAATACACCGGCATATAATCGTTATGAAGCGACACCATATTCGGCTTTAGACAAATTATTTCAATTATATACCTTCGAGAAAAATGACCGTCTGGTGGATTTTGGCTGTGGCCGGGGAAGAGTTACTTTTTATGTTCATAATAAATTTAACATTCCGGTAACAGGCGTGGAAGCACATGATAAAACGTTTGAAGAAGTGCTGAAAAATAAACGTACATATAGAAAAAAGCGTCAGCATATAAAAGCCCCAATTACTTTGGAATATGCTTTAGCAGAACAGTATGAGATCGATGAAAATGATAATTGTTTTTATTTCTTTAATCCTTTTTCAATAAAAATTTTTAAACGAGTTATTTCAAATATATTAAAATCTGTAAAAGAGAATTGTCGAACAGTAGAACTTATTTTATATTATCCACTACCTGAATTTAAGGAATATTTACGAGTAAGTACGCCTTTTGAAATGATCAATAAAGTTAAAGTTGCAGGTGATCATGGTAAATACGGGAAGTTTGTCATTTATCGAAACTAAAAGTAATAGAAAGCGGTGAAAATATTGTTGCATCTTATGAAGCTGATTATTCAAATAGCACTATTGTTTGGTCTATATTATATTGGCACATGGATCCAACAATATTTTAATTTGTTCATCCCTGGGAGTGTCATTGGACTTATTCTCATGTTTATCTTATTAACTACTGGTCTATTAAAAGCTAACTGGATCGAAAAAGGTGCTAGATTTATGATTACACATCTTGTTTTATTTTTCATTCCTGCAACTGTTGGACTATTAAATTATTATTATTTATTTAAAGGAAAAGGAATCCTGCTGATTGTCATTACATTTGTCAGTACTATAATTGTCATGATAAGTTCGGGCAAAACGAGTCAAATGCTTGCCAAAAGAAGGGATGTTAGCGAATGAGTGAAGTGTTCATCATTATCTCTGTCATTTTTGGAACTATAATAGCTTATCTCATTGCTAAGTGGCTTTATCAACGTTTTTATACCGCGTTATTACTCCCTGTGGCTACTGCGACGCTATTCATTGTTTTGTTTTTATTATTATTTAATATTTCTTATGATACGTATATGGTAGGCGGTGTATGGATTAATGCTTTTTTAGGACCTGCTGTTGTAGCCCTTGCTTATCCTCTATATGAAAATAGAGAAATATTAAAAAAACTGGCTATACCACTGCTAGTCGGAACATTTATTGGTTCATGTATAGGCGTTTTATCTGGAGTTATTCTTACAAAACTTGCGGGATTTGACAAAGAAATTCTTTACTCGATCATACCAAAGTCTGTCACGACACCTGTAGCAATGGATATTAGTTCATCGCTTGGAGGGATTGATACGCTAGCGGCAGTCTTTGTTATGGTTGCAGGTATTTCGGGAGCAATGGTTAGTACGTATGCGTTTCGGTTGTTTAAACTTACTAGCTCTTTAGGGCGCGGGGTTGGACTTGGATCGGCTTCTCATGCAATCGGAACTGCAAGGGCATTAGAGAATAGTCCGTTAGAAGGTTCTATTAGCACCATTGCAATGATTTTAAGCGCTGTATTTGTATCCATTATTACTCCATACATTTTAATGATAGTTGTTTGAATAAAAAAACAGACCAAAAAAGGATGTCGTTCACGTATAAAAGTAACATCCTTTTTCGTTTTAATCATGTCGGAACATATAAGAGGGAATGAACTGTATCAATCTGCCGCTGCAGGTAAGCTGCTTAGTTGTGAAAACGTAAAATTAGGAAATCCAATCGTCTCTTACCTTATTCTATCAACGAAGTTAATCGATCCTTTGCAATAGGGAGTTTTTAAAAAAGGAGAGGAGTTTATAACTACGTTATGTATGGATGGGAAACAGCTCAATAAGAGGCATATAATATAAAAATTGACTGGCACGAGTGATTGAAAGCATCTTCATACCAGCCAATTAGCTGTAGTGTAACTTTTGCTATCTATTTTATATTGCAGTTCATTTACTAAATGAATAATAATACATCTGTTATTAACTGGAGCATCGTACGAACCAGTTGATTTTTAATGTCGTTTTTGTAGCCAGAGTACTCCTGATTTTGTAAGCCGTGGTAGTAAACCAGTTAATGATTGTTGGAACATACTTCCAAAACCATCTGACTTTCCTAACGAACCGAGTGTTCCTCTTAATCTAATTTCTTTCGGTTCTTTCGGTTGTCTTCCATCTAAAATGTCTTCCAAGATTCTAGCAACTTGTTCTCCTTGTTGTCCGGCTAATTGTCCACTTGGTGAATGGACGGAGGAAGCATTATCCCCTATCACATAAATCTGTTCTTGTCCCGGAACTTGGAAAAACTTATTTACTACAATTTTGTTTTGGTTATCTTTTTTAAAAGGTAGCTCACGAACGATCTTATGGGGCTGTACACCAGCAGTCCAAATTGTGACGTCGTTCACATAACAAATTCCATTATTACAAACCCCATCTTTTTCAACGTATTCCACGTTTGCATGATGAAGTACCTCTACATCGTTTCTAATGAACCAATCTGCTACATGTGCTTGGATTTTTGGATCGAATGCACGTAAAACAGAGCCACCTCTATCTAATAAACGAATGTTTAAATCAGGTCTGCTTTCTCTAATTTCAGAAGCGACTTCAATTCCACTTAGTCCTGCACCAACTACCGAAATTTTTCCATACGCTTTTAAGTTACCGACAGCAAGGCCTGTATGTCTCGCTTTAGAAAAGCTTTGTACACTTTCTGTATATTCTTCGGCACCTTCAATTCCGTGATACGTATCTTCACATCCTAACGCAATAACAAGATAATCGTAGGTAACAACGGCACTTCGATCTCGGAAATAGATCTCTTTGTTTTCAAGATTAATTGACCTAACTTCTCCAAATTCATACTGCACTTGATCATGTAAAGGAAATTCAGTTCTTACATCTATATCTGCGGCTGTTCCTGCCACAATCGTATGGAATTCTGTTTTGTAAGAATGATATGGATTTTTATCTACTACAGTAATAAGTAAATCTTCTGGTAAGGCAGTACCTAAAAGTCCTGTAAGCACCTTTATTCCGCCATAGCCTCCACCTAATATGACTAAATTCTTCATAAAAATGACCTCCACAATTGGTGTGTCAAAATATTATTGTTCTACTTTTAAGATTACCAAATTCACAAAGAAAAAACTAGAAAATGTAATAGTTTCTTTAATAATTACGCATACCATTCCGCAACTTTTTCGTCCTTAGGAAGATAGAATGTTAATAGTCCAAGAAGTGGAAGCAATGAAACGAATATCATTGTTGGAAAAAGACCTATCCAGTCAATAAGTGAACCAAGTGCTACAGACCCTATTGCTCCCATACCAAATGCAAGCCCGACTATTAGCCCGGACATGGTACCTATTTTCCCCGGTATTAATTCTTGGGCATAAACAACCGTTACAGAAAAGCTGGACATTAATAAAAGTCCAATGATACATAAAAGTGCAATGGCAACAAACTGACTTACAAAAGGTAATAATATAGCCAATGGAGCTGGGGCTATTAAGGAAAATAGGATAACCTTTCGTTTTCCAAAGCGATCGGCTAAAGGACCGCCAAAGAAAGTACCAACTGCACCCATAAACAAAAAAGTAAATATATATAATTGTGCTTTAGCTATTGAAATATCGTATAAATCAATGGCATAAAAAGCATAGAAGTTTGATATCGCACTTTGATACCAAGATCGTGCAAAGACGAGGAAAATTAAGATCGTTAAAGCGCTGATAATAGCTTTTTTCGGAGCATGATTATTCCTTGATATTGCTTCTTTTTTGTGATGTTGCGTATATGTGTTCATTTGAGTCGAATACCACTTAGCGATATAAAGTAAAAATAATACTGCCAATCCAGCAACTAATGTAAACCAGATTGCACCAAATTGACCAAGTGGAACTAAGATTAGTGCTGTGATGATAGGTGCGAGTGCTTGACCGGTATTTCCACCTACTTGAAAAATACTCTGTGAAAGTCCCCGTCTCGGTCCGGCAGCTAAAAATGCTACTCGAGACCCTTCAGGATGAAAAGTAGCTGATCCTATCCCGATAAAGAACACGCTGATCAGTATCATTTCAAAATTTGGGGCAAATGCGAGTCCTAACATTCCGAGCATACTACTTGTTAACCCAATAGGAAGAGCATAAGGGAGGGGGCGTTTATCCGTATATATTCCAATAACTGGTTGCATAACAGATGCAACCATATTTAAAGTAAATGCAATGAGGCCAAGTTGGGTAAAGGTCAAACCTAATGAACTTTCTAATATAGGAAACATAGCAGGTATGACTGCTTGCAGAGAATCATTTAAAAGATGACACATCGCAATAATGAATAAAATGGAATAGACCGTTTGATTATCTTCTTTTCCAATAAGCTTTTTTGAACGTGATTTGACAGTTGAATTCATCTTTAGCCTACTTTCAGTGGATCGATTGATACTTCTCTTTAGAAATATAGCATATTATTGGCGTTATTGTAACTTTTTGTTTTTCACATAGATTCACTTGATACTTTAAGCCTATTTGCCGATATATATAGTAACTGTATTTATATAATTTTATTAAAAAATGTGGCAAGGTAAATTTTAGGAGGATTCAAGTGGATAAGACTTCAGTTATAGGAATTATATTAGGATTTATAGCAATTGGTGTAGGTATGGTTTTAAAAGGTGTTCCAATAGTTACTTTACTTAATCCAGCAGCATTTTTAATCATCATTGTTGGTACGGCTGCATCTGTATTAATTGCCTTTCCAACTCGCATAATTAAAAATATTCCTGCGCTATTTAAAATTCTTTTTATAGAAAAAAATGAAATAAATGTATATGAGTTAATAGACCGTTTTACTCTTTGGGCCGAGCAGACAAGAAGAGAAGGCTTGTTGTCCCTAGAAGGAAGTATGGAAGAGATCGATGATCCATTTTTAAATTCAGGTTTACAAATGGCTGTAGACGGACAGAACCCGGATTTTATACGGGATGTCCTCATGGAGAAAATTGCAGCAATGGAAAATAGACATGCTGAAGGAGCGCAAGTTTTCTCTCAGGCAGGTACGTATGCTCCTACCCTTGGTGTGCTAGGGGCTGTAGTGGGACTTGTGGCAGCATTAGGTAATATGGAGAATATGGATCTATTAGGAGCTGCTATTTCTGCAGCATTTATTGCTACGCTATTAGGTATTTTTACTGGATACGTTCTATGGCATCCATTTGCAAATAAATTAAGGCAAAAATCAAAGCAGGAAGTAAAAATAAAAGAGATCATGGTAGAAGGGATTTTATCCATCACGACTGGAGAGTCACCAGCTGTTATTAAGGACAAGCTAAGCTCTTATTTATCATCTAAAGAAATTGCTAATATGGAACAACAAAGCAGCGTAGAACAGGAGGGAGAGTATGTCGCGGAGGAAACGAAATAAAGACAACGAAGCAAAAACAGATGAATCCTGGTTGCTTCCGTATGCAGACATGCTCACACTATTACTAGCTCTGTTTATTGTACTATTTGCTATGAGTGAAATTGACGTTAAAAAGTTTGAACAGTTGGCTTATATTTTTAAAACGGAATTTAACAGTGGATCAGGTATCATGGATCAAGCTGTAAGTATTGTTCCTGAGAAGGACCCTGTTGATTTAGAGGGAAAAGAAGAGGACAGAGACAAAGAGGAAGAAGCATCCAAAGAGGATTCTGTTCAATTAAGAGAATATGAAGAGTTAAAAGCAATCCAAGAAAGTATAGAAACATATATTGCAACAAATAGTTTAACTGAAACTTTAGGTACCAAACTAACATCAGAAGGCTTGCTTATTACTGTAAGGACAGATATAACGTTTGATTCGGGAAGTGCTAAAGTAAAAAAACAAGGGATCGATATAGCCAAAGAAATTGCTGCTTTTTTAAATACGGATCCACCCCATGAAGTAGTAATTAATGGGCATGCAGATGATCGACCAGTGCATAATCAGGAATACGCATCAAACTGGGAACTTAGTTCAATGCGGGCTATTCAATTCATGTATTTACTTCTAGACAATTCAGATGTGGATCCTAAATACTTCAGTGCAAGAGGTTATGGAGAGTTTCGTCCAGTAGTTGAAAATAATAATGAAAAAAATCGGGCAATAAACCGTCGGGTAGAAGTACTTATTCAGCCAAATCATAATATTGAAGAAGAAGTAGAGCACAGAGAGTAGAATATAAACAATTAGAAGTAACATGATGATGACTTTTTTGAACTGGTGACAGCAGTGTAAATATAACCATTTCTTGCTTTAATATCCTTTAAAATTACTCTTACATCTAATATGAAAATGTATTTAATTGACTCAAGATATGTTATCATGTTAAAGGAGAAACTCAGAAGAGATTCAAAAAAAGAGGGTTAAAATAATGAAAAAATCAATATATAGTCTTCCATTTGATCAATTAACGGAACTCCTAGTTGATTCAGGTGAGAAAAAGTTTAGAGCTGAACAAGTGTGGGATTGGTTATATAAGAAGCGGGTTAAAAGCTTTGAAGAAATGAAAAACATTAATAAAGCTTGCCGTCAGTTGCTTGAAGAGAATTTTGTCATCCATTCAATGGCTGAAGAATTAAGACAAGAGTCTGCAGATGGTACTATTAAGTTTTTGTTTAAACTGAAAGACGGAAATTTAATTGAAACAGTTTTAATGCGCCATCATTATGGTCTATCAATATGTGTGACAACGCAGGTCGGATGTAATATAGGCTGTACATTTTGTGCAAGTGGAATTCTCGCAAAAAGTCGAGATTTAACAGGCGGAGAAATTGTTGAGCAAATCATGAAGGTACAGATGTTTCTTGATGAACGGGGAAAAGAAGAACGAGTTAGTCATATTGTTGTCATGGGTATTGGTGAACCTTTTGATAATTTTACTAATCTTGTTAATTTCTTATCCGTGGTAAATGACCAGAAAGGGCTCGCTATAGGTGCGCGGCATATTACTGTATCTACAAGTGGATTGGCTCATAAAATTTATGAGTTTGCTGATCTTGGGTTGCAAGTAAACCTGGCAATTTCATTGCATGCTCCAAATGATGAGCTTCGAACAAGTATTATGAAAATAAATCGGGCATTCCCAATAGCCAAACTAATGGATGCGATTGATTATTATTTAGAAAAAACAAACCGTCGCATCACTTTTGAGTATATTTTGCTAAAAGAGGTTAATGACAAGGAGGAGCATGCAAAGGAACTTGCTCACCTTCTCAGAAACAAACGTCATCTCTCTTACGTCAATTTAATCCCATATAACCCAGTAAATGAACATATTCAGTATGAGCGAAGTACTACAGAGGCGATTAACTTATTTGAAGAAACGTTAAAAGGCAAAGGAATTAATTGCGGAGTCCGCCTTGAGCAAGGAACCGATATTGATGCAGCATGCGGTCAATTGAGAAGTAAACAAATGAAGCGGAACGTTGGCTAATCAGAGAATCTAACCATATGAAATGGTTAGATTTTTTTATTTAATATTATTCAATTTCATAATTATCTTATTCGCTAGGAAATCGAACAAATATAAACGATATCCACTTAGGTGATTGAAACAGAAGGTGGTGACTCCTGCGGGAAAAGCATGAGTCTTGAGACTCCACAACGAGCAACTATAAGGAAAGCTGACTAAAACTAGCCGTTGCGGCCAATATCGGCATACCCCTTGCCGGGTCAAGGAGGCTCAAGCCATGCCCCGAGGAAAGCATCCACCTGCAGTGGAAATCACGTTTCTATCTTCATACATTTGCTTTTAAAAATGGTAAAGCCCTAATGTAATCTTTTCTTAACTAAATGTTATATATCCTTTACAATATGTTAATCATACTGTACAATTCTATTTGTATCCTACGAAAGGAGATTTTTTATGCTTCGTAATCGTGTAAGAGAATTAAGGGCACGGGATAATTATTCTCAAACAGAGTTAGGTAAGTTAATTGGGGTTACTCGGCAAACTATTGGACTTATTGAAAAAGGTGACTATGAGCCATCTGTAAAATTGGCTTTAAAAATTGCAGACGTGTTTGATCTTTCTTTAGAAGAGATTTTTTGGTTAGAAAAGGAAAGAAAGGCGGATTAAAAAGATGTTAGAAAGAATTTTAAGATCTCCTTTATTAATGATCAGTATTTTAATTTATTTAGGTATTGTTTATGTTGGAGTACAAGAAGGTTGGTCCAAAGCTTTACTATTTTATCCTTTTCTTATTTCATTTTTGATTTATTTCGCCTTTGTTTATATACATAACAAAAGGAATCCTGACAAGCGTATTAAATGGATCACATATATTCCATATGAACTAAGAGAAGATGATGAAGGTTTACAGTGGATTACGTTTAAAGCAACTCGCAAAGTATATATATTTTATTCATTTGCCATTCCTATAGGGATTGTATTATATACTTTTTTTCACGAAGTTATTTCGTATTTTACTATTTGGATGCTTGTCGGTTTTGGTATCATTCAGTATTTAATCTATTGGCTTGAAACGAAAGATATTTTAAAGGGGGAAGAATAAATGTTTCTTACTTATATTATTATTTTATTATTGGCCGCTATTCCATTTTTTGAAATTATGGCGATTATACCAATTGCAATTATCGGTGGACTTCCAGTTATACCTGTTATGCTAGTCGCTTTTCTAGGGAATTTATTCACAATTATTTTATTAATACTCTTTTTAGATAAATTTAGAGAATGGCGTAGAAAAAGAAAAGGGAAAGAACAAGAGGATTCTAAACGTCATAAACGTGCAAGAGCGCTCTGGGATAAATATGGACTTCCAGGTCTTGCTTTTATTGGTCCGTTTTTTGTAGGAAGTCATTTATCCGCTTTATTGGCGCTAACCTTTGGAGGGACAAAAGCAAAAACATTGTCTTTAATGACAGCGAGTTTACTTACTTGGACGATTGTTTTAGGCTTGGCAGCTTATTTTGGTTTCGACTACTTTATTGCGGATGAGGATGATTTAGGATTTATAACTCGATTAATTCATAGATAAAACAGGAGGGGAGACTATTATCCCCTTTTGTTTGCAGATAAGAAAGTATAAATTTCTTCTTACTGCCCACTGGCTAAAAGCACAACGTCCTAGGAATGCGCTTACTCGTCCCACCGTATCAACGCCAGTACTAGCACGTCTTGTGTGTCGTAAGTTCAGCTCAAACTCTTGCCATAAAGACTTGCACTCCAGAGCATAAATACATGCAACATCACCGCTGTCTTGCATCAGTATGGCTCTGAGGAAGGCCGACTAAGAGCAGGCTTTGCGCCTGACGTCGGCATACCCCTATGAAGGGGCATGTTTTCTTTAGTGATAAGCCGTTTTCTAATCATCTTTTTTTAATACGGGCTTTAATTCATCTTCAATCGTAGCATCTGCCATTTTTACGTTTGCCCGGTAAGCAGCACGCAGTACTAAATGTCCAGAGACAGGGGCAGTGATAAAGACAAAAACAATTCCGAGCATTAAACGAACACTTATATACCCTTCGCCAAGCCAGACATAAATAAATGTACCAACGAGCGTAATTAATACAGCGAGAGTAGTTGTTTTCGTAGCAGCGTGGGCCCGCGAATAAATATCATGAAAACGGATGATTCCTATTGCACTGACAACACTTATAATGCTGCCAAACAAAATTAATAAAGCTCCGATAAGTTCAAAGGTCACGTTTTCGTTCAATAATGACACCTCTTTCTAAAAACTTCGAGAAAGAAATTGTGCTGATAAAAGCTAATATACCTAACACGAGAATGACGTCATAAAATGCTCTCGTTTGAAAAAGAATGGAGACGATAGCCATCGTTGAAATTAAATTGACTCCAACAACATCCATAGCAATAACTCTATCTGGAAAGGTTGGTCCAGCTATAATTCGATAGAAGGTAATTAAAATTGCGACACCGAATAATACTAAAGATATATTTAGAATGGTTTCAATCATTATCTCGTCACCTCCATAATTGCCTTCTCAAACACTTTTAATGACCGTTCCAAGTCACCTTTGTATCGTTTAATATCCATGGCATGTATATAGAACACATTTCCTTCTTCGTTTACTTCCATAACAACTGAACCAGGGGTTAACGTTAATAGCAAGGCAAGTGTTGTTACTTCCCACTCTCCTCGCAAAATAGTTTTATATGTAAATATGCCAGGTTCTATATTAATTTTAGGGCTTAATATATGTTTGATCACGACAACACTTGATTGGAATATCTCTGAAATAAAAATAAAGATTAATTTAATAACAGAGATAAGCCGGTGTAAATAGAAATGACCGCCAAAAAACCTTCTCATAAGTAGGACGATAAAACTACCAATAAGAAATCCAGTTATGACTGTTTGGATTCTTAATATATCTTCATCTTTTAACAATACCCATAAAAAAGCGATAAATAAGTTCAATAAAAATTGTGCAGCCATGCGATTCATCTCCAATTCAAGTTTATTTGGACATTATGGCATCAATGTAGATGGATGGATTAACAAGTGTTTCTGCAGCATTTGAAAGATATGGCGACAGAGTTTCAGCGCCAATACCAAGCGCAAATGTAATTCCAACCAAAATTGCACTAGGGACAACGATCTTTTTAGGCAAAGGTATTTCTTCATCATCGCCTATAATTGTTTCGCCCCAAAAACAACTCATAAATACACGAGTCAACGAATACAGAACGACAAGACCAGAAGCAAAGCTCAATCCGAGTAAAACAAAGGACCCTGTTGCAATTGCGGCCTCACCTAATAATACTTTTCCGAGAAATCCACTTAATGGGGGGATACCTGCTAATGATAAGACACAAATAAAAAACATCCATCCGAGAACTGGATAGTTACGTATGAGTCCACTCATTTCATCCAGCTTTTCTGTTTTAGTTAAGTAAATCATTGTTCCTGCTAATAGAAATAAAAGTGCTTTTACAAACATATCGTGTATTAAGTAAAAGATAGCACCTTCAATTGCAGTCTGTGTCATAAGAGAAAGGCCAACTAAAATGAATCCAATAGCAATGACAACATTGTAGGAAACAATTTGTCGAATATTGGTATAGGCAAGCGCACCAATACAGCCACCTATTAACGTTAATCCTGCCATGACTCCAATGATTGTATGTGTAACTCCTTGTTCGTGATAAAAGAGCAAAGTAAAGATACGAAATAATGCATAAACCCCTACCTTGGTCAGCAATGCACCAAATAAAGCAGCAATTGCAGTCGGTGGTGTACTATATGATCCAGGTAACCACTGGTACAATAATAATGCACTTTTTAAACTGAAAACAATCAAAAATAGTAAGCTGATGATCGTTAAAATCGGTGTTTGGCCAACCTCAGCAATTCTTATTGACAGATGTGCCATATTTAAAGTACCAAGTGTTCCATATAAGTAAGCAATCGCAATTAGAAATAATGAAGATGATACTACGTTGATCGCAATATACTTAATCGATTCTTTTAACTGACGTTTTGAGGCACCTAAAGTAATTAACGCATAAGAAGCAAGCAACATTACTTCGAAAGTAACGAATAAATTAAATATGTCTCCTGTCAGAAATGATCCGTTTACTCCTGCAATAAGAAAATTTACAAAAGAATAAAAGTAATACTGTTCACGTCTAGTTCCAATTGTTGGCATTGCGTACAAAACACATAAGGCCGTAATAATAGTAGAAGTAATAACTAATAAAATTGCAAACGTGTCACCAACAAACAAGATACCAAATGGAGGGATCCAACCACCGAAGTCAAGGCTCATAATCCCATCTGTTTGGACTTTCTTTAAAATAAAAATACTTAAAAGGGCATTAATCATCAAAGAGGTAAATGTAATCCATCTTTGTCTTATAATATAAGTACGATAAAAAACGAGTAAAACACCGACAAGTAAAGGTATTACCATAGGAAGAACAAGCAAATTATTCATGGCGATACCCCCGTAGTTTACTTAAATCATCCGTTTGCGTTTGATTATTTACTTGATAAGCTAAGACGAGAAAAAAAGCAGTGACGGCAAAGCTGATCACAATGGAAGTCAAAATCAACGCTTGTGGTAACGCATCAACATATTTATCTGAGTTATTATCTATTATTGGCACTGTGTCACCTTTAAATCCGCCCATTGCCATTAATAATAAATGGACAGCGTGAGTGAGGACGGCAGTACCTAAAATAACTTTCGTCAAGTTTTTGGATAGTAAAAGATACGTTGCAACAGTTACCAAGACTCCCGATACGAGTATGATTAATGTTTCCATAACTTACACGTCCTCACTAATACTTAGAATAATTGTTACAACCACTCCTACAACAACTAAAGCAACTCCAGTTTCGAAAATAGTCACGGTTGTTAATTCAGTAGTCCCGAAAAAAGGGATGTCTACATGTGTAAATGACTGGTTTAAAAAAGGCTGACCGAAAATAGTTGCACCAACACCGGTTAGAAGGACAATTGTAGCTCCAAGAGCGGCAACATGTTTAAAGTCTACTGGAATTCCTTGTTTAACCGTTTCAATATCAAATGCAAGTAAAAGTAAGACAAAGCTTGAAGCTAGTACAAGCCCGCCGATAAATCCTCCACCAGGTGAGTTATGTCCAGCAAAGAACAGATAAAGGGCTAATGTTAAAATAATGAAGACAACTATTTTTGAGACAGATTGTAAAATAACTTCATTAATCTTCAATTTTTTTCGCCCCTTTATTACTTCTATATTTTATCAACGTATAAACACCAATTCCTGCGATGAATAGAACAATAGCTTCTAGCATTGTATCAAACGCCCTGAAATCGCCTAAAATTGTATTTACAATATTTTTTCCACCAGTCAATTCGTCAGAGTTTTCAAAGAAGACAGAAATAGACTGAAATAATTTTCCACTATTAACTGTTAAAGCAATTAATGTAAACACTGTACCAACAGAAATGGCAATTAAAAGATTTGTTCGCTTGACTCTTTGCTCTGAATTGTTGGCATCCCACTTAGGGAGAAAGTAAAAGCAAAGAAGAAATAAAGCCGTAGTTACCGTTTCAATTACGAGCTGCGTTAGCGCTAA
The DNA here is from genome assembly GCF_037071985.1 of Pseudogracilibacillus sp. SE30717A. Lineage (NCBI taxonomy): Bacteria > Bacillati > Bacillota > Bacilli > Caryophanales > Bacillaceae > Pseudogracilibacillus > Pseudogracilibacillus sp. SE30717A. Next base: position 345,401 of record NZ_JAXHDF010000001.1, on the reverse strand, counting down.
ATCGGGTGCTCGAAACAGGACGAAAAACATCGCGATAGCGAATCCGATAAATCCATTCACTAATATTGCTGTTAAGCGAGATTTCGACAGCAGAATAGTAATTCCTGCTACAACGATTGTGCCCGCTAATATCCATTCAAATGGATGAATGATCTTGTCGTTTTCTGTAGTAAAATTAAACGCATCAAGAAAATAGAGAGCCCCACCTAATAAAATAATAAAAAAGATGAATATATAGGTTAAGTAATTTTTTAAGTATCCTGTCATATAAAAGTCGGTGATTTTCTTTGAAGTTTTATCTACTGTATCCAAAATAAGATGATAAAAATTATCAAATGAAAAACTTCTAGGGAATAAAATAAAAACTTTCTTTAAATAAGAACGTAATAGATAAACGATTATTCCGAACAAGATAACTCCGATCGTCATCATAAGCTCCTGATTAAATCCATGCCACCACATAATGTTTCCAATTGTTTGTACATCAAACTCTGGATAAATACTCTGTACAGCTGGCTTTAATATCCATTTGCTAAGTGTGTTTGGAAAAAAGAAAATTAAAACGACAAATAACCCTAACGTAATTGGCGCAAGAAGCATACCAAATGGCGGTTCTTTTGCATTCGTTGTAGGTTGTTCTCTATAAGGACCAAAAAAGGTTTGAAAGACAATCATCATGCTATATACAAAGGTAAATATACTCGCGATCCAAGCAATAATAGGAAACAAGTTCGCAACTGATTGGATGGAGAAGATATCGAATTCTTTTACATTTAGCATAGCAGTGAAAAACATTTCTTTACTTAGAAAGCCATTAAATGGCGGTAATCCTGCCATAGAGAAACTACCGATCAATGCAATAGTAAAGGAAACTGGCATAAATGAGAGCAGTCCACCTAATCTACGTATATCGCGCGTTCCAATTTGATAATCAATAATCCCAATAATCATAAAAAGGGCACCTTTAAATGTAGAGTGATTAATCAAATGAAATAATGCAGCAAAAGTTGCTTGAGTATATAATACAGAACTTATAGGAATATCTGGATGTAAAGATAAAGAACCGACGCCAAATAATGTCATGATCAAACCGAGCTGACTGATAGTAGAATAGGCAAGCAATGCTTTTAGATCAGTTTGTCGAATGGCTGTAAGAGCAGCCCAGAATAACGTGATCAATCCAATCAAACTGACAGCCCAAAACCAAAATGATTCTCCTCCAAAAACTGGAGTAAATCTTGCGACAAGATAAATTCCCGCTTTTACCATTGTAGCCGAATGTAAATATGCGCTAATAGGGGTAGGTGCCTCCATCGCATCCGGTAGCCAGATATGAAAAGGAAACTGCGCAGACTTTGTAAAGGCTCCTAGAAGAACTAGTGCCATAATCGGAACAAGCAATGAGTGATTTTTTATTATGTCAGAAGCTGCTATTATTTCTCTGATACTAAAAGTGTCCGTTATATGGTGCAGCATCAGAAATGCAATAAGCATAGCAAAACCACCGAGCACTGTAATGAGCAATGCTTTCTTGGCCCCATAACGAGATCCTTTTCTTTGATACCAATATGCAATTAGTAAGAACGATGAGATACTCGTTAATTCCCAGAAAACATATAATAGAAGTAAGTGATCGGAAAAGATAACACCTAACATACTACCCATAAATAGCAGTAAATAAATATAAAAGTGGACAAGAGATTGTTCTGTTGATAAGTAATAGATAGAGTATAATACCACTAGGATTCCAATCCCTGTTATTAAAAGACCAAAAATCATACTTAGTCCATCTAAATATGTGAGAAAATTTATATTATACGAGGGTATCCAATTAAATTGATAACTGAACGTTTGTCCTTTTGCGACAGTGGAGATTTGCCGAGCTAAAAGGAAAAATAAAAGGCTTGGAATAAGGAGTACTAACCATCCGATGTGAAAACGTCTAAAATTCCTCAGAAAGAGTAAGATAAAAATTGCTGCTATAAATGGAAGAATAATCGCCATATTAATCGTAAGCAATTGTTTTCCTCCTTAATATGATAAAGTTTTCTTTTTACAGTAAGTGATTGAATATAAAAGTTTCTAGTTAATTATATACTATAAAAAATTTGAAAGCACGTGAACCATTCATCTTTTTTCACGAAAAATAAAAATCAATTTATCGACTTAATCAATATTCATAGAAAAAAGTTGTAACATAACGTATAATATGATGGTATATTCAAGAGTAACATTTAGGGAGTAGAGAGGGTGACGTATCATGGGGAATATTAAGAGCCATATGGACGAAAGAATTTTAGTCTGTGTTTATTATGGTCCAAATGGTGAGCGTTTAATCAGACGTGGTTATGAGCTGTCCCAGTTATCGAATAGCCCCTTTTATGTGCTAACAGTTGACCAACTTTCATCAGACGAATTCGATGCTGAAAAAGCAAATTATATAGATCATTGGAGAGAACTTTCTAAAGAATTAGGTGCTAAAAAATTCATTTTGAAAGATAACGAACCACGGCCAATCGTTAAAGCTATTAAAGAAGTAGCCTACAAACATAATATTACACAAGTTATTATTGGAGAAAGACCGCAAAATAGATGGGAAGAGATTACAAAGGGTTCCTTTGTAAATGCCTTATTAAGAGAACTCGTATTTATAGATATTCACGTAGTCTCCGTAGATCGTGCTTTAAAAGTCAGTGATGAAGCGATGTATGAAAAAGGGATTCGTGGCTATCTGAGAAAAGACGAAACAGGATTTGTACTATCTTTTACTAAATCGAAACGTAATTTGTTTGAAGGAGTTTTTTATAAAGAAATTGGTACAGACTTTAATAATGGTATATTTAAATTTGTCTGTGGTGGCAAGAGTCATCAAGTACGAGTAACAGAAGACCATGTCGTGGAAGAGATAAAAGAAGCTCCAAATATAAATATAAATGAAAAGCCAAGTGAGTAATATAAAGAATAGGCAACCTCTAAAAGATGATTTCTGTATTTCAGAAGTCATCTTTTTTAGATTTTTATTGATTGACAGATTTGGTAATGCGATTGTAGGTGGGGATGAGATTTCATAAAGGGAAGGCGCGCAGGCAGAAATAGTTGTGTGCGAGTTTGCAATTGTTGCAAGATTAAAATAGAATGTTGAAATGGGTGAAGTTTTGTCTTTTTGATAAGTTTGTTACTTCTGCCCAGATAGTATTGTGATGAAAGAATATGGCTTTACAAAGAGAGATGTAGTAAATTAAGAAAGAGTTATATATAATAAAAAAGTAAAATGTAGGGCAGTAAATTACATAGTAATAATTAGCATGCAAAAAGACTTTCTCTATACTCCCAACAATGAAATTAATGTGGAAATATAATAAAGGATGGATGCATATGTCAAAATATATAGGTTTTGCAGGAACGTATACACGCCAAACAAGTGAAGGGATTTACCGATTTGAACTGGATACAGTTCAAGGAGCTTTAAAAAATTGCGAGTTAGCTACTAAAGTTAGTAATCCTACTTACTTATCAATTGCAGAAAATAATCAGTTTTTATATTCAGTGGCCCAAGAAGAAAATCTTGGAGGTATCTATGCGTATAAAGTCAATCAAGAGTCATCTGCCCTTACAAAAATAGATGCTCAATTAACAGATGGTGCTCCTCCATGTCATGTAAATGTAAATGGTAATAAGTTAGTTACATCTAATTATCATCAAGGCACAGTAGGGATATTTCACGTGAATGAAGAGCAAGGAACTGTTAGTAAAGGTTCTTTTGTAACGCATACTGGTAATGGCCCTCACAAGCGCCAAGAAAAACCTCACGTCCATTATGCTGGATTTTCTCCAGATGAAAACTACATTTTTGCTTGCGACCTAGGGACTGATGAGGTTGTAACGTATAAAGTAGAGGATAAGGAATTGCACCGTATAGCGACATTAAAAGTGAAGGCGGGCAGTGGCCCACGCCATCTAACGTTTCATCCTAATGGAGAATACGCATATTTGCTAACCGAGTTAAGTTCAGAGGTTGTTGTACTAGCTTACGACAAAGAAAAAGGAACGTTTGAAGAAAAACAGTATATAAAAACCATACCGGATAGTTTTACAGAGACGAATGATGCAAGTGCAATTCAAATATCATCTGATGGCCGATTTGTCTATACCGGAAATCGTGGGCATAATAGTGTCGCTATTTTTCAAGTTAACGAACAAACGTTAGAACTATCGTTTATAGAACATGTTTCATCTAATGGTGAATGGCCACGGGATTTTGTTTTAGATCCAAGTGAGTCATTTCTTGTCGTATCGAACCAGCACACTGAAAATATTGTATTATTTAGGCGGGACATTGAATCGGGGAAATTAACTGAAACCGGATCAGAAATAGATGTACCTGAAGTTGTCTGTTTGAAGTTTCTATCATGCTAAGCAAATAGTAGCCTACAATAAAAAAGTTAACGAATAGACGTTAAAGGTTTCTATGTGCATCTGTCTATGTTCGCTTCAGTTCAGTTAAGGACAGTTTTCCTAATAGAACGCATGCCATTTACTGTCTTTATCTAATGGCATAACACCAAGTAATAAAAATAGTAAAACTTATCGTTAAACTTTTCTACTTATATAATTTTGCCATTCAATGAAGGAGACCTAAATTATGAATAATCAAAACCAACCCAAAGTGGCCATTATCATATTTGGAGCAACGGGTGATTTAGCTAAGCGAAAATTATTCCCATCTATATATCGTCTTGTAAAAAACAAAAAAATAGGTGAAAACTTTGTCGTATTTGGAACTGCACGAAGATCATGGTCCAATGAAGAGTTTCGTGATAAGGTAAAGCAATCCATTACAGATAAAAATTCTTCTGAAATTGATTTAGATGCATTTGTTTCCCATTTTTATTACCATCCATCTGATGTGACCAACTCTTCTTCCTATTTGGAGATGGAAGCTTTGTTGCAGGACTTGGAAGGAATCTATCAAACAGAGGGAAATCGGATATTTTATTTAGCTATGTCACCAGAATTTTTTGGAGACATTACGAATAGCTTGAATGATAATGGAATGAAAAACGGTGGTGGATGGACACGTCTAGTCATAGAAAAGCCGTTTGGAAATGATCTACCTTCTGCTAGGAAACTCAATCATGAAATCCGTGCAGCTTTTAAAGAAGAGCAAATTTATCGAATTGATCATTATTTGGGGAAAGAGATGGTACAGAATATAGAAGTTATTCGTTTTGCTAATGGAATCTTTGAACATCTTTGGAACAACCGATTTATTGCCAACATTCAGGTGACTTCAAGTGAAGAAATTGGTGTCGAGGATCGGGCTAGCTACTATGACCAATCAGGTGCTGTTCGAGACATGATGCAGAACCATATGTTGCAAATGGTTGCATTGCTAGCCATGGAGCCGCCAATAAAATTAACATCGGAAGAAATACGTTCGGAAAAATTGAAAGTCCTTCGTGCTTTGAGAAAAATAGAAAACGTCGACGATAACTTTGTCCGTGGACAGTATGGTGAAGGCCCGGATTACCCTATCGCTTATCAGCAGGAAGCGCCAGCGCTTGCAAAATCTAACACGGAAACATTTGTAGCAGGGAAAATCATGATTGATAACTATCGATGGGCAGGTGTCCCATTTTATATTCGCACCGGGAAGCGAATGAGCAAGAAATCAACACAAATTATTGTAGAATTTAAAAGTATTCCGATGAACTTATACTATAAAGATAAAAAAGAACAGCATCCGAATCTACTCGTTATCAATATCAGTCCAAATGAAGGGATTACTTTATATCTAAATGCTAAAAAATCCGGAACGGAAAATGAAGCAATTCCTATAAAATTAACCTATGATTATAATCAAATCAATGCAGCTAACTCTCCGGAAGCATATGAAAAACTTCTTTACGACTGCATGATCGGTGATACAACTAATTTTACTCATTGGGATGAAGTAGCTCTCACTTGGGAATATGTTGATCCGATCTTAAAAAAGTGGGAATCAACACCAGCGGAATTCCCTAACTATAAAGCGGGTAGTATGGGGCCTGAAGCTTCAGAGGAATTACTGAAGGAAGACGGTTTTCATTGGTGGTAATAATAATGTAGGCGTATATTGAATAAATTTTTAAAAGAAAGAATGGCTATTTAAACGTACTTTTTATCCTAGATTATAAAAGGTCTCTCGTTGATCGGAACGAAAGACCTTTTTGTATTTGTTGTCTATCATTAATATATTGACAGGCTAAAAAAGATACTAATATTAAAAGGAATTTTGGGAAGCATCCTTGAACTACTTTCTAATTTATTAATTTCTCCTTAACAGAGACTAATGCAACCCCAAATCAACCAAATAAATTGTCGGATTCTCTCTATCCTCTTGAAAATCTATAATGACATTAGTTGAACCAGCTGTACCCGTAATCGCAGCTTTAAAGTTTAAATATAATATAATAAAGTCTTCATTAAAATATTTAACCTTTCCAATTGAAACATCATTTACAGAATTCAATTCGAGTGCGTCTGAAATTTGCTTTAAATTCAGATCAAATTCAGCGAAATATTCTTCATTTCCGACTAAATATTCTTCAATTTCTTGGATACGTTGCTTTCCTTCGGATAACGGGTCTGCATTCCCGCCTAAATACACATATTGATTATCTTGACTTAGATAATCCAGTTCATTTATCCACTTTAATTCATTTTTCACTGTATCCGCAACTCCAAAACTATTAGCCGCTTTTATATATCTACCCTCAGAGTCTAACTTTACAAATAAATTTTCGTATGGGTTTAAATTACCTTTTACAATATTGTTGAGAAATTCATCAGTATACGTCTCTGAAACAAATGTATTTTGCAAATCTTGTGTTATAAAAACAGACATATTTTCTTTTGAGGAGCCATCTTCCTGTTTCACTTGTATATCAATTTGGAAACTTTCTTTATCTACTGCGACAATATTAAACATTACTTTGTCATTTACATCAACATCATATTCTTTTAAAAGATCTGGTAGTTTAAAACTCTTCTCACTTATTGATGTTTTAATATAGAATATATTTCCTTCTTCCAAATTAATCTCGGGTAAATGATATGCATCTTTATCATCAACAGATTGGAATAAAGATTCTTTGGATTCTCTGAGTTTTTCAATTTCCGTTTTTGGACTTTCAGCATCCAATATATGTTCATAATATTGTTTTAATTGTTCGTCATTGAATTGAATATATTCAATTGTTTTTTGCTGACTTCCAAGATTTTTCTTTGCATACACATTTACATTGTCCTTTGTAACTAAATGATATGTTACATCTGATGTAATATAGTCTTTTATAAATTGTTCAACCCTAGGAGAATGACCGGAAAAATTAGTTTCGTAGATAAATTGGGTTGGATCATTACTTTTACCACATGCAGGGAGCAGTAACACCCACATAAACACGAGAACTAAATAATTTTTCATAGAATATACTCCATTTAGTAAATTTTAATTTATAATGTTAGAACTTCTCCTTCATTAAGCAATAATCCCTAAATCAACTAAATAAAAAATAGGGTTATCTTTATTTTTTTGTAAATCAATAATGACGTTAGTAGAGCCCGCAGTTCCAGTGATTGCTGCATCAAATTCAAGATGTATCACGATAAGATCTTCATTAAAGTATACGGTATTTGCAGAGCCAATCCCAACTGAGTTAAAATCGAGTTCATCTGAGATTTCTTCATAATTTAATTTGAACTCAGCATAATACTGATCGTTTCCTTCAACGTAATCTTCTATCCTTTGGACTCGCTGGACACCCTCCTCTAATGGGTTATCCCTGCCATTTAAGTAGATGTACTTATAATCTTTGCTGAAAGAATGTTCACTTTCAACTTTAAATACTTCGTGAGTCTTCGTGTCTATTATCTTATAATCTATAACGCTTAATGACTCATTTATTGTTTTTAAAAGAGGATAATATGGTTTTAGCTGCCCTTGCTCAATTACACTAGTAAGTTCTATATCTTGAAAGATATCCATTTCTGATAAATCGTTTAAAGCGAAGAAATAATAAATTTCTCCGGAAATATCATTTTCTAATTGCAAAATAAATCCAAATTCATTTGTACTTTCAATATTCAATATTAATTCATCCGATAGATTTTTATCCAAATTTTCAGGTATTGAGAAGCTAACATTCTTCTGGTCCGTTTTTATTTTTAATACATTACCCTTATCTAATGTTACATCCGGTAAAAATTTATTCTCTTCATCTTCAATCTCGTGATGCAGTCTACCTTTTTTTTCATCAAATAATTCATGAAGAATTTTTTCGGGATGATCTGTTGAAAAAATAGGATCATAATATTCATTTAACTGCGAGGAAGTATGTTGAAAGTAAGTTAATTTATTACTATTCGTATTCATATTTCTATCGGAGTATATAAAGGCTTCTCCTTTAAAAAGGAGGATAGATTCATATCCTAAAATATAGCTTCGCAAAAACTCAGATAATGCTGGACTGCTTTCTTTAGGGAATTCATTTTGATATGTCACTTTCTTCTCACCTATTTCAAAATGATTTTCACAAGCAAAAAGTAGTAAGATAAAAATTAAAACAAGAATTACTTTTTTCCCTTTTTTCATATTAGGTCACTCCTACTCTAGATAGTGGGTGTTTATTTGTCGAATTAACTCAATAAAGTCTGTGTTCTTTATTTCCTTGGAATGAGCCGGCTTACTAATACTTTCTCCTTTTACATCATAAGAAAGGCGATTATTTATTAAAGCCCCTAATGACTCCGCGTGCTGACTATTTACTGAAACTGCCCCATCGTGAGTATCGGGAACTACAAATTCTTCTACTTGACCTTTAAACTCATTATAATACTTATGCGTAGTTGTATCTCGTCCAGCAACAGCTGTGATTTCCATCTCTTCTAACTTTTGATAAGCTTCGGGATTTGCAATTTTTAAGTGTTCAATATCCTCAATCATTGCTTCGCTTTTCATATCTGTATATACATTACTATGGAGTATTCCATCATCATTTCTTTGATTTTTTGAATTAAAATCCAAATAATTACTGTATTCGGTAGCGTTTTTATTAAAAAAATCTTTTGCTATCCCGGGGAATGTATTTGCCGTTCCACCGAGAAAATTTTTATTGTATGGAGTACCAATTGTTGTGATACTTCTAACATGGTCGGGATAATCCATTGCAAATTGAAAAGATCTTCTTCCACCATAGCTATGTGCAAACATATCAATCTTCGTATTATCATTTAATAGTCCCATATAAATTAGTTTTTCCGCCAAATCGTCACTTGTTTTTTGACGATGTTCATTTTTATACTCCGTTTCATAAACTAAATGAAGGCGCTTATCTTTGTTATGAATTTTAACATCTTCTAATCTTATTTTTATTGGTTCATTTTTACCATTTACTTTTTTGATTACAAAATATTCTACTTCCCCGTTCCTTTTTTCATGTACAATTATATCTCCGGAATATGCAGCTTCTACAGCACTTTCAAAAAAATTCTTTCCCGTATCTTCTATCCCATGCACATACACCGATACATTCTCAAATCCTGTAAAATCTCCGTCAATATTGTTAATATCATTATATAGCATAGTGATATCGTTTAATGCTTGCTGTAAAGGAGATCGATATGCACGAGCAACATTAGCAAATTTGGTATCAATTATCCCTATTTTGCGTTTCAAATCCCTATATTCATAAAGAACATGTTGTTCAATATCTGTTTTCAAATTAATGATATCCATTTTATCACTAAATGTAGGATCTTCTATCCGCTTGAACTTTGCCTCTTCGGCCTCCAAACATACTTCAAAATCCTTTATCCATTTATCTATGGTTACCTCAATTTCATCAGGGTTAAACAAAATCGTCTCGCTAGATATCGAGGCATCGATACTCCCATTATTTAATTGACTCCATGAAGTCGTAAAAGCTTTTTTTACTAACTTTGATGAAGTAGAACTAATGATACCCTCTGCTTGTGCTTTATGAATATTTAATATTTGATCAATAATTGGATTTCGCCGATACACAAATTACCCCTCCCTAAACAGCTTTCAGCTGGCTAGCCATATGATCAAGACGTACAATTTCCTGAACGAAGGTCTTTACTTCTTTTAATAGTTTCTCAATATGATTTTTCGTCTCTTCCATAATGGATTTTACCTTGTTTTGTGCCTCAGCCCAAACGCTTGTAAAATCATCCCAAGGTAAATTTGTTTCAGAAATTACCAAGTTGATCATTTCATTGAATGATGAAAATAATTCATCCATATTTGTTATGTTCGATTTAAAAGAAAGTGCCGCCTCTTTCATCGTTGCATCAAGTTTAATTTCCTCATCAATTCGTTCCATTGATAATGAATATTGCCACTCTGCTCGACCAGTAGGTTTTATGAAACCAGAACCTTCTTCGTCTGTTAATTCAATCATTGCCATGAAACTTTTCATGACATCGGCAAAATTTAATAAAACAGGAGCACTTTTACCCATTAGTTCAAGATGACTATTTAAATTTCCTCTTAATGAGGAGGCTGCTTTACCCCGTTGGTGGTCCAATTGGTCTTGAAAGTATGAAATTTGTTTGAAAACTTCATGAAATATCTGTTCTAACTCTCCGATTGCTTTTCCAATAGTGTCAGGTAACTTTTTATTATACTTTAAATAACTACCTCTGCCGCCGCCAGCACTAGCTACAATCATTTCATACTCTCTCCTTCATCACCTTTATACTCAGCTTCATACAATAATCTGTCTAATTCCCTCTCTTTTTCGTCTACATAACCGTAATGATAGACAACTTCAATATCTTTACGATCAAAAAGAATAAATTTTTCTTTGGAATTGACAAAGCCATTTGGATATTCTAATGCTGCAAAATCTCTAATCACATGATTCGTCTCCGAATATAGTTGCCGACCAATAATGAGCAATCTTCTAGAATCGTTTTTTAAACCGACTACACTCCCGACTGGTAGATAATGCTTTTTAAAAATCATTTTATTAATCTCCCTTTATTCATAAGATTCCGAAGAATTATTTTATTAAATTTTACCAGTATCTAGGAAAAGTTAAAAGTTTATTTAGACCTATTACTTTATGAGGAAAAATTTAAATAGTGAAGGGAATTTGTTAAATGCTTTTAAAGTTATAAGGGATAAAGACATAATATATACATATAAAACACCCCAAATGTTAGTTTTTAACTCTAACTTTTGGGGTGCGGCACCAAACTTACTCTCGGGGGTGTTCATAGTGATGAATATTAACTTAAAGCTATTTGTCTATTCTATTATTAATGTAGATTTGCTTAAATTGATGACCTATAATTTCTCGTTCACTTCAGTCAAAACTTCTTTAATTCCTTTATCTTGAATAACAAGGTCTGCATACATATCATAATCAGTCGGCTCTCGATTAACAATCACTAACTTTGCTCCATTTTCTTTAGCTAGTAATGGAAACATATTGGCGGGAGATACAGATAATGAGGATCCTAATACTATAAATAGATCAGATTGGGTTGTTTCATGCTCTGCTCGCATAAATGTTTCTTGTGGCAAGTTTTCACCAAATAAAACAATACCTGGACGAATGGTCCCTCCACATCCACATGTTGATGTTCCATCTAAATAAGCATTTCTTTCGTATTCCTTTTTACATTGATGACAATGAAATGTACGGAATGAACCGTGTAGTTCCATCATATTGCTGCTTCCGGCATCACTATGGAATCCATCGACATTTTGAGTAATAATTCCTTTTATTTTTCCGTCATTTTCCCATTTAGCTAAAACATGATGGCCTGCATGTGGTTGATATTTTGTAATTTCCGAAAGGCGATACTGATAAAATTCAGTGAACTCGTCTGTATTATGGAGCAAAGCATGTACGTTAGCCAGTTCATTTGGATTAAATTTCTCCCATAAACCACGATCCTTTGATCTAAAGTCAGGTAAGCCACTCTCTGTAGACATTCCTGCACCTGTGAAAACAATCGCATAATTGGAGTCTTGTAGTAACTTTACAAGTTCGTCCAATAACATCCTTCCTTTCTATATTTTTATATCGATACTTATGGTGAAGATATTAATGATTGATTATATCAAATATAACTGCTATTTCAATGTGATGCATGATGCTGAATAGAATATATAGTAACTAAAAGACTTTTATATTCGTATTAACCATAACTATATTTATTAGATTAATATATAGCATATATCCCAATTTTTATACACAATAAGTTTATTATTTATATATTGAAAATTTAGTATATTATGTTTATAAAGGGTTACTTTTTTCCACGAGGAAAGTTAGATCACAGTGGAAGGAGTAGCAGGTTCTTTAGAAGAGCGTAAAAAGAAATAGTTTCTGGTAGATGAAAATCTATGAAGATGCAGGAGGTTCTCTTAGAGAATAACAGCAAAATTTTCTGTGGAGTGCAAAATAGAAATTAAATAAAAAGGTAGTTGGATATGTTTATCTTTAATAGAGTAGAAGTTTATATCGGATATTCAATGGATGAACTTTCAAAGGTTAGAGAGGTTTTAAAAAGTAAGGGTATTAAATATACTTATAAAGTTATTGACCAATCAGCACAATGGAGAGCAAATGGAACAACGAGAGGAAACTTTGGAAGTATTGGAATTACGAAGAATTACGAAAACCAATATGTTGTTTATGTTAAGAAAAAAGACGCAGAGAATGCAAAATATTTTATTCATAGCGTTTTACATTCATAATTCTTATTACGCTAACGATTGCAATTGTCGTCCAACGTTGTGCCGGAATGGGCCATATTGTTTAACCATACCTATAAAACTATCGGAGTTATAGGTTAAATCTCTGAAAGGAGCAAATAAGAATGGAATTTAAGATTGGAAACGGTGCTTCTATTGTTCTACCTTCTTTATCCATTACAATTATCTCAATTATAATAATTGTCCTTTTAGTAAGATGGAGCAAGCAATTAGAAACACGACGTTTTACTATTTTCTTTTATTTTCTAATTAGCACTTATATTGCTCCAATTTATTCTCAAAGTACAAGAAATGGTGTCTTTGAGCTATGGCTCCCCATAGGGTTTATATTTATTTCCATTTATTTGTACGGTAATAAAAGATACCATCCATCTAAAATAAAAGCGAGTATCTTAGGACTTTGTATCGCATTGTATCAGTTAATTCTTCATTATACCGGATAGTTTGATGCGTCCGCAAACGGATGTGCTAGTTGAAGAAAAAAAGACATTACCTAGTTAACATTTCTAGTAGGTAATGTCCTTAATTTATCAATCTTCTCTTTGTATAGGTCTTAATAAAGTCAGTGCGAAAGTATGTTTTAAATGACTCCTTGTTCAATCATCGTATCAGCAACTTTGGTGAACCCGGCAATATTTGCACCAACGACAAGGTTTCCGGGGTGGTCGTATTTCTGGGCAGCTCGAGTACAATTACGGTAAATATTTTTCATAATATTTTGCAGTTCTTCATCCACTTGCTCAAACGTCCAGCTTAATCTAGAACTATTTTGGGCCATTTCAAGTGCAGAACATGCCACTCCTCCTGCATTCACTGCCTGAGCGGGGCCAAACATGACGCCATGTTCAAGAAATGCATCAATCGCTTCAATTGTACAAGGCATATTTGCACCTTCAGCGACTACTTTAACGCCGTTCTTAATAAGCATTTGTGCGGAGTCATCGTCAATTTCATTTTGAGTAGCACATGGTAGGGCAATATCACATGGTACTGACCAAATTTTTGAACAATCATCAAAGTATTCAGCTTCTGGATGTGATTTAATATATTCACTAATCCGGGCACCTTCTGAAAATTTAATACGTTTAATAGTTTGTAAGCTAAGTCCATTTTTATCATAGACATAACCATTTGAATCACTACATGCAACTACTTTTGCGCCAAGTTTTATCGCTTTTTCCATTGCATAAATAGCTACATTTCCAGAGCCAGACGTAATGACTGTCATATTCTTCATGCTCATCCGGCGATCTTTTAACATCTCATTAACGAAATAGATTGTTCCATATCCTGTTGCTTCCGTACGTCCTAAACTACCACCATAGTTTAGCCCTTTTCCAGTTAATACACCAGCATGATAGGCGCCTTGAAGACGTTTATATTGTCCGAACATATATCCAACTTCTCTTCTGCTGACACCAATATCTCCAGCTGGAACGTCAGTATCTGGTCCAATATGTTTATACAGTTCGGTCATAAAGCTTTGACAAAACCGCATAATTTCATTATCCGACTTACCCTTAGGATCGAAATCGGCGCCTCCTTTTCCTCCGCCAATCGCTTGACCAGTCAGTGAGTTTTTAAATATTTGGGTTAATGCTAAAAACTTCATTACACTTAAATTAACTGAAGGGTGAAATCGAATTCCTCCCTTGTAAGGTCCTATAGCACTGTTAAACTGAACCCGATATCCTCTATTCACTTGAACGTTGCCATTGTCATCGATCCATGGAACTCGAAATGAAATAATTCTTTCAGGTTCAATAATCCGTTCTAAAATATTAGCTTCTTTATATGTGCGGTTTTTCACAAAGACAGGTATAAGAGAATCAAAAAGCATTTTAGTAGCTTGTAAAAATTCTTTTTCATGCGGATCGCGAGCTTTCACTTTTTCATACGTACTATTCATATAATCTATAACAGCTTGCTCTTCTTTTGTACTATTTTCTTTCGTGTTTAACAATGATGATACCTCCTTTTCTAGCTAAGTAATTACCTCTTTTTATCTATTATTAAACAATAAGTCTAATTCTATAAGTTTTTACATAAGTATCCATATTTCTATTGTACAGAAATAAATCAATCTATACAATATTAATTATAGATATGACTTATGCTTTTATGAGATAATGGAAACAGAGGTGATTCGGATGGAACTAAGACAAATCAAATATTTTATGGAAGTTGCCAAAAGGGAACATGTAACAGAAGCAGCTAATAAATTACATGTAGCACAATCTGCTGTTAGCCGACAAATATTTAATCTAGAAGAAGAGCTCGGTGTTGATTTATTTATACGAGAAGGAAGAACGGTGAGACTGACCCGGATTGGAAAAGTTTTTTTAGAGCATATGGAACGAGCGATCAATGTAATAGATGACGCAAAACAAGTCGTCTCAGAGTATATTGATCCTGAAAAAGGGACTATCCATATTGGGTTCTCTGCAAGTTTAGCATCGTATATATTACCAACAGCTATTTACAACTTTCGAAAGCAATATCCTGATGTGAAATTTGAACTATATCAGGATTCACATAATGAATTAATTAATGCAGTGATAAAAGGGGATATAAATATTGCTGTTGTCGGTCCGTTACCGACAGATAAAGAGAAAATTAAAAGTAGTGTTTTATTTACAGAGGACATTGTCGCTTTATTACCATATAATCATCCACTTGCGAACCGTTCTTCATTAAAATTAATCGAATTAAGAGATGAGTCGTTTGTTTTATTCCCTGAAGGGTTTATTTTAAGAAAAGTAATTATGGAAGGCTGTATTCAGAGAGGTTTTCATCCTAAAGTCTCATTTGAAGGAAAAGATTTGGATGCGATTAAAGGTTTAGTCTCTGCAGGGTTAGGGGTAACGTTAATTCCAGAGGTAACAATAGTTGATTGTTTACCACGGGCAACCGTAAAAATTCCGGTAATTGAGCCAAGTTTAAAGCGTTCTGTTGGTGCAATTATTCCGAAAGAACGTGATTTACTACCAACAGAAAAGTTATTTTATGAATTTGTTAAAGCGTTTTTTACACGACTCGAACTTTATCAAAATTGATTGTAAAAAGATTGCTATCGAAATTTTTTTATGCTAGGATATTCAATATATAGTTAAACTCATAAAATTTAATACAATATATAGTTAATTAGGTGACACGAATGTGTTTTAAAAGGGAATCCAGTGCAATGCTGGAACTGCCCCCGCAACTGTAAATGTATTGAATAAGATAAGCAAACCACTGTACATTTTGTAAGCGTATGGGAAGGGATCTTATTCAGGTAAACATAAGTCAGGAGACCTGCCTTTTAACGAAGTTTCATTTCTCCGGGGTGAGGGATAATGGAGCGGCTGAACATTGAACTATTATTTGATTAGTTCGTTTACTGTCTTCTATTTGTTACATAAGCCGTTTATCCTATCCCGGGTAAATGGCTTTTTTATTTAGTATTCACTGTAAGTGACTTTAGGAGGAGATAGTATGGCAATTGCAAGTAAGCAAGCTAATGAAATAGAGAAGATTATTGAAACGGCTCATAAAGGTTTGAATTTGTCACTGAAAGAATTTACTGAAAAATCGCTTCGGTTGATAAATGAGAATACTAGTTTTGAAGAGAAGACAAATATTTTGATTAAAAATGCGTTAGAAAACATTAATGAAGCAAATCCGGATTGGACATTTCTTGCCAGCCAAATTTATTTACAGCAGCTTTATGAAAAAGCAGCGCAAAATCGGAAATATGATGCAACCGAGCGTTATGGCAGCTTTTATGAACTAATTAAATTACTAACTGATAAAGGGATCTACACACCAGCATTATTAGAAAAATACTCAGAAAAAGAAATTAATTATTTTAATGAACAGATTGATCCAGAAAAAGATAAACTATTTCATTATCTCGCGATCTATACATTAGCCACTCGTTATTTAGCAACTGACCATGATAAAAATGTCTATGAATTACCACAAGAGCGTTGGATGATCATTGCGATGCACTTAATGCAGGATGAAAAGAAAGAACATCGTAGTCAGTCAGTCCTTGAAGCATATTGGGCATTAAGTAATCTATATATGACGGTCGCCACACCGACCATGAATAACGCAGGAAAAACACATGGACAATTATCGAGCTGCTTTATAGATACGGTCGACGATAGTCTACAGTCTATTTATAATGTGAACACAGATGTTGCCCAGCTATCTAAAAATGGGGGCGGTATCGGTGTGTATATGGGGAAAGTCCGAGGACGTGGCAGTTCCATCAAAGGTTTTAAAGGCATGTCTAGTGGAGTTGTCCCTTGGATTCGTCAGTTAAACAATACTGCAGTTAGTGTAGATCAATTAGGGACAAGAAAAGGGGCTATCGCAATTTACCTTGATGTTTGGCATATCGATATTGAGCCTTTCCTTGACTTGAAATTAAATAATGGGGATGAGCGTATGAGAGCTCATGATATTTTCCCAGGTGTTTGTTTACCAGACTATTTCATGGAACAAGTTGAAAATAGAGGCGACTGGTATTTATTTGATCCTCATGAAGTAAGACAAGTGATGGGTTATTCCCTTGAAGATTTTTACGATGAAGAAAAAGGGAATGGAACATGGAGGAATAAATACCAGGAATGTATTGAAAATGAGCAGTTAACGAAGCGGAAGGTACCAGCTATTGAGATTATGAAGCGGATTATGGTTTCCCAGCTAGAAACCGGGACACCGTTTATGTTTTATCGTGATGAAGTAAACCGGAAAAACAATAATGATCATGAAGGAATTATTTATTGCTCTAATTTATGTACAGAAATAACGCAGAACCAGACGCCAACACAATTTCTAGAAGAATACATTGAAAATGACGATACGATTGTAAAGAAATATAAGACAGGTGACTATGTTGTTTGTAATTTAAGCTCTATAAACCTAGGACGAGCTGTTCCTGATAATGCCCTGGAGCGTCTTATCCCAATCCAGATAAGAATGTTAGATAATGTGATTGATATTAACACGCTGCCAATTAAACAAGCTCAGTTGACCAATCAGAAATATCGTGCTGTAGGACTAGGTACGTTTGGTTGGCATCATCTTTTAGCATTAAAAGGAATTGGGTGGGAAACGGAAGCAGCGTTAGAATTTGCAGATGAGCTGTATGAGAAAGTTGCTTATTTAACGATCAAAGCGAGTATGGAATTAAGTAAAGAAAAGGGAGCTTACCCTACATTTGAGGGCAGTAAATGGGAAACAGGCGCATACTTTACTGACCGGAACTATACAGATGATAAATGGAAAGAACTTCAATACGAAGTAAAAGCAAATGGGATGCGAAATGGCTACTTAATGGCAATAGCTCCGAACTCGTCAACGGCAATGATTGCTGGTTCAACAGCAAGTATCGATCCGGTTTTCCAAGTGTTTTATTATGAGGAAAAGAAAGACTTTAAAATTCCGGTAACAGCACCAGAATTAGATCATAAGACGTATAATATTTATCGCAGATCCGCATATATTGTCGATCAGCGCTGGTCAGTAAAGCAAAACGCGGTTAGACAGAAACATATTGATCAAAGTATTTCTTTTAATATGTATGTACCAAATACAATCAGGGCATCAGTTTTATTAGATCTGCATTTGCAAGCATGGAGAGAAGGATTGAAAACATCATATTATGTTCGTTCAACAGCAAATGATGTCGAAGAGTGTGAGTGGTGTCATTCATGAGATGTTTAGTTGCGTATCTTTCATATAGTGGGAACACAGAAGAGGTTGCTCAATTAATTAAGCAAAACTTAACTGAAAATAATATGGAAGTGGATATGCATGAAATAGGAATTGACCTGCCGATTGCTGATGTTTCAATCTATGATTATATTTTTATCGGAACATTTACATGGGATTATGGAAGTACTCCTGATGAGGTAAAAGATTTTATTTTAGAAGTAGGTTATAAACCAAATAATGTAGCAATTTTTGGTTCAGGAGATACTCAATTTGGCGGAGACACTTTATTTTGCAAAGCGGTAGACAAGTTAGCGGCCTTTTATAATAGTAAGTGGAATGGACTAAAAATTGAACAATCACCGCGTGGACATCAGGAAAAATATATTGAAATTTGGTTAGAGAGGGTGTTGGTAGATGCCAAAGCTGCTTGAGAGAGCAAAAACATTAGAACCACGCTTTCCAAATAAATCAACAGGAATTTTTGGAGGCAAATCAAGTGGAATATTAAATTGGAACGATATCGCTTATCCTCATTGGTATAAGATGTATAAACGTTTAGTCGGAAACTACTGGCAAGCAGATGAAGTAAATATGGCGAGTGATGTAAAACAATTTCCGGCTCTTACAGAAGAGGAAAAAGATGCTTATTTAAAGATTATTGGTTTATTGTCTACGTTGGATGCACCACAGACACGGACTGCACTGCTTTTTTCCTTATATGCAACCGATCCATCGGTGCAATCGATCATGGCGGTAATTGCGCAACAAGAAGCAGTGCATAATGAATCGTATTCCTATGTGTTGTCATCCGTCGTCTCACTTGCTGATCAAAACGAATCATTTGAATTAGGAAGAAAAGATCCAATTCTTTTAAAACGTAATGAAGCTATTATGAACCATTATAATAAATTCGTTGAAGAGCCAACGATTGAAAACATCTTGAAAACAATGGTATATACGATTTTACTTGAAGGAATGTTTTTCTATTCAGGATTTGCCTTCTTTTATAACTTGGCCAGAAATAACAAAATGGTCGGAACGTCTACGATGGTTAGCTATATAAACAGAGATGAACTAGAACATGGACGATTTATATCGGAAATGTTTCGCGCGACTCTCGCAGAAAATCCAGAATATAATACCGAAAGCTTTATTGATTGGGTATATAACAGTTTCAGAGAGTCAGTAGAGCTTGAAATTGAGTGGTCGACATATGTTTTGGAAAAAGTGGATGGTATTAATCTCGAGGAAATGAGCGGGTATATTAAATATCGAGCGAACAAAATGCTACGTATGATGGGCTTAAGTGAAATCTACGAAGAACATGTAGAAAATCCAATGAAATGGATTCGTGCCTATGTAGATAATTTCGATGGTACAAAAACAGACTTTTTTGAACAGAAATCCCGTCAATATACGAAAACAAGTGATTTAAACGGATTTGATGATTTATAAAAATAATTAGTTTTGGCTTCTTTACAACATTTTAAAATAAGCACCTGCCCATCAATGGGGAGGTGCTTTATATATGGAAACTTGTAATCGCCGATATTATGACCAAATTAGCCGATAAATCTATTTGCTCCGCCGATAACCTGGTCCAACCACCGATATAAACATTCGGATCGCCGTTATCCTAAGGATCCCCGCCGATAAAACGGATACCGCCGTTATATTTCGTCATACGCCGATAAATTAATTTGCTCCGACGATAAAATGGTCCAACCGCCGATATAAACATTCTCATCGCCGTTATCCCAAAGCAATCCGCCGATATTTAGCCCACTTTCATAGTTTGAACAATTCAGTTTCATTGAGCTTCCGATCGAGCTGTTACTTGAACTACCGATTTCTTCCTTCTAAATATCCGCTTCATTCCATTTCCAATATCCTCAAACAGTAGGTAAACAGCGGGAATTAAGATTAATGTGATAAAGGTTGAAAACAGTAATCCTGAAATAATGACTACAGCAAGTGGTGATTGATAATCGCTAGATGTTCCTGTCGCTAAAGCAAGTGGCAACATTCCGCCAACTGTTGTTAATGTTGTCATGAAAATCGGTCTAATTCGTTCTTGCGCAGCATTGACCATTGCTTCATTCACATCTAAACCGTTATTTCGTAGCTGTCTAACTCGATCAATAAGTAGGATTCCGTTATTTAAGACGATTCCAATGAGCATGATTACTCCAATTCCCGACATAATATTTAATTCCTTTTGAGAAATGAACAGTCCAATTAGTACTCCTGTAATTGTAAGTGGAATAATAAATAATATAATAATCGGATGTTTTAAACTATTAAATTGGATGGCCATGACGACAAAGACTAGAAACAGTGAGATAGCAAAAATAATGACTAAATCTTGTGCGGCCTTTTGTTGTTCTTCTAAATCACCAGTAAGTTCAACGGTGTAACCTCGGTCTATGTCAAGAACTTGAATTATTTTATTTATTTCTCGGTTAACTGCACCTAAATCTTGCCCCTCCATATCAGCAGTAATGCTGATATATCTTTTCCCATTTGAGCGGTCAATTTGTAACTGGGAAGAAGCCTCTTTTAATGAAATATAATTAGAAAGTTTCTTTTCTCCATCTACAGTCATTATCTTGTTATCTAATAGATCCTGTTTCTCGTGAATATTTTGATCATTCTTTACTAAAATAGGTACTGAATTCCCGTTAACAACCATTTCTCCGACCGGTGTATCAGTAAACTTTTCTAAGATATTCATGTACAGGTGAGGAGCAGAAATATTATCCTCATTCATATTACTTTCATTTAGTTCAATTAAAACTTCTTCTGCACTCTCTCCATTTTGTACCATCACGGATTTGATGCTCTCTAGTTTTTCTAATTCTTCTTTCACATCTTCTGCAATAGTTTGTAAAGTTGTAATGTTTTCACCGCTAACTCTCAGTCCAATTGGTGGATTTATTGTACCATCCATAGCAGCACCAACACTTTTAACTGGAAAGTCAGATTCAAGTGCTTGGAATTTATCTAATATTTGCTCGTTAATTTTATCTTGATCCATCGTTTTTTCTTCTTCTGGAGTCATATTGATGAGTGCAATGAAAGCACCTGTATTATCTAATATGACATTATTATCTACATCCGGTATTTCTTCCAATACTTCGTTCATTTTTAAAGCAATTTCGGCACGGTCATCAGTAGAGACTCCTGGTTCTAGTTCTACAATTACTTCTGCATAACGATTTAAAATATCCGGCATTAATGTCATTGGAATTTTGGCAAGTAATAAGAAAGAACTAAAAAATAATAGGATAAAAAGAGTAAGTACACCAAGACGTCGACGTTTTTTCTTTGTTAGCCACTCAATAATGCGACCATATTTGCCAATTAAATTAAGTTTTCCAACTTTTTTGGGCCTTGCTTTTAAAAAGTTCTCCGATAACACTGGAATTAGTGTGAACGCGACGATGACTGAGCTAATGAGTGTGACAGCAATAACAACTGTGAGTACAATCATCATTTTACCAATCTCATCATCTAGTAAAACAATTGGTACAAAAACGACAATTGTCGTCAGCATAGAGGATATTACAGCGCCTACAACTTCTTTTGTACCAGATATAACGGCTTCAACATTTGAATATCCTTCTTCCTTTTTCTTAAAAATAGATTCCAATACAACGATAGAGGCATCGACCAACATCCCAATACCCAACCCAAGTCCGACTAAACTTAATAAATTAAAGCTGTAATCAAGAAAGGTCATTGTTATAACAGCAAGTAATACGGAAGCAGGAATGGACAGTCCGATAATAAAGGTTGCTCGGAAACTGCGTAAGAACAATAATAAGACGATGACTGCAATGATTCCACCAATTAAAATATTACTCGTTACACCATCAATCGCACTCGTAACATAATCAGCTTGTGCAGCAATTTCTTCAATTTGAAGGTGGTTATCATGTTCTTGTTCAATTTTTTCTACTTCCGCTCGTATAGCTTCTGCCATGTCAATTTGGGTAAAGCCGTTAGATCTACCAATTTGTAGAAGTAAAAATTCTGGATTACCATTTTTCCAAGCGACATTCGTTTGTTCACTTGTTTCTTCTTTGACATTAGCAAAGTCTAATAACTTTTTCATTCCTTCATTCGTCTGAATTTGAATAGCTTTAATGTCATTTATATTGTTAAATTTTGTATTCCAACGAAGACTTGGATCCCCTTCTTCACGTTTAAAACTTCCAATTGATGTATTTGTATTTGACTGTTCAATGGCAGAAATAATATCTTCTTGGGTGATTTCGTAGGTCTCCAATTGCTTTGGTTTCAGCGTAATGGTTATTTCCTTTTCCTCTAATCCCGAGATAGCAACTTCATTTACTTCTTTCAGTGCTTCTAATCTTGGCTTTACTATATCTGATGCAAAATCAGACATTTCTTTTAAAGTTCCACCAGATATATCCATAAAAAATTCATATTGCCCTTGAGTAGAGGCTTGCATGACAGTAACATTTTTTACTCCGTATAATTCATTTGTTAACCCGTTTATTTCATTTTCAATTTCTTTTGATACTGCATTGCTATTATCATTCTCAAGGTCAACGATAAAAAAAGTATCATTTGTTGAAGTTGTAGATTCATAACTATCTACGCCTTTTGTGTTTTCCAACACCTGTTCTACCGGAATCGTAACAAATTGCTCTACATCTTCCGCAGGCATTTCTTCTGTCTCAATAACAATTAATGTTTGATTAAATGTTACTGATGGAAAAAGTTCTTTATCTAGGTTAGTAACTCCGTAAAATCCTAAACCAAAAATCAACGTAATAAATAAGCCGACTATGATCTTTCTTTTTAATAAAAAACGCAACACTTCCATACCCCCATTTTTAGAATTACCTTAATTGGTTAGTTAGTTATGTAACTAACTATATGTCTATAATAAGATTAAGTCAATCCTTTTTCATTGTATGCATTATCATAACAAGCTTTTATTTAGAGCAGAAGCGACTTTAGGTTTAAAAGGAATAAGACTAAGGGCGTATAATTGTTTATATATTTTGGAAAATGTTTACAAAAGAAGGGTATTTTATGATAGGGTAGAAATAAGAGGCACCTTCAAAAATTAAGGAGGTATTGAAGATATGCAAATATGGAAAGAAAAAAGATGGATTTCTCTATATGCTGTTGTATTACTTCTAACGATTTTTGTTTTAGCTGTATTAGATGTTCGATTAAGCGAACATGCACAACAAACATTTCAAATGTTTCCATACATAATTTCAATGACTATTATATATCCCCTTTTCGGGATGTTGGTCGGTACGTCTTACATTCTCAATGAACATAAAAAACGTGGAAAATGGAAACTAAACTTAGGGAAGATTTTAGTAATTGGTTTGCCAGCATTTTATCTTAGTTATTATACTGTTCTTGTTTTTTCAATCGATGCTCCGCTGCATTTTTTGTCAATTCCCGGTGGGTTTTTTAATAAGATGATGTTGTCAGGAAAAACTATGCATTTTTTTCAAATTTTATTAGGATACACAATACTGACGAGTTTTTATAAAGAAGAGAAAAAAGATCATTTAAACGTGTCTTAAACCGCGGGAGTCATTTAAAATATCGTGTAACTTACCAATACATCAAGACGGGATAAGGAGAAAGTGATCTACCAAAGGTAACTAAGATAAAAATCGAATGCTGTCTAAAGGCAGCATGTCCAGACAAGGATGAGTGTTAACGTAATACCAAAAAAGAAATGCAATATTAGGATTAATGATAATTAATAGTTTGGAGAAAGAAGAGAACCCCATAGCATAGTAAGATTTTTCAGGTAATGTAAACTTAGAAAAAACTATTTGGATAAATATATTTGATCACTATAGATATGAAATATAGATTGCCCCGTTTTGATAATCTTTTTTTCAAATCGGGTTTTTTAATGTAACGTAAAATACCAGTCGTTTTTTCTATTCTCATGATTCGGTCAACATTCTAATCATTTGATCGAACAAAATAAGCTATAATTATTTAATCAATAGTAATTAATTCAGAACGAAATGTTTCAAAGACGGGTGATAAAAATGAGTAAAGGTAAAAGAATTTTAATTATTGAAGATGATCAAGAAATTAGTAAGTTATTGAACCTGATTTTAACAAAAATAGGTATGGATTCGGTTGTCGCTTATTCCGGTACAGAAGGTCTCCTACAGCTGCAACAAAATACATACGATTTAATATTATTGGACTTGATGTTACCAGGTATAAGTGGGGAAGAATTAATAACACAGGTTAAGGAAAAGAGCGGTATTCCAATTATTGTGATTTCAGCCAAGGTTGATATAGAAGATAAAGTACATGTATTAAAAATGGGGGCAGATGATTATATAACCAAGCCGTTTAATCAAAAAGAGGTTATAGCTAGAGTTGAAGTTCAATTACGAAAATCAAATGCTCATCCAATACAAACGGCGGTGAAAGTATGGCGTGGACTGGAAATTAATTCAGAAAAACTAACTGTATCTTTAGAAAAAAACGAGCTGCAATTAACGAATGCAGAATTTGATATTTTATCCTTATTTGTAAGCCATCCTGAGCGTGCTTTTTCTAAAAGGGAGATTTATGAAAGAATCTGGAAAGGGACTTACTTAGGCGATGACAATACCATTAGTGTCCATGTCTCAAATATCCGTAAAAAAATTGCCCAAATATCTTCTGACGAGTATATAAAGACGATATGGGGAGTCGGCTTTATGCTGGTTTAATTCTTTATGATTTCTTTATGTTTTGTTTAAGGGATATTAAAGACATCTAAGCTAAACTGAATGTATCAATAAATTTAGCGAAGGGGTCGAAAGATGGATACCATTATTCAAACGTATCAATTGAGGAAAACCTTTAAAAAAGAAGAAGTTATTAAACCTCTAGATTTCTCTTTAAGAAAAGGAGAAATTTGTGCATTAATTGGTAAGAATGGTGCTGGCAAATCAACTATATTTAAAATGCTTTCGGGACAATTAATTCCAACTGCAGGAGACATTCAACTATTTGGCAAATCAGGTAAGGAATTAGCTCAAGCCAAAAAGAGAATGGGCTTCATGATAGAGACACCTGAGTTTTTCCCGGATTTTACTGCAACACAAAATCTAGAGTATTTTAGAATTCAACGAGGCATTGCTGAGAAAGAACGTATTTATGAGGTTTTACAAATTGTTGATTTAGCAAATGAAAAGAAGAAACGGTTTAAAGAATACTCCATGGGAATGAAGCAAAGATTAGGTATCGCCCTTTGTCTACTAAGTAGTCCAGATTGTTTAGTGCTAGATGAGCCAATCAATGGGTTGGATGCTGAAGGGATTATGGAGATTCGTCAGTTATTATTAAAGCTAAACCAAGAAAAACAAACAACGATTTTAGTTTCAAGTCATATTTTAACTGAACTGCAATTGCTGGCAACACGCTTTGTATTTATCAAGAATGGTGTAATCGTCGATGATTTAAGTAAAGAGGCTTTAGATGAAAAAAGTAAGAAACAAATTTGTCTTAAAGTTAATGATACAGCGAAAGCAGCACGGTTGTTAGAGCAAGCATATGGTGATATTCAGTATAAAATCCTTCCTGATCAAATAATCACTATCCAAAATCATGTAGAAGAAGGTGGCGAAATCAATCGACTCTTCAATGACAATGATGTGTTAGTGATGGAATTTCGTATAGAAGCACTGAAATTAGAAGAGTACTTCTTAGGATTAGTGGAGGGGGAACTAAAATGATTAATTATATGAAAAGTGAACATTATCGTTTGCTCCGTAAAAAAGGTCTTTATATAACGAGTGTGATTTGTTTATTGTTAATCGCTGCAGCAGCTGTTGTCTTATACTATTCTCAACATCTGGATCCCAATTTCCCTTATGCAACCAGTATGTTTTTTTATTCGAACGTAATTAGTGGAACTCTACTAATTATGATTGTAGGATTACTCTTTAATTCGGCTCTCACGGGGAAGGATATGTCTCTAATCAAACAATTTGTATCCTTTGGTGTCTCTCGGCACACGATCTTTTGGTCAAAGCTTATCCTAACTTTAAGTTACTTTCTGTTGCAATGTGTAATTGGTTTGCTCTTAACCATTGCATTAGGAGAAAATCTATTTGCTAGTGAAGAACAGTCAGTTAGCAATTTTTTGATAGCTAGTTCAAACATGATACCGATTGTGCTCAGTGGATTTTTTATGATTCATACGTTGAAAATGCTTAAGGTCAGTGAAGTCTATATCATTATCATATTCCTATTCATTTATGTTTTTTCTGATGATCTGTTATACATACTGTTCGATAATACTTTGTTTGATTATAATCCAAGTACGCTATTAAACGAAAACTTAATGAGCTTTATGAATAATTCTGCTCAATTCGATTATCGTCATTGGGTTACCGGTATCTTGGTTTCAGTAATTTCTTTACTAATAGGGGTAAAAGGATTCGCCAAACAGAATATTGATTGATGAAGAAAGGATGAATGAAAGTGAGTAGCTGGTTGATAATCATTATTTTGATTTTTCTATTAACTGTTTGTATCGGGATGCTTCTGCTCTTTCATTGGGATATTAGAAGGATGACGAAACAATTAGAGGAAATCATAGAAAATTTCGGTAC
Organism: Pseudogracilibacillus sp. SE30717A; assembly: GCF_037071985.1. NCBI lineage: Bacteria > Bacillati > Bacillota > Bacilli > Caryophanales > Bacillaceae > Pseudogracilibacillus > Pseudogracilibacillus sp. SE30717A. The sequence goes on along the minus strand of NZ_JAXHDF010000001.1, from coordinate 318,266 downwards.
AAATGAATTGGTTCGCACAAATACGCATAGTAAAAGCCTAATTCGATTTATTACGAAAATCAATCAGCTTATTCATTTATTCAAGCAAGATCAACAACACACGCAAAAGAGAGAAGAACGTCTAAAGAAAGAAATAACAAATATCTCTCATGATTTTAGAACGCCTTTAACATCGATGAAAGGATTTTCGGAAATGTTACATGACCCCACTTTATCTGAGGAAGAAAGGAAAGAGTTTTTAGTTATTATTCAAAGGAAAATTGACAATCTCACCATGATGGTCGATTTATTCTATGAGTTCTCACAAATTGACTCAACTGACAAGCAACTGATCATGGAACAGCAGTTTTTAGATCAAATTATCGTAGATGCTATGCTACTATTCTACAATGATTTTGAAAAAAATCAGTTAAAGATCCATGTAGATGAAACTCCCGTTTCTCCTATTTTTGCTGACAAGAAAGCTACAAATCGAATTGTGACAAACATTATTCAAAATTCGTTGCGGTATGCAAAAAGCTATGTAACCATTAACTTGATTGAAGAAAAAGACTATATACGGTTAAGAGTAATCAATGATATTGATGAGTTTGATCGTACAGAACTCCATCGAATTTTTGATCGAACATTTAGGATGGATACTAGTCGAACTGGAGGGCAGCTCGGATTAGGCCTGCATATTGTTCAACAGCTGATTAATAAACAAAACGGTAAAGTAGTTGCCGATGTTCATGAAGATGAATTTACGATTGACGTATCCTTTCGGAAATGGTTGGTTTAACCCAGTATTGGAAAAGGTAGCTGTAATTCAAATAAAAAATATTGATTTGTATTCATTCATTCCGACATTCTCCAATCGGTGTAATTCCGAACCAGTTCCCAATCTGCTGTCGGTCGTATTGTTCCCATTGCAACATTTTGCTTGTTGGATTTCTCACGTAGTATGTAAATTAAAAAGTACTCTTATTAGTTTTATTTAATAATAGAACCATGCCTTATAAAAGTGAGTTTTAACATTTCGACAATCGATCGCCGTTGTCACTCTTATGAATTCAATAAACAAAACATTTTTTTAGAAAAGTTATTTTATAGTGTTACAGTCAAGCTATTAATACATAGGAGGGATTCACATGATTCTTGGATTGCATCATGCACAGATAACTATTCCGAATGGGGCAGAAAAGGAAGCAAAACAGTTTTATTGCAATGTATTAGGCTTAGAAGAAATAGAAAAGCCGAAGTCACTTAAGGGGCGTGGAGGATTTTGGTTGAAGGTCGGGAATAGAGAGGTTCACGTAGGTACCGAAGATGGTTTTGATAGATTAACAACAAAGGCGCATTTAGCTTATTTGGTAAATGATATTTCATACTGGAAAAGTGTGCTAGAACAAAATGATATTCAAGTAATTGAAGGAATACCTATTCCAGGTTATGATCGATTTGAATTTAGGGACCCTTTTGGCAATAGAGTAGAAATGATCCAAGAAATATAAGACAAGATTCAGCAAAAGGGCGCGCTCAGATGAAATAACAACAAAAATAGCACAGAGAATTTTTGTGCTATATTTTGTTGTCAAAATATCTATCTATTAAGGTGCTATTTCAATGTTTTTTGCTTATTTCTCTCCCGTAACTGAACCTAGTTTTGTAGAAGTTATTCTTTTCATTTTATGATAAGAGTAATGTAATAATTTCCTCTAGTTCCAACGCAGAATTATTTATTGGTTGCATATGATGCTCTATAAAATACTTTTCTGTAAGAATAGCGTCATTTGAAATAATTTCATTCCCAGATCGCGAAATCTCTCCCGGAATAGGTGAGCCTTGCAGTTTATTAGGGAACCAATATTTACGATATCTTTCGACTAGTACGTCTTTTTCTACAGTGTCCAATTGTTTTCCGCTGCGCAACACCACAATATAATCTGCAAGCTTTTTAATATCTTCAGCTTGATGGCTAGCTAAAATAATCGAACGATCTTCTTCTTCCATCCATTCCGTAAGTATATCGATAATTAAATTTTTTGAAGGAATATCCATAAAACTTGTTGGCTCATCCAAGATTAACAGTTTAGTATTTCTTGGTAGAGTAAGTGCTAAAGTTAACTTTTGTTGTACACCTTGGGATAAATTAATAAATTTTTTATCTAATGGAATTTTCAATTCCTCGACCATTTGGATAAATAGCTTCTGATCCCAGTTCGGGTACCAGCGTGAAATAAGCTCCCTTAAGTCATTACCTGAAAAGGCATCGAAACCGATTACTGTCTGTGGCTGATAGGCAATAAACTTCTTCCAATCTTCTTTTTGTTCATGAATGAATTGACCAAATGCTTCAATCGTTCCCGAGTCAGCATTTACAAGATTCATAATCATCTTTAATAATGTACTTTTCCCTGATCCATTATCGCCCACTAAGGCTGTTACTGTTCCCGGCTCAATGGTTAAATTAATTGGTCCGAGACTAAAATTATCGATTTCTTTGGAAACGTCTTTTATTGAAAGAAAGTTATTCATGATTAGTTTCTCCTTTCTGTTTTCTGTAATGTCGTTTGGAATATTTCCTCAATCTGTTCTGTTGTATAGTCATAGCTAAGCGCTGTTTCTATTGCTTGATGAAATACATCAAAAACGGCAGCCTCTTTTGTTGCTTGTTTAAGAGAGGTATCCAATTCTGCAACAAAGGTTCCCTTACCTTGAATTGTTTTAATAAATCCATCGTTTTCTAAGTTTTGGTATGCTCTTCTCGTCGTAATAACACTCACCTCTAATTCTTTTGATAGGACACGGATAGAAGGCAGAGCAACTCCAGCCGACAAATGCCCACCGGCAATTAGTGCTTTTAATTGTTGTTCAATTTGATGATAAATTGGCTCTCGTGAATCTTTAGATAATTGAATAGGTAGTTTCACTTCTTCCGCCTCCTTTATAAGTAATCTGTCTTTTTCACTTTATTAAGCATGATTTTCATCCAAAAATTCCAACCGATAATAGAAAGAATAAGTGAAACAATAATAGAAATAACCGGATATTGACTAGCGATATCTATCGTCCAGGTAATGAGCCCGTTTTTATACCATTTATAAAAAGCGAACAAATAGAAAAGGAATAAACCAAATCCAATAAAACATCCATAAAAGATACTCCAACCTAAATTGGAGCTGATTTCAAAAGCAGGTGTAACACATCCAATATAGATTCCAAAACAAAACCACATTACTGAAAATGCAATATAAGCATGTAACGTCATTACCGATTGAAAGGACGGATAAAGAAGAATCAGCATCAGGCCATTTGATAAAAGCAATAGAACAAAATAAGTGATAAATCGATATTTAACAATCACTTCTTGTTTAATTGCTAATTTGTTTAAAGCAGTAAGAAAGGGTGCAGCATACTGAATACTTCTAAATTTTTGCAATTGAAAGTCCTTTGGTCGAGCAAGTTGTGAAAGAAATCCACTAAATGTCAGGGTAAAGAAAAAGTCTAATCCCATCGTTGCCTCTTTAAAATAATTTGGACTAATTGAGGTGATCAATAAATAAATCACGATAAACCCAAGAGCTAATAACGGGAATTGTTTCAATGAATGCTTTAGTTCAAACTTTGCAAGCAAAAATGCTTGTTTCCAAGCCGACATGAGATCACTCTCCTTAGTAATAGTCTAATTTTTTTATTGATTTTTCCATATGAGATATCCAATATTTCCAGCTGGTCGTAGTCAAGAGAACGGAAATAAAAATAGTTGGGATCGGCCATTCTCGGGCTAACATAAGAGTCCAAGCGACAATTCCATATCCAAATACAAGATAAAAAAGTAAAAATAGGGCCATAATGATTGCAAAAGTCAATAAAAAATAATAAAAGACTGTCTTAGTATTCATAAAATCTCCAGCATCACTGGCAGGTAAAGAAATTCCAAAATACAGGCCGTAACAGATCCAGATAAGGACAAAAATAATATACGTTTGTGGATCAATTTGAGCTCGAAACGAACTATCCAGTAAGTAATAAAAAGTAAAAGCAGTTAATGTATAAGGAAGAAAGTAAGCTATATAAATGAGCAGTCGACTTTTTGCAAGTGCTATTTTGGGAATAGGCAATTGAGTTTGCATCACTAAGGTCGATGAGGCATAAACATGACCGCTTATTTTTTTATATTGAAAATGTTTAGGACGTAACCAAAAAGGCGCAAAAATAAATATAAACAAAAAGAAAATATCAAACCCGACGTAATTTGATTCTAAATAGTTTTTGAAACTAGTTAAGTAAATAAAGGCGAATATAGAAAGAACAATCCAACATGAGAAAATATTAACAGCAGACTTTCTAAGTTCAAACTTTGCTAACCATAGCGCTTGTTTCCACGTTTCCATTTAAATACCTCCAACTGTTATACTGTTTATATCATTATATACAGTATATGACCAGTATAAACAGAAGTCAATTACATATTTATAAAAATGTTTAATTTTACGCAGATTGTCTAACATGATATTAGGTAATTAAATAGGAGGGGTAAGAAATGAAAGAATATCGTATATATCTTTTATTATTCATCGCAGTGCTTATAGTTGCGGCTTGTCAACATAGACCGAAAGAGCCTGAAATGCGGGAACAAGTGAAACAAGATGAAGCGATTGAAGTGGATAAAGAGAGTAACGAAGTAAAACCTTTTGAGGTAGAATTAATGGATCAAGAAGGAGTAGAAGTTGGTACAGCCACATTTGTCGAGGATGAAGATGGAGTTCATATTGCAGTTAATGCTCATCATTTAATCCCAGGTGAACATGGTTTTCATATCCATGAAAAAGGAATTTGCGAAACACCTGATTTCGAGTCTGCCGGGGGACATTATAATCCTGAAGGGAAAGAACATGGATTCGATAATCCTAGGGGCCCTCATGCAGGTGACATGGAAAATTTAGAAGTAAATGAAGATGGGATTGTAGAGCAGTTAGTAATTAATAATCAAATTACATTGGAGAAAGGGAAACCTAATTCATTATTTACTGATGAAGGAACTGCTCTGATGATTCATTCTAATCCAGATGATTATGTATCACAACCAGCCGGAAATGCGGGAGAAAGAGTAGCTTGCGGAGTTATTAGTAAAAAGAAAAAATAACATCTTAGACTGTGCTACAACATTTTAAATAGGTGGTAAAGCAATATAGATTATTCATTCAGCTGTTATAAAATATCGGCGGTGCTACTTTTGATAACGGCGCTATCCGTTTTATCGGCGGAAATCCTTCTAATAACGGCGGTGTGAATGTCTATATCGGCGGGTTGGGCAATTTTATCGGCGGAAGACGAATTATAACAGCGCTACCCGTTTTAAAGAACAGATAAATACGCCTTGTCGCTTTCCGTTACGAACTGATTTCTTTCTCTCAGTGTTCATTGCCATCTGAACTAATGATTGAAAGAATTTCATTCTGTTACTCATGTGCTATATTGCGGAAATCGACTAAGCGAGCTTACTGCTACTTTGGATCATTGACTATCTCATCATTCGGCATACTATTGTTCAAATTACAATATTCTCGCGCTGCCTCTCTATCTTAAGTCTTGCAATCGCCTAGATTTGAGTGAGAATGGTTTCTTAAGTTTTAGCCTTCCTTTTAAGAGGATATATTTGTTAATTGAAGTTGTTATCTTTCAAAATGGTTTTTTAATCATGTATACTATTATTTAGGAAAGGAAGGAGTTACATGAAATCGAATGCAGAGAGTTTCAATGATAACAAAATTTTTTCCAAAGATTTCGCATTCATTTGGATTGCGAACTTTTTTATTTTTTTAGGTTTTCAAATGACATTGCCAACACTTCCGATTTTTATTAACGAACTCGGGGGCAGTGATCAAATTATTGGTATAATTGTAGGAATCTTTACGTTTTCTGCATTACTATTTCGCCCTTATGCCGGCCATGCACTTGAAACGAAAGGTAGAGGTGCAGTTTATTTATTTGGCTTAGTTCTGTTTGTCATTTCTGTCGGTACGTTTGGATTTATTACTGGAATGGCTCTTTTAATCGTAATGCGAATTATTCAAGGGATCGGTTGGGGGTTTTCCACTACTGCATCCGGAACGATTGCTACTGATCTGATCCCACCGAAACGTCGTGGGGAAGGAATGGGATATTTCGGGTTGTCTGGAAATATGGCTTTAGCTATTGGTCCCGCGTTGGGATTGACTTTAGCAGGTGTGCTTTCTTTTCCGCAATTATTTTTACTCTGTGCCGGGCTCGGGCTTATCGCTTTTTTACTCGCATTAAATATTAAGTATAAAAAAGTGGATGAATCTCCACATAAAACAAAGATTGCCAGATTTGATGTGATTGAAAAAACAGCAATAAACCCATCGATCTTATTATTTTTTATTACGTTAACTTTTGGAGGGATTGCCTCCTTTCTCCCACTTTATGCTGCTGAAAAAGATATTGGCGGTATTCAACTTTATTTCATTTTTTATGCTCTCTTTTTAATGTTATCGCGAATTTTCGCAGGTAAGATCTATGACAAAAAAGGAGATTTGTTTGTTATTCCACCTGGAACGATCTTAATTTTTATTGCAATGCTATTACTGTCATGGCTTCCAAATATGACGACGCTGATTATCGCAGGTTCCCTGTATGGGTTAGGGTTTGGTACAGTTCAGCCAGCTTTACAGGCATGGGCAGTCGATAAAGCACCGCAAGATAGAAAAGGGATGGCAAATGCAACGTTTTTTTCCTTTTTTGATTTAGGAGTAGGGATTGGAGCAATGATTTTTGGACAGCTAGCATTTATGTATGGTTATGGAATCATTTATCTTGTTTCTGCAGGTTCGGTATTTCTCGCTTTTGTTTATTATCTGTTTATCGTTTTATCTGGTAGGCGGCAAATCCGGTCTATGTAAAAAAAACTATAAAGGTTAGGTATCAATCAGTGAAAACAATTAGTCGAAATCAAGTTCAACGATTATTTTCTGCTCATATTTATGAGCAAGGTCTGATTTATTATAAGAAAAAAAGAGTACTGGGACTTAGTTATAATAAACACTCTGAAGCTTGGTTTGCTGAGGTAGAAGGGTCGGAACTATATTATGTTGAAGTTGATTTAACTAAACTGAATGAAGGAAGAATTAGAACGTATTGTGAATGTCCGGCCTTTAATACGCATCATTCATGTAAGCATCTTGCGGCGGTAATGTTGGAAATAGCTAACCAACGATCCATTAGAGATTGGAATACTCAAGATACACATGAGTTTATAGAAGGGATTCTTTTAGGTGAGAGTCAGCCAACAACGGAAAAAATCCTTGATAAAACACCAATGAAAGTGGAGTATTATTTAAAGTTGGACCAGACGAACAAAATATGGTTAGAGTTGAAAACAGGAATTGATCATTGTTATGTGATTCGAAGTGTTCGAGAATTTTTACAGCATGTGTTACAGCATGAAGAACACTATTTTACGAAAAATTTCAGTTACGATCCGGATAGCTATTATTTTTTAAAACAGGATATGGACATTCTAGAAACACTTCAAGAGTTTATTCAAACAGGAGATCTGTTTACAGATCGCAGTTATGATGTGGAGAACGCCTATGATAGACGAGAGTTTCTCATTCCTCCAATGTCTTTTTTTCAACTATTGGAGAAAATAAAAGAACGAAATTTACTAGTGGAAATTGGTAACCAATATTATCAGGAAATTGAAATTAAAAAAAATGAATTTCCGGTTTCTTTTTCAGTAAACCAAGATAAGGATAAACAGTTGTTGTTAAAAATGAATGGTGTTGAAGGAATAAAGTATTTTCCAGAATATAATTTTGTCTTCCAAGAAGGAGTATTTTATTTCCCGACAGACAGCCAATTAAATGTGATGCGTCAGATTAGACGACTTGGCATTCGGAATCATGAACTTCCTATTTCACATGAGAATGCAGATACATTTTTCTCGGAAGCTTTGCCAGTACTTAAGCAGGCCTCTGATATTAATATAGAGGAAGAGATCGCGAAAGACATTATTGAATACCCTTTACAAGCAAAACTATATTTACATGAAGAAAATAATGTGATTGTTGGTCAACTTACGTATCATTACGGGCCGTTTGAGCTAGAACCATTTACCAAAAAGAAAGAGAAACAAATAATTATTCGCGATGTTCGTAAAGAACAACATATAATGAATTTAATTGAACAGTCGAATTTTCATTATAATGGAAAAGAATTATATTTAAAGATGGAAGATGATGAAGAAGTATATGACTTCTTATACACTATTTTGCCAAAATTAGATTCATATGTAGAACTGTTTTTAACAACTGATATTCAAAATTTAATTATTGATTATGAACCAATCCCTAGTGCTACTGTAAACGTTCAAGGGGATTCCAATTTACTTGAAATTGGTTTTGATATATCTGGTGTTAACGAAGATGAGGTAACGGCTCTTTTTGGAGCGGTCATTGAAAAGAAACGTTATTATCGTTTAAATAGTGGAGCTCTTATTTCGTTAGAAACAGAAAAATATGAAGCAGTAGGAAGACTTTTTGAAGAGTTAAAAATTAGAAAAGAAGATTTTCAGGATAGTAAAGTAATGTTGCCTGCTTATCGAGGTATGCAAATTGATGATCTGGAAGGTACTAAAATAAACTACCAACCATCCTTTCAAAAATTGCTCAATAAATTAAAATCTCCAGAAGAGCAAGTTTATGAGTTACCTGATGGATTACAAGCTGAATTAAGACATTATCAGGAAACCGGGTATCAATGGTTTAAATCATTAAGTTCGTATCATTTAGGTGGAATACTTGCAGATGATATGGGGCTTGGAAAAACATTACAAACAATTGCTTACTTACTTTCTGAGCCTAGTGATAAACCGCATTTAGTCGTTGTTCCCTCGTCAGTTATTTATAATTGGCGAAATGAATGTCGAAAATTTGCCCCTGAATTAAAAGTGGCTGTTGTTAGCGGTTCACCCGAAGAACGGGCGCAAATCATCGAAGAATCTCGGGATATGGATATTTGGATTACTTCTTATGGGACAGTTCGACAAGATATTAATCAATATATAGACATCTCTTTTCAAACATTAATTTTAGATGAAGCACAGTATATAAAAAATTATTTTACGAAAACATCTCGTGCGATACGAGATGTAAAAGCTGAAAAAAGGTTTGCTTTAAGTGGAACACCTATTGAAAATTCTATTGATGAATTGTGGGCGATTTTTCAAGTGATTTTACCGGGCCTTTTGCCAAGCCAATCCGAGTTTAGACAAATGGATCGTGAAAAAATTAGTACGTTAACTCGTCCATTTATTTTGCGCCGAGTGAAAACGGACGTATTAAAAGAATTACCTGAAAAAATTGAATCTGTCCATATATCTGAGTTAACAAAAGAACAAAAGGAATTATATATTGGTTATCTGCAACAATTACAGGAAGAAACTTCTGCTTCACTGAAGGGCAATCAATTTCAAAAGAATCGTATGAAAATTTTAGCAGGCCTTACCCGATTACGTCAGTTATGTTGTCATCCTTCTCTATTTATTGAAAATTATGAAGGCCGCTCGGGAAAACTGGATGAATTAATGGAAACAGTGCAAACAATGCTGGATAGTGGAAAACGAATGTTAATCTTTTCACAGTTTACATCGATGCATCAGTTAATCATACAAGAGCTGAATAAGTTGGGAGTCGAGTACTTTTATTTACATGGGCAGACACCATCCAAAGAGCGTGTAGAAATGAGTGAGGCATTTAATAATGGTGAGAAAAATGTATTCTTGATCTCCTTGAGAGCGGGTGGAACAGGACTCAACTTAACTGGTGCGGATACGGTCATATTGTATGATTTATGGTGGAATCCTGCAGTTGAAGATCAAGCGGCTGGTCGTGCACACCGGTTTGGACAGAAAAATATTGTTCAAGTTATTCGGTTTATTACAGAAGGAACGATTGAAGAGAAAATTTATGAATTACAGCAAAAGAAACGAGAATTAATTGATCAGGTAATACAACCTGGTGAAACAATGTTAACGAGCCTCTCAGAGGAAGATGTGCGTGAATTATTGAATATATAAACAAAAGTGGAGACTGAGACAAAAGTATTTTTTATTTAAACAAAAGACGAACAATACTAGAGGTATTATAGCTTTGAAAATATACTTCGCTTTCCACGGGCACGACCTTAGCTTCTGTAGCTCCTCGTTTCGAGTCGCTACAGGGATCTTCGGACTCGTGCTGTTCCCGTAGGAGTCTACGTATATTTCCTACGCTAAACTAACAAATTGTTCGCCTTTTCAGTTGATAATTTATTTCTGTCCCGGCTTCCTCTTTTCATATCTAAGTAGAAATAATTACTTAGAAATTGCATTCCATTCTTCTCGTAAAATTCCCATTCGAATCGAATCATAATAATTTCCTTCATAGAAACGAACTTGTCGTATCCGCCCTTCCAATCTCATACCGAGCTTTTCTCCTACACGAATCATACGTTCATTTCCTGACCAAGTAGTGAGTCCGACTCTTCGAATATCGAGAGATTCAAACAGATGGTTAATCCACAATTTTAAAGCACGTGTCCCGATACCTTTTGCCCAATTTTGCCCTTCATGGATGACAATGCCAAATTCTAACCATTTACACTCGGCATCCTCATAGTAGTAAGAAACTATTCCACAGACATTTTCATCAACAGTGATTACCCAGAAATTATCTTTATTAATTAAATCGGTGGCAGTTTCCATATATGTTTCAAAAGGAATAGACTCATGTGGAAAATACGGAGCATCCCATTTTTTCCATTCGGGGGCTTCATCTTTATAAATCAATTCCCAAAGCCGGGATAAATCCCTACCTTCAACAGGTCTTATTGCTAATTCTTTATCTTTATACATAAACGTCCCCTTTTCATCTATACGATTTTTTTATTAACATTTAATCCTATTTAATTTGATTTGTACCTTTCCAAATTTGTTACTGACATTTTTTAATTCTTTGATCAAACGCTAAATAATGTTTTGCTCTTTTTATTCGACAAGGTTCACCAAATGTCCATAGCCTTTTTCTTTCATTTCGTCCACATGGATAAATGTTAGAGCCGCACTATTAATACAATATCTTTTTCCGCCCTCGCTTTCCGGTCCGTCTTCAAAGACATGACCTAAATGAATATCACCAACTCTGCTCCTTATTTCAGTACGTGTCATATTTTCACTTATATCCTCGTGGTACGTAATGACATTTGGATCGATTGGTTTTGTAAAACTTGGCCAGCCACATTCAGCATTGTATTTTGTGCTACTAGAGAATAATGGTTCCCCAGTTACAATATCTACATAAATCCCTGGTTCATATGTGTCCCAGTAGTCGTTTTCATACGCATTTTCTGTACCATTTTCCATTGTTATCGTGTATTGTTCTTCGGTTAATTTTTCTTTAATTTCTTTTTTATTTGGTTTTTTATATTTAATAGGATCAATGCTGACACTGTCTAAAATGCTTAAATCGATGTGACAGTATCCATTTGGGTTTTTAGCTAAGTAATCTTGATGGTATTCTTCTGCTAAGTAAAAATTTTCTAACGGAACTACTTCTGTGACAATCTGTTTATCATAATTATTTTGTTCAACTTGTACAGCATGGTCAATTATTCTTTTATGCTGATCATTCATATAATAGATTCCGGTTCGGTATTGAATTCCAATATCGTTACCCTGTTGATTAAGCATTGTAGGGTCGATAACAAGAAAAAAATAAGCTAACAATTCTTCTAGAGTCACTCGTTCTGGGTCATAAATTACCTCAACCGTTTCCGCAAAGCCCTCTTTTTCACTGGAAACGATTTTATACGTGGGATTAGAACCTGATCCGTTTGCGTAGCCAGAAGCAGTATCAAAAACGCCATATATTCTCTGAAAATACGCTTCAATACCCCAAAAGCAACCACCTGCAAAGTAAATTTTCTCCAATTTACTAGATGAAAAGTCAATATTGGTATTTGGATTTTTTGTGTTCGAGCTAATAAATGGTGGATGTAAATCATGAGTAAAATTGTGATTTGCTGAACTTGAGGAAGTTGCTTGACGATCGGAAGTAGAACAAGCAGCCAATAAAATGATTAAGAAAAGAAGTGTAAAAAACCGAAAAGTTGGCAATAGAATAACCTCCCTAATTTTAGCCATATTTTAACACACTTTTACCACCTAAAAGAAGTTCACAAATTTGACACAAACTATTGCGTTTAAAAAAGAATTATATTAGAATATTACTACAATTCAGAAAGGGGCGATGCTATATGAAGACAGTTGCTGGAGGTTTTGTTAAATGGATCGTATCTTACTTAGCAGTTGTATTTGCTTTAATGCTAATGCCCGTCTTTTTGATAACAAAAGATGTATCAGCATTTGAAGGGATTATGAACTATTTATTCAATAATAATAGTTGATGGTATGGAGCACCTTTTCAGGTGCTCTTTATTGTTGTCGAAAATGATACGTACTGGCAGTTTATTTTTTAAAGCTTTACATATTTTAAAGCATGAATAGTAAATTCAATCATGAGGCGATTCTTTGAACTCATAAAGTCTTTACCTAAAAGGGTTTCAATTCTATTTAAACGATGATACAGTGTTTGACGTACGATATGTAACTCGTCGGCTGTTTCATTTTTAGCACCGAGATTTTTCAAATATATTTGTAATGTTTTTAACAGCTCTGTTCCTTTCTCTCGGTCATAGGTTAATAATGGTCCAATATAGTCTTGGATCATTTCCTTTATTTCTTCTTTGTCATTCATTTGGTCAATTAGACGATATATCGCCAAGTTTTCATAAAAAGGCTTTTCTAACACTTCGATGTTTTGCTGATAGTTTAATGTGGAAAGAGCCGTATGATAACTTTTCCCCAATTGTTCATAATTAGCAATTACTTTTCCAAAACTGATCCACTGTAATTCACTTCGAATAAGAGGATCATTATTATTTTTATAAACTGTCTCTAATGCTTCTTCAAGCCGTTCTAATAGTTTGCCAGATTGTTGATTGATTAACAATAGAATGTAATTGTTTATTGTATTATCTTGTACGGTTAATAATTGAAATCCGGCATGTAGTAAAATGGGACGTAAGAGCATACTAAGAACCGTTTCGGACCCCGAGTTCCCTTCATTTCGAAGTAATGATTTATGGAAAGGCTTCACCCCAATAAGTGCTTCTTTCAGTAATATACCGGGAGCTTCTTGACGTATTTTATAAATGATTTCTTCATGAGAAAGTGTACCTACAATTGCATCAATTATCCATTCGTTTTTCTTCATTCGATGTGCTTCTTTTTGTTGATGGTGTTTCCAAAAATATTGTCCAAGGATTTCACTGCATCTTTTCATAGCTAATTCATCATATTGAGTTATCTTATAATTTGATTCAATCATGTATAAGGATGCAATTTTATTGCTGAATAATTTGATTGGCTGTTCAAAATATGTGTTATTTTCATTCGCTTCAAGAATGTTAATCCATCGATACTGTTGCTTTTTAGAAAGAGAAGGGAAAAAACGGTATTGATTGTCGTAATTTAGTGCTATTTGTTTTTCCGTTTTTTTATGTAAAATTCTTAGGAAGTCACCCACATTACCATTAGAAAGTAGTTCCATATTTAACTCATTGTATAGTCGTTCTAAATCCCACCAAATATCTTCATGATAACCTATTAACAATTCGTGTAAATCTTTTGTAATATCAATAAATCGGACTTCTTCTGTAAATCCAATGATCGGAAAATGATGTTGGTCGGCAAGGTCGAGCATTTTTTGAGGAAGTGAATTGACATGTATAACCAGTTCTATACATAATGCTGAAGCGTTGTAGTCTAATAATTGTTGTAAGTACGATAAGCTTTTCTCTTCATTATTTGCCCATCCTAGTCCAGTTGTTAAAATGACTTCATTTCCATTTAACAAATGACCAAATTTAGCTACTTCAACAATATGAGCCCAGTTCACTGCACGATCTAGTCCTTTTTGTCCTGCTAATAATTTAGTATTTTTAAAGAAAGGTCTTTTCAAAATATCTCTCACTATTAAAGGCATGTTAAATCCCCCTCCTACTCATATGTTTATCATAATGTAAATGAAAGCGGTATCTTAATTTAACATTTTGTCCAATGCAATACAAATAATTTGAATATAAGATATATTCTAACTATACAAAAAGGTATTATAGGTAAAAAAATCGAATAAAGATAGTATAAACATAAACGACCTCTTACTAAGTACTTACATTATATTCAGAGCTTCCGTTTTATTTTATTGACTTCACGATTACTTCTAAGTTAAACATTCAACATTGATCAAGGAATCCAACTTTCCTTTTCATTCCTACATATTTCAATCCTTGAAAACAAAGATAATTAACATCCAAGATATAGCAGAGTTAATCATTCAATCTAGCGTTCAGAGATTTTTCTAGCTGGCACACTAAAAGATAGAGGGTTTTTTATAACGGCAATAATCGTATGATGTTTTTTACCTACTAGGAGGTGAACATTTGTTTTAATAATTTACCCTCTCCAGATATATCAATGAACGTTTTAGAATATATACAGGAAGATTATGAATAGGCAATCACCATGCCTAACATCTTATACGAGGAGGTTGAATGTATGAGCAATCTTACAAAGTCCAGAATTTCATTCGACAATTTAAGTAAAAACTTTGAGGAAGTCGATCCAGGATTAACAAATCAAGAAGCAGTCGAGGAAGCTAATCGATGTCTTTATTGCTATGATGCTCCGTGTATTACAGCATGCCCAACAGGAATCGATATTCCCACTTTTATTAAAAAGATTGCCTCGGGTAATTTAAAAGGTTCAGCAAAGACAATTATGATGGAGAACGCAGTAGGAGCTAGTTGTGCTCGTGTTTGTCCTACAGAAGAACTATGTGAAGGAGCATGCGTGCTCAATCACTCTACGACTCCGATTATGATTGGAAATTTACAGCGTTATGCAACTGACTGGGCAATCAAAAATGAACAAATATTATTTAAACCAGGTAAGAAAAATGGGAAATCAGTTGCAATTGTAGGTGGTGGTCCGGCTGGTTTGGCTGCAGCAAGGGAACTCGGTCTATTAGGTTATGCAGTTACTATTTTTGAAGCAGAAGAACAGGCCGGTGGATTAAACACGTATGGTATTGTTTCATTTAGACTTCCTCAAGCAATATCCTTTTGGGAAGTAAATCAAGTGGAAAGTTTAGATGTAGAAATTCGTACGAATACAGCCGTTGGTAAAGATATATCAGTGGAAGAAGTCCTTGAAAATTACGATATTGTTATTTTAACAACTGGGATGTCAAGTGTTCCAAATTTAGGAATTGACGGCGAAGATTTAGATGGTGTGTACGATGCGATTGAATTTGTAAAAGAAACAAAGACAAAGCCAATTACTAATCAATTACTCGGTAAGAAAGTGGTCGTAATAGGTGCTGGGAATACAGCTATTGATGGAGCTACATGTTCTGTTCGACTAGGTGCTGAAAATGTAAAAATACTTTATAGACGTACGATTGAAGAAATGACGGCATATGATTTTGAATATGAATTCGCCAAGCAGGACGGAGTCGAATTCAGATGGCTTACAACTCCAACAAAAATTATTGGAGATGATAAAGGTCGCGTTACAGGAATTGAATGTATAAAAATGGAGTTAGGAGAACCTGAAGCAGATGGGCGTCGTCGACCTGTGCCAATCGAAGGCTCAGAATTTACTTTAGAAGTTGATGCGGTTATTAAAGCGATTGGTCAATCGAGGTATGTTAATCTCATTGAACAATTTGGTCTCGACCATAAGGGTGGTGTAGTTCAAGTAAATTCAGAAACGTTTCAAACATCAAATGATAAGGTTTTTGCATGTGGAGACGTCATTTTTGGAAAAAATCAAGGAGAGGCAATGGTCGTTTCTGCTGCGCAACAAGGGAAAGAAACTGCTTATGCAATTCATAAAAAGTTGTTTAGCCATGTTTCCCCAACGGTATAGCCTACATCCAATCAGTTAGAAAGATGGAAGTAGCCTTTTATCTTTTAGCAATGAGCATGTAAAGGGCTCTTTAGTCAAATGAACATATAAAGTACAGGAGGTAATTAAATGGCAGATTTACGGGTGAATTTAGCTGGAATTGAGTCGCCTAATCCATTTTGGTTAGCTTCCGCTCCTCCAACGAACTCAGGCTATCAAGTACAACGCGCTTTTGAAGCGGGATGGGGTGGAGCTGTTTGGAAAACGTTAGGTGACCCAATTTTAAATGTTACATCACGATTTGCAGCAGTAAGCTTTAATGGGCAAAAAGTTGCCGGCTTTAATAATATAGAGCTTATTACAGATCGTCCTTTAGAAGATAATTTAAAAGAAATCTATGAAACAAAGAAACTTTATCCGGATCATACAATTATTGCTTCATTAATGGTTGAGCCAAAGCAAGATAAATGGCATGAAATTGTGAAGCGAGTTGAAGCAGTGGGAGTAGATGGATTAGAACTTAACTTTGGCTGTCCACACGGAATGGCTGAACGTGGTATGGGTTCAGCATCTGGGCAAGTGCCCGAATTAGTAGAAAAGCAGACATACTGGGTTAAGGAAGCTGCAAAAACTCCTGTTATTGTTAAGTTAACGCCTAATATAACAGATATTACCGTGACAGCTGAAGCCGCTAAAAATGGCGGAGCCGATGCGATTAGTATGATTAACACGATTAACAGCTTGGCAGGAGTTGATCTTGACACATGGAACACTATTCCTCATGTAGGAGGGAAGGGATCACATGGTGGTTATTGTGGCCCAGCAGTAAAACCAATTGCACTAAATATGGTTGGAGAGTGTGCTAGAAATCCACTAATAAATGTACCGATCTCAGGCATAGGTGGAATTTCCAATTGGCAAGATGCGGTTGAGTTTATGTTGATGGGGTCAACAACTGTTCAAGTTGCTACAGCAGCAATGCACCATGGCTTTAGAATTGTCGAGGATATGATCGAAGGATTATCAAATTATCTAGATGACAAAGGCTTATCATCAGCAATGGACCTTGTAGGCCAATCTGTTCCAAAATATACAGATTGGGGTAATCTTGACCTTAACTATGAGATTGTTGCAAGAATAAATAATGATATTTGTATTAATTGCAACAAATGTCATATAGCCTGTGAAGATACATCTCATCAATGTATTGATATGTTAAAAGATGAAAATGGAAATGACATATTAAGGGTCAGAGAAGAGGACTGTGTTGGATGTAATCTATGTGTAATTGTCTGTCCAGTTGACGGTGCGATCGATATGATTGAAATCCCAAGTGAACTCCCGGCAATGACGTGGAATGAACGCCAGGCTGCTTTAAGTATGGCTTCTAGTAATGTGAATGTCATAGATAAACTTTCCAAGGGGTGAGAAAAATGAAGAAAATTATCAAAAACGGAACAATTGTGACCGCTTCTGATACATATCAGGCAGATGTATTAATTGAAAATGGTGTAATTACCCAAATAGGAAAAAATCTGACCCTTAACGATACAGAAGTAGTTGATGCGACTGGCCATTACGTTTTTCCCGGCGGGGTTGACCCACATACTCATCTTGAAATGCCTTTTGGTGGGACGGTAACAAAAGATGACTTTGAAACAGGTACGATCGCGGCTGCTTTTGGAGGAACGACTACGATAATTGATTTTTGTTTAACAAATAAAGGAGAGCCTTTAAAAGACGCCATTGAAACTTGGCATGCAAAATCATCAGAAAAGGCAGTTATCGATTATGGGTTTCATTTAATGATCGGGGAAGTGAATGATGCTGTATTAGCTGAACTTCCTTCTGTAATTGATAATGAGGGAATTACATCATTTAAAGTATTTATGGCCTATAAAAATGTACTGCAGGCTGACGATGAAACACTTTTCCAAACACTGATTGCAGCAAAGGAACTTGGAGCACTCGTCATGGTGCATGCCGAAAATGGGGATGTAATCGATCATTTGGTTAAAAAAGCTTTAAAAGAAGGAAACACAGATCCTATTTATCATGCATTAACTAGACCACCGGAAATTGAAGGGGAAGCCACAGAAAGAGCAGCTACATTCACCGGTTTAGCTAATTCGCAATTATATGTTGTTCACGTAACATGTGCAGAAGCTGTTAGTAAAATAGCGGAAGCTAGAGATAATGGAATTGACATATGGGGAGAAACATGTCCGCAGTATTTAATGCTGGATCAAACCTATTTAGAAAGGGAAAATTTTGAAGGTGCTAAATATGTATGGTCTCCTCCTTTACGAGAAAAGTGGAACCAAGACGTACTGTGGACCGCATTAAAAACGGGTCAACTCCATACAATTGGGTCTGACCAATGCTCATTTGATTTCGTAGGGCAAAAAGATCTTGGAAAAGGTGATTTTTCTAAAATTCCAAATGGCGGACCGATGATTGAAGATCGAGTTAGCATTCTTTTCTCAGAAGGGGTTACAAAAGGCAGGATTTCTTTAAACCAGTTTGTTGATATTACTTCAACGAGAGCTGCTAAATTATTTGGACTCTATCCAAGAAAAGGAACAATAGCAGTCGGCGCAGATGCGGATATTGTTATTTTCGATCCAATGATTGAAAGAACAATATCTGTTGATACCCACCATATGGCAGTTGACTATAATGCTTTTGAAGGAATGAAAATAACAGGTGAGCCTGTTTCCGTTCTTTCTCGAGGTGAATTTGTTGTTCGAGATAAAAGATTTGTCGGTAAATTAGGCGCTGGACAGTATATAAAGCGTGCTAAATACGGTGAGAATTACAGAACAGATAACAGAACTTACACGATCTAACTATATTTACGTTGAAGTGGGGGAGATATTATCTTCTCCCTCCATTTTATATAGCTGGATAAATGTTTACGGGTAAATTATTCAGAATATTAAAAAATTATAGAAGGGAGTGTCTCAATGAAAGAAAGTTAATCATTAGGAACATGAGAGCTTAGGTAAAAAATATCTTTTATTTTATCGCCAACACGCAACATAAATAAAAGAACTGTCCAATTATTTTTGGATCCTTTTCTTCTCGTGAGCTCATCATAAGTGCATATCTCCATTGAAGAGGGTCATTGAAAGGAAGAAAATGAAATGTTCTTCGTTAAAAAATAATGAAAGAATGGAGAATGGTTATGAAGAATACTGATTATTTAAAATCCCCCGATTTGCTTCCATCTACCCAAAAAGAAAGGGTAGTTAGCACATTTGGATTTGGTGTGATGTGGGTAGGTATGGCTATCGTAATTTCAGCCTTTGCACTTGGGGGAGCAGGTATGGCGAACCTCTCGCTTTTCTGGGTCTTGGCCGCTTCCATGGTGGGGTGTATTTTAATAGGGCTTTTTATGACAATTACATCGGATGTGGGGATTGAACATGGCTTATCTTTCCCGGTATATATCCGTGCTCCTTTTGGAACCGTTGGTACACATATTCCTGCCTTGATTAGGGCAACAACAGCGTCTATTTGGTTTGGGATTAACACCTATTTTGGTGCGACGGCTATGAACGCTATATTTAATATATTTTGGGGATTTGATAATTGGTTTATCTGTTTCATCGTATTCATTGCAGTTCAATTAACGAATACAATTCTAGGAATTAAAGCAATTGAACGTTTTGCTAATTTGGCCGCTCCTACAGTTATCATCATAGCAATTTGGATGTATGTGATTTTGGGTAAAGAAGCAGCCTCCATTGACCGTAATGTATGGACGTGGATTGAAGAACCTGTTTCAGCAGGCTTAATGTTTACTGCCTTTATGTTAATAGTAACTGGGACGATGGGATACTGGGCAACCTTGGCAAATGACCTAATGAATATCTCTAGATATGTAACAGCACCAAGGTTTGAAAGAAATTGGTGGAAGCGAAATAAAGGTATGTGGGTAGGTAGTATCATTGTTATGCCTATTGTCCAAACATTTGTAGTTGCAATAGGGGCTATTGCTTATATTGCAGTAGGTGACTATGACCCTGTTGCCGCAATAAAGTTACTTTCAACTAGTGGTATTGTTTTAGCCGTTTTGTTTCTAATGATTGTGTTTGCCCAGTGGTCAACGAATACACCAGCAAACGTTGTGCCTGCCGCAACTGTATTTTCTAATATTGGTGGACCTAAAGTACCTTATTTTCTCGGAGTAATTATAGCCGGTGCTATCGCTGTGCTGTCGAGACCATGGGCCATTCTCGATGTGATTATACCATTCTTAATCATAAGTGGCGCTATTTTATCTGCAACAGTAGGAATCATTATTACTGACTATTATATCATTCGTAAGCGTCGATTAAATGTACCAGATTTATATGAGGGTGATGGTCAATATCGCTTTCATCATGGAATAAACTGGGCAGGCATGATTTCATTTATATTGGGTGGAGGAGTCGCATTATTATTCCAAACATATTCCTTCTTTGTTGGATGTATCGTCGCAGGGGTCGCATATTACTTTTTAGCCAAACACTGGTGGTTTAAAAAATATCAACAAGCGGAACTAGAAGACCCTAGTGACGAAAAGTATTTAGGAACTACTGTAGGGAGAGATTGGGTCATTGATGTAGAGAAGAAGGAAGATACAAAAGTTAGTTAATTGACTTGAGGTAGTTAAGAGAGCGCGGGTTCTAACATAATTAATCTTGAATGGATGTATGTCATGAAAAGGAGGTTATTCATATATTTGTTGGAATAGACGTACGTAACTGAAAAAAACTCAAGTTATAAAAAGTCATATATTAATAGGATCTTGTAGTTTTTATTGTGAAAGGTGGAATTGCAATGAGTGAATATAAAATATTTTTGCAAGAAAGAGACCAAATTGACTTTTTGATTCAAAAAGGATATAAAATTACAAAGGTTACTGAAAATTTGAACGGCGCATATATAGAGTTTGAAAATAATGAGCAGGAAGACAAGGAAGTATTGCATATCATTACCCCAGAGGGGAGAAAGTATTTTTCAGTCTTATTAATCAGCCAGCAGCAAGGTGCGTAAAAGTAGATATTTTAAAAAAGATAGATAAATAAATGTCCGGTTAGATTAAAGAAACTTGTTATTTCAGACAAAGAGTTGATCAATACACGGAGATGATAAGTTTTTTTCTTTAATGAATGAATTTCATAAGTACTAATTCTAATAGAAAATCCGAACAAATAACCAAATTATTTACTAATAGTTCATATATATAACAACACATTACTAAGATTGAAACGAAAGGTGGCGACTCCTGCGGGATAAAAGGCATCGGTGAGACTCACAGGGAAATAGTCAAGGAAGGCCAACTAACAACGCCCTTTGCGGGCAACGTCGGCATACTCCTCGTCGGGGCACCGCCCGCGGTAAAGGAGACACAGAGAAAGCAAAGCGCTAACGTTGCTTGACCTGATGTCGCTCTTATGCCTGTGGTGAAAGCGACCACCTGTAGTAGAAATCGATGTATTTCTGCAATCTAAAGAATATTCGGATCTGTGCTCGACTTAGTGAATTGTGAAATTGATTCAAGTAAAGTTTAATGAGGCCATTGCGGGATGGTCTATACTCCAAAGTAAAAAATTAGAGCTTATCGTTTAATTTCTATGCAATGCTGGTATAACAAATGAAGTGGTTTATCCATTATCAATCATAAATATAAAAAAGTTAGAGGTGTCATGAGATGAAAACGAATTTGTTAGCAGTGAAAAAAGGAAGAGTTCAAGAGAAAATTGAGGAGTTTGCTAAGTTTGGTGAAACTGCGAATGGAGGAGTAACTCGTCTCGCTTTATCGGAAGAAGATCGTTTGGTTCGTAATTATTTTCGAGAGTATTGTGAAAGGTTAGGGTTAGCTGTTAAGGTCGATGATATGGGCAATATGTATGGTACGTTAGAAGGCAAAGAGAATAAGCCTCCGATTGTTATTGGGTCTCATCTCGATTCCGTGAAAAAAGGTGGCAAATACGATGGCGCTTTAGGAGTAATTGCGGGCTTAGAAGTGATCGAAACGCTTATAGATAATAATATTACTCCAAGGATTCCTATAACAGTCGTAAATTTTACGAATGAAGAAGGTGCAAGATTTGATCCTGCTATGATGTCTTCGGGCGTCCTATCGGGAAAATTTCAGAAAGAAAAAATGATGGAATCAACCGATGTAAATGGGGTAACGTTCCGAGAAGCTTTAGATGCAATTAATTATGTGGGAGAATACGAAAATCGGTTAACCGAGGCAACTGCCTTTTTGGAGTTACATATTGAGCAGGGCCCTGTCCTTGATAATACCTCTACTTCAATAGGAGTAGTGGACTGTGTTGTAGGGATGGTATGTTATGAAATAGAAATAACCGGTGAATCGAATCATGCAGGCACAACTCCAATGAATATGAGAAGAGATTCACTTTTTGTTGCAAATGATCTAATAATGTCTGCTCGTGAATATTTAAGAAAACTAGATGAACAGTTAGTGTACACGATTGGAAGGATGAATGTTTTACCAAATATTCACACGGTCATCCCCGAAAAAACAATTTTTACAATTGAAGCTAGACATAAGGATCCTCAAGTGATTAGACAGGTCGAAGCGATTGTTGAGAGTTTAGGTAATTCCCCTTCCCGTGATTTAGCTACAATTGAGATTAGAAAATTATGGGATAGAGATACGGTATGGTTTGCGCCCCATCTCCGAGATTTAGTAGAGAAGTCGGCTGACGCTCTTCATTATTCGAATAGTAGGGTCGTTAGCGGAGCGGGACACGATGCTCAATTTATTGCGAGTTATATTCCTACAACAATGATATTCGTTCCAAGTATAAATGGAAAGAGCCATATGGAGAACGAGAAAACGGATTGGGAGGACTGTGAAAAGGGAGTTAATGTATTACTAAATACGGTAATTAGTCTCTTAGAGAATGAATAAAGATTTCTAACATAAGTAATTCAAGTATAGCATCCCGTTATCTCTCTAAGGACCTTGTGTAGAAAAGAGTTAGTGACAAGGGAACGAAAAGTAATTAATCGTTCCCTATTTTCTTTCAGTTGAAGTAATGGTTCATTTAGAGTTCAAGACAGAGTCCTCCATATATCTTGGCAATTACTCGTACACCTCTAGTTGAACTTTCCTCTTCTTAGTTAAAAACCTCTAAATTAATTCTTCGCGAGAGAAAATTATAAGATTAATCAGATCGTTAATGAAAGCGATGTCAACGTTTGACATAATGTCTAATGTCATAGATAGAAGGTTCACCTAATATAAATATAACATTATTGCCCAAAAGAAAGAGAGGTGTTCTGATGTTTAATCTGCCTCCAGAGACATTTTGGTTAGTCGTCCCATGGCCTTTTATCTGGTTAACCGCAGGAATTGTTATGTACTTCGTAAATAAACGGAAGGATGATTTGGAAGACGAATATTATGCAAATTTAGACGAAAAGGAGATGAAGTAAATGGGTTCGGACGCCATTGTTTTTATTATCTACTTATTCATTCTACTTTTAATCGGTTTGTATTTCTCAAGAAAAGCATCTAAATCAGTCGACAGCTATTTACTTGGAGATCGAAGTCTTGGACCCGCTGTAACTGCACTCACAATGCAGAGTACTTCTATGAGTGGATTTATGTTTCTTGGAGGACCGGCAGAAGCCTTCCAAAGAGGTTGGTATGCTATTCTTTATGGAATAGGTGACGCTGGAGGTAGTATTGTTAACTTATCTGTATTAGGAAAACGGATGCGGCGGATGTCTGAGTTATTAAAAGCTTTATCCTCAATTGAGTATTTAGAAAAGCGTTATGAAAGTACGGCAATCCGAATTGTTGGAGCAGTTATTTCTATTGTTTTTCTATTTGCTTACGTTTTTGCTCAATTTATAGCTTCTGGTAAAGCGCTTGAAGCACTAACAGGATTATCGTATGAAACAGCATTAATAATTGGGGTTAGTGTTATTATTGTTTACACAGTAACTGGCGGCTATTTAGCAGTTGTTTGGACAGACTTTTTCCAATCGATTGTCATGCTAGTAGGTATGGTAGGAATATTAGTTATGGGACTTATCCATGTAGGAGGATTATCAGGGCTTAATGCCTCCCTTGCAAAGATTGATCCCTCCTACTTAAGTATTTGGGGAAAAGATTTAGAATTTTATGGCCAGTGGGGAGTTATTATTGGTGCAATTTTAATTTATTCAATCGGTTATATGGGGCTACCACATGTCGTTGTACGGCATATGTCCATGAAAAGTACGAAGACAGTAAAGACAGCAACTTTATGGACAGCTATTTATAACCAAGCAATGGCATTTTCACCATATTTACTCGGATTAATTGGGATCATCTTACTCCCAAATATCGCAGATCCGGAAATGGTCGTATCAGAACTTGCGTATACGTTTTTCCCAGGATTATTTGCTGCAATTCTTTTATCGGCTGTTATGGCGGCCATAATGTCAACATCTGATTCGATCTTAATGCAAGCAGGCACCATTTTGTCACGAGACGTATATCAACGGTTTATGAATAAAACTGCTGATCAGAATCGGATGATTCTTGTTTCGAGGATTAGTATTTTACTTGCTGGGATTATTGGAATTATTGTAGCAATTAAACAACCTCCATCGGTTTTTGCTCTTGTCGTATTTGCTTTTGGAACGTTAGGTAATAGTTTTCTTGTTCCTTATATTTGTTCCGTTTACTGGCGTAATTCCAATAAAGTTGGTATTTTAACCGCTATGATAGCAGGTAGCATTTCTCATATTCTATGGACAACGTTTGATTGGCAAGCTAGCACTGGCATTCATCCGTTTTTAGGAGGGTTACTTGTTTCTATTTTAGGAATGATAATCGGAAATAGGTTTGGAACGCCACCATCGGAAGAAGTTTTTAAAATATTTGAAGAGGCAAAGGGTCCAAGGTTATTACCGAGTAATATCGAGAAAAATATTTCTTGTGAAATTAGTCCTGAAGCTAAAAGTATCTCTACTTTTGTTTCTAAACAATTGTCTATTGAGGGCCAATTAAAATGAGATCACTAAAAACGGAAATAATTTCATTCGAGAAAGAAACATTAAAGCAGTCACTTGAAAAAATGGATGCCAATGTCTCCTATAAAGTTAAAACATTAATATACTATCCATATTTATTTTATGAATTTCTTGTGGAACCAACTGGTCGGATAAATAGAGTTGGAAAAAAAGCAGGGTGTACAATCGATGGTATGAATAAAGTGGGGGCAGTAGCAGATCAGGCTCCTGAATTCATTGTTAAAAAGAATGTGGATGATAAATTTGTGCTGAGAAGAAATATAAGTATAGATGAAGCTAAGATAATAGCGGAAAAATTTTTATTTGAATCTATCTATTCCCGTATGAAAATTTTAAAGATGCCAACCTTGAGATTAAAGCATCATGTAGAATTTTATCGTCCTTATTGGATTGTGAAAGGAGAGAAGGAAAGGTCGGAATTTTATTTAACGGTGGATGCTATTACCGGTAAATATCATCCTTTATAGGTTAAAAGAAAATGGAAAATATTTAACATTCTGTCTAATGGCTAATGGAAAAAACAATATATCATTATAAGTAAGAGATTAGGAGAGAGAGGAGAGAGTTAATTGATTACGGACACTGGCGATTTATCAAAAAAAGATGAAAAATACGTTTGGCATGCAGTAAAGCCGTTTAATCCTGATTCTACTATTATAGCTGACGAAGCCACCGGGGCGTGGATTACAGATGTTGAAGGGAATAAGTTTCTTGATGCAATGGCTGGTCTTTGGTGTGTGAATACAGGATATGGCAGAAGTGAGCTTGCAGAAGTAGCTTATGAGCAATTAAAAAAAATGGCGTATTTCCCCATGTCCCAAAGTCATATCCCAGCTATCAAATTAGCGGAAAAGATTAGTGATTGGCTTGAAGATGACTATGTTGTCTTTTTCTCTAACAGCGGTTCGGAAGCGAATGAAACAGCATTCAAAATTGCTCGCCAATATCACCAACAAAATGGGGAGCCGAGCAGACAAAAATTTATTTCAAGATATCGGGGGTACCATGGTAATTCAATGGGGGCATTGGCAGCGACAGGGCAGGCCCAAAGAAAGTATATGTATGAGCCATTAGCACAAGGCTTTATTCATGTGACTCCCCCCGACATATATAGAAGTCCTTATCAAGGGACGTTGGAGGAACAAAGTCTGGCAGCCGCCGATGAGATAGATCGAGTCATGACGTGGGAATTAAGTAAAACGATTGCTGGGGTAATCATGGAACCAATTATAACAGGTGGTGGAGTGATTGTTCCTCATGAAAGTTATTTGCCACGAGTGAGAGAAATTTGCGACAAACATAATACGTTACTGATCATTGATGAGGTTATATGTGGTTTTGGCCGTACTGGTAAAAAGTTCGGTTTTCAGCACGCTGGAATTAAGCCGGACATTGTAACAATGGCGAAAGGAATTACGAGTGGGTACTTACCTTTAGCAGCTACGGCAGTTCGAAAAGAAATTTATGACGCATTTAAAGGACAGGGGGAATATGACCATTTTCGTCATGTAAGTACTTTTGGAGGTAATCCTGCGGCATGTGCATTGGCTTTGAAAAATATGGAAATATACGAAGATGAGAAATTAATTGAACGTTCGGAAGTTATGGGTGAAAAACTAAGGCAGAAATTATCTGAGTTAGAAGACCATCCTTTCGTTGGCCATATAAGAGGAAAAGGTTTATTAATTGGTATTGAACTTGTTAAGAACAAAGCAACGAAAGAACCTGCAGAAAGAGAATTCGTTGATTTAATTATCAGTTACTGCAGAAGCAAAGGCTTAATCATTGGTAAAAATGGTGATACAGTTGCAGGGTTTACCAATATTATCGCTCTTAGCCCACCTTTAAATATAACAGATGATGATCTAGAGTTTATTGTTACGATTTTAAAAGAAGCATTTGCTAAAAATTAGTTAAGGAGGAATAGGAATGACAACACAAGTTGCTCAAAAAGTAAAAAATTTTATCGGTGGAAAATGGGTAGAATCAAAGACGGACAGAACAGAACCGGTTTACAATCCAGCTACAGGTGAAATTATTGCACAAGTTCCAATCTCAACAAAAGAAGAGCTTGATGAGGCAGTTAAGGTAGCAGCGGAAACATTTAAAACATGGAAAGAGGAGCCTGTGCCTAAGCGAGCAAGAATTCTATTTAAATATCAGCAATTATTAGTAGAACATTGGGATGAATTAGCTAGGCTTATTACAGTAGAAAACGGAAAAAATTACACCGAAGCACATGGAGAAGTATTACGGGGAATTGAGTGTGTCGAATTTGCTGCAGGAGCGCCTACATTAATGATGGGTGAGCAACTTCCATCCATTTCACAAGGGTTGGATTCAGGGGTTTATCGCTATCCAATCGGTGTAATTGGAGGAATAACACCATTTAATTTTCCAATGATGGTACCTACATGGATGTTCCCAATGGCACTTGTGACAGGAAACACATTTGTCCTTAAACCATCTGAACGTACCCCTCTGTTAGCGAATCGATTGGCTGAATTGGTTGTGGAAGCAGGGTTACCAGAAGGTGTACTGAATATTGTACACGGTGCCCATGATGTCGTAAATGGTCTACTTGATCATGAGGATGTTGCCGCTATTTCGTTCGTTGGTTCTCAACCAGTAGCTGAATATGTATATAAGCGTGGAACTGCTAATCTGAAACGCGTGCAGGCTTTAGCTGGAGCAAAAAACCATTCAATCGTTTTAAAAGATGCAAACTTAGATCATTCTTCTACACAAATATTAAATGCAGCATTTGGGTCGGCTGGAGAGCGTTGCATGGCCTGCTCAGTAGTTGCAGTGGAAGAATCAATTGCAGATGAGTTTATCGATCAGTTAGTTCATAAAGCGAATGAAATTACAATTGGAAATGGGTTAGATGATGGAATTTTCCTTGGCCCGGTAATTCGTGATGCTCATAAAGAAAGAACACTTCAATATATAGAGACAGGAGAAAAAGAAGGAGCAAGATTAATCCGGGATGGCCGAAAAGATAAAAGTGCTCAAGATGGCGGCTATTTTGTAGGGCCAACGATTTTTGACAACGTTACAAGTGAAATGAAGATCTGGCAAGATGAAATTTTCGCTCCTGTTTTATCTATAAGTAGAGTGAAAGATTTAGATGAGGCCATTGAACTAACAAATAAATCAAATTTTGCAAATGGATCTTGTATTTTTACAAACAACGGTGGTAGCGTTAGAAAATTTAGAGAGAATATCGATGCCGGGATGTTAGGAGTGAATATTGGGGTTCCAGCTCCAATGGCATTCTTCCCGTTCTCTGGATGGAAAGATTCCTTTTATGGAGATTTACATGCGAACGGAAAAGATGGGTTACAGTTTTATACGAGGAAAAAGGTTGTTACTGGTCGCTGGGTTGAATAAATGAAAAAGTAAGGAAAGAAAATCCCGCATGGATTCAAACTGTTTTGAATCTATTGCGGGTTTTTATTTTGTTATTACGATGGAAAGTTTGACAATTTTCTACTAAAAAAGTAAATAAAGAATATTTTTTGGTTTACTATGAAGGCAAAGCTTTTATTTCTATCTGAATTATTCACTTTAATTCCATAATTCGCCGTTTTAGGTAACGATTAGATACTATTCGTTCCTTACATTCCATAATTCGCCTTTTTGGGTAACGATTAGATGTTATTCGTTCCTTTAATTTCATAGTTCGCCTTTTTGGGTAACGATTAGATGTTATTCGTTCCTTTAATTTCATAGTTCGCCTTTTTGGGTAACATTAGATGTTATTCGTTCCTTACATTCCATAATTCGCCTTTTTAGGTAACGATTAACCGTTATTCGTTACCTTATTTCCAATTTCATCGTTTTGAGCTAACGATGAAACTATATAAAAGAAGCAAAAATGTTTTTACGTAGATAAGATAAATAGCCACTCGTGTCAGGTGACACACTAGCATAGGTCCCCAGCTTGTCTCTTATAAGTTCTCGGTAGCATAACACTAGCAAATGCTCCCCTCAGTTCACGTCTTCTTCACTAGGGGAGCATAAAAGCAATGTGATTATTCGTCCGTTATTGATGCATAAATAATTACTTCATAGTTTTGCGGCCATTAAGAGTTACTGCTAAAAGAATGCTTTAGGTGGCTTCTTTTGTATGAATATATATCAATTAGCTAGATCTCTTCGCTCTCTGCTTGATAGTGTTCCAGTACGGATCTTCTAAGTTCACGTTTTAAAAATTTTCCTACGGAGGATTTTGGTATTTCTTCTACAAAAAGTACATCGTCTGGGATCCAAAATTTAGCGAATTGTGGTCTTAGAAAATCGAGTAATTCTTCTTTGCTCGTTTTATCAACATAGTTATCATGTAGAACAACACATGCTATAGGGCGCTCTTGCCACTTTTCGTCTGGCATAGCTACAACACAAGCTTCAAATACTGCATCATGCGCCATTAACACATTTTCAAGTTCTACAGAAGAAATCCATTCGCCGCCACTTTTAATTAAATCGCTCGTTCTGTCTACTATTTTTATCGTTCCTTCTTCATCTACTGTTACTACATCACCTGTGTGAAACCATCCATCGGTAAACGCTTTTTCTGAGCGCTCATCATTGTAATAGCTATCAGCAATCCACGGTCCACGTAGTAATAGTTCTCCCATAGTTTCATTATCCCAAGGAATTTCTCCTTCATCTCCAACCACTTTCATTTCCAGTCCGGGGATCAAAATTCCTTGTCTTGTTTTTTCTATAATCTTTTCTTCTTCTGATATGTCTTGTTGATAGCTTTTTAGTCGAGAATAGGTTGCGAGTGGTGTTGTTTCTGTTGCGCCGTATGCATGAAAGAAAGGGATACGATGTTTTTCTTCAAAAGCCCTAATCATTCCGATCGGTGCAGCGGATCCCCCGCATAGGACTCCTCTTAAACTACTAACATCGTATTCTTTTTGTTCTAATTCTTTTAATAAACCAAGCCAAATAGTAGGAACTCCTGCTGTAACAGTTACTCGAAAATCTTCAATAAAAGAAGCTAGTCTCTCAGGTGTAAATCGAGGTCCTGGCAAAACTTGAGTGGATCCAAACCATGTACAAGCAAAAGGTAGTCCCCAAGCATTAACGTGAAACTGAGGAACAACGGCCATTGCTACGTCAGACTCTGATAAAGCGGCTGTATCAGCTAAGCCTAATGCATAGCTATGTAATGCGATGGCACGATGTGAGTATAATACACCTTTTGGTTTTCCGGTCGTAGCAGATGTATAGCACATACCAGCAGGATCATTTTCATCAATATCTTTTATATATTCGTAATTTTCGTTTCCGTTCATGATTAAATCTTCATAGGAGTATACATTAGGTAGGTTGTTTGTAGGTAGTTCATCTTTGTCGGTCATCACAATATATGCTTTTACCGTTTTTAAATGGTGTTGGAGTTTATCTACGAGAGGTAAAATATCTTCATCAACAAAAAGTATTTGATCTTCTGCATGATTAATAATGTAAGCAATATGTTCTGGAGTTAATCGAATGTTTATTGTGTGTAATACCGCGCCGATGCCAGGAGCTGCAAAATAAATTTCAAGATGGCGATGTGTATTCCATGCCAGTGTGCCGACTCGATCGCCTTTTTTGATCCCTAGTCGATCTAAAGCACTCATAAGACAACGTGTTCGTTTGCCAATTTCTTTGTAGGTTAGCCGGTGGATTTTGTCATGTGTCTGTGAGATAACTTCTTTTTTGGGGAAAAAAGTTTCCGCATGTTCCATCATTGCTCCAACAGTTAACGCATGATTCATCAAATATACCAACCCCTTCTTAATATTCTATTTGTCTAATAATACCATATAATTGATTTATTTGAAAATACTGAAAAATGTTTAAATGTTTTCGCTAACAAAACAAAGTCTGATCAGATAGAATAGATTAATAGTAGGAGTCGATAGACATGGGGAAACAGTATAACTTTACAAAGGGAAATATTTTAAAACAACTCGTTTTCTTTTCAGGTCCGATCATGTTAGCAAACCTTTTACAGACGTCTTATCAAATGGTCGATAGTTTATGGATAGGAAACTTACTTGGTGCAGAAGCATTGGGCGCAGTTACTATATCTGGAGCAATTATTTTTACAATGCTCTCGTTTGTTATAGGTCTTAATAATGCGGCTTTAACTATTTTATCTCAACAAAAAGGAAAAGACAGTAAGACTGGGTTAAAAAACTATTTAAATGCTTTTGTAGTCATACTCACCATTCTTGCGATTATATTTAGTGTAGCTGGGTATGTATTATCGGAAGCGTTATTAAAATTGTTAGGTACTCCTGAGTCATTATTGCCACTCGCAGTCGGATACTTACAAATTAATTTTATAGGTATGCTGTTTTTATTTGGTTATAATTTTATCAGTACTGTCCTTCGGTCAATAGGCGATAGTAAAAGTCCATTAAAATTCGTTATGATTGCTGTATTGTTAAATATTTTTTTAGATCCATTATTCATAGCAGGATTTAAGATGGGCGTTAAAGGAGCAGCTTATGCAACGATTATCGCTCAAGGAATAGCATTTATATATGGGATGTATTACGTGCTACGAAATAATTTAGTTCCCTTTCAACTTCCATGGAGGCCGAAATGGAAAGAGGTTAAGTTGATCTTAAATTTGGGTATCCCAGCTGGATTGCAAATGTCTGTTATTTCTGCTGGCTCTGCCGCAATTATGAGTGTCGTTACGTTATTTGGAGGAGCAGTAGTTGGGGGCTTTGGCGCCGCACAACGTATTGACAGTATTATTATGCTGCCCGCTCATGCGCTTGGTACGGCTGTCAACAGTATGGCCGGTCAAAATATCGGAGTTTCCAATTGGCGTCGTGTCCATCAAATTACGAAATATGGATTACTGTATAATTTTTCAATCATGTGTTTAGTTGGAATTTTCATTATTATATTTGCCGAATACGGAGTCAGAATGTTTATCCAAGAAAGTGATGCAGTGATATTCGCTACAAAATATCTTCGTGTCATGGCATTTTGTTTTCCATTTTTAGGGATAAATTTTATTTTAAATGGTGTTGTCAGGGCTTCAGGTGCGATGTATCAAGTGCTCGTATTAAATATTATTTCTTTTTGGGTGTTAAGATACCCGTTGACATATCTCTTTTCTAGCATTTATGATGAAATAGGAATTGCTTTCGGAATGGGGGCAAGTTTTATGATAAGTAGTGTACTTGCTGCGGCATATTACCAATATGGAGGATGGAGAAAGAAAGAGTTATTTGAGCAACAAGTAAACTAGTAAATTAGGAAGTTAGGGGCACACATAGTATGAAAGGAAAAAAGTTTAAGATTCTTATTCGGGTGGTTGCCCTAGTTACGATGATGACTTTATTACTCGTAGGAGTGTCATTATATACAGCTAAAGATAAATTAAAAAATGGAACAATTGTTCAACATGTATTTACAAAAAGGGTAGAACAGCACCGGCCGACAGTTGAAAAGTATGCGAAGGAATATGAAATTGAAGAACATAGTGATGTATTGTTAGCAATGATGTTACAAGAGTCGGGAGGTCGTGGAGATGATCCCATGCAGTCTTCTGAAAGCCTTTGTGGAGAGGTAGGCTGTATTACAGATCCTGAACAATCGATTAAACAAGGAGTTGCTTATTTTGCAGAAACATTAAAGGCTGCAGATGGTAACATTGAATTAGCGGTGCAATCGTATAATTTTGGTATTGGTTTCATATATTACCTAAAGGAAAATAATAAAAGGTATAGTCAAGAAGAAATTATCGCATTTTCTCAAAAAATGTATAAAAATGCTCAAGATCCTACTCTATACAGTTGCTTACGAAAAGAGTCTAAACAGTTTGATGCGTGTTATGGAGACATATATTATGCGCGAGATGTAATGGAATATAGACAGAAATTTGCAACGAAGTAAAATTAAAAGTAACCTAATTAGTCTAGACATATTCTAAAATTAAATGATAACGGATACATTTTGTTAGCATATATGGAAAGTAATATAAGAGAAAGACAACTTTACTGTTTTAAAGAGGAGAATTAATTGTTATTATTAAAGTAAGCATGAATATAAACGGAGAGGAAGATGTATGAATGAAAGAAGTTTTTACAAATAAAGCACCAGCAGCTATTGGACCATATTCACAGGCAATCATTGCAGGAGACTTCTTATATGCATCAGGAGCGATCGGTATCAATCCGGAAACGGGGAATGTTGCAGAAGGTATTGAAAAACAAACCATTCAAGTAATGGAAAACTTAAGAACTGTCCTGATGGAAGGTGGAGCTACATTTTCGCAAGTAGTTAAATTTACTATTTACTTACAATCCATGGATAACTTTGGAACAGTTAATGAAATATATGGCCGTTATTTGAAAAAGCCTTATCCTGCCCGTGCAACGGTCGAAGTTAGCCGTTTACCAAAAGACGTATTAGTGGAAATTGACGCAGTTGCTTATTTAAAATAAAGGGGTTTTATAACTCCTTTATTTTTTTATATTATGAATGGGGGTGAAAATATGGAGTCTTTTATGTATTTTAATCCAACAAAACTTCTTTTTGGAAGAGGTCAACTGAGTCATTTACCGAAAGAAGTTTCTGCATATGGGAAAAAAGTGCTCCTTGTGTATGGAGGGGGGAGCATTAAGAAAAATGGACTCTATAATCAAATAATAACATTACTAGAACAGGCGGAAATTGAATGGGTAGAATTAAGCGGTGTAGAACCAAATCCACGAGTAACCACTGTTCGGAAAGGAATAGCCCTATGTAAGCGTGAAAACATTGAATTTGTCTTGGCAGTCGGTGGAGGAAGCGTGATTGATTGCGTGAAGGCAATCGTAGTTGGAGCGAAGACTGATAGAGATGTATGGGATATAATAAGCAGGAAGAGTAGAGCAGAAGATGGTTTGCCATATGGATCTGTTGTGACTATTTCTGGTACAGGTGCAGAAATGAGCTTAACCTCAGTTATTTCTGATTGGGAAACGAAAGAAAAACGTGCATGGGTTTCCTCTTTTTCAAGAGCTAAATTTTCAATCGTTGATCCATCTTTCATGACAACTGTGCCAAGAGAACAGACCGTCAATGGAATTGTAGACACGATGTCTCATATATTGGAACATTACTTTCATACGGGGAAAAATACACCGATCCAAGATCAATTTTGTGAAAGTGTTTTACGAACTCTAATCGACGTCACGCCTAAGCTGTTGGAGGATTTAGATAATTACGAGCTTCGTGAAACGATAGCTTATGCAAGTACGATTGCATTAAGTGATCAATTAAATATGGGGTTTGTAGGTGACTGGGCCACGCATCATATTGATCATGCACTCTCCGCAGTACATGATATTCCTCATGGGGGCGGTATGGCAATTTTATATCCTCACTGGATGAAATACGTGTTTGATAAACAAAATGTTAATAAGTTCAGTCAATTAGCAATAAACGTACTTGGTATAGATGCTACAGGAAAAACGAAAATGGAAATTGCAGAAAAGGGAATCGAAGCGTTAGCGCATATTTGGACCTCATGGGGAGCGCCATCTAAATTAAGCGAATATGACATAACTGATGAAACATTACCATTAATCGCACAAAAAACATTAGAAGCTGCCCCAAAATGCGGTAATTTTAAACGATTAAGCGAAACCGATGTCCTAGCCATACTTAATAGTAGCTTATAAATTACTTCAAAGAAAAAAGAATTAGCTTACGCATAAATAGCTAATTCTTTCTTAATTTCTTCTCTAATTTTCTCTAAACATTGTTCAGGTGTTTTTCCGTGAACTAATTTTCCATTAACAAGAGCATAAGGACTATTTGCACATAGTCCACAATAAGATAAGCAACTATTCATAATCACAGCAACTTCTGGAAATTCACCTTCAATAATTTCTTCTATATTTAATGTTGTGAGGAGGTTAGCACTACAAACGTCCACAATAACAATACCCATTAATTTTCACAAACCTTTTTTATTAACTTTTTGTAATGTAGTTATATCATTATTTTGATCATTGTTGCAATGGAATTGCTTATACATTGTAAAAAAAGATATTTTAATTCATAATTTTTTAATTGTATTTTGTGATAAGAAGGCATAGAATATGTATAAGTTTAAAAAAGGAGTTTATCAGATGAAATATATTAGTAAACTATTTATAATGCTTACGTTTGTATTTGGACTAGCTTTTAGTTCAACTCTGTTTGTACAATCAGCTTATGCAAAAGATGAAGGAATTAATGAATTATTAGGTGCACCAATTGTAGTTTATGGCGGAAATTTAACAGAGGATCAAAAAGCAGAAGTACGCAGAATACTTGATGTTGACCAAGATAATGTAACTGAAATGGAAGTAACCGGAAAAGATATCGCGCATTATATAGATGGAAATCCCAATTCAAATATGTATTCATCTGTAAAAATTACACATAAAGACAAAGGACATGGTATTGTTGTCAATATTGTGACAGCTGACAATATCACTCAAGTAACAAGTGAAATGTATAGCAATGCGCTACTTACAGCGGGAGTAGAAAATGCATTAATTGAAGTGGCATCACCATTACAGGTAACAGGCCATTCTGCGTTAACAGGTATTTATAAGGCATATGATGCGGCTGGTGCGGATTTAGATAAAGATAGAATGGAAGTTGCTAATGATGAGTTATCCATAGCAACTGAGTTATCCGAAAAAGAAGGATTAACGCAAGAAACTGTTACAGAATTAATGACTGAAATAAAGAAGGCAATTGCTGATCAAGACCCGGCTACTAGAGAAGATGTCGAAAAAATTGTTCAGGAACAACTTGATAAATTGGAGATCAATTTAAGTGAAGAGGATCGTCAATTGCTTACTGATCTATTTGAAAGAATGAGAGAATTAGATATTGATTTTGATAAAGTGAAACAACAGCTTGAAGACATTACTTCAACGATTAAAGATAGACTAGGGGATATAAATATCGATGAAGGATTCTGGGATAAGGTTTCAAAATTCTTCCAAGATCTAATCGATAGTATTGCAGGTTTATTTAAAGGTTAAGGCTCTGATTAGGAGCCTTTTTCTTTTGAAAGGGTAAAATTTTGTTGTTAAAAAGAAAACATTATCGAAAAGAAGCGTATTAGTATAGCTTAAAGCAGGTGATTTAGTGGAAAAGCAGATAAAGTCACAAAAATGGCCAATTATCTTATTTACAATTGGTGTATTTATGGCTGGTCTTGACAATGGAATAATTAGCGCAGCATTAACAACAATTTATAATTCATTTGGTGTTTCTCCAACTTGGGGAGCATGGACGGTAACATTATATACATTAGGTTTGGCGATTTCTGTACCGATAGTTGGAAAGCTATCCGATAATTATGGTAGAAAAAAATTGTTCGTTATAGAAATTTTGTTATTTGGTATCGGTTCCCTCCTCGTAGCGGTTAGTCCAAATTTTACAACACTTCTTATTGCACGGTTTATTCAAGCAATTGGTGGTGGAGGTATTTTTATCATAGGGAGTTCGCATGTGTTGGCGACAGTACCGAAAAAACAGCAAGGAAAATATCTTGGACTGCTTGGAGGCATGCACGGTTTATCAGCGGTCATTGGTCCTAATATAGGGGCATTAATTTTACATCTAACCGGAACATGGCAGTGGATGTTTTTAATAAATATTCCGATTGCATTGTTTCTAATTTTGATGGGGTTAAATAAAATTCCTGAAACAAAACAGCCATCTGTAAAAGCTCTTGATTTAAAGGGTACAATTTATCTATCTCTGGCTATTATCGCCCTTATGCTTGGAATAACTAATATAAACAGCCTGAATTTATTCGCGAGTATAACAAATATTACAGTTTTACCGTATATACTTGCTGGAATATTACTTCTTTATTTCTTTTTAGTTCATGAAAGGTTGCTAGAAAAAAAGGGAGGAGATCCGATTATTGCTTATTCACTGTTGCGAAAGCAATCGTTTCAGCTCACATTATTATTAGGTCTGCTTTCTGGTGGATTTTTAGCAAGTATTATTTTTATTCCTTCTTATGTGCAGCAAGTTCTTCAAGTACCTGTAGAAAACGCTGGATTTTGGTTAACACCACTTGCACTTGCTTCGGGAGTTGGAGCAGGACTAGGTGGATTTTTAACAGATAAGATTGGTGCGAAAAGAACCATTATCGTCTCAGGATTTATAGGATTAGTTGGATTTTTAATGTTCTTTTCTTTTGTTGATAACTTACTAACATTTGTAGTTGCCAGTGTGTTTGCTGGAGTAGGGCTAGGCTTTTTGCTTGGTGCTCCTTTAAATGTTCTAGTCGGAGAAAGTTCTAAAAAAGACCAATATGGGACATCATTGGGGACACTTTCTTTAATACGGCAAATTGGGTTGACTCTATTCCCGACAGTATTTGCAAGCTTTATAACTTCTGGGATAATGAAAATTGAGCCAACGATTCAAGCAGTTTTTGGAGAAATAAATATCCCTTTTGAACATATAGATAAAGGTGAGGGGTATGGAGAAATAATGGCCGAAATTGCGAAAGTAGAAGATCCGTACATGCAAGAGCAACTATATACGATTGTTGCAAATGTGATGAAATCGGGTTTTCAAGATATGTTTTTTATTGCAGTTATTATTTCGGCAATTGTAATTATCGTTAGTATTTATCTTCAAATGGCAAAAACAAACTAGATGAACCACCCCCTTAAAAACAAAAGATTCTGACTTTAACTCAGATTGTGGAAAAGTTAAAAAAAGTATGTATAATAAAAATTGCAGATACATATAAAATTTTACATATCTGTAAAACAATTTAAGGGGAGGGGTTCATAGATATGAACTGGAAAAAATGGTCATTATTATTAACTCTTGTTTTTGCGTTAAGTATTTTCCTGGCTGCATGTGGCGGAGGTCAAGATGGAGCGAGCAATGACAAAAGCAATGAAGATGCGAGTGAAAGTGAAGATGCAACAGAAAATGAAAGCGGTTCAGAAAAACTTGCTGAAGAACAAGTTTTAAACTTGAACATTAAATCAGAGCCGCCATCTTTACATCCAGGTACATCATCTGATACAACATCAAGTGCTGTACTTGACCAGATATTTGAAGGATTAACACGAGTGAATCTAGAAGGAGAACCAGAACTGGCAATGGCTGAAGAAGTTGATGTGTCAGATGACGGATTAACGTATACATTTAAAATTCGTGAAGATGCTAAATGGACAAACGGAGATCCTGTTACAGCCGAGGATTTTGAGTATGCATGGAAATGGGTCTTAGATCCAGACAATGCAGATACAGACTATGTGTACCAGCTTTATGTTATTAAAGGAGCTGTAGATGCCAAAGAAAATGGGGCTTCATTAGACGATGTTGGTATCACAGTAGAAGATGATCATACACTTGTTGTTGAACTAGAACAACCTACTGATTATTTCTTAGAATTAACTGCATTCCATACGTATTACCCAGTTAATAAAAATGTTGTAGAAAATAATGAAGAATGGGCATTAGATGCAGGGGATGACTATGTAACTAATGGACCGTTTAAACTAGTTTCTTGGGATCATAAAGATAAGATTGTACTCGAGAAAAACGATGATTATTGGGATACAGAAACAGTTAAATTGCAAACGATTACAATGCATATGGTTGGTGAAGAAGCTACAGCACTACAAATGTATGAGAATGATGATTTAGATTGGATCGGAGACCCAATTGATAATGTACCATTAGCAGCTATTCAATCCATGAAAGATTCAGGAGATTTACACATTTCTGACCGTGCTGGCTTATACTATTACACAGTAAACCATGAGGATGAATTATTTGCTAATGCAAATATTCGTAAAGCATTTGCATTATCGGTTAATCGTCAGGGCATTGTAGATAATGTGACAAAGAGTGAAGAGAAGCCTGCGATGGCACTAGTTCCACCTTCTATGTTCCCGGAGAATGAAACAGGGTACTTTGAAGATAATGATCCAGAGAAAGCAAAAGAGTATTTAGAAAAAGGTTTAGAAGAGTTAGGATTAGATAAACTTCC
The DNA here is from genome assembly GCF_037071985.1 of Pseudogracilibacillus sp. SE30717A. Lineage (NCBI taxonomy): Bacteria > Bacillati > Bacillota > Bacilli > Caryophanales > Bacillaceae > Pseudogracilibacillus > Pseudogracilibacillus sp. SE30717A. The sequence goes on along the minus strand of NZ_JAXHDF010000001.1, from coordinate 279,153 downwards.
GACTGTTAAACTTTCTTACAACACAGATGAGGGGCATGCTGCAATTGCTCAAGCTGTTCAAGATATGTGGAAGAAAAACTTAGAGGTTGACGTAGAATTAAATAATGAAGAGTGGAACGTTTATCTTGATTCACTTGGAGAAGGAAATTACCAAATGGGTCGTATTGGTTGGATCAGTGACTTTAATGATGCAATCAACTTCTTAGAAATCTTTGAAACTGTTGGTGGAAACAACTATACAAATTGGGAAAATGAAGAATATCAGAATCTATTAAAAGAATCACGTGAAGAATTAGATTCGGATAAACGCCAAGAGATCTTAAAAGAAGCAGAAGATTTATTTATGGAGGAACTACCAATTATTCCAATTTACTTCTATACGAACACATATGCAAGCAAAGACTCTGTAAAAGGTATTGAAGCCTTACCGGTTGGTGGTTTTAACCTAAAATGGGGCTATATTTCAGAGGAATAAAAAATCTTTCGTTAGGTGAATGAAATAGGGGTGATTCATTTCACCCTTATTTCTATTTACTCACTCATATGTAAATGGTTACACGATGGATAAGACCCCATTATACTTCTTTTTATTTTAATTCTTTTAAACTATTATTTCTTGGGGGTGGGATGAGTGCTCAAATATATTTTAAAACGTATAGGGTTTATTTTAATTTCGTTATTCTTTATTGTAACGATCACATTTGCACTTATGCAAATGGCACCAGGTGGACCTTTTGCTTCTGAAAGAAAATTGCCGCCAAAAATTGAAGCCCAAATGAATGAAATATATGGATTAAATGATCCGATTCACGTTCAATATTTCGATTATCTAACCCGGATTGCAAAATGGGATTTCGGACCTTCATTTAAGTATGTTGGACAAAGTGTAAATGATATTATTAGTCGTAGCTTTCCTTATTCACTCATATTAGGGATGGAAGCAATCTTTTTAGCAGTATCGATTGGAGTCTTATTAGGAGTAATCGCTGCACTGTACCATAATCGTTTTGGAGATTATATAGCTATGATTATCGCTGTGCTCGGTATTTCTGTACCAAGTTTCATCTTAGCGACTATTTTGCAATATGTTTTCGCTGCAAAACTACAGATGTTTCCGATCGCTAAATTTGATTCTTTTGCCCATAGTGTATTGCCAGCAATTGCGCTTGCTGCGACACCGCTTGCTTTTATTGCCCGACTGATGCGATCGAGCATGTTAGACGTTTTAAATTCAGACTATATTAAAACAGCCAAAGCAAAAGGGTTAAGTGGCCGTGTAACGATTTATCGACATGGTATAAGAAATGCTATTTTACCGGTTGTTTCTTACTTAGGTCCTTTGGTTGCTACCATTTTAACCGGTAGTTTTATTATTGAAAAAATATTTGCTATACCAGGCTTAGGAAATGAGTTTGTAGAAAGTATTACTAACCGTGACTATACCGTAATTATGGGAACGACTGTATTTTTTAGTGTCATTTTATTATTTTCAATATTAATCGTAGATATTATTTATGGCTTGATTGATCCCCGGATTAAAATTACAGGAAAAGAGGGGGATTAATTATGTCACAATCACAGTTGAAACAAACGGATTTTGAACCGATTCATTATGAACAATCAGATGCAGAAAGAATAGCTGGCAAAAGCACTTCATATTGGAAAGATGCTTGGCGCCGCTTTAAACAGAATAAATTAGCAATTGCAGGTATTGTAATCATTGCACTACTTGGAATTATGTCATTTATTGGTAGTCCTTTATCAGGACATAATTATTTTGATAATGATTTAATCAACTCTAACCAGTCGCCTTCTGGGGAGCATTGGTTTGGAACAGATAATTTGGGACGAGATATATTTGCAAGAACATGGTATGGGGCAAAAATATCTTTATTTATCGGCTTAACGGCTGCTTTTATTGACCTGATCATTGGTGTCATTTGGGGGGCAGTTTCAGGATATGTAGGGGGCCGTGTTGATGAGTATATGATGCGTATTGCAGATATTTTATCAGGTGTTCCATATCTACTTGTAGTTATTTTATTAATGGTGATCATGAAGCCGGGTCTATGGACATTAATAATTGCAATGACAATTACCGGTTGGATCAATATGGCGAGAATTGTCCGGGGAGAAGTCCTACGTTTAAAAAACGAAGAATATGTCATGGCGGCAAGATCGCTCGGAGCAAACGGCTATCGAATCTTGTCAAAACATTTAATTCCAAATACACTAGGACCAATTCTTGTAACTTTAACACTAACTGTCCCAAATGCAATATTTACTGAAGCATTCCTAAGCTTTCTCGGACTCGGGGTACCAGCACCGCGTGCGAGTTGGGGTACGATGAGTGCAGACGCATTACAGTCATTCCTCTATTATCCATTTCAGCTATTTTTCCCAGCCTTCTTTATTTGTTTAACGATGCTGGCATTTAACGTAGTTGGAGATGGATTGAGAGATGCATTTGATCCAAAAGATCGTCGTTAGTAGGGAGGGTACTGAGATGAAAAAAATATTAGAAGTAAATAATCTGTCGGTTTCATTTAAAAGTCATAATGGAGAAGTCCAGGCCGTACGGGATGTTTCGTTTGATTTACATGAACAAGAGACATTGGCGATTGTTGGAGAATCTGGATCAGGAAAAAGTGTCACCGTCCAATCGATTATGCGTCTGATCGCAATGCCTCCCGGTGAGATTAAATCTGGATCCGTTCTTTTAAACGGTGAAGATCTTGTCAAAAAAACAGAAAAAGAGATGGAACAGATTCGTGGGAATGAGATGGGTATGATCTTTCAGGATCCGATGACATCGTTAAATCCAACGATGAAAATTGGCAGACAAATTACAGAAGGGTTAATTAAACATCAAAATTTATCGAAAAAAGTTGCCCACGAAAAAGGCGTCGAATTGCTAAGACTTGTAGGAATACCGAATCCTGAAACGAGAATTAACCAATATCCGCATGAATTTTCAGGTGGAATGCGGCAAAGAGCAATGATTGCAATAGCTCTATCATGTAATCCTAAAATATTAATTGCCGATGAACCTACAACTGCTCTAGACGTAACAATTCAGGCGCAAATATTGAATTTATTAAAGGATCTGCAAGTTCAAACAAATACGGCAATCATATTAATTACTCACGATTTAGGCGTTGTCGCAAATGCTGCACATCGGGTTGCAGTAATGTATGGTGGCAAGGTCGTGGAAAAAGGAACGGTAGATGAAATTTTTTATCAGCCTAAGCACCCATATACTTGGGGATTGCTAGGATCAATGCCGAAATTAAACGATGACACGGAAGAGTTGCAATCTATCCCAGGTACACCGCCAGATTTAAAAGACCCGCCAAAAGGGTGTCCATTTGCTGCTCGTTGTCCGTATGCAATGAAAGTTTGTGATCAGCATATGCCCGCTTATACCGAGTCATCTAGTACTCAAAAGACGGCATGCTGGCTATTGGATGAGAGGGCACCAAAAGTGAAACCTCCAGAAAGTATCTTTGCAGGAGGTGGACAAATAAATGGCTAATTCAAAAGAAAAACTTTTAGAGATTCGAGATCTACGGAAATACTTTAAAGTGGACCGGAATAATACATTAAAAGCGGTCGATGGATTAAATTTTGATATTTATAAAGGGGAAACTTTCGGACTTGTTGGAGAGTCAGGCTGTGGGAAGTCAACTGCGGGAAGAACAATTATGCGATTATATGAAGCGACTGAAGGAGAAGTATTATTCAAAGGTGAAAATGTCCATGGAAAAAAGTCGAAACAAGAATTAAAGCAATTTAACCAGAATATGCAGATGATTTTCCAAGATCCATATGCTTCATTAAATCCACGGATGACAATCGTTGATATTATTGCGGAAGGTTTAGACATCCATGAACTCGTAAAAACGAAAAAGGAACGGCTAGAACGAGTAAATGAATTATTGGAAACTGTAGGGTTGAATAAAGATCACGGTAACAGATATCCTCACGAATTCAGTGGGGGACAAAGACAACGGATTGGAATTGCACGCGCGCTAGCGGTAAACCCCAAATTCATTGTTGCAGATGAGCCGATTTCTGCTTTGGATGTTTCGATCCAAGCTCAAGTTGTTAACTTGATGAAAAAGTTACAAAAAGAACAGGGATTAACATATCTGTTTATTGCTCATGATTTATCGATGGTACGGCATATAAGTGATCGTGTTGGTGTCATGTATTTAGGGAATATGGCAGAGGTTGCAACGAGTGAGGATCTATATGAAAATCCACTTCATCCATATACACGTGTATTATTAAGTGCTGTCCCAGTTCCAGATCCTGTTCTTGAAAGAACTCGTGAACGAATTGAGGTTAAAGGAGAGTTGCCAAGTCCGATTAATCCTCCGAGTGGTTGCGTATTTAGAACGAGATGCCCGTTTGCTGAAGATGTATGTGCTGAGGTCAGACCTGTCTTTCAAGAGCATCAGCCGGACCATTGGGTTGCTTGTCACATGTATGATGAGAGATTTACAGAGAATTTTGTACATGTAGATACTGAAGCAGGAAAAAAAGTACTATAAGAAAAGATCTGAACTTAATTTAATGCCCTCTTTTAAGTAGACAAGTCATAAAATGAACACTGTATACTGAAAGGGGCTTTTTTATGCACTCAACTTTCGCAGCGTGAATTAGGTAAATAAACCTGTGTAGTATTAGGAAGTTTAGTGATACACTGCCTTAGTTGTATTTTTAATTAACTAGTTATTTGAAAATACAAGTACATTCCAATATATTTCCCGTCGCATTTGATACAAACTACGCAGTACCTAAAATTTGAGGATGAGCTGATTAACCGATACGGAAATATGTTTCGCTTTCCATGGGCGGCTGTTGAGCCTCCTTCGTGCTATGCATTTCGTAGTCTCATCTGGGCCTATGCTCCCATAGGAGTCTCCACATATTTCCTCCGCTGGAATGATCACTGTTGACTGAATTTGGGCATCAACAACAATAAAATTTACATACTAGCGTAGGCAAAATACGAAGCCTCCTGCAGGAACAGCGCGAGTCCGAAGATCCGTGTAGTTTCTCGTTAACGAGAAGCTACAGAAGCTGAGGCCGTGCCTGCGGTAAAGGAGACACAGTGAAAGCAAGTGGTAGTGTTGCTTGAACTGATGTCGCGCTTATGCCCGTGGTGAAAGCGAAGTATTTTTCCGAAGCGGCTTCCCGAAATTTATAAAGTTGAAGCTATTACGTCGTAGTTTACGTTTTTGTGCAAAACAGTTTTATCATGATAAGGTTGTCAAGATATCAAATGGAAGCATTTTCGAGTTAGTCTCCGTATCTGTTTAAATCACTTTTGTTAGTCTATAAATAGAAAAATGGCGAAACCTAACCGTTAATCGGTAAAGGTTCGCCACCAGGCTACTCAAAAAATTAAGCGTACATCTTTTTAATTTCTTTTTGTAATGCTTGGTCTCTTACGTACTCATCATAACTCATTTGTTTGTCGATAATACCAGTCGGTGTAATTTCAATTAATCGATTTGCAATACTGTTGACGAACTGGTGGTCACTTGAAGTAAATAGAATTGATCCTTTAAATTTGATTAGTCCATTATTAACTGAAGTAATGGATTCTAAGTCCAAATGACTTGTCGGTTCGTCAAAAATGAGCACATTTGCTTTAGATAACATCATTTTTGATAGCATACAACGCACTTTTTCTCCACCGGAAAGTACGCTTGCTTTTTTTAGTGCTTCCTCACCGGAGAATAGCATTCTACCTAAAAAGCTGCGTAAAAATGTTTCTGTCTGATCTTCTGGTGAAAACTGACGGAGCCAATCAACTAAAGGTAAATCATTGTTTTCAAAGAAAGCGGAGTTGTCTTTTGGAAAATATGCTTGGCTTGTTGTAACTCCCCAATGATACTCTCCACTGTCAGCTTCCATTTCACCCATTAAAATCTGGAACAAGGTCGTTTTTGCTAAGTCATCTTTTCCAACAAAAGCTACCTTATCATCTCTATTGATTGTAAAACTAACATTGTTAAGCACTTTTTGACCGTTAATTGTTTTTGTTAACCCATCAACTCGAAGTAAATCATTCCCTATTTCTCTTTCAGGGGAAAAGGCTACATACGGATAACGACGGGATGACGGCTTAATGTCATCTAATGTGATGCTTTCTAGTAGTTTCCGACGAGATGTCGCCTGTTTTGACTTGGATGCATTCGCACTAAATCTTGCAATAAATGCTTGTAAATCTTTGACTTTTTCTTCCTTTTTCTTGTTTTCTTCCTTTGCCATTTTAGCAGCAAGTTGACTCGACTCATACCAGAAATCGTAGTTTCCAATATAAATTTGAATTTTTCCGAAATCTACATCTGCAATATGAGTACATACCTTATTTAAAAAGTGTCGGTCATGTGATACGACAATGACTGTATTTTCAAAATGTAACAGAAAGTCTTCCAACCAATGGATAGCTTGAATATCAAGTCCGTTAGTCGGCTCATCGAGAAGAAGTATATCAGGATTACCGAAAAGAGCTTGAGCTAATAAAACTTTTACTTTTTGGTCGTTTTTCAAGTCTGACATTTTGACCTCATGTAGTGACTCATCAATTCCTAAGCCTGTCAGTAAAATAGCTGCATTTGAATGAGCTTCCCATCCATTTAATTCAGCAAATTCACCTTCAAGTTCAGCAGCTTTAATTCCGTCTTCCTCGGTAAAGTCTTCCTTTAAATAAATATTATCCTTTTCTTTCATTACTTCATACAATCTTTCATGACCCATTAAAACAGTTTCTAGAACTTGTTCTTCTTCATAGGCGAAATGATCTTGTTTTAAAACGGCCATTCGTTTGTCAGAAGGGATAGACACTTCACCTTTTTGAGGTTCTGTTTCCCCTGAAAGAACTTTCAAGAAAGTAGATTTACCTGCGCCATTTGCTCCAATCACACCATAACAATTTCCATTATTAAACTGTATATTAACATCTTCAAATAATTTTTTATCTCCAAATCTTAAACTGACATTGGATACATTTATCATCTTTTGTTTCCTCCGTTTATATATCGTCCTAAGTAAGCTTAAGGGATTATTTGTAATTCGTCAATAGATTAAATTATGGATAAAGCTGTTATAATTAAGACTAACTATCTTTTGAATAGGGGGATTCTATGAAACAAAGCAATAACTTCCGTTTGTTACAATTAAGAGATCTCTTGTTTAATGAAACAGATGAAGAGCATGAATATGATATTTATGAAATCGAAGAGAAGCTTGTTCAACTTTTAGATTTAAAAAGTATTGATCATCGAACCATTAAAAATGACATAGAAGCACTCCAAGAGATGGATTTTGATATTGTAAGAAACAGAAAAAAGTTCGGAAAAATATTTTATAGTCATCAAGATAAATATTTTGAAACGTATCAAATTCGTCTTCTCGTTGATGCGATTCTTTCTGCACGTTTTATCACTCCAAAAGAGAAGGATATTTTGATTGAAAAGTTAAAAGAATTAACGAGCATCCATATTCGTAAGACGTTACCTGAGCCAGTATTGTTCAGTCAGACTATAAATCACGATTATGAAAGAATTAAATATAATATCGATCGTTTGCATCATGCAATAACAGGTAGAAAAGTAGTTAGTTATCAATATGGAGATTTTAATGTACGAAAAGAGTTTGATTATAGAAGAGATGGCGAACTTTATTTTGTTGAGCCGTATGCGTTAATTTGGCAAAATGATTTGTATTATTTAATTGGTAAGTTTCAAGAGACGAAAGAAATCCGTCATTATCGATTAGACAGAATTAAAGAGATTACAATCTTGGACGAAACCTTTGTAAAAGAAAAAGGATTTGAACTACAGCCTTATGTTGATAATACATTTCATATGTACAGTGGAGAAGAGCTGCGTATGAAAATCCGATTCGATAATAGTCTAATCAATGCAATTTTTGATCGTTTTGGTATGGAGGTTGATGTGAGGGAAGACGGGGACGAACATTTTATTTTAAATACAAATGCAAAGCTATCTGATGGGCTTGTAAGTTGGATTTTAAAGTGGGGATCTCGTGCCAAAGTCATTTCACCTGATCTGTTAGTCGATAAAATAAGCGAAGAAACTAAAAAAATGGCAGCTAATTATAAATAGATGTGAAGGTGGCTTCACATCTATTCTCTTAATTCTATATTTTCTTCTTCAATAACGTCAATCCCTAATGTTTTATAAGGAACATTAATTTTAAAGGCGATATTGTTTGCTTCTAAGTCAAATTGCTCTACCCCGACTTTAAAGTTACTTTTGATTTTCATTTCCGTAAGTTTCACGTAGACTTCTTCTTCTCGAGGATTAATGACAACCCAGTCAGGGACAGGTAAATGCTTAGCGACATATTGCATGATTTTTTTATTAGGTAATTGCAATAATCCGACTGAGATTGACTTTTGTTTCAAAACAAGGTCACCATTATCCTGTACAATTGGCTCAAAATGGATTAGAAGTGGTACTGTTGTTGAAAATAGTGGTAATTCTCCATACAATTGAACATCATCATCTAGGTTTATGGAGTAATTATGATTTGTATTCGCAAGCAATTTGTCCAGATACGCATTTACTAAATTATTTAGATTTTGTTTAGTTGTTCGGACGACAAACTGAGAACTGTTTTCCACTTTATATTTATTGCTTGATATTTCTAATTCAGTTTTTGGTATTGGCGAATAAAGGTAAAAAGCGAGAAGCAAAATAATTCCCGCATTTATTATACAAAGAGTGATAAAGCGTTTTTTCCATTTTGAATTATTGAATTGTTGCCTCTGTATGTTCATCGCCGTCACCCTCATCCAACACATATTGTAATATACGATTCGCCATTAATCTATATCCTAAAGCATTAGGATGAAAATTATCATCTGAGAAGTAATTCGTTTCAGCGTTATCAAATAAATCTTTAATGGGGATATAGTGCACATTACTGTATTTTTCTGTAACGTCTTCCCCGATTTGATTCCAACTGTCAACAATATATTCTAATTCCTCAATGTCAGCAAAATATTCTTGAAACGGATTATAGAAACCAATTAAATAGATATCTGCTTCCCCGTTTATTTCTTGAATTTTTGTAAAAATATTTTCTAATCGCTGTTCATATCTAATTTGCTCTGAAGTGAATTTCTCGAGAGTTAAGTCTGTGAAATTTTCCTTAAAAACTTGCATAATATCGTTTGCCCCAATAGTGATTAATACAATATCAGCATTATCAAGCGCTTCTGTTACATCTTCATCTTCTAAGCGAATAAGTAATTGACCGCTACGGCTTCCTCTCTTAGCAAAGTTCTGAAATTGAGCTACTTGTTTATCTTGATTAATTGTATCATCTAAAATGCCTACATACCCGCTATTATTCGTTTCATCCCCACTTCCTTCTGTTAAAGAGTCACCGAGTGTTACTACATTTACATCATGGGTGAAGAAGAAACTGGAGGCCTTTTTTAATTTATCAGAAATAAATTCTCTAATAGGATCTTCTTTTACTTTTACTGCTACTTCTATATCTTCTTCCTCTTGCTCTTCTGGACTTGCAGTTTTATCATCTATGTTATGCTCATCTTTTGGTTGAACAATTTCCTTAATCGGTTTTGTAGGAGTAGGTTCTTCCTTGGCGAATATAAAAAGGATAAGTCCGCCTGTTAGTATGAGTATAATGAATATTAATTTTTTAATGGTAATCACACCTAAATCCTTAAATTAGTATATATATATTATAAAACATAACATGTTTATGTGTAAGTTGTATATTAACATAGTTTACCTTTAATATTTACCAATAAACTTAAAATGTTAAAAGAAAAAACCGCCTTATGCAGATAAGGCGGAAAACGAGTTAAATATTATTTGTTTATTTAATAAGTGATGCTTCTGGTTTATTGGAACGTATTCGTGCAGCTTCCTCTAATATGTCTTTTCCTTTAATGATTGTTACGTTAGGATCAACATATTCAATTGATGAAGGGTCTAATGTCCAAATGATTTTAAGTCCTTTATTCGTCAATGATTTTGATTCAGCATCAGATAATGGTTCGTCGGTAACAATGACGTCAATGATATCATCTTCGTTAGCTTCTTCAAGATTAATTATTTTATATCCTCGATTTTCAAGTGCATTTAATGTTTCCTTTAAGTTGCTATTTTCTTTTAAAGCGATTGTTTTTTGTCTTAAACCTGCACTACGATCAAATGGTGTAGAAAACAACCATTTAATTGCATCTTCTTCCGTTGTTTCTATCGTTGAAATTCCTGTAGCTTTTTTAATAGCTTCATCTAGTGTTTGAATGATATCCTCTATTGACTCAATTCCAACAGATAATCTGACAAGTTCTTCTGTTACCCCACTTTTCTTTAAATCTTCTGGGCTTAATTGTTGATGTGTTGTTGACGCAGGATGAATGATAAGCGATTTTGCATCCCCGACATTTGCTACATGTGACCATAGATCAATGGAATCAATTAATTTTTTCCCAGCTTCTAGACCGCCTTTAATACCAAACGTAATGACAGAGCCATATCCAGAAGAAAAATATTTATTAGCTAATTCATGGGAAGGATGATCTTGTAATCCAGGAAAATTAACCCACTCAACAGCAGGATGACTTTGTAAGTAACCTGCAACTTTTAGCGCATTTTCATTATGACGCTTTAGACGGACATGCAAGGTTTCTAGCCCTTGCAGTAATAAAAATGCATTATGTGGACTAATGGAAGCTCCTGTATCCCTTAATAATTGAACCCGTAGGCGAAGGGCAAAAGCGACGGGACCAAGATCTGCGAATCGGACGCCACCATAGCTTTCGTCAGGTTCAGTAAAACCCGGGAATTTTTCGCTATTCCAATTGAAGCGACCACCATCTACAACTACACCACCAATTGATGTTCCGTGTCCCCCAATCCACTTTGTTGCAGAATGAACAACAATATCGGCCCCCCACTGGATTGGCTTTGCAAACTTTGGAGCAAATGTATTATCGATAATTAAAGGAATTCCATGATCATGTGCAATAGTAGCTATTGTTTCAATATCGAAAACATGTAAACTAGGATTCGTTATTGTCTCCCCAAAAATTGCTTTTGTTTTATCGGTAATGGCAGCTTTAACTTCATCTGGATTTGTTCCATCAACTATTTTTACGTTAATACCAAAACGAGGTAATGTATGAACAAATAGATTGTATGTGCCTCCATATAAATTACTGTCTGCGACAATTTCATCTCCAGCACTTGCAACGTTTAAAATAGCATACGTAATAGCTGCCATTCCAGAAGAAGTTGCCACTGCAGCAGTTCCATCTTCTAATAAAGCAACTCGTTGCTCAAATGCATCTGTTGTCGGGTTCATAATTCTCGTATAAATATTTCCTGTTTCCGCAAGTCCAAATAAATTTTTAGCATGCTCTGTATCGCGAAAAACATAAGATGTTGTTTGATGAATTGGTACCGCACGTGAACCTGTAACTGGATCCGGCTCTTGACCTCCGTGTAATAGAATCGTATCGTCCTTTTGAAACTTGAATTCTGACATAGATAAAACTCCTCCTTGGATTTTAGAGAATACATCTCTATTTCTTTAATTAAAGCAATGTAAATCACTTTCAATGTAGAGGAGGATAAATAAAAACCCTCTTCTACGAAAGATAGAAGAGGGTGTTGTGTAAAAAACCGTTTCCTCCTCTTATCTTCCAGACTAAATTGTGTCTGTAGGATTTGGCACCTTTAAAAGATTTTATAAAAACCTTTTATGGTTGCTGGACTTCATCGGGCCTATTCCCTCCGTCACTCTTGATAAGAGATGTTCATATTTGAAATTACTAATTATTATACAGGTTGCATATAGAATGTCAACTATAAAACTTGGAATTAATTGAATAATAAAATATTTAGATTGAAAATTAATCTTGTAAAAGTAAGTACCTTCACTGATAATTAGTTTAATTATCCGTTTTTGATGAAGGGTTGAGAAACGATGTTGACTAATAATAAAATTTCCTATAAAAAAATATTTCTTTTAATAAGTATTTTCTTACTTGTATTAACAACCTTTCGTATTGGGTGGATTTTTTACCACAAAACTCCCGACCATCCTCACGCGGAAAAGGGAGTTATAGATTTAAGGGAGTGGAACTTTACAGATAGTCAGACAATTACACTCAATGGGGAGTGGGAGTTTTATCCGAATCAATTTATCCATTCAAATTTTGTTCCAGCAGATAACTATACGATTGTACCAGGATTATGGAATAGCATGGATGAAGATAAGGAAATAAACTATGGCACCTATCGATTAAAAATACTTTTACCGACTGTCGATAGTATAAATGAACAGGGGAATTATGGATTAATTTTTAAGGATCTTGAATCAGCGGCAAGCGTGTATGTTAATGGACAATTAGTAACAGAATCAGGTTTACCTTCAGATACAATTAGTCATTACGAAAGTAAGCTGGGAATCTATAAAGCTTTTTTTCATGCGGATAGTGATGAAATAGAACTAGTAATTGAAGTAGCTAACTATGAAAACACGTTTGCAGGAGGAATTCCCAACCCTGTTAAATTCGGATTAGGAGACGCTGTAGAAAAGAACCTGTTTTTTGCACATAGTGCACAGTTAATGGTCGTTTTAATCTTGCTTGTACATAGTGCCTATGCTTTTGGTTTATATATTATGGGGCGGAATGTATTTCATAAAGAACTAGTATATTTCGGTTTTTTACTTATTTTTGCTGCCTTTTCAGTCATAGTTGATGATGATAAATTAATCCTCAATTGGTTTCCAATTAACGCTGAATGGTCACTGAAACTAATCTATTTGTCATTCGCCGGGACTGTCTATTTTATTCTTAAATTTATAAAATATGTGTTTAACTTAGCCCAAGCTTTCTTTAATGTATTATTTGTAACATATGTGCTTCTAACGCTTGCTTTATTTATTATTCCGTCATCATACATGATGTTTGTCGGTTATGGAATTATGTTAACAAATGTGATTTCGTATACATTCATTTTTATTATTGTACTTCAGATAATTAAAAAGGGCGATTCCGATGCTATATTTATATTAATTGCTAATGTCGTTAATTTATACAATGTTTTATGGGGTTTGGCTCTTAATATGGGTCTGATAGATATACCTTATTATCCGGTGGATTATTTAATAGCTATTATGGCTTTTGCGGGATTCCTCTTTAAGCGTCAAACAAGTGTCATGCAATTAAATGTAAAACAATCGAGAGAACTGAAAAGAGCGGATAAAGCTAAAGACGAATTCTTAGCGAATACATCCCATGAATTACGCAACCCGCTTCATGGAGTCATTAATATTGCTCAAACGATATTAAATAATAAGTCAAATTCATTGTCAGTAGATGACCAGAACAGTTTAAAATTGCTTGTCCGAGTAGGTCAACATATGTCATTTACGTTAAATGATTTACTTGATTTATCGAGGTTGAAGGATAATAAGATTCATTTAAGAAATCAGCCAATTAACCTTCATTCCGTTGTTTCAGGTGTAATCGACATGATACGTTTTATGATGGAAAATAAAAAGCTTAAAGTAATTTTAAAAATCCCAAAGTCGTTTCCATCTGTTTATGCAGATCAACACCGACTAATCCAAATCTTGTTTAATCTGCTACATAATGCAGTTAAGTACACTAATGAAGGTAATATAACAATAGATGCAACCTATAGGGAGAAATTTGCAAAAATAACAGTGACTGATACAGGAATCGGTATGAGCGAGCAAGTACAGGAATCAATTTTTAAACCTTACCAACAGGAAGAGAAAAATCCGACCGTATTTGAGGGTGGGTTGGGCCTAGGTTTATATATTTGTAAACAGTTGGTCGAATTACATGGGGGAGAAATCTCAGTAAAATCGAGTATGGGAAAAGGATCAACATTCAGTTTCACCATTCCACTGGCTAAAGAAACATCTACAAAGATTGAGAGTATACAAGAAGTTGCAGCTTCTTATGAGATGGATCATGACAAATTAGTAGATTTATCAGAACAAAAGCCTGAGTTGACTAGTAAAAAAGCTAGAATACTTGCTGTAGACGATGATCCTGTTAACTTAAAAATTTTACGAAGTATCCTTAGCAGAGAGTATGAAATATTGACAGTATTAAATGGTGATGAAGTATTAAAGATGTTAGTTAAAGGTGAATGGGATCTTGTTATTGCGGATGTGATGATGCCAAATATGTCAGGTTACGAATTAACGCAAAAAATTCGAGAGCAATTTACCATTTCCGAACTTCCAATTTTACTTTTAACAGCACGAAGTCAACAAGAGGATATATATACAGGATTTCTTTCAGGTGCCAACGATTATGTCACAAAACCAATGGATGCACTAGAGTTACAAGCAAGAGTTAAAGCGTTAACGGAATTTAAACAATCAGTTAAAGAACAGCTTAGAATGGAGGCGGCTTGGTTACAAGCGCAAATCCAGCCTCATTTCTTGTTTAATACATTAAATACAATAGCTTCACTTGGAGTAATAGATACCTCAAGGATGTTTAAACTGCTTGAGGAATTTGGAAACTACTTACGACGAAGTTTTGACGTACATAACACGGATTCCCTTATTCCAATTGAAAATGAGCTAGATTTGACTCGTTCCTATTTATATATTGAGAAACAGCGTTTTGAGAATCGATTAAAAATTACATGGGATATACCAGATAAACTAAATTTTAAGATTCCACCATTATCGATTCAGCCAATTGTAGAAAACTCGGTTGAACATGGGGTTCTTAAACGGATTGAAGGGGGAAGGATTTGTATCCGAATCACATATCATGAAAAAAGCTATAAGATAGCGATCATCGATGATGGGGAAGGAATGGAGCAACAGAAGATTAGTCAAATTCTAAATGAACATCCAACTAAAGTGTTAGGAGTGGGGCTTTCAAATACGCATCGACGGTTAAAAAAATTGTATGGAAAAGGGTTAGCAATTGAAAGTAATATAGATGAGGGAACTAAAGTAACGTTTGAGATTCCAATAGAAGCGTAGATGAGAATGCGGTTGACGAAATCACCGTCTCCCTGTTTTGTTAAGAACAACATCTAAACAACAAAAGCTTTCACATACTAGTTCAGTATGTGAAAGCTTTGATTATTCTAACCTGAATTCTTATTTTTCTATTTTTCTACGGAATATGACTAGTGTAGCAAATCCAACGATTAATAACACAAGTCCAGCAAAAGCAAAACTGTAAATATTTGTAGCAGTTTTTGGTAATTCATTTCCGCTACCCGGCTCTGCTTTTTCAGGATCTTTCTGATCAGATGGATCTGTTCCGGTACTTACATCTGTTCCCGGTGTGCTAGGCTTTTCAGGCTCTACAGGTATAAGTGTATTTGTAATATCGTATCCGTTAATTGTAGTTTCGTAGCCCTCTACAACATCCTCAGTAATTGAGTAAACTATTTTTTTACCAGCTTCATATTTTGGTAAGTTTGTGAAGCTGTATACCCAATCGTCTGCTTCGGTTACTTCAATAGACTCAACTTGCTCACCATTTGCTAATAGATTTACTGTAATTGATTCTGGGCGAACACCGTCTTGGTTATCTGAATCATTCCAAGTTTTTGTTCCAGATACTTCTGTTACCTCAGGTGTGTAAGCATTTGTGATGATGATGTTGCCATGATCTGTATCATTCACTGAAGTTTCATATTTTGGTACATCTGTTAATTCAATTACTGAATATTCAATTGCTTCTCCTGCCGCTTTTTCATCTAATTCGTCCCAAGTGTAAGTCCAGTCGTTTTCTGAAGCTAGCTCTACCGGATCACCGTATGCTTCGCCATCAGCAGTTAGTTGTACTTCAATGCTTTCTGGACGAATGCCATCTTGGTTATTCGCGTCATCCCAGTGTTTCGTTACCGTTACAGCTGTTTTTCCTGGTGTATATGCATTTGTAATATTGAAGCCTTCGACCGTTTGTGAATAGTCTTTTACTGAATTTTCTGTAACTGTGTAAAGAATCTCTTCTCCAGCTGCAAATTTTGGTAAGTTTGGGAAGCTGTATTTCCAGTCGTCTGCTCCGGTTACTTTAGTTGATTGAACGTGTTCACCATTTGCTAAAAGATTAACAACAATTTCTTTCGGGCGAATACCATCTTGATTATCGGCATCATCCCAAGTTTTCATACCATTAATCTCAATCTCTTCAGGTGTATGAGCATTTGTAATGTTAAACCCGTCAATTGTAGTTTCGTAACCTTCTACATGATTCTCTGTAATTGAGTAAATTATTTCTTCTCCTGCTTTGTATTTTGGCAGATTTGAGAAGTTATAACTCCAATTATCTGCTTCAGTTACTTCCTTTGACTCGACAAATTCATCATTTGCTAATAGATTTACTGTAATTGAATCCGGACGGATACCATCTTGGTTATCTGCATCATTCCAAGTTTTTGTTCCAGATACTTCTGTTACCTCAGGTGTGTAAGCATTTGTGATGATGATGTTGCCATGATCTGTATCATTTACTGAAGTTTCATATTTTGGTACATCTGTTAATTCAATTACTGAATATTTAATTGCTTCTCCTGCCGCTTTTTCATCTAATTCGTCCCAAGTGTAAGTCCAGTCGTTTTCTGAAGCTAGCTCTACTGGCTCACCATAGGCTTCGCCATCAGCAGTTAATTGTACTTCAATGCTTCCTGGACGGATGCCATCTTGGTTATTCGCATCATCCCAGTGTTTCGTTACCGTTGCACTTGTTTTTCCCGGCTTGTGGTGATTGATAATATCTGTACCATCAATTTCCGTCGTATATTCCTCTACCGAGTTCTCAGTAACAGTATAGATAATTTCTTCACCAGCTTCATTTTTTGGGAGGTTTGTAAAGCTGTATTCCCAGTTGTCATCTGCAGTTACTTCCTTAGAGTCAACTTGCTCACCATTTGCAAAAAGGTTTACCGTAATTGAATCTGGACGTACACCGTCTTGGTCATTCGCGTCATCCCATGTTTTCTCTCCGGAAACTTCTATTGTTTCTGGTGTGTAACTATTGGTGATATTGAATCCTTCAATCGTAGTTTCATAGTTTTCTACCGGATCTTCTGTAACCGTATATTCAATCTCCTCACCATTTGCAAATTTCGGTAGGTCTGTAAAACTGTACTGCCAATTATTTTCTGCTGAGATTTCTTCTGTTGTATCAACTTGCTCACCATTTGCTAGTAAATTTACAGTAATGGAATCTGGACGTTTACGATCTTGGTCGTCAGCATCATCCCATGTTTTTGCTCCAGAAACCTCAGTTACCTCAGGTGTATAGCTGTTTGTGATGATAATGTTACCGTGATCTTCATCATTCACTGCTACATCATATTCCTCTAGTTCTGTTATTTCTTTTACAGAATACTTGATTGGATCTCCATTACTATTTAATGGTAGCTCTGACCATGTGTGGGTCCAATTACTGTCCTGCGTTAACTCGACTGGTTCACCATATGGTTCGCCACCTGCTGTTAATTGAACTTGAATGCTCTCGGGGCGTTTACCATCCTGGTTATTCGCATCATCCCAATGCTTCGTGACAGTGACTACTGTTTCTTCTGGTGTGTAGCTGTTCGTAATATCATAACCGACAATTTCTTGAGAATAATCTTCTACTGTGTTCTCGGTAACGGTGTAGGTAATTTCTTCTCCAGCTTTATATTTAGGCAAATCTGTAAAGCTGTATTTCCAATTGTCTTCTTCTGTTACTTCAACAGAATCGATTTGCTTACCATCTGCTAAAAGATTTACCGTAATGGTTTCTGGGCGATTACCGTCTTGGTTATTGGCGTCATCCCACTTTTTTGTACCTTCTACATTAATTAATTCCGGTTCATGGGTATTTGTAAGCTTGAAATCAAATGGATTGTCTTCATTAATTTCTACTTTACTTTCGTAACCCTTAACAGCTACTTCCTCGATTGTGTAGGTGATTTCATTCCCTTTACTGTCTGTTGCTGGTAATTCAGTGAATGTATCTTTCCAGCCGTTTCCTGCATTTAGAGTTAATTCTTTATCTGTTTCCTCATCATTTGCAAGTAGTTTCACTGTGATAGAATCAGGACGCAAACCATCTTGGTCATTTGCATCTTCCCATATTTTGTTCACGGAAATAGATACTTGTTCAACTATATATTCGTTTGTAATAGTCAAGCCATTTTCTGAAATGGTTTTCTCAAAATTATCTGGAACATCAACTTCATCTACGGTGTATTTATACTCATTTCCATCGATATCTGTTAGATCTAAGTCTTCCCAAGTATGTTCTGTTTCTCCATCTTCTAAGGTAACAGGTTCACCAAAGGCATCTCCATCTCTAAATAATTGAAGCTGGATAGAATCTGGTCTTAAGGATTCTCCGCCCTTCCATACTTTTGTTCCAGTTATGTCTGTTTTTTCCTTTGTATTCTCAAAATCTACTTCAACGACTTTTTTGTCTTTACCATATGGTTCATCTACGTTAATTTCTATTTCTTCATCTGCTAAGACATAACCATTTGGTGCCTTTACCTCTGTAAGGTAATAGGTTCTAAGAGGTAAGTTTCCTATTTCCAGAACACCATTTTTTGTAGTAAATTCTTCTCCAAATTGGACTCTTTCACCATTTAGTTCAAACTCAAGGATAAAGGTAGCTTCATTATTTGCAATTACTTCTTCTTCTTCGGAGTCTAGCTTTGTAACCGCGATAGCTCCTCTATTTGGATTGAAGTCTCCGCCTACCCAAGAGAATTGTCTCGCTCTTAGTTCATCGGATTCGACTGATTTTTCATCGATACCAGTTCCATTAAAACTAACAGTATTGTTAACTTCACCATCTGTTTCTGTTACAACAGTAGTGTAGTTTAACACTAAAGTTTCTTCTAGATCATCTAATAGTTTGATTTCTAATATGGTCTCGTCATTCTCATTTACGGTTACATTGAGAGAGTAATCATCACCTTCTACTAAAGCAGATCCACCTAATTTCGTAATTCCAAGACTTCCTTCTACATATATAAGTCCTTTACTAATTACGTCTTTAATAACCGCACTCTTAATTACTGATAGACTTTCATTCACTGTAATTTCCCAATTAATCTCGTCACCTGTGAATACTTCATTTCCTGTTAGTCCAACAGGTCCCTTTTCTAAGAAGGTATTATATTTATCATAATTAACTGTACCCGAAAAAAGATTTTCTTTCTCGCCAACTTTAACGGTTGCGTCGTTTGTATAATTTTGTTGGGATATGTCTGGAACTGTTGTTGTAAATTCGATGACATATCTTTCTTTTACTTCAAAATTATCATTAAATGTTAGAGTAAATTTATCATTTTCAACAGTAACTGAATAGTCATCTATTTTAGGTCCAGTAATTTTAGTTTCACCTTTTGCATCTACTTCATAAACAGATACTGTTATACTATCTTTATCAATTGTTCCTTCATAATCTAATGTATCGGTAATAACGACACCAGTTCCAAGGTCTTGCTTTTGGTAGTTCGTGTATAGTTGCCAAGCAATTTTTCTTTCAGAACCACTTTCCCAGCCATTTACTAGATTTCCTTCACTGTCTTCATGGACAAGTTGACCTTCTTTTTTACCACTGTTCCATGAATCTTGTCGTACTTTATGGCTAGCATCATCTTCTACATCAATTGTGTGCCCATTTTCAGTTGTTCCATCAAATTCAGCTTTATTTCTATAAAGTTCTTTTTCATCCCCATTAGAATGAGGAATCAAGACATTACCATCAACTTCTAATTGAGGGTCATAAGAGGTAGTGAAATTGACCACTAACTCCGCATTAGCTATTACTCGGTTAAAGGTAATAGTAAATCCGTTTTGATATCCGCCATCGATCGGTGAAACAGTGTAATCTTCTTCCGCTACAAGCGTCTCTTCACCAAGCTTAATACTAACTGTTTCTGGCAAGAGAATTAGTCCATCATTCGTGAAAGTATCTTTAATAATAAATCCAGAATTGATGTCTTCTCTTATTGGATTAACGTTCAAACGCCAGTTAATTGTTTTTTCATTGTAGTCAATTCCAGCAAAACTCTTTGTATAGGTGTTTGCACGTGGGTTAATTGTAACCTTTCTTTCTTCTCCGCCTTCACCAACGCCAACACCAGTTATACCAACAGTGTTAGTAAATGCATTACTATTGAAATCTTCAATACTTGTAGTGTATTTGATAGTAATTGTTTCTGTGCCAACATCCTCTAAGTTAATTGTCAATAAAGTCTTCCCATCTGCTGCAGCTTCTATGCTCGAAGTTACACCAGAGAAGTCCGTACCTTCGTCACCTGTAATTTCTATATCGCCTACATGGAGGGATAATCCAGCTGGTAGAGTATCTGTTACAGTAACATCATTTAATGGGTGTTTTGCTCTATTAACAGTAACTTCCCAAGTAATTGTTCGGTTTTCATAATCTACGTTACCCACTTCTACTTTTTCAAGAATAGGATCCCTTACAATATTAACTGTTGCATCATCATCGTTTAATTCATCTTCGCCATCATATAGTGTTGCTTCATTTAGGAAACCATTATTTTGTTGATATTCGCCTTTGTTAACTGCTGACCAATCAACTTTTGTTGTAAATTTAATTCTATAGGCATCCTCTTGCCCTAATGCACCTAAGTTTATCGGGAATTCCGTAAACGAATCCTTATGAGCTTCTCCTTCTGCCCAGTTACCTCCATTTTGTGTAATTTTAACTACTTGGATACTATCTACGGTTAAGCCATCAGGCAAGCTGTCTTCTACTATAGCTTCACTAATTAAACTACCATTTTTATTCACATCAATTTGCCACTGAATTTCGTCCGTTTCCCCAATCTGCCAACCATTCTTCTCAATTGGATTACTTCTCGTTAATCCATCTACAGTAGCCTTAGCAGGTAAAATTTGATCTCCATATTCAAACGTTGCATCATTGGTAAAGGATTCTACTGCGTAATTTTCAATGGTTGTTGTATATTGGACACGATAGCCGTTAAAAGGCGCAATTGTACCTAAATCTATTGGGAATTCAGATGGATTTAGCGTTGATGTTACATCAGCACCTTCTCTCTTATCTCCATCGAAGCCAATATTTAGCTCATGGATAACAAAATCTCTAGCATCCCCTAATCCAGCAGGGATGATATCTGCTAAAGTTGCGTCATTTATTTCTTCGTCATTGGTATTAATTACATCAATCGTCCATGTAATTTCTCTTGCATCATGCTTCGCATCAGGATGTCCTTCTTTTGTAATACCACTAATATCACCTTTTGGTTTTGCAATAACCGTGAGTGTTTTTTCACTTCGGTCATTGAAATGAATCTCTTGTTCAATATTTTCCCGGAATTTCTCTAAATTAAATTGCAAATTTAAACCTACAAATCCATTTTGAACTGTACTATCCTCAATGTTTTTATTAAAGACAAATCTAAGTTTGCCATCAATAATACTATACTCTCCAACATTTACACCGTTAGTTATTATTGGTTGATTTGTTATATTAACCTGTTTAAATATATCTGGAAGCTGTATCGAAGCGGTGTCGCCGTTTTTGGCATTACCGTCTGTTTCCCAATCAAATTCTATCTGGATAACAGTACCTTCATCTATATCGATAACGGCGCCGTCTTCTATCTCATTACCGTTAAGAGCGAAACTTTTGAATGTAAATATATTTCCTAAATCCTTTACTTCAAATGTTTCTATTTCTAAGGCATCAGAAGTTGTAATGTCTTCCTCTAGCGCATTGTCTTCTTCAATTATGTTCTCAGTTTTCAACAATTGTTTGTCGGATTCGTCAGCCGCTTTCACTTCCTTTTGCTCGGGATTATCTGTTTCTTGATTTGATACTCCCCTAGCCTTCTCCGACTGATCCGCTTGTTCTTCGGCCGCTAATACAGCTTTTACAACAAACTTTCCATTAGCTTCCGGATTTTCATTAACTGCTTCGTTAAAAGTTACCGTCACCGTTCCATTCGTTGCAGTTTGATAAATCCCCACTTTTGTCTCATCATTTGTTAATTCACCCTGCTGCTTTTCTACCATATGTAAGTCATCTGGTAGAGAAAATGAATCGGTGTCACCCTCTTCAACTTCAGCATGCGCAATTGACCAATTAACATGAACATATACTGTTGATTCAGCATCAAGCTCAGCAACAGTAACTTTTTGACCGTCTTTATCTGTAAGTGTAATATCGGTAAACACACTATTTTTTGATCCTTCCGCCTTTATTTGAGCAGGAGCGATAAACCCGTTTGTGATTGTCTGGAAGAATAATAGAAAAACAAATAATAAGCTTATTCTTTTACTCACCTAAACCTCCCCCTTCATTAGTTTTCCAATTTGTGGTTATCTAATCCAAAGAAAGATTATAGAGAGGCTATATATACAAAAACTTTACATTATATTGGAAATTAATAGAAAATATAAAGGTAATAGGATAAAATAATCATAAGTAAGCGAAATCATTTAAAAAATGAAGAGAAAAAAATTATATATGTTTATTTTTTATATATTTTTTCTCATTTTAATTTTTAGTGTGTCACAGAAAGTTCGTTTAAAATCCCTTCTCATCAGCTTTTCTGTAGGATAGTAAGTAGGAGTACTAGGTTAATGCTTCCTTTAATGTTTTCTATACATGCCAAACACCTCTTCAGCCAAGAAAGATGCAATTATAGGTAGTAATAAGTAGAATACTATATATAGAAACTTACTATATAACGATATATACAAAGAAATAGGTAGTAGGATGAATGTGAAAGAATGTACAAATAAAGAAATTTATCTAAGAAGAGTATATTGGACTAGTAAATTGGAATGAAACGGTATGCAGTTGATTTCCAATATAGAATAAGGGGGATACAAGTGAGAGTTACACTAATAGATGATGAGCCACTTGCATTAGAATTACTTGAACGTCAAATAATGAAAGTAACAAACGCGGAAATAATAAAGCTTACTTATTTGGATTTAGACAAACAAGCTGATTTAATTAATAATACTGATTTAATTTTTTTAGATATAGAAATGCCTGGTATAAATGGACTTGAGTTAGCGGATTATATTTTTGAAATGAATCCTCATCTTCAAATTGTATTTGTTACGGCATTTAATCAATATGCTGTACAGGCATTTGAGTTAAATGCTCTCGATTATCTTTTGAAGCCTGTTCAATTGGAACGTTTGAAGAAAACATTTGAAAGATTAAATGTTAGTAAGGTCCCGGTCACGATACCTCTTTCAAGTAAGTTACAAATAAAGGTATGTGGGGAGTTAATGTTTGAACAAAATGGTGAAAGTAATGTTGTCCAGTGGAGAACAGCGAAAACACAGGAGTTATTTCTTTTTTTACTCTACCATAATGAAAAAATAGTACGCAAATCAGAACTGGTGGAACTGTTATGGTCGAATTTTGAATTGGAACGTGCTTATTCACAGCTTTACACTACCATATATAATATTCGTAAAACGTTGAATAAATATGGTAACCATCTCATTATTAAAAGTGTTCAAGATGGTTACAAATTGATTAGAAAAGATGTTTCAATCGATATTGAAGAGTGGGAAGATAGAATAATGAAGGCACCACCAATCCATATAGAAACGGTAGATATATACGAAGAAATAATGAAACTGTATACAGATGCATTTTTACATAGTTATGATTATGTATGGGCAGAATCCGAACGATTTCGTTTAGAAAATTTATGGTTGAAAATAGCTAATAAAATAGGAGATATTTATACGAGGAACAATCGCTTGGAAGAAGCGGTTAAATGGTATGTTAAAATATGTAATTTAAAGCCAGATGATGAACAGGCAAACTTTTCTTTAATGAAGTTATATGCAGAATTAGATTATGGGCTTTTGGTAAACCATCAATATGCACAATTAGAAAAAGCCTTAAAAGATATTGATATTGTTATTAATTCTAAAATTAGACAATGGTATATGGATTGGAGAGAACTAAAAAGCAAAAGTTAATCAAAGAGAACTTTTGCTTTTTTCTTGTTTTATATTTGTTTTTTCTCTCTTTTGGATCGAAGTGCTCATATACAGAATTAAAGAAATCCAGATAAGCGAAAAAGTAAATAAATGCGCTGAAGTGAATTCTTCTCCAAATAGAAAGACACCAATAAATAGCATAATTGTTGGAGCAATATATTGTAAAAACCCAACCATCGATAATGGGATGAATTGGACTGAACTGCCAAAAAGCAATAATGGGACGGCTGTTGCAATCCCTGAGATCATCAACAATCCATTAGTACCTGCAGATCCATTGACGAACCCTAGGTTGACACCATACATAGAAAGTAAATAA
Source organism: Pseudogracilibacillus sp. SE30717A (assembly GCF_037071985.1). Classification (NCBI taxonomy): domain Bacteria; kingdom Bacillati; phylum Bacillota; class Bacilli; order Caryophanales; family Bacillaceae; genus Pseudogracilibacillus; species Pseudogracilibacillus sp. SE30717A. The sequence continues at coordinate 254,765 of NZ_JAXHDF010000001.1, read as the reverse complement.
ATAAGGGCTACAGGTGTAACGATTAATGTTTCAATTGCTAAACTGAAAGTAGAGCTGAGATGAACGATTTTTTTTAGTAACCCGTATACTGCGAATGTAATTGCAAGACTAAGAGAAATCCATGGAAAGACACCATAACTTATCGTTAAATAAACAACACCTATTCCAGCTAACAGAAATGAGATAATTTGTGCTGGGGATAACTTTTCTTTTAAAAATAATACACCTAAGAGAACGCTCATTAATGGATTGATGTAATAGCCTAGACTTGTTTGAATTACATATCCTGCTTGAACTGCCCATATAAAAATTAGCCAATTAGCACTGATAATAAGAGAAGCAGCAGAAATGATGAGTATTGTTCGCTTATGACGTAATATTCTCTTACATTCTTTTATAAAGGATTTTAACCTTTTTGTAATCGTTATAAAAAGAATCATAAAAACAAAAGACCAAATTATTCTGTGAGCCAAAACTACTTCGGCACTTGCACTTTCTAACAATTTCCAATATATTGGAAGAAAACCCCATAATAAATAAGCACCTAATCCATAAAGGACTCCTTTTTTTATGTTCTGTTCTTTCATAAACAGTCCCCATTTCCCCTGTTGTAAAAATTATAAGCCTTGGGTATTAATTTACATGGAATACTTATGAAATTGCAATTTATCTGTTTTGGCACCAGAGAAGCAGTAAGAATCCTTAGCAATCCTTTCATGCAGCTGCTGAATAGATTATAATAGGATAGAATAGACTAAGATGATTTACGATATATTGAATATAAGGGGGAAAATCATGTCGAAAAAAAGGTTTGAAACGACTGTCATCCATGAAGGGTATAACGCAAAGGATATGCTTGGAAGTTTATCAACTCCTTTGTTCCAAACATCTACATATGAATTTCAATCGGCACAACATGGAGAGAGAAGTTTTCTTGGAGAGGAAGACGGTTATATTTATACTCGTCTAGGTAACCCAACTGTTCAAGTTTTGGAAAAACGAATTGCTGAACTTGAAGGAGCGGAGAGCGGACTTGCTTTTAGTTCAGGTATGGGTGCAATCTCTGCTGTGTTAATCTCCTTAACAAAAGCAAATGATCATATTTTATGTTCATCAGGTTTATATGGTTGTACGTTTGGCTTACTAATGATGATGAAAGAAAAATATAATATGACAGTCGACTTCTCTGACTTTACATCTAGAGAAGAGATACGAAGCCAAATTAAAGAAAATACGGCGTGTATTTACATTGAAACTCCTATTAATCCTACGATGCAATTAATTGACTTGAAATTAGTGGCAGAGGTAGCAAAAGAATATAATATTCCTGTCGTTGTAGATAACACATTTTCTTCTCCTTATTTACAACGTCCAATTGAACTTGGTTGTGATGTAGTTGTACATAGTGCCACGAAATATTTAAATGGGCATGGGGATGTCATTGCAGGACTGGCAGTAGGAAAAAGAAATTTCCTTGATCATGTCGCTTCCACTACTCAAAAAGATATCGGTGCAGTATTATCTCCATTTGATGCTTGGCTTCTTCTGAGAGGAATGAAGACTTTACCTCTTCGTATGGACCGGCATTGTGATAATGCTGAGAAAATAGTTAACCAATTACTGTTACATGAGAAGGTAGAACAAGTTTATTATCCTAAAAATGATAAAAGTGATATATTCAGCAAGCAAATGAAGCGGGGTGGCGGAGTTATTGCTTTTGAATTGAAAGGGGATAAGGAGGATGCACAAGCATTATTGAACCGATTAGAGTTCGTAAAAGTAGCTGTCAGTTTAGGGGATCCCGAAACATTGATTGAGCATCCTGCAACGATGACACATGCTGTCATTCCTAAAGATGAACGATTAAAGATGGGAATTACCGATAGCCTCATTCGTTTATCTGTTGGTTTGGAAGCATGGGAAGATATTTGGAACGATCTAGAACAAGCGTTAAATAGCTAAAATTTAGGAATAATACTTTGACAATATATGTTGGTTTGCATTGGTACTGGAAAAGGGGTGGATGCCTATGCAATTAGTTTCATTGTTATTAGGTTCCATTATGGTGATAAATTTTTTCTTGGCATTTACAATAATTTTCTTGGAACGGAAAAATGCAAGTTCGACCTGGGCCTGGCTGATGGTATTATTTTTTATTCCTGTTCTTGGATTTTTGTTATATTTAATTTTAGGAAGAACATTAACAAAACATCGAATCTTTACTTGGGACACTAAGAGTAGACTCGGGGTTGAAAAAGCAGTGAAATCCCAATTAGAAATTATTGAACAGGATCGACTCCCTTACAAGGAAGAGGTGCTAAGACAATATAAGGATCTGTATTATTTGCATCTCAAAAATAATGACGCAATTTATTCTCAAAATAATAAAGTAGAATTATTTACAGATGGAACTAAAAAATTTACCAGATTAATACATGATCTGGAAGAAGCAAAAGATCATATCCACCTGCTTTATTATATATTGCGACACGACCAGCTTGGCACGAAAATCGCAGATGTGTTAATTAAAAAGGCAAAAGAAGGAGTAGATGTACGGCTTTTATATGATGATATGGGTTCACGATCACTAAGTCGTAGCTATATTAAGCGTTTAGAAAATGCCAATATTAAAGTGGGTGCTTTTTTCCCTCCGAAAATTCCTAAAATTAACTTTAAAATTAACTTCAGAAATCATCGGAAATTAGCGATTATCGACGGGGAAGTCGGCTATATTGGTGGATTTAATATTGGGGATGAGTATCTGGGGAGGTCTGAGAAGTTTGGCTATTGGAGAGATACTCATTTAAGGATCCGTGGGGATGCTGTAAAAACAATGCAGACTCGATTTGTTTTAGATTGGAACCAAGCCTCAAGAGATCATATTGAATATGCAGAGCGTTATTTTATTGGAGGCGAAGAAGGCGATGTCGGAATCCAGATTGTCTCCAGTGGACCTGATCAGGAATGGGAACAGATTAAATATGGCTACATAAAAATGATTTTAGCTGCGAAAGAATATGTATATATTCAAACCCCATATTTCATTCCAGATGAGAGCTTAATGGATGCTTTACGAATTGCAGCCTTATCAGGTGTGAAAATTAAAATTATGATTCCAAATAAGCCGGACCATATGTTTGTTTACTGGGCAACATTGTCAAGTATTGGGGAGCTGCTGAATGAAGGTGCCGAGGTTTATCTTTATCAAAATGGCTTTTTACATGCAAAAACAATTGTAGTCGATGGGAAACTGTCTTCTGTTGGGACAGCGAATATAGATGTACGAAGTTTTCGACTAAATTTTGAGGTAAACGCCTTTTTATATGATGCTGATATTGCCAAGCAATTGGTAGAAGCATTTAACCAAGATATATTAGTTTCAACACAAATGACGAAAAGTCTTTATGAAAAAAGGTCTATGGGTATAAAGTTTAAGGAGTCTGTTTCACGTTTATTATCTCCCATACTGTAAAATCAGCGAAGACCATTAAGGAGTTGTTCATATGGAAAAGAAACCATGTTCAAATTCAAGGACAATTAAAACTGCACAAATACTGCCGCCAGATGCAAATGCATATGGAACATTATTCGGAGGAAAGCTAATGGCTCATATAGATGATGTTGCAGCCATCTCTGCCGTTCGACACGCACGAAAATCAGTAGTTACTGCTTCTACGGATTCTGTCGATTTTTTACAACCTGTAAAAGTAGGTGATTCCATTTGTGTCGAAGGGTTTGTAACATCTGTTCATAATACGTCGATGGAAGTATTTGTAAAAGTGGTAAAAGAAGGTCTTTTAACTGCTGAAAAGACAGTTTGTGCAACTGCATTTTTAACATTTGTGGCATTAGGGGAAAATGGAAAGCCAGATATTGTTCCGCGCATTTACCCAGAAACCGAGCTAGAGAAAGTACTTTATGAAGGTGCAGAGTTACGAAGAGAGCGTAGAAATGAAAGAAGAAAAGAATCGCAACGGATGGCAAAATTATTTGGAGCAGAAGAATTTTAATTGGAGGTGGATGAGTATGATCGATAATAAAATAAAAGAAAAATATGCTGATATTACGTTACAAAATGGAGTTAATTTACAACGAAATCAATCGCTATTTATAACTGCACCAATTGAAGGAGCTGATTTTGCAAGAATTCTTGCAAAAAAAGCGTATGAATTAGGGGCTAAAAATGTACATATAAACTGGGAAGATGATGAATTAACAAGATTGAAGTATGAACATGCAGCTGAAGAAGTAATGGAAACTTTTCCAGAGTGGAGAGTAAAGTTGCAAGAATCATTCGCTGAAGAAGGTGCTGCATTTGTTTCCATTCATGCAACCGATCCTGATTTATTAAATGGAATTGATTCTACTCGGATTGCAAAAGCAAGTAAAGCAGCAGGAGTGGCTCTTAAAGTATTTAGAGAATACATTATGAATGACAGGGTAACCTGGACAGTTATTTCGATCCCAACAAAGGCATGGGCTCAGAAGGTTTTCCCTGAAAAAAATTCAGAAGAAGCTGTAGCAAGTTTATGGAATGAGATTATTAAAACGGTCCGTGTAGATCAGGAAGATCCTGTTAAAGCTTGGGAAAATCATAATGATACGTTAAGAAAAGCACATGAAAAATTGAATGAGAAACAATATGAAAAGCTTATTTTAAAAGCCCCAGGCACACATCTGGAAGTCGGATTACCAGCAGGACATATTTGGCAAGGTGGAACGGCTGTTTCACAGAAAGGTATCAATTTTAATCCAAACTTACCAACGGAAGAAGTGTTTACTGTTCCACATAAATACAAGGTAAATGGGAAAGTTACTAGCACGAAGCCTCTAAATTATGGAGGTACTTTAATCGATGAATTCCAACTAACATTTAAAGACGGCATCGTAACAGATTATGAAGCTAAGCAAGGGGAAGAAGTGTTAAAGCATTTGCTGGAAACGGATGAAGGTTCAAGCAGACTTGGGGAAATTGCTCTTGTACCAGATGAATCGCCAATATCTCAGTCAGGGTTAATCTTTTATAATACATTATTTGATGAGAATGCATCTTGTCATATCGCACTTGGTAAAGCATATCCAACTAACTTAGAAGGTGGAGCAGATATGGACGAGAAAGAATTGGATCAACATGGAGTGAATGATAGCATGGTTCATGTTGATTTTATGATTGGTTCTGCTCAAATGGATATTGATGGTGTGAAGCCTGATGGTACAAAAGAAGCTGTGTTTCGTCATGGAACTTGGGCATTTGATTTATCATAAATTAAAAAATAAGAATGAATAGCACACGAAAAGTGTGCTATTTTTGTGAAAATTTTAAAATGATATTTTAACTCCTTTCTTCCTTTACATTCTATAAATTCATGACTACAATATTCTCTATATCTATAAATAGAGCATATATTAAGGAGGATATTTATATGGAAATATCCCTTTTATTTGTCATGATGTTAATAGGCTTTTTAGGTATTTTATCGCAATGGTTGGCATGGAAGTACAGTTTGCCGGCCATCGTTATCATGTCAGCGGCAGGTCTTTTAGTCGGTCCTGTCTTTGGGATTATGAATCCAGAAGAAAGTTTTGGGGCGTTGTATGATCCAATAATTTCAGTTGCTGTAGCAATCATTTTATTTGAGGGCAGTCTAAACTTAAGTTTTAAAGAATTAAGAGGACTTGGAAAACCGATTTTTAGGATTGCCACATTAGGCGCCTTCATCGCATGGATTTTAGGATCGTTAACGGCACATTATATGGCGGGACTTTCTTGGGAAGTTGCCTTTGTTATTGGTGGTCTTTTTATCGTAACAGGACCTACTGTTATTATGCCACTTCTACGTCAGTCAAAATTAAAGCCGCGTCCGGCAAAAATTTTAAAATGGGAAGGCATAATTGTCGATCCGATTGGAGTTTTATTAGCCGTTTTTGCTTTTGAAATCATCACCTTTTTTACAAGTGATGTAAAAGATGGATCTACATTGTTAATGTTTTTCATTGCATCTACTTTCGCAGTGTTTTTTGGTTGGTTTTGCGGAAGGACAATTGGCTGGATGTTTGAGATCGGCTATATCCCTGAATTTTTAAAATCTCCGGTTGTCTTCGCTGTAGTCATTTTCTGTTTTACTCTTCCAGATGAGATTACACACGGAACAGGATTATTATCGGTGACGGCAATGGGAATGACTTTAGCAAATATCGGAATTAGCTCGTTAAATGATTTTCGTCATTTTAAAGAAAATGTTTCTATCTTGCTCATCTCTGGTATCTTTATTATGCTTGCGGCATCTTTAAAATTAGAAACGATCTTACAAATATTTAGTCTTAATATACTTGGTTATGTATTGTTTATGATGTTTGCTGTTAGACCTTTATCTATTTTCTTATCTACAATCGGTTCAGGTCTTACTTTGCAGGAAAAATCTTTAGTTGGTTGGATCGCTCCTCGTGGTATCGTTGCTTTAACCGTATCTAGTTATTTTGCAACTATTTTAGAGGATGCTGGTTATGAAGATGCATCATTATTAACGACACTCACATTCGGCCTTGTCATTTTTACCGTTATTGCACATGGTTTTTCTCTTGGACCTTTAGCAAAGAAGCTACATTTATCTTTGGAGGGAAAGCCGGGTATAATAATCGTTGGAAGTAATCCTTTTACAGTTGAACTTGCAAAATCATTTGTGAAAACTGGTTCGCCAGTATTAATTGTCGATTCATCCTGGGAAAATTTACGCTATGCTCGAAATGCAGGTATTTCATTTTACCACGGAGAAATATTATCGGAACAAACAGAGTATAATTTAGATACAATCCCTTACGACTTTATCATTGCAGCGACTACTTATGATTCGTATAATTCACTGGTCTGTACTACCTTTATGCCAGAATATGGGCGGACCAATGTTTTTAAAGTGGATCCAGGTGAAGAAGGAAAAAATAAAGATATCGTTGATCGGGTCGGTGGAAGATCATTGTGTAAAGAAGAAATTTCTTTAGATGAGTTAAACGATAAAATTTCTAATCATTATTTGTTCAGGCAAACAATGTTAACAGAGCATTTTAACTATGAGCAATTTAAAGAGGAAAAGGATGCTGAATCTGTATATTTATATTTTGTAAAACCGAGTGGGCAAATTTATTTTTATGCAGACGATATGCGGGTGACACCTTCTGTAGGTGATACAGTTATCAGTTTAACACCACCAAGTAAAGAAATTAAAAAAATTCAAAAAAAGCTGGAATTAAACAGTGAAAATAATTAAAAAGAAGCGGTCGTTGGAGAGATGGAATAAATTCTCTCTAACGACCGGTTTTTCTGGAACGAAAAGATTTGTAATCGATGTTGACGCTAGCAAGTCATGTCCAGAGACTCACCTGCAATCTAAGGAAAACGAAGTATGTTTTCAGAGCAAGAATGCGATCATCAATATTGTTCAGATCTATATTTATTTTAAATTTTTTGTCCAGTTTATTGATGAATTTCAATCTCCTCTAATTGTTTGTTAACTTCAGCAATCTCCTTTTCCAAACGGATGAGTTGTTCCTCAGCAGAAGATACACGGCCACCAACAAATTCTAATTTATCCATATCACCTTGAATGCGAACATAATCAGATTTTAATTCTAATAATTTTGCTTCCAATTCTTTTTTCTTCATGGTCATCACTCCTATCCTTAGTTTAGTAGATTCCAAATGCAAATTACAAGTGTTATATTTTGTTAGATAGTTGAATGAATTTCATAAGCCTAATTCAAATAGAAAATCCGAACAAATAACTAAATTAATTACTAATAGTTCGTATATATAAACAACTGATTACTAAGATTGAAACGAAAGGTGGCGACTCCTGCGGGATAAAAGGCAGCGATGAGACTCACGGGAGCGTAGCGACAAGAGGCTCAGCAGCCGCCCGCGGAAAGCGTCCACCTGTAGTGGAAATCGATGTATTTCTGTAATCTAATGAATATTCGGATTGGAGCTCGACTTAGTGAATTGTGAAATTGATTCAATTAGATAAAAAATAGTAAGTAGAACAATTCGCTATTTTATGATATTATTTGACATATCACCTTCTTGGGAGGAAAAGCAGTGGATACTTGGAAAAATATGTTCCAACACTGGGTTCAAGCTGATAACTTAGATCCAATAGTTAAAAAACAATTAATTGTGATGAAAGATGATCATCAAGAACTTGAAGATTCTTTTTATAAAGATTTAACGTTTGGTACCGGTGGTATGCGAGGAGTATTAGGCCCTGGTACTAATCGAATGAATATATATACGGTAAGAAAAGCGGTTCAAGGTTTAGCATCTTATTTAAAAGAAAATCGAGTAAATTACAAAGATCGAGGAGTAGTCATTGCGTACGATTCTCGTTATATGTCGAAGGAATTTGCAATAGAAGCTGCTAAAGTATTAGGAGCTCACGAAATTAAAGCGTATGTATTTGAATCGTTACGACCTACTCCGTTATTGTCATTTGCTGTTCGTTATTTAAGGACATGTGCGGGAATTATGATTACAGCAAGTCATAATCCGCCACAATATAACGGTTTTAAAGTATATAATGAAGAAGGAAGTCAAATTACTTTAGAGGAAGCTAATGAAATGATCCATCATATTAATAAGGTGGAGGATGCGTTAGCAATTGTAGGTTTAAATGAAGATAAACTAGAAAAAAACAATCTTCTTCACTGGATGAACGGCGAAGTGGATCATGCATATTTGGAACAGCTAATAAAAATTACTAAAATGAATGAAGAGAATTTACAAGCAGAAAAGGAATTAAAGATTGTTTTTACTCCTTTGCATGGAACAGCTCTTTCTTTAGTAACAGAGGGACTTAAACAATTAAATTTTACAAATGTTCATATTGTTAAAGAACAAGCGGTTCCTGATCCTGAATTTTCAACGGTCCAATCTCCAAATCCGGAAGAGTTGCAAGCATTTAATGAAGCTATTAAACTCGGTGAAAAGGTTGATGCCGATCTTCTTCTTGCAACAGATCCAGATGCAGACCGACTTGGAGTTGCGGTAAGAAATAGTCAGGGTAATTATGTTGTTTTAACAGGGAACGAATTAGGTAGTCTAATGTTAGATTATATTTTAAAACATACAAATAAACAGGTGCTAAAAAACGCCCGAATGATTAAAACGATTGTTACAACTGAATTAGGTCGTGCAATTACGGATTCTTATGATGTGAAGACGATTGACACTTTAACAGGTTTTAAATATATTGGTGAGAAAATTAATGAATACGATACTACTGGTGAAACATTTATTTTTGGTTTTGAAGAAAGTTATGGATATTTAATCAATCCTTTTTCTCGTGATAAAGATGCAGTCCAAGCGACAATGATGGCTTGTGAAATGGCTGCTTACTGGAAAGATAAAGGATTCACTTTATTAGAAGCTTTGGATCAGTTGCATCTCCAACATGGCTATTATAAAGAAGGTTTAGAAGGAATGACGCTAGAGGGAAAAGCAGGACAAGAGAAAATTGCTTCGATAGTAACTTCCTTCCGTCAAAATGAAAGAGCTCATATTGGAGGGATTTCTACTTTATATATTGAAGATTATTTACAACAGAAGAGAATATTTAAAAAAGGAAATAATCTAAGCGAAAAAGTCGATTTACCAGTAGAAAATGTAGTAAAATATATTTTAGAAGATAATTGCTGGGTTTGTCTCCGTCCATCAGGCACTGAACCAAAAATAAAATGGTATTATGGTGCTTATGGGGAAACGAAACAGGAAATGGAGAAAAAATATCGTTTATTGCAGCAGGCTTTAAAAGAAATTATTGTACAACCTGCTGAATTAACTAGTAAATAAAAGTTTGTTTAGTTGCAGATGAAAAATAATGTAATATAAAAAGGGGAGTAGCTGTACAGTTAATGTCGTCACTACGAGAGTAATCTCCGGCTTAACTGGCAACGAACGTTGTTAGCAAGACCTTTATCATTATTTGTTTGAGAGCGAAATATGTATTCGTTTTTCAAGCATAATAAGGTAAAGGTCTTTTTGTATTTTTTAAGACGATTTTTTACTTTAACATTTTATTTACCGTTATACCAAGTATTTTGTCTTCGAAATTATAAAAAAAATTAACTTTTAAGGAGCGGTAGCTAGTGGATGTAAATTTATTAGTAGAATACTTATGGGTCTTAGTAATATTAATTGGATTAGAAGGATTATTAGCAGCTGATAATGCGCTTGTTCTTGCTATCATGGTAAAACACCTACCAGATGAACAACGTAAAAGGGCGTTGTTTTACGGACTGGCTGGTGCGTTTATTCTTCGGTTTGGTTCTTTGTTTATCATTTCATTTCTTGTTGATGTATGGCAGGTACAAGCAATAGGTGCAGCTTATTTATTGTATATATCGATTAAGCATCTATACGATAAAGCAGCGAATAAAGATAATATTAAAGTACCTAAAAAAAATGGAAATGGATTTTGGATGACTGTTCTAAAGGTGGAAGTAGCTGATTTAGCTTTTGCTGTTGATTCTATTTTAGCTGCTGTTGCTTTAGCAGTAGCTTTGCCACCTTCTGGATTATTTACTATTGGAAGTTTGGATGGAGCGCAATTTTTAGTGATATTTGCCGGCGGAATGATCGGAGTAATTATTATGCGTTTTGCAGCAAATATGTTTGTTCGTTTATTAAAGAAAAGACCAGGTCTTGAGGTTGCGGCATTTATTATTGTCGGCTGGGTCGGTGTGAAATTAGCTGTACTCGTTCTTGGCCATGAAGAAGTTGGAATTCTTTCAGAGCAGTTTATTCATTCTACGGGCTGGAAAATGACGTTTTATATCGGATTAATCGTTATTGCAGTCGCAGGCTGGTTCTTGTCTGATATTGGTAAAAAGGAAAAGGAAGTTAATACAAAATAACGGAGCGATTTAGTTGCATGCAAGATAATTATGCACATGAAATGAAGCGATTTATACAATAATAATAATAAGGAATAAGTGCTTCAAATTATATTGCAATTTCAATAGCAAGACTATATAATCAAATTGGAATCATGAAGAATTAATTATCATTATATATAATAAAATACAATATACTTAACAATTAACAGTAGTGTAAAATCAGGAGGATAAATAGATGGTGGCAAATCAGTTTCGTGTTGAAGAAGATTTACTTGGGCAAAAAGAAGTGCCTACAGATGCATATTATGGGATACAAACTGTGCGGGCACGTGAAAACTTTAATATAACAGGCTATACGATTGATTATGAATTAATAGAGGCAATTGCTTTTGTAAAAAAAGCAGCAGCACTTGCGAATATGGAAGTAGGTCGTTTAGATCACACGATTGGAAATGCTATCGTCAAAGCCGCTGATGAAATAATTGAAGGGAATCTCCACGACCAATTTATCGTAGATCCAATCCAAGGTGGGGCGGGGACTTCGGTTAACATGAATGCGAATGAAGTGATTGCTAACCGTGCTTTAGAAATTCTGGGGAAAGAAAAAGGAGATTATGATGTCATTCACCCTAATATACATGTGAATATGGCTCAGTCTACTAACGATGCTTTCCCGACAGCGATTCATATCGCTACGATAAAATTTATTGATCGTTTAGTTAAAACATTACAAGAGCTAGAAGCTACATTTTACGATAAAGGAAAAGAGTTTGATCATGTAATAAAAATGGGTCGTACCCATTTACAAGATGCTGTACCGATCCGGTTAGGGCAGGAGTTTCAAGCGTATGGTCGTGTTTTAACAAGAGATATAAGACGTATTAGTAACTCTCATGACGCATTACTTGAAATTAACTTAGGTGCAACTGCTGTAGGGACTGGATTAAATGCTGACCCTCAGTATATGATTAGAGCTGTGGAAATATTAACGGAATTAACCGGATATTCATTTAAAAATGCGGAGAATTTAGTTGATGGCACTCAAAATACGGATGCATATACAGAAGTATCCGCTGCACTTAAAATATGTATGGTAAATATGTCGAAAGTAGCTAATGATCTGCGTTTAATGGCTTCTGGTCCTCGGGCAGGATTTGCAGAAATCGATTTACCTGCACGCCAACCAGGATCTTCCATCATGCCAGGGAAGGTCAATCCTGTAATTTGTGAAGTAGTTAACCAAGTTGCGTTTCAAGTAATTGGTAATGATCAAACAATATCGATGGCTTCTGAAGCAGGTCAGTTCGAATTAAACGTAATGGAGCCTGTATTAGTCTTTAATCTTCATCAATCATTACGTATCATGAATCAGGTGTTTGATGCATTCAGAAAGTTTTGTATTGAAGGTATTGAAGCAAATGTAGAAATATGTAAAGAATATGTAGATAGAAGCGTAGGAATTATTACTGCTTTAAACCCACATGTTGGCTATGAAGTGGCAACAAAAGTTGCGAAAGAAGCAATTGAAACGGGTTTACCGATTCGAGAAATTATTCTAAGAGACGGGATTTTATCAGAAGTTGCAATCAATCAGATTTTAGACCCATTTGAAATGACACGCCCAGGAATATCGGGAGAACCAATTAAATCAAGCTTAAGAAAATAAATAAATCAATCAAATAGTAGTTTATAGGGAGGGCAATGTAAATGTCCTCCTTAATTATTTTTACAAGTTATATTTCCTCTGCTTCATATTCTCACTTTTGTTAACTCAAATACAGTTGTAGCTAGTATTCATGATCAATTACATGATAAAATAGTACTATGCAATATTATACAAAGATTATTATTACTATCGCTGCTGTATATTAATGATGAAATGGAGAGTGAAAAAAATGCCTATTACTGTTCAAGAAATAGTTAATCTCCCAATTTTTAATACAGCAAAAGTGAAAGCTGGCATTGAATTTTTAGACAAAAGGCAAGTGGAGTGGATGTCAGCAATAGAAGGTCCAGTAGAAAACTTTGTTCGTAAGCAGGAGTTTGTCTTAACGACAGCTATGGGCTGTGAAAATGACCCTGAATTACTTTTCAAATTTGTGAAAGATGTGTACGAATCAGGCGCATCGGCCTTAGCGATAGCCATTGGCCGTTATATATTTGATATACCGACAGAAATAATTAGGTTTGCAGAAGAAAAAGAATTTGTTTTAATTGAACTGCCTTGGGAGTTAAGGTTTGCTGATATTCAAAGGGAGACGATGAAAGAAATTAACCGGAGACAAGAAAGGTTCTCCGAAAACGCAAGACAAACGCAAAAGATATTGATTGATTTTGTGATTCAAGGTAAAGATTTATCGGATATACTTCAGTACGTAGAAAGAGAACTAAGTTGTGTAATCGTTTTCGCAGATAGTAAAGGACGCTTTAAATCTTCAAGTGTAAATCCAGAGGAAATAATTCGATTATGGCATACATTGGAAATAAATGAAAAAGAGAATATGGATGAATCAGCTTTTCGCCATATTCAAAAGGTTCCTTACAAAGAAGGCTATATGCTTAAAAAAGAGATTACATCAGGTTCACGTAATTTAGCTGAAGGTTATTTTATTATTTTAGTAAAAGATAAAAAGTTTTTGAATAACAGTGCACTTCAAGTACTTGAAAGTTTGTCAGCAGCGACGGCCCTATGGATTTCCCGCGAAGACGCCATTGTTAAAACTGAGATCAGGCTTCGTAATGAGTTTATATGGGGGCTAGCTAAAACCCCAGATATGAGTTTGGATAAAAATATACAGTCCCGTGCAAAATTATTTGGCTACAATTTGAATGTTCCCTACATATGTATGGTAGGGTATTCAGAAAATTTGGATAAGTTAACAGAAGGGCTGTATGAAGGACCGGAATTTGGTTTTAAAAGTATTATTTACTATATTGAGGAAGAAGTTAGGTATGCTGCATCCGTTGTAAATAAACAAGTTGCATTCACTTTCGACAATGACCGACTTATTATTTTCTTAGAATCACAGAATGACGAGCAGAGCACGGTTCATCATTTTCTAGATTTAGTGGATAAGCGATTGAATGCTTTAATACCTGGGGTACTTTTTTCATGGGGAATAGGTATGAATAATGATGGAATGATGGAGTTTCATCGGAGTTATAAAAAGGCAGATTCTGCATTAGACCTTGGCCTAAAACAAAAAGATCCAGGGGAAAGAATCAGTTTTGAAGATACCCAGCTAAACCGATTGTTACTACATCTTGCTAATAACCCTGAGGTTAGGGATATTACATTATCAACAATAGCACCGTTAATAGAATATGAAGAGAAAAGAGAAATGGATCTCATCGATACCTTTATAGCATATGACAATCAAAATGGAAATGTGAGTCAAGCTGCTCGAGTCTTGAACTTACATCGCCAGTCTTTACTATATCGATTAAGAAAAATTGAAAGTTTAACAAATTTGTCTCTTGATAATCCGGATGATGTTTTTCTATTAAATATTAGTATTAAAGTGTGGTTAACCGGAGCATTAAATACAAACAGAAAGGAAACATCATTACCAAACCTTAGTGAATGAACTAAGGTTTTTTTGTTAACCCAACATGGAATAACTTTGCAGTTAAAGTCCCGACTGCGACCATGTAAACAAAGTTGCTCAACGAAGGGCGTCTAAAAAGCTTTATCTTACAAATGTCTAAGACAAAGAAAGATATCCTTTGTCTTAGATTACTACCTAACATTTTGGATTTTTTTATTAATTATAGTGTTTAATTTGCGGCCACTATTGTCTTGACTTGCTCAACTTTTATGTAACATGTGCGACTTCAACCCCAACTTGCTCAACTTTTATGGCTATCCCCCTAAGCCAATAAAGGTCCATCTGTAGGAACTGTTTATAATGACAATATATAACATGCGATTACTGTGTTATCGGCGATTCGGCTTTTGATTACGGCGGATTGGCTACACATATTGGCGGGGGAGTGGATTTATCGGCGAAACAAACAGATTTCTCGGCGGTAGCCAATATATAACGGCGCTTACTATGTTATCCGCGGTAGAAAACTTACCTGTTTTCTACAGTAGTTAAATATTGACTGACTGGCAATAAGTTACCACGAATTAATTCAGGTTGTTTACGCCACTTAACCTTCAGAGCGAGTAACAAAAGTTTTCCCCGTATGTTTTGTGGGACATAACTATGATATTCAATTACTTGAAATCCCCCAAAGCCTTGTTTGAATTTATTGATATTCTGTTGGGGTTCATTATTTGCATCAATTGATAGACCAAGGAAATCATATGTGTCAAACTCCTGATTTTTAAAAAATAATATATCTTGCCAATGTAAGTATCGATTAGCCCTTCCTATTTCGAGATTAGGGATATCAGAGTTTGCGAATCGACCTGAGCAAGAATATAACATGATTGCCCGTTTACCCGTAATCGTATATAAATGGCTTGCCAGTTTTCTTCCATCTTTATGAAAAACATACGTTATGACAAGCTTCCCTAAATTCATGAAAGATATTAGTTTTCCCATTTTACATGATTCAATGTTTTTTTCTTTCGCAAAAGGATTAAAAAAAGCTGCAAATTCTTCAATGTCTTTTAACAATGGTTCAGTGATAAACTGAACATGCAAGCCATCTCTACTAGCCTTGTTTATTTGATACCTTGTTGTTCTGTTCATATCTTTACGTAATTGTTCAACGGGTTTATGTAGATCGATAAATAAAGTAAGTACCTGCTTATGAATAGTAAGAAACTTATTTGGATTAATTAACTTTTTCTGCTGAAGATATGCATGAACATCCGCTTTTGGCAACGTTTTCGGTACGATTGAATTTTGATATATTTCATTAAAAGTAAATGAATATTTACTCCAATGAATACCCATTTTATTCACATCCTTATTTTATCTAATTTTTTTATATTACTTGAATGTTTTACCTCGATAGTGACTTCTCTCATATTTCTACTTCTAAAACCATACTTTTGTTGTAAATAAGTAAAGTGTTCAAGTATTTTTTGTAAAAATTGGATGTTTTTATCCAAATGAGTTCCAAAGTTGTGTGGGTGCCACCATAAATGATAAACTTCACCTTTTATAGCTGCATACGTCATTGCCTGTTTAATTCGTTTCAATCGTCTTCCTTCTAACCAAGCAAGGTTTTTTGAATAAGGGATAAGAAATTTACTTGCCCGAATATTTACAGGATAGAGCTTATTATTTCTCGGTAACACATATGTTTGATGACCAAATAAATTAAAATAACGATCTAAAAATCGTAATCCTCGTTTAATATATCTTCTTTTTTCATTCGTTTTCATCCTATATATAGAACTGTTTTTATTGCCACGATAAGATGTTATTCCTTTCGAAAGACATGTTTTTAAATAATGTTGATTAATTTGATTACGCGGAAAAATGATGGTTGATATGTTATGACCATTGATTTGTGCGATATGTAAAGCTGCATCTAAGTCACTAGCAAATTGTTTATTTGTTTGTCCTTTTTCTAATGTATAATAATGTGAAAAGGTATGGGTTCCAATTTCTTGATAATCGGTGGAATAAATACGCTGAATTAAATTTGGAGCAAAATAGAGTTTTTTTTCATCTTGATGGATAGGATTATTTTCTATATAGTGGTAAGCTGAAAGTTTTTCATTAACATAAGTAGGTAGAATTGTAGGGATCATCTGGTTTAATTGTGTGCTATTTTTACAGTATAACATTCCAACAACGGCCCATGTTGCATGAATATTATAGTAACGAAAAAGTTGAAGAATTGCTAAAACGGCATCATGTGCTCCAAGTATATTATCTCGATAATTTTCTTTTGTTAATACATCGTGAACTCCCCAAAAAAGTTCAAAATCTAAAGAAATGATAAATGTCCCCTGATTTTGTTTGATAACTTTTTTTACCATTTGCTTTAAAGCTTCTCTCCTTTCAAACTCCCTATTGTACTCATTGCTTAGTAGAAGCTATCATACTGTTAAATGTTATCTTTAATCCTGTATCAATTGTATATTGTGGTTTCCAATTTAAAATATGACGTGCCAATGCATTTTTTAGCCTGCTATGTAGAATATCACCTGACTTTTTTGGTTTATAGCTGGTGGCAATTGCAGAACCAGATTGTTTCATTAAAAGTTGGACCAAATCATTTAGAGGTAATTTTGAATCACTACTAATATTAAGAATATGGGAACCAGAAACATTCATCGCCTGGATGCAAGCTTTAGCAACGTCTTTCACATAAATAAAATCACGTGTTTGCTTACCGTTTCCATAAATAATTAGGGGTAAATTTTTCCTTATTTTATCTATAAAAATCGATATTACTCCTGCTTCCCCTTCAATGGATTGTCCTGGACCATATACATTAGCGAATCTTAAGATACAATAATCTAAATTGAAAATTTCTTTATATAACTTGATATATTGTTCTCCAACGGCTTTTGATAGTCCGTAAAATGAAATGGGTTGAACGGGATGATGTTCATCAATTGGAATATAGTCTGGGATGCCATAGACCGCGGCACTTGATGCAAAAATAAATTTTTTCAGCTGATATTTTGCTGCATATTGCAGTAATTTAACTGTTCCATATCCGTTGGTTCTCATGTCGTAAATAGGATCTTTAATCGAATGTGAAACAGATATTTGTGCTGCTAAATGAATAATAATGTCTGGAAGTTCTTGAGCAAATATTTCTTCTACAATTGAATCGTTTATATCGGCTTGATAATAAGTAATGAGTCCTCGATAATCGACATGATTAAATGATGTTTCTTTATCTAAAATAATAGTCGTATGTCCTTCTTTTACGAGCATATCGATGATATGTAAACCAATAAATCCCAAGCCGCCCGTTACCATAACTTTCATCCTTCCATCACCTCCTTTATTTTACTTTGATGATTCAGAAGTACTTGTTCATAATACTCTTCTGTTTCCTGTAACATTTTAGTAAAAGTAAATTCTCTTTGATATTTTTTTCTAGCCTCGATCCCAAATTGATTTCGGGAATGAGTGTCTCTAAGTAGGGTAGTGATGGCTGTTGTTATTTCTTCAACATCGTCACGTTTTACAAGAAAGCCTGTGTGATTATGATCGATTAACTCTTTTATCCCTCCGACATTGGAAGCAATTGTTGCCAACCCTGCTCGCATGGCTTCAATAATACTTAGTGGTAGTCCTTCAGATTTTGTAATCAAAATAAACAAATCCGCTTTTTCTAAATGTTCATTTACATTCCGACTTTCGCCAAGAAAAATTATTTGATGATTTAGATTGGATTTCTTTGCATAAGATTTGACGTCATTTAGATTAGGTCCATCACCAATCAAGGTAAGCTGCCAGTTTTTATAATCAACCTTTGTTAAAGCATTGAGAAGCAGAATATGATCTTTGGGATATGCAAATCTAGCTACCATTACAATATTAATCAAGGTAGATTCTATTTTACTTTTATTTTTTTGCATCACATCATGAACACCATTATGAATTAATTGCATGTCAATATGGTTAGCAATCTTATATTTTTTTCCATCTGTATAATCATGTTTAGAAACTGTTATTATTCCTGTAGATAACCTTCCAATCAATCGTTCAATCAAAATGTAAGCTGTACGTTTGATGAAATTATTGGCACTTGAAAAAGACCAACTATGTGACGTGAAAACAGTCGGAATATTAAGTTGTCTCCCGACAATTCTTCCAATCACCCCCGCTTTAGAAGAATGCAGCGCTATTATATCAGGTTGAATTTCGTGCAAGATTTTTCTAACTTCAAATAATGCTAATGTGTCTGTTATAGGATTGATTGTTAGTTTTAAGTATTCTAATTCATAGTATTTAATTCCAAGGGCTTCTAAGTCGTTGGTCAGTTTTCCAGTACCATATGCTAATACACATACTTCATGTCCGTGTTCAATTAACCCTTTTGTTAAGTCAAAAACATGTATTTGTGCTCCGCCTAAAACATCCATTCTAGAGACCATTTGAACGATCTTCATGAGAATCATCCTTCCATACTAAATTAGACTTAGTCAAAGTGTATATGTGGAATTACATACAAAACATTTCATGCAAGATTTCTTGACAGCAAGATATCTTTATTCTCTATCCAATTACAAAGATAGTAAGGTTCGTTTGGTATAATGGAGTGAGGAAAGCAAGCATACCAAGTGGAGATAAAAGAATTTCTTATATACGTTCATTCTTAAAACGCTTAACTTCGATATCTATAAATGGCAGAGCCAATAAAAGCCATAAATGGCGCCAATGCATGGTATCGATAAAAATACTGTTAAATAAAATACCAATTAACGATGCAAGTATAATGGCATAATATCCTTGTATATTAGCTGGAGATATGATTAGTAGTTTAAAGGAGCGTGCTAAACAAAGTAGGTAAAAACTTATGAAAGATATAAATCCCAGAAAGCCGTTTTCAAACAATAATCGAACATACAAACTATGTGTTGAAAAGTCTAAAAATGTTTCCGACTGTCCAGGTCCAAATCCTAAGGGATATCTGATTAAATAATCTAATGCGTTCATTTGATTTTGAAAACGGTAGTTATCATATGATTGTAGTCCTAGCCGATCATAAAAAAGGTTACCAATCTTCGTTGACGTTATGAAATAAAATAAAATTGGTATAATAATGAGTATCAAAAGAAAAATTAATTTCAGTCTTTTCACTGTATTTTTTTTGACCACAAATAAATAAATAATAAAAGATAAAATAAAATGTCCCCATGCTGCTCTAGAGAAGCTTAATAAAACACCGAATGTCAGAAACAAAAAAACAAAGAAAAAACCTACTCCTTTTTTATGAAAAATGCCATAATTATTTAATTTCCAAAGGCTATATAAGGTAGGGGGGATTAAAAATGGCCCAAAAACATTAGGATCTTTAAAAAAACCTAGGATTCGATCACGATCTCCATATAATACATATTTTTCAATACTTGGTGCCCATCCAATATAAGCAATTATCCCAAACAAAACAGAAATCATTGCCGCGATGACATATCCATTGAAGATAAACGGAAGTATACTAGTTCCAAAGTAATTGCTAATTGCCGCAATACCAATCCATGAAATAATTAAATAAAAAGTAATCATTATATAATATAGTCCTTGTGATATGTCACCAATAAAAACCGATGAAATAAGATTAATTAAAATAAAGAATAATAGAAAGATAATTGGCCAAAAGTGTTTAACCTGAAAAGTGGCATATTGATAACAAAAAGCCAAGAATATTGTTAGCATCATGAAAAATTCATATGGAGCTGGTTCTACTTTGACAATCGAGCTTATAGCAATAGTGATAGCTAATAAGACTAGAAATAAATTATGTTGTTTTACCTGATATATCTCCAATAAAATCGCCTACTTTTATTGTTTCATTTGTAATGGTTTTTTGAAAAAATGTTTACGTACTACAAAGTTAATTTTTTGCGGTAATAAGATGTGCTGTACCAAGATGCGATACCTACTAAGAGAGACCCGAATGATCCCGCAATACTCATACATAAAATGATTTGCCATGCTTCTGTTAAAAAATAATTGGCATACAAAATTCCTGCAAGGAGTAATATTAATCGGCCTGCTTCAACGAATATTTGCATATGTAATAGTTCAAGTAAATAGAAATTCGTACTAATTGGAACGACTATAAACTGGATAAAATATAAAACGCACATACATAACACATAGGTTCCTGCTTCTTTCCATTCATTACCAAAGACAATTGGAAATACGGAAGGAGATAGGATAGATATGAAGGTGAACACAATGCATGCAATGAGTATAAGTTTCTTTACTGTCGTCCAAAAAAGCATTAAAAACTCTGAAAATGATTGATGCAATAGTTTGGCTGCTTTTGCTAAATATACTTGTTTCACCGAATAACCTAGTATTGCCTCCGGTAAGGCTAAAATTCTCCCAGCAATCAAATACCATCCTGCTGCTTTGACCCCTAATGTACCTGCAATAAAAAAAGTTGGAATATGGTTTGAAAGCCCCTCTAAAACAGATGACCAGCTAGAAATTAATGGGAAGTTTTTGTATCGAATGGCCATTGATTTAATTTTTTTCCATGAAATATGATTAATTGATGTTAAAATATCCTTTTTAAATGAGTATGCTAATCCTAGACCGCCAATCATTCGCCCCAATACTTCCCCAGCTATTAAAAAACCACCGGTATTAGATATAATTCCCAACCCCACTTGTGAGCTAATTTGTGTAATATTCATTCGCACTCTACCTTTGGCGATATTTGAATATTTTTCCTGCCGAAGAGCCCATAGTTGAAATACTTGAAACATACCTAACCCTAAGATACTTAAAGGAAGGCCGTACAAATAGGTTGCAAAGTTTTGAATACGAAACAAATCAATAAGTGGTTGAAGAAAAAGTATCATACATAGTGAAATAAATAGAATTGTGCCACAGAGAATAATGAGAGCTACGACCATTATATTGATAGAGTCTGAGTCTTCTTTAGGGAGTGGGATTGCTGTTTCATAATGTAGTGATGCAATAATGGAAACAGTATATAAAATTGCTGTGTAAACTGCATAAACGCCAAACTCTTCTGGCCCATATATTCTTGTTAAAATAGGGGTTACTAATATGATGGCCATTTGTGATAACATAGTTCCAGACATTAATACAGTTACACTACGGACAAAGTCATTTTTAATTAAATGTAGACTCTTCGCTAACCCTTGCTTCATTCTTTTTCCACCTTGTTCCATAGTTATAATTTTCGAGGATTTTTTTCTCCAATTTGGCCTTATTCAAGACGGTGCCAAGGATGGTAGCATGGACATTTTTAAGTTGATCTATTGCTTGGCGAACATGAGTTACTTTTGTTTTATCAGCTTGTATCACAAGCATACAGCCATCTACCTTCGTGGCTAAAATAGAGGCATCCGATAAAAATAATGGTGGACTATCAATAATAATTTGATCAAATTGACTTTTTAGTTCATCGAGCATTTCATCCATGTGTTTAGAAGATAATAATTCGGACGGTGTTGGAGGTAATGGGCCGGAAGCTATTAGTTTTAAGTTTGGTGTTGACGTTTCAATTAATATATCTTCTAATGAATTATGACCTGCTAAATAGTTGGTAAGCCCAATTCTTCCAAATCCTATCTCAGGTTTTTCTTTACGCAAATCAGCATCAATTAATACGGTTTTTTTATTATCTAGTGCCATTATTGCGGCTAAGTTTCGACTTGTTGTTGTTTTACCTTCATTCTTCGAGGTGCTTGTTACAAGAATAGTTTTTAAAGAGTTCACTCTAGCTTGAAACTGTAAGTTTGTTCGTAACGTTCGGTAAGCCTCAACAGTCGGTTCATTTCTTGGGATAATTCTACTCTTTAGTATGAAAGATAAATCTCTAATATCTTCTGAATAATATTTTTTCGATTTTATTTGGAAAGTGTTGATTTTTCCAATCAAAGGTAACCCGAGAAACTTTTCAACATCTTCTTTTGTGCTGACTTTCGTACGGAAATAGTAGGATAATAAGGTATAAATGACGACTGATAGAACGCCGATTGTAAATGACAAAATGGTTAAAAAAATAGGTTTTGGGAAAATAGGGTCTTTAAACTTATCCTTTGTTGCAGTCGTTAATATTTGGATGTTTTCAATATTCATTAACGTTTTAACTTCTTTTTGAATAGTTATTGCTATTAAATTGACAATTTCCACTGACTTTTCCAAATTATTATTTCTAACAAATAAGGAAACTATTTGTGAATCTGAACTTGCTTCAATATGAAGATTGTTTTTTAATTCTTCATTTGAATATGTATGGTCAAGCTCCTGGGAGACAATATCAATAATATAATCACTTTTAATAATGAATTGATATGTTTCAATTAGTCTTAAATTTGTTTCAATATCCATCGTTGTTAACTGTTCTTCAGTATTTGTTAATGGATAATTAATTAATAGATCTACACGAGATTCATAGAGGGGAGAGATAAAAAAATAACTAATAAGCAAACCGCAACAGGCAAACAGTAAGGGAATAATAATTAGATGTTTTAGTTTTTTCTTAAATATAATTAAAAAATCGTTTAATTGATATGTCATTTCCATTTACATCACCACTTTATTATTGTTTTAATTTGTTAAATGGCTCCTTCAGTTTTGATTACTTTAATAATAGTTAAAAAAAGGATTATTAGATCAAATGAGAGGGACTGATTTTTTACATAGTACAAATCATACTCGATTTTTTGTCCATGAGTCATATGCGATCTACCTTTAATTTGGGCATAGCCAGTTATACCTGGTTTTACAAGTAAGCGTCTTTTTTGATACTCATTATAGTATTTAGCTATTTTTAATGTTTCAGGTCTTGGCCCTACAAAGCTCATATCTCCTTTCAAAACATTTATTAATTGAGGTATTTCATCAATACTAAACTTTCGTAACCAAATACCGATTGTTGTGACATATGAAGATGGTTCTGACTTAAAAATAAAGTCATCTGCAATACCATTTATCCACAACGAGGTGTTTAATTCCTGTGCCATTTTATTTTCCTTCATCGTACGAAATTTCCATATTATAAAAGGTTGTGCATCTTTGCCTATTCGCTCTTGGCGAAAGAAAATTGGTCTTCCACAGGTAATTAATATTGCTAGACTGACCAATAAAAATAAAGGTGAAAAGATTATTATTAAAAGAAGACTAGCAAATATTTCAAGAGCTCTTTTTACGTTGAGATAATAGCTTATTTGATCCTTCCAAATTGTTTTATGTTCATTTTTTGGTAAAGAATATGATTTTACTTTATCTTGCATTTTGACCTCCTTCTATTAAGCGCTATTTGGAATGTAATTGGTCATGAGTAATTCGATTTATTTAATTAATACACTATATGCATAAAATTGTATTACATTCGTTTTTTTGGTTGATACAAATTCAAAAGGACTATTAATGCAAAGTTACTCATTGAATGAAAGTTGTTCTATCTTATATACAGCTTGGGCAATTTATCTTCCAAAGTCTGACGTATTAGGGTAGCAAATAAATTTAACTTTCTTTTCTTTCAATAAAAAGCGTGCACGTTTTTTATAGAGATTCGATTAAGGAATCTTTAATTCATTGTTAGACAGTCTAATGTATGGTGATGTTAGAGGGTAGGGTTATTCAATTCCCTGCTCTAATGGATTAAACGTACTTTTCTGTTCTAGGAGCTGTAAGCAGAATAATTCATACAATTTGTATATAAAGTTAATTGAAAAATTCATACATTGTTGCAATTGTTTCCTTACCAATGTCAATCGTATAATTGGGTTAGAGTAAATTCCTAATATTGTCTATAAATGTAAAAGGGGGCATGCGTATGCTGATTTTTACTGAAGACGAAATTCGACAACAACTTGAATTGAATGATGAAGTTATCGAAGAAGTCGAATCGGCATTTAAAATGATTAGCACTAACCAAATCGAAATGCCACCGACAATGCGTGTTAATGTCCCTAATCATAATGGTGAAATAATAGTGAAAACAGCTTTAATCACAGGATTGGAAATGTTTGCGCTTAAAGTTTCATCACACTTTTTTAATAACTTTAGTATTGGGTTTTCTAGTACTAGTGGTGTGATGATGCTGATGAACGCACTTAATGGAAAACCGGAGGCATTTTTTTATGATAATGGTTTTCTAACAGACCTGCGAACAGGAGCTGCAGGTGCAATCGCCGCTAAGTATTTAGCGAATGACGTTATAAATAAGGTAGGAGTTATCGGGACTGGTTCACAGGCGAAAATGCAACTTATGGCATTGAAGAAGGTTCGTGACTTTAAGACGGTGTATGTATATGGAAGAACTCAGAAGCGAATGGGAGAGTTTAAACAATATATAGAATCTGCTCTTCATGTCGATGTCCATATCGTTGAAACGCCAGAACAAGTTGTAAAGTCAAGTGAACTTTTAATTACTGCCACTCCATCTAACGAGCCAATCGTTAGGCATGAATGGGTGCCGGATGGAATGCATATTACGGCAGTTGGGGCAGATGCTGATCATAAGCAAGAATTAGATCCAGAAATTTTTAAGTATGCGAATATTATCTGTTGTGATGTCATTTCACAAAGTAAAGAACATGGGGAACTTCGAGAAGCATTTAACAAAAACATATTACATGATACGTCAAAAATTTATGAATTAGGCAACATGATTTTGCAGAAGGTAAAATACAGAAAATCTAGTCAAGATATTACTATTGCTGATTTAACAGGAACTGGAGCACAGGATACAAAAATTGCACTTTATGCATATAAAAAATTAACAGAAGAAAAGTGAGTTGATGTGTTATGAAAATAGTAGAGGGAGCTGAATCCTTATTTGAAAAGTTAACTTTATGGCGTCGATATTTACATGAACACCCAGAATTAAGCTTTGAGGAAGTTGAAACTTCAAAGTTTGTAGCCAACGAACTAGCAAAGATAGAAAACGTTTTTGTTGAAACAAATGTTGGGGGTAACGGGATTGTAGCAACATTAACGACAGGAGAAGGTCCGACTATCGCAATTAGAGCTGATATGGATGCGCTGCCAATTCAAGAAGAGAACGATCATTCCTTTGTATCTAAAAACGATGGAGTAATGCATGCATGTGGACACGATGCGCACACAGCGATGCTTTTAGGTGCGATTCATTTATTGGCTGAACAATTTCGTGAAGGAAAATTATCTGGAACGGTAAAGTTTATTTTTCAGCCTGCAGAGGAAAGTACAGATATACATGGACTTTCAGGAGCGCCATATATGATCCAGGCAGGTGCATTACAAGATGTAGAAGCGATAATTGCGCTTCATGTATGTCCATGGCATCCAGTTGGAGTTGTACAAATGAATAATGGTTTTAGTATGGCAAATGTAGATGTGTTTGAAGCGACGATCAGAGGAACAGGAGGACATGGTGGTTATCCACATTTGTCAACAGATCCTCTATGGATGTTAGGGTCTATTTTACAAACTTTTTATGGAACAGTCGGAAGAAGAATTTCACCTTTAGATATCGTTGCGGCAAGTATCGGAAAAGTTGAAGCTGGAGCGGTAAGTAATGTTATCCCTTCCGAAGTGAAAATTGAAGGAACACTAAGATCTTATTCCCCGGAAGCGAGGGAAAAGTTGGCAGAAGAAGTGGAGAATGTTTTTAAATTAGCAGAAACATTTGGTGGTTCCTATGAATTTGAACTAGAAAAAGGCGAGCCGGCTTTAAACAATGATATGGAAGTAAATATGATCATTGAGCAATCGATACATGAACTATATCCAGGTATGCAAATTCATTGGGAACCATTTGGAATGGGTGGAGAAGATTTTGGCTACATGACGGAGCAAATACCTGGATCAATGTTTTTCTTAGGTTGCTCTTTAGAAGACGGATTAGATCGAGATCTGCATACACCAATTTTTGATATTGATGAACGATGTTTACCGATTGGTACTGCAATTTTTGTTGCGGCTGTTAATAAGTTTTTAAACCGTGAAGAATTGCATCACCCCTTAAAAAGAAATTCAATTCAGAAAGGTGCGTGAGAATATGATGACAACTGTAAAAGGGAAGAAGATGTTTTTAGGTGGAAAGTGGATTGAAAAAGATGAAGTTATCCATGTATATGATCCACAAGATAATTCAGTAATTAGTACGGTACCAAAAGCATCAAAAGCTGATATATTGGCCGCGATTGAAGCAGCGGAAGAAGGCGCAAAAATTGCAGCAAACATGCCTGTCCATGAACGAATAACAATTATAAATAAAGCAGCGGATTATATTGAAAAGAATAGCGATATTTTTTCTGAAACCATTGCTAGTGAAGGAAGTAAGACAATCAAGGAAGCAAGAGGAGAAGTTGCAAGATGTGTGAATACACTTAGGCTTTCTGCTGAAGAGGCAAGAAGAATTATTGGAGAAACTATTCCTTTTGATCAAATGCCGGGCCATGAGAATAGAATTGGTTATTATTATAATTTCCCAATTGGAATTGTTGCAGCCATTACTCCATTTAATGATCCGCTTAATTTAGTGGCACATAAGGTAGGTCCTGCTATTGCATCAGGGAATGCGATTATTGTAAAACCTGCAACGCTCACACCATTAAGTGCACTTTTATTAGCCGAAGCATTTGATGATGCCGGTCTTCCTGGAAAAGTTCTTTCTGTGGTAACTGGAAGTGGTGGTGAAATTGGCGATACACTCGTTACACATCCTTCCATCCGCATGGTGTCTTTTACGGGAGGGTTGGAAACAGGCGAGAAAATTGCTAAAAAGGCCGGCTTGAAAAAATTAAGCATGGAATTGGGCTCAAATTCACCTGCAATTATTTTACAAGATGCAGACATAAATGAGGCAGTCAATAGTTGTGTTGCCGGGGCTTTTGGAGCGGTTGGTCAAAACTGTTTAGGTGTTCAAAGAATATTTATTGAAACTCCTAATTTCGATGAGTTTGTTCACAAATTTGTGAATGAGACAAACAAGTATAAAACAGGCAATAAAAAAGATGAAGCGACAGATATGGGACCATTAATTTCAGAAAAAGAAGCTATCCGTGTTGAAGAATGGGTCAATGATGCACTAAAGGATGGCGCAACTCTGCTTACAGGTGGAAAGAGAGATGGTGCATTTTATTCGCCGACAGTGTTAACGAATGTACCAACAGATGCAAAAATTGCAAAGGAAGAAATTTTCGGTCCAGTAGTGATTCTGTTTGAAGTGAAAGATCTTGATGAAGCAATTGAAAAGGCAAATCATGTAAATTATGGATTACAGGCAGGTATTTTTACAAAAGACATAAATCTTGCTTTTCAGGCAATTAAACAATTGGAAGTCGGAGGCATCATGATCAATGATAGTAGTGATTACCGAATTGATGGTATGCCATTCGGAGGAGTAAAAGGATCAGGCCTTGGACGTGAAGGAGTTAAATACACGATTCAAGAAATGACAGAACCAAAAGTCGTTAATTTTAAATTAGGATAAATTTTGTATCATTTGAAATTTGAAAATATACCATGTACAATAACCAAGTATAAAATGGAATAAGGTTAAATTCTATTAACATTTTTGGAAAAACTCCTTCATTCATTGTACAGATTGGTTAGTGCGCATGAATACACAAGGAGGAAATTAAAATGGCTCAAATTACGAAAGACAATAAATTAAAAGAAGAATTGGTAGAACTGGATAAGAAGCATTTTATCCATCCTACATCTAATATGAAACAATTGCAGGAAGAAGGACCAGCCTTTATTTTCACAGAAGGCGACGGTATTTATTTAAAAGATGTAGAAGGCAGAACTTTGATTGATAGTTTATCTTCTTTATGGAATGTAAACATTGGGCATGGAAGAGAAGAGCTTGGCGAAGTGGCTAAAGAACAGATGGGGAAATTGGCCTTTACATCGGCTTTCAGTAACTGGAGTCATGAGCCGGTAATTCGACTTGCGGCTGAAGTTGCCAAATGGGCACCAGGCGATTTAAATGCAACGTTCTTTACATCTGGTGGATCAGAGGCGAATGATTCTGCGTTTAAAACGGTACGTCATTATTGGAATATAAAAGGACGTCCTGAAAAGAAAAAAATCGTTTCTCGAAAAAAATCGTATCATGGGGTTGCTATGGGGGCAACAAGTGCTACAGGAATTCCAGAGTTCCATAAATTCACGCAATCTATTGCTCCAGACTTTTACTATGTTGATAGTACGATAGAGTCATTAAAAGAGCTAATTGAAAAAGAAGGGGCAGATACAATCGCTGCGTTTATTTCTGAGCCAGTTCAAGGTTCAGGAGGGGTAAACTTACCTAGTGATGGGTATTTTGAAGAAGTCCGTAAAATATGTGATGAAAATGACATTTTGATTATTTCTGACGAAGTAATTTGTGGGTTTGGCCGAACAGGTACAAACTTCGGCATGGAAAACTTCGGAATTACACCAGATATTATTACGATGGCAAAAGGAGTTACAAGTGGATATGCACCGCTTGGCGGAATGATTATTTCTGAAAAACTCCATAAAGAAATCTATGAAAAAACGGAAGGTAACTTCTGGCATGGGTACACGTATAGTGGGCACCCAACAGCTGCTGCAGTAGCATTGAAAAACTTAGAAATTATTAAAAATGAAAAATTAATTGATAATGTAAATGCAATGGGCGAAGAAATGTTAAAAGGATTCAAATGGATCCAGGAACAAAACGAAAAAGTTATTGATGTTAGAGGAATTGGTTTATTAGGTGCCATTGGTATTGAAAGACAGTCAGCTGATGTAGATCCAGTTGGTCCTAAGATAGTTGCAGAAGCATTAAAAAGAGGTTTAATTTGCCGTTCGGTTGTTTATGATGGTCAAGACACATTAGCGTTCGCTCCACCGTTCGTCATTAATAAAAAACAAATGGATGAGATGATTACAATTGTTAATGAGTCTATTAAGGCAGTTATATAAAATGAAAAATACAGGTGGAGTTACTTTATACTCCCCTGTTTTTTTTCAACATTAATGAAACATACTATTTCCATGTGATAAGTTGAATATTAACTGAAATTATTTGACTAAACAAATTGTCTAATGATAAATTATTAATTTCATACATATTAAACGTTGATTTCGTACATGCCGATTTTTATAATATAAGAAATAAACTTACCTTGTGATATTCTCTATGAACATCACGCTAATACTTGATCGAAGAACATCGAGATAAAGGATGGGAGAGAACATAATGGAATATGCCCCTTATGGTTGGAGAGCAAAAATAGGTTTAATATATATTGCTTCAGCTTACGCCATGGAAGTAGAATTTAACCAAATGGCGCCCGAAGGAGTTACCACGCATACGTCAAGAGTAGCTCTATGTGAGCGACCGGAACAATTTACAATAAGTGATTTGTCGACACTTCAAGAAGATGTATTAGAGGCAACAAAGCTACTTGCACAAGCTCCTTTAAATACGATTGCTTTCGGCTGTACGAGTGGAAGTTTTGTAAACGGTGTCAAGTATGACAAAGAATTTATCAATCAAATGGAAACGATCGCTAACATGCCTTGTACAACAACTGCGAATTCGGTTGTAGAAGCATTGAAATCACTCAATATTAAAAAAGTGGCAATTGCGACGCCCTATGAAAAAGATGTAAATGATTTAGCATATCAATATTTTACAGACTGCGATTTACAAATAACAAACATGACAGGTTTAGGCATTATGAATGATTATGAGATTTCAAATTTAGATATTCATTCGATTTATCAGATGGCAATAGATGTAAATACAGATGATGCAGAAGCGGTATTCATTTCTTGTACTGGTCTTTCAGCTGCAAATCTGATTAAAGTTTTAGAGGAAGATCTTCAAAAACCGGTAATCACTTCAAACCAAGCGACCTTTTGGCACACGTTAAGATTGAGTAATGTAAAAGCAAACTTAAAGAATTTTGGTCAGCTGTTTGATAGATAGAAAACACTTCATAATTGAACGAAGTTATGAAAGCGTATTGCAAAATAAAAGGGGGGTGTTATGATGGGTGCTTTACGTAAGATAGATGAAATTTGGGAGAAGATTGAGGCAGGAATATTAAGTATTACAACCATCTTAATTAGTTTTATGTTAGTAGGTAATGCGGTAAGTCGTTATTTTTTCAATAAAAGTTGGGCATTTACCGAGGAAATAGGCAAAGTTGGAATTATCGTTCTTACATTTATGGGGTTAGGTTATGCTGCTCGCAAAGGGATGCATATAGAAATGTCAGGATTTTATGATTTGATGCCTAAAAAGGTTCAACGAATTTTGGGAATATTCATTAATTTATTATCTGCTCTCGTATTAGTTTTCTGCACGTATTTAGCTATTAAGTATGTTCAACACTTACATACATTGGGTCAAGTTTCTACAATTTTAAGAACACCATTATATCTAACCATGATGTTTATTCCAGTTGGTTTTTTCTTAGCAAGTATCCGTTACTTTGTTGATTTTGGTAAACGGATCACCGAAACAGTGCAGGATGATTCATAACTGATAAACCATGAAAATGATCCGAAAAATAACAAGCAGAAAACAGAGTGAGAGCGGAGGGATAGAAAAACCATGTGGTTTATTATAGCTTTATTATTCATTATGTTGTTTTTAAATTTTCCAATTATGATTGTATTACTTGTGTCAGCTTTATTAATGACATTGATATTTGCACCGAATATGGATATGGTAATGTTTATTCAGCAGATGTCAAGCAGTATTGAATCGTATGTATTATTAGCAATACCTATGTTTATATTTGCGGCAGATATTATTGTTGAAGGTAGAACAGCTAATAGATTATTAGATTTTGTTAAAGACATGTTTGGACATATCCGTGGGGGAACGGGAATTGTTGCAGCGGCAACAAGTACGATGTTCGGTTCTGTATCCGGTTCCTCACAGGCAACGATTGCAGCAATTGGAAGACCGATGAGGAATAGAGCATTGGAATACGGGTATAAAGACTCGCATATTATCGGTTTAATTATTAACTCTGCAGGGATTGCAATCTTAATTCCACCGAGTATCGTAATGATTTATTACGGCATGTTGACCGGAACATCGGTAGGAGATTTATTTATCGCAGGGATTATTCCTGGTCTGATGGTGTTTTTCGGTTTTGCCCTTTGGGAATTCTTTATTGCTATTAAAAAAGATATTCCGGTTGAGCCGAAAGCGTCTTGGAAGCAGCGTTGGGATTCTTTTAAAAGAGCGCTATTAACGTTCGGATTTCCAATTCTTATTCTTGGTGGAATTTATACCGGAATGTTCAGTCCTACAGAAGCGGCAGCGTTTTCGGTACTTTATGCAGCACTTCTGGAACTTGTAATCTACCGATCGATTAAAATAAAGGATATTTATCGTATAGCTATTTCAACAGGGGTAGTGACAAGCATTGTATTTATTTTATTAGCAGCTGGCGGTGCTTTTTCTTGGATTATTTCTTATTTGAGAATCCCTCAGTTATTAATTGAGACAGTATTAAGCTCTGATCCATCTCAGCTTGAGATCTTACTCATTATGTCATTATTTTTCTTGATCTCTTGTATGTTTGTTGATTCGCTAGTAGCGATTGCAATTTTAACTCCAATCTTTTTCCCAATTGCTGTTGCGGCGGATATTCATCCGGTTGCAATTGGAATATTAATTACAATGCAAGCAACACTTGGTACGGTTACTCCTCCATTTGGGGTTAATATATTTACGGCTTGTGCCATATTTAAAAAGCCTTATCTGGATGTAGTGAGAGGAATTGTTCCATATATACTTATTTTCGTAGCGATAAATGCACTTTTAATTTTTTATCCGGAAATAATTATGGTTTATCAGGACATCCTTGGTACATCTAAGGGAGGTTAAACAGTCTTTAGACAGCATCTCATATTTTTATTTCTTTTGGGGGGTGTTTAGTTTCTACTAATAGTGGGGGTCTAAAAGTAGCACGCTAAATATAAAAGGAGGAAATAATTTGTATAATAAAAAAGGATTTTATTTACTTTTATTTATGTTTATTTTATCAATTGCTTTAGTAGCTTGTGGCGGGGGCAGTGATGATGCTGATTCTGGTACAGATACCGGTGACAGCGGAAGTGATGCTAGCTCAGGTGGAGAAGAAATGACATTAAAGTTTGCTCATGAAGAAGGTCAAGGAGATGTTCAAGATCTTTATGCAAACAAATTTAAAGAATTGATTGAAGAAAAAACAGATGGAAGAATTAAAGTTGATGTGTATACAGCAGGTACACTTGGCACGAACATGGATGTATTACAATCATTACAAACTGGAGCAATCGAGATTGCAATCACATCTCCAGGATTTTCAGGTGACGTTATCCCTGAGTCACAAATCATGGCAATTCCGTTCTTATTCTCTGATAACTTAGAAGTAAACAAGAAAGTCTTTAACGAAAGTGAAGCATTATATGGACCATTAGCTGAAAAATATGAAGAAAAAGGAATTACACCTTTTAAATTCTGGTTGGAAGGATTTATGTATTGGACGGCTAACAAAGAAATTACAACACCAGATGACATGAAAGGCGTTAAAATCCGTACGATGCCAACAAGCTTAATTATTAAGTCGTATGAGTTAATGGGAGCAAATCCAACACCGACTGATTCCGGTGAAATTTATACAATGCTTCAAACAAAAGGTATCGATGCACAGGAAAACCCACTGTTCTATATTGTTAGCAGTAACTTCCTAGAAGTGCAAGATTACTTAATGGATTCAAAACATCATATTTACACAACTGTAACTGCTGCTAACCAAGATTTCTTTGAAGGTTTATCCGAAGAAGATCAGCAGATCATCCGTGATGTTGTAGATGAAGTAAACGAATGGTCTTTCGATATGCAAGACGAAGAAGCTGAAAAAGCTCTTGAAAAAGCTAAGGAAGAAGACATTGAAATTATTGAGTTAACTTCAGAACAAAGAGAAGCATTTAAAGAGCTATCATTACCAGCGCGTGAAGAGTATAAGAAAGAAAGCGATGCTGCAAAAGAAATTCTTGAAACTCTAGAAAAAGAGATAGAAGAAGCTGAAGCAGAGTTAGCAGAGTAAATTATTTCTAAAAAGTAAATAAAGGTATTATTCCTTTTTAACACATTCATAAGGGAGTCTGATCTCATTTATTGAACCATTTGAATTGGGCTCCTTTTTTGTGAGGAAATTTAGCTTTAACAAGCGTTAATTTCTTTTAATGTCCCTTATAGTAGAAGGAATCTTCGACGGTCTTTCGCGAGGAAGCTGAGGCGATGTCCCGTGGAAAGCGAAGGATTCTGCTGAAGTGAATTTTTTGCGCTAAATTAATTTATAATTTTACGTCACAGTCTACGGATTTTGTGTACGTTACAAATGGTTTGTTGGGACGAACGAAAGTGAATTTTTTCTCCATGGCTGAGAAACTAAAAATATTGATCCCTTATACTTACATGACAAAACGAAAGGTAGGATAATATGTTACATTTTTCTAAATCAGAATTCCAAACGAGACTTATAAAGACAAAACAAAGCATGGAAAAACAAGGAATAGATGTATTATTAGTCACAGATCCAGCCAACATGAATTATTTGACTGGGTTTGACGCTTGGTCATTTTATGTACACCAACTGCTAATCGTCATCGCTGAAGAAGAAGAACCGATTTGGGTAGGACGAGGCATTGATGGTAGTGCAGCAGAAATTACTACATGGTTAAGTAGTAAAAATATCCTTCCATATTCGGATGACCATGTTCAATCGACAGTAAAACATCCAATGGATTTTGTAGCCGCTATATTAAAAGAAAAGGGCCAATCAAATAAAACGATTGCTGCAGAGTTTGATGCATATTATTTTACCGCCAAAAATTATATTCAACTAACAAAACAACTTCCAAACGCAACGTTTGTCGATGGAACTAGCCTTGTGAATTGGATTCGGATTATTAAGTCCGACCAAGAAATTAAATACATTAAGAGAGCTGCCACCATCGTTACAGAAACAATGCATAAAGGAATTGAAAGAATTAATGCCGGAGTAAGGGAATGTGATGTTGTAGCAGATATTTTCCATAAGCAAATTTCAGGAACGGAAGAATTTGGCGGAGATTATACATCAATTGTTCCTTTACTACCATCTGGAGAAAAAACATCCGCTTGTCATTTAACATGGACAGATGAGGTTTATAAAGAAGGGGATCCTGTCATTTTGGAACTGGCCGGGTGTCATAAACGATATCACTCTCCGCTTGCAAGAACTTTAGTGATAGGTAAACCTACTTCTGAAATGGAAGAATTAGCTGATGTAGCTATAGAGGGAATAGAGGCAGCTCTTGATGTTATTAAGCCGGGAGCTACTTGTGAAGAAGTAGAAATGGCATGGAGAAAGTCGATTGAAAAACGTGGTTTTGAAAAAGAATCCCGTATCGGCTATTCGACAGGACTAAATTACCCACCTGACTGGGGTGAGCATACAGCAAGTCTAAGACCCGGAGATAAAACTGTTCTGCAGCCAAACATGGTTTTTCATATGATACCGGGAATTTGGATGGATAACTATGGTATTGAAATTAGTGAAACATTCCGTGTCACTGAAAATGGAGTAGAAGTATTAGCTAATGTCGATCGAAAATTATTTATTAAATAATATGTCAAATAGGTTTTAGTCATTATTCGAAAGATTTCTCCATGTTCCTTTACTATGAAGAAATCTTTCGCTTTTTGTTGATTCATATATTTGAAAAAACTATTGCTAAAACATTTAGTCAATTGTATAATGATGG
The DNA here is from genome assembly GCF_037071985.1 of Pseudogracilibacillus sp. SE30717A. Classification (NCBI taxonomy): domain Bacteria; kingdom Bacillati; phylum Bacillota; class Bacilli; order Caryophanales; family Bacillaceae; genus Pseudogracilibacillus; species Pseudogracilibacillus sp. SE30717A. Next base: position 219,519 of record NZ_JAXHDF010000001.1, on the reverse strand, counting down.
AAAATCGTTGTTTTTAGTAGAAAGGGGACTGTCGTGTGGTATTTGGGTGGATGGACGTTTGTGAATTAACAAAGAAAAAGCTCGACAGGGAACTTCAACCAAAAGAAATTGATTTTTTAAAATGGGTTTATGAAAAACATAAGCAGGAAGAAGCAGCTAAAATAAAAACGAAATAATGATCACGTAGGGAAAGTCTTATCCATAAATTTGGGTAGGGCTTGTTTGTTGTGAGGTTTAAAATTCCAAGTCATAAATAACAATGTTATACTAAACCTAAGTGTAGTATGGAGGTGTTCATCATTAATGGTAGTATCTAGTGAAACAATCATTAATAAGATGCAGAAAGAGTTAGAACAAGCAAAAAAGACTTCAGATGAGCAAGAAAAAAGAGAACATATTTCTAAAATAAAATTATTATGTGAGTTACTTCTCGAAGAAAATAAGGATACTAACATACAAACTACGAAGGAACAAAGAACTTTCGTAGCGGATCCTGTTAATAATGATATATCGGTTACACCTTCTGTGAATGACGATGATGGTACTTCTATCTTCGATTTTTAACATACGAAAGGAAATGAAAAATGAAGCTATTATTTATTATAGGTGCGATTAATGGATTTTTAGCTGTTGCATTAGGAGCCTTTGGGGCACATGGATTAGAAGGAAAAATATCAGAAAATGCTATAAAAACATGGGAAAAAGCTGTAACTTATCAAATGTTTCATACTGGCAGTATTCTTATAACAGCTGTTTTAATGTTAAAGTTCCAATCAAGCACTTTAATGTGGGCAGGTTGGATGTTTATTATTGGTATTTTATTATTCTCAGGTAGTTTATATATTTACTCTACTACCGGAATCCGATCATTAGCAATGATCACTCCATTTGGCGGGGTTATTTTTTTAATCGGCTGGATTTTACTTGGTTATGCTGTGATGAAAATTCTATAATTTTCTCATGGTAGTAAATAGCAAATAAGTGACGAAAATAATTAGGACTATCGCCCTTGCCAGCTGTTTTAATCCTTCGATTTGTCGAAATGAAATGTTAAGCAATAAGGCTTCGCAAATTAAACTGGCAGCTATCATATAAAATGAAACGATGATTAAAAGAAAAGTTGACTTTATCATAGCAATAAATCCAATAAGTATTGCAAGACCAAGTGATCCAATACTTAATAAATTATATTTATCTCGCTCATGCTGCATACTTTACACCTACTTACGGGAAGATGTTATTGATGTAATATATGTATGTATTAAGCAGGTTATGAGTAGAAGGATATTTATAAGCTGAGTATCAAAAAAGACTTTCATATAGTCCATGAAAGTCTTTTTATGTTTTATATACTTAAATAATCCGGTAATTCTTCTTTAGTAATTTTTGTTCCGATAAAAAACTCACCGAATTCGCCGTATCGTGAACTAACTTCATCAAAACGCATTTCGTATACGATCTTTTTAAGTTCTAATACATCATGTGCAAATAAAGTTACTCCCCACTCCCAGTCGTCAAATCCGATAGAACCGGTAATTACTTGCTGTACTTTACCTGCGTATTTTCTGCCAGTTTTACTATGCTCGTATAACAGTTTGCCACGTACATCTTTTTCTAACGTATACCAATTGTCGTTACCTTCGCGACGACGATTCATCGGATAAAAAGACATATAGTCAAATTTAGGTAAAGTAGGATATAGCCTTCCTTGAATATAGGGGCTGTTTTCCAAATCTTCTCCCGGTTTTTCAGGTTGATAACGAGAAATTTCAACTACTGAAAGATAAGAATGTGCAGGTATTAAAAACTCTGCAAATTTTGATTTATTAATTTCAGTTTCAATTTCATTAAGCTCTTCCATCGTCGGTCTTAAGAACATGAAGATAAAATCAGCTTTTTGACCAACAACTTTATAAAATGCATGGCTGCCTTTTTTTTCTTCTTCCACAGTTTCCCATTTAGAAAGCAGATCATTGAATTCTTTGATTGCTTCCTGACGCTCTTCTTCCTGAGCATATTTCCAAGACGTCCAATCGATGGAGCGTAAATCATGTAAACTATACCAACCGTCAAAAGTTTCGACTGCCTGTACCATAACTTATATTCCTCCATTACTCTGTAATTAAAGACAATCCTACTATACCACAACTGAAGCGAGAAATTCGACATTTGAAAAAATGTCATAAAGTTTTCTTGAATTATCAGTTGAGCTTGTTATAATTAAAGTTGTCTAATAATTCGATAAATAAGTAAATTGAATCATTAGTTTAAGTAACTTTCGGAGGGATCTTCATGAGTGATTTATTTTCAGCGTTAAAAGACAATTTAACAAAGGGTAAAAAGAAAAAAATAGTTTTTCCTGAAGCAACAGATGAACGAATCTTATTAGCCGCAGGTCGATTAGCAAATGAAAGTCTAGTGACACCCGTTTTAATTGGAAAAAGAAATGAAGTAGTTGAGTTAGCAAAGGAATTGAACGCGGATATTTCAGAGTGTGAGATCATTGATCCGGCCGATTATGTAAAATGGGATGAAATGGTTGAATCGTTTGTTGAACGACGTAATGGGAGAGTGGAAAGAAAAAAAGCGGAACATGTATTAATAGACGCAAATTATTTTGGGACAATGCTTGTACATATGAATGAAGCCGACGGATTAGTAAGCGGTGCAGCCCACTCTACTTCTGACACTGTCCGCCCAGCGTTGCAAATTATTAAGACGAAAGAAGGCGTCAGGAAAACATCTGGAGTATTTGTCATGGTGCGGAATGACGAAAAATATATGTTTGCAGATTGTGCAATTAATATTGCACCAACAAGTGAAGATTTAGCCGAAATTGCAATAGAAAGTGCAAGAACCGCAAAATTATTTAATGTTGATCCTCGCGTCGCGATGTTGAGCTTTTCAACAAAGGGTTCAGCAAAGTCGGAGGAGACAGAGCGTGTAATAGAGGCGGTAAAATATGCAAAAGAGAGAGAGCCAGAATTAATTATTGATGGAGAATTCCAATTTGATGCAGCGTTCGTTCCGAGTGTTGCTGCAAAAAAAGCTCCAAATTCAACCATTAAGGGCGATGCAACAGTGTTTGTTTTTCCAAGTTTGGAAGCTGGAAATATTGGATATAAAATTACCGAGCGATTAGGTGGTTTTGAAGCTGTCGGCCCAATTTTACAAGGACTCAACAAACCAGTCAACGACTTATCACGCGGATGTAGTGAAGAAGATGTATATAAATTAGCGTTAATAACAGCCGCACAAAGCTGAATGAAAGTGGCTAAATAAAACTAGCACGGAAAAGGCGAATAATATATTTGTTTAGCGTAGGAAATATACGTAGACTCCAACGGGAAAAGCGACAGGGGAACGCAGACTAAGTACGCCACGTCCTGTGGCAACGTCTGCACTAGTACATCCTGTACGTCGGAAGATCCCTGTAGCGACACGGAACGGGGAGCTACAGAAGCAGATCGCCGTCCCGTGGTAAAGGAGACACAGTGAAAGCAAGTGTAAGCGTTGCTTGAACTGATGTCGCGCTTATGCCTGTGGTGAAAGCGAAGTATATTTCCGAAGCTATCATCTGTCTGGCATAGTTAGTCTTTTCATTTACATTCAATTTTGAAACGTAAACGAATTCCTTAATATGAAATTATTAAAAGTTTCATTCTAGAATTGCATACTACGTTTTATAAAATAAGATTAGCTCGGGTTATACAGTTTGATTTTTTCATTTCTTTTTTGCATTTGTTCGAGTCTGTTATTAAAAATATCCGCCTCTAATGGCAATAAATCCGCTTCAAGTAGTTGATTTCCTTTGTCGATTAATAGTTCCTTTATTCGTTGGATGATTTGATTAACTGTATAGTTTTGATGAAGTAATTCATTAATAGATCCCATGACATTCGGAGTTATTTCAGGGTAACTATATTTGGTCTGTGCTCCTTGTTTACTAAGCTTGTAAAAGTCTCGTACAATAGAAGCGCGCTTATAACTACTTCCAGCTATATCTATATATATTTGGACTGCCACACCATTTCGGACCCTCCGTTGGGAAATCCCAGCAAATTTAATGCCATCGATACTAAGATCGTAATCCCCTGGACAGTAAGAACCTTTTATTTCAAATGCCTTTATTTCATTTGTCTCCTTATTAAAAAGATCTTGGATAAAATCAACCATTAAGTCATATCCATCATAAATAGATAGCTTGTTATTGCTTGGAAGGATAAGCGACATATTTAAGACGTCTTTATCTAAGAGAACAGCTAATCCTCCTGAGTTACGAATAATCGCATGATATCCTTGGTCTTTAATAAAATCTAGCCCTTTTGTTAAATATGGAAGTCTAGAATCCGGGATTCCTAGAACAATTGTATGCGGATGAACCCATATGCGAACTGTAACAGGGGCAACTCGATTACCTACTGCTGTTGCAATTGCATCGTCGATGGCAAATGAAGCCAATCCATTGTTAGGTTGATGAAATATAGTGGCTCCCTTTGAATGGTCAAGAAAGCGAATTGCTGAATGATTAATAAGTTGATAAATATTTTCCACGAATAAACTCCTTATCATTACGCTGTTTAATCTAATCTGAAACTATTATATAATAGAATGTAATAGTATGAAAAGAAACGGGTTGATTACTTTGGTATATAAAACAGAGCTATTAGACGAGGTGAAGGTTTTTAAAGACCCTGTTCATCGCTATGTTCGGGTAAGTGATCGTGTTATTTGGGATTTGATCGCAACTCCGGAATTTCAACGACTCCGTAGAATTAAACAATTAGGTACGACGTATTTAACGTTTCACGGGGCAGAACATAGCCGTTTTAATCATTCCTTAGGTGTTTATGAAATTGTCAGGCGGATGATTAATAAAATGGAAACACAAGAGGGATGGAATCATGAAGAACGATTAGTGAGTTTATGTGCGGCTTTATTACATGATCTTGGGCATGGACCATTCTCTCACTCTTTTGAAAAAGTCTTTAACCTAGATCATGAAGATTTTACTAAACGAATTATTTTAGAAGATACAAATGTGAATACAATACTTAACAGAGTAGAGCGTGGTTTTCCTGAAAAAGTAGCTCAAATAATCGATAAAACATACGAGGATAAATTAGTAATCAGTATTATCTCTAGTCAAATTGATGCTGATCGAATGGATTATTTGCTTCGAGATGCATATTATACAGGTGTAAGTTATGGGCAATTTGATATGGAAAGAATTTTACGTGTCATGCGTCCAACAAAGGATCAAATTGTCATAAAATCAACAGGTATGCATGCGGTAGAAGATTATATCATGTCGCGCTATCAAATGTATTGGCAAGTTTATTTTCATCCTGTGACACGGAGTGCGGAAGTAATATTAACAAAGATCTTCCATCGTGCAAAAGATTTATATCAACAAGGCTATCAATTCGAAATGGAGCCAACCTTATTACTTTCATTTTTTAAAAATGAAGTGAAACTTAAAGATTATTTACAACTGGATGAGCCGGTTATTTATTATTATTTCCAAAGGTGGCAAAATGAAAAAGATGAGGTACTAAGTGATTTATGCACACGTTTTATCAATCGCTGTTTATTTAAATATGTTGAATACAATCCCGAAAAGCATAAGGAACAATATGAAAATTTAAAAGATCTATTTTATCAAGCAGATATTGATCCAAACTATTATTTGGTTATTGATTCATCTTCTGATCTACCATACGATGTTTATCGGGCAGGAGAAGGTCGTGTTCCAATTTATTTACAAATGCCATCAGGGGAGAAAAAAGAATTATCGACTCACTCGGTTATCGTCGATTCAATAACCGGAAAAACAAGAGAAGATCATAAAATGTATTTTCCAGCTGAAAAAATTGATTTGATTTCTAATTCAAAGCTAAAAGAGCAGATCAAGAAGTTGTTATATTATCGATCATGAATGAATATGATACAATGGATGAAAAGATGAAAAAGGAGGAGCCTTGACAGTATGGATAATAATAAAAAACAAAAACAACAGTTTACTATTATTAAAGATGATTCAACAGATGGACATGGTGGTTATGGGATGGGCTCTATTTCTTTAGAAAACATGTCCTCCGTTATTGTAGATCCAAATGAAAATAAAGCATATGTCGATATGGATGCGATGCATGCAAGAAGTGAAATAGAACGCCGTGTACGTTATTTTTCAGACCGAAACGAAGTGCCTGACGGCTTATTATATTGGATAGTTTGGGTAACAGTAGAAAGAGGCGAAGAAGGTCCATATTATGCGGGAGTAGCAGCTAGTGAACTTCGCGTTGACCGTCCGAATAAACGCGCTTATAAATCAATGGCAGAACATGTTACACATATGGAAAAGTCATTAAAAGGGAAAATTGTAGTTGAACATATGGATGAGAAGTCAAAAAAGCTGTTAGGTGACTTTTTAAGAGAATTCGATGAAGAAATGTGGAAAAGTTCTAGCGATGAATTAAAAAATAGCTTTAAAAAGTGAACAGATTGTGACAAATAATGTCTATAATAGTAAAGTCTTGTACTTTATGAGTATCCTTTGTAAGATAGATATACATGGGCTACAACATGTATTGCTAGGACACTAAAGAAACCGACTCTAAAAAAAGAGTCGGTTTCTTTATTTGTTAAAAAATTAACGCAATAATTCAAATAGCTTTTTTAACAATCCTTCTTTTTGACCAGTTTCCTCCGATAGTTCTTCTGAGGGAAGATGTACATTACAATATTCAGTAGGCTCTGTCCCTTTTTCAAAAAAAGTTGCTCGCTTAATTGTACAATCATTTGTAGCCAACATCCCTGTTTCCGGATCGATTATTTTTTTAATAACCCCTTCTGGAACTGTGAAACTTACTTCTTCTTTATCTTTATGTGCAGCTTCCATCATTTCAGCCCATATTGTTTTAGCAATAGCTTTTTCATTTATTAATTTCATTGGCTGATTGTCGTCATATCCGGTCCAAACACCAGTAACTACTAGGGGGCTATATCCGATCATCCAACTATCAGAATCTGTCGTGCCAGACTTACCAGCATAAGGATGACTCAGATTATCTATTATAGAAGATCCAGTAACCTCCATATAGCCATTTAATCTTCTATCGAACATCCCTTGCATCAGGTGAGTTAGAATAAAGGCTTTATTTTTGTCTAATGCTTGTTTTCCTGTTTCTTCTTCTCTTTCATAGACTACTTTTCCATTTTGATTTACTATTTTATTAATCGTATAGCTGTTAATTTCACTGCCACCATTGGCAATCATTCCATAAGCTTGTACCATTTCCAAAAGGGAAATAGATGCACTACCGAGTGCTAATGATGGAACAGGAGGTAAGTCACCTTTAATCCCAAACTTTTTAGTTGTTCCCACGACCGTTTCAGGACTTAAAAAAAGATTTGTTTTTACTGCATAGATATTATCTGATAACGCAATTGCTTGGGCTAAAGAAATAGGTTCATATGCATAATATCCATTGTAATTACTAGGTTTATATACATCATTATCGCCAATTACGAATGCGGTTGGTTCGCTTAGAAGTTTTGTTGTTGGAGTATAGCCGTTTTCTAATGCAGCGTAATATAGAAGTGGTTTAAATGTGGAACCAACCATTCTTTTTGCATCAATTGCGCGGTTAAATGGACTATTTTGATAGTTCTTTCCACCTACTAAACTAATAATTGCTCCATCCTTAGGGTTAATTGCAATTGCTCCAATGTCCAAATCACTCTTTTCATCGAAATACGTTGAGACTTCTTTTTCAAATTGTTTTTGTAACTCTTGATTCAAAGTAGTATATATGTGATAACCGCTTGTTAAAATAGTCTCTTCTTCTCCTCTTAATATTTCTCTTGCTTCTCTCATAACGAGATCTTCGAAGTAAGGGGCAAGTGTATTATTCGTTATATTTGGTTGATCAAATTCAAGCTTCTCTTGTTTAGCATTATAATATGTCGCTTGATCAATACTATTTTCTCTTAGAAGTAATGTTAAAATAAACTCCTGACGTTCGAAAGCATTTTTTTCATTATTAAAAGGGGAATAATAGGATGGACCTTTGGGAACACCAGCTAGCATGGCAGACTCAGCAACCGTTAAATCATTTGCACTTTTATCAAAATATACATTACTTGCAGCTTCAATGCCATAGGCACCATGTCCATAATAAATAGAATTTAAATACCCAGTTAATATTTCATCTTTTGAATAAAACATTTCTAATCGAATGGTATAAAATGCTTCCTTGATTTTACGAACCCATGTTTTTTCATGTGTTAAATATAAATTACGGGCATATTGCTGAGTTATAGTGCTGGCCCCTTCTTTTAATCTGGATGAACTGATATTTTTAACAATTGCTCGCATAATTCCTCTGTAATCAAAACCATGATGCTCATAGAAATTCTTATCTTCAGCAAGGATGGTTGCGTCAATCAGATAGGTAGAGATGTCATCTAACTCTACTTGTTTATGATAATTATCTGTGTTACCAATTTTATTACCATTTTGATCATATAACACTGTAATATATTCATTTGATATGTCTGGAGGACCAAGAATGTAACTGGCAGTCAGCGTTGCTCCTAGCCCCAATGCAAGAAATATTCCGCAATAAATAATAAGCTTAAACAGTGTCCGTAGTAGTTTCATTATTGCCATCCTCTTTTTTTGTTGAATTATGTACATTATGGTAAAAAAATTATAAAAATAAACAAGGAATGGAAATTACCTTTTTCGGACAATTGAATGTTAATGGAAAATCGATATAATTATCGCTATAATATATGGATACAATATAACTTTAAGGAGCGCCAATGAAACTGGAAAGTAAAAATATTTCGATAGAACTTCGAACGGTAATTGAAGACCAAGGAAATAAAGAACTATCAATTATTAAACAAACAGGTACGTATATACGAAAAGGTCATCTGGAGGTTATTTCGTTTGTAGAAAAGTCGAATGATCTCGGTAATGTAGATACGTTAATCACGATCAAATCAGACAAAGTTAATATTAAACGCTCGGGAAAAATATCAATGAACCAGCAGTTCGTGAAAGGAAAGCGAACAGAATGTCTCTATCGACACCCTTATGGTTCCTTTTTATTGGAAATTCAGACAGAATCGATTTTACTAGAGCCTTTACGTGATGGAGAAGGAAAAGTCATTATTCAATACGATGTCATGATGAATAAAGAAGAAATCCGACACCATCATCTAACACTGACCTATATGGAGGAGAACAAAGAATGAACACGTTAGTAGAAGTGGAAGAAAAGGTAAAACAAGAAATTATCACGGCAATATTAGAAGCGAATCTAGCGGAGGAAGCACAAATTCCGTCAATTGTGTTGGAAAAACCGAAAGAAAAGTCGCATGGTGATTTTGCAGCAAATATTGCGATGCAATTAGCGAGAGTTGCCAAAATGCCACCTAGAAAAATTGCTGAAAAAATAGTGGAAAAAATAAACACAGAACAAGCTAATATTGAATCGATTGAAATAGCTGGACCAGGATTTATTAATTTTTTTATGAAACAAGACTTTTTAAGTAATGTTATAGGTACAATTTTGGACCAAGAAAAAAATTACGGCAAAACAGATGCTGGTAAAAATAAACGTGTGCAAGTAGAATTTGTATCTGTTAACCCTACTGGCGATCTACATTTAGGTCACGCACGGGGAGCAGCATTTGGTGACGTTTTATGTAATGTTTTCGAAACGGCAGGATATGACGTGGAGCGGGAATATTATATAAATGATGCAGGAAACCAAATTGATCAATTGGCAGTTTCAATTGAAGCACGTTATTTTCAAGCATTGGGTAAAGAAAGCGATATGCCAGAAGATGGCTATTACGGAGAAGATATTATCGAAGTCGGTAAGCAATTAGCCGAACAATATAAAGATGAATGGGTAGAAAAAGATCGAGAGGAAAGATTAGCATTTTTCCGTGATTATGGTCTTCAATATGAATTAGGAAAAATTAAACAAGACTTAGATGCATTTGGTGTATATTTTGACAACTGGTTCTCAGAAATGTCTTTATACAAAAATGATAAAATTAAAGAAACATTGGAGCAGTTAGATCAAAAAGGATATATCTATGAGGATGAAGGGGCTACTTGGTTCCGCTCGACTGATTTCGGAGATGATAAGGACCGTGTGCTAATCAAACGAGATGGTAGTTACACGTATTTAACTCCAGATATTGCTTACCATAAGGATAAATTAGAACGAGGTTTTGATAAAGTTATCAATATTTGGGGAGCAGACCACCATGGCTATGTAAACCGGATGAGTGCGGCAATTCAAGCATTAGGTTATTCGACCGAAAAATTTGGTGTCAATATTATTCAATTAGTAAATTTATTTGAAAATGGTGAAAAGGTAAGAATGAGTAAGCGGACTGGTAAAGCAGTTGCTTTAAGAGAATTGATGGATGACGTAGGTGTAGATGCGGTTCGTTATTTCTTTACGATGCGCTCGAGCGATTCTCAGTTGGACTTTGATATTGATTTAGCGCGTTCTAAATCAAATGAAAATCCGGTCTTCTATGTTCAATACGCCCATGCACGTATTTGTACAATGCTCGTTCAGGCGGAGGAAAAAGGATTTAACATTCAAAAAGAGTTTGATGTTTCCTTGTTAACTACCGATAAAGAGATGGATTTATTAAAGCATTTAGCTGAATTTCCTCAAATGATTGCAGAAGCGGCAAAGAGGGAAGCGCCGTATCGAGTCACTCAGTATGTATATGATTTAGCGTCTTATTTACACAGTTTTTATAATGCTGAAAAAGTGATTGACGAACAAAATGAAGCAGTAACAAAAGCTCGAATTGCACTGATGAAAGCAGTTCAAATTACAATCGCAAATGCTCTACGAATTTTAGGAATTAGTGCCCCACAGAAAATGTAAAAATGTTTGGTCGCCTAGCTATTGTATATGGCGACCAAATTATTTTATATAGTAAGGACCAATTTGAAAAGTATAAGATTATAAAATAAAGTTGACTGAATGGTCATTCATGTTTTATGATAGAGATAAGAACATCTTATTTATGGTAGAGGAATGATTATATCGATAGTGGAAAATGAAAGTGTAAACGTTATCACATAACTGATTATTGAAGAGGAGGAGCGTAAGTGGATACTTTTTTGCTCGTAAATTTGATTGCATTCATTGCTGTTACTGCTTATGGAATATTCCTTTTTGCAAAGGCAGTGTCTACTAGAGTAGCCTATATGAAACTCGGTAAGGAGTCAGAGTTTGATCTGGCTTTAAAAGAGCGTCTTCGTGATATCGGGGTTATCGTATTTGGTCAATCAAAATTAATGAAAGATAAAAAATCCGGAATTATTCATGTCATGATGTTTTACGGTTTCATCCTTGTACAGTTTGGCGCCATTGATATGTTTATTAAAGGATTGGCGCCGGGAAAACACTTACCATTCGGTATGTTTTACCCAGGATTTACTTTTTTTCAAGAGATCGTTACACTCACTATATTAGTTGCTGTTGTGTGGGCGTTCTACCGCCGTTATATTGAAAAACTCGTCCGCTTAAAACGAGGATTTTATGCGGGAATCGTACTTCTTTTTATCGGAACGTTAATGCTCTCCGTATTATTCGGGAACGCAATGCTTCAAATTTGGTTAGGCGAACCTGCTACATGGACAGAGCCGGTCGCTAGTATCATTGCACTTGCCTTTGGTTGGTTAAGTCCAACTGCCGCAATGGTATTATTCTTTGTTTTTTGGTGGATTCATACGATTACAATTTTGGCATTTTTAGTGTATATTCCACAGTCGAAGCATGCCCATTTAATAGCTGGACCAGTAAACGTATTTTTAAGTAAGCGGGTTCCAGGGAAATTAAAAACAATTAACTTTGATTTCGATGAAGAAACGGATGAAGAAGAGATTTCATTCGGGGTTGGAAAAGTAGAAGATTTTGACCAAAGGCAAATGATGGATTTTTATGCTTGTGTAGAGTGTGGAAGATGTACGAGTGTCTGTCCTGCCGCAACGACCGGAAAAATGTTATCACCAATGGATATTATGATTAAACTTCGTGATCACCTCAATGATAAAGGTGCAGCGATCACTGGAAAAGCTCCATGGGTTCCGGCATATGCTTTTGGTGACAGAGGCCCGAATAAATATGCGCATATGGATCGTGAGCAAGCAGTTGCCGAGGTGAATCAAATTAGTATGATTGGCGATGTCATCACTGAAGAAGAGCTTGCTGGATGTACAACATGCCGAAATTGTGAAGATGCGTGCCCAGTGATGAACGAGCATGTAGGCCAAATCATTGATATGCGCAGATATTTAGTTATGACGGAAGGGAAAATGGATCCAGAAGCACAGCGTGCCGTCATGAACATTGAAAGACAAGGGAACCCATGGGGATTGTCGAAAAAAGATAGAATTAAGTGGCGTGAACTGGATGAAGATGTGTACATCCCGACGATAAAAGAGTTGAAAAAAGAGAAGAAAGAATTTGAATATTTATATTGGGTAAGTTCGATGGGGGCTTATGACAGCCGCAGCCAGAAGATTGCGATTGCGTTTGCCAAGCTAATGAATCAAGCAGGTGTCAGCTTTGCGATTTTAGGAAATCGGGAAATGAACTCAGGGGATACCGCCCGCCGAATTGGAAATGAATTTTTATTTCAGGAAATCGCTGAGAAGAATATTAAGGAATTTGAAAAAAATGGTGTTACTAAAATTGTTACGATCGATCCGCATGCCTACAATATCTTTAAAAATGAATATCCAGACCTTGGCTTTGAAGCGGAGGTCATTCATCACACGCAAATGTTATATGACTTAGTAATGGATGGGAAATTAGAACCAAAAGGCCGGGTAGAACATCGATTAACATACCATGATTCCTGTTATTTAGGTCGATATAACGGCGTATATGATCCACCTCGGGAAATCCTTAAAGCAATTCCTGGTCTTGAACTTGTTGAAATGGTACGTACCCGCGATAACGGAATGTGTTGTGGAGCCGGCGGAGGGCTTATGTGGACAGAGGAAACGACAGGAAATCGAATTAATGTCGCTCGGACAGAACAAGCTTTAGAAGTTAATCCAACAATAATCTCTAGTGCATGTCCATTCTGTCTGACGATGCTAAGTGATGGTACAAAAGCGAAAGATGTCGATCAGGATATCGGCACAATGGATGTCGCAGAAATTTTAGCATTATCCGTATTCACAGAAGAAAAAATAAAAACAGCTTAAATAAAACCAAGGAGTCCTAGTGGGCTCCTTTTTTTCATTGAACTAACGGCCATTATTCAATCTTAAATGTGAGCCACTTTGTGGGAAACACCATGGACAAATCTTTGGCTACTTTACCAGTCGAGGCCAGTTACTTTAGTATAGTAGGAAATTTGGTCAGCCCTGCCCACTTAGCATAGCGGAATGAGTTAATTATAAGTTGATTTTTACTGATAGATGTATAAAATCACATAGTCACAAAGAGTAATATAAATATAGATAAAATGATTGAGCGTTCGCTCGACAAAAGAAAGCGTTATCATATATAATAGTAATTAACAGTTTTTACAAGTGATTTCAAATCTAGTAAGGGAGTTGTTCCAATTGTCAAAGACAGTGATTGTATCAGGAGCGCGAACACCATTTGGAAGATTTGGAGGCGGTTTGAAGGCGCTATCCGCATCAGAATTAGGTGGGAGAGCAATTCAAGCAGCTATTGAAAGAGCGGATATGCAAGGCGAAAATATTGATGAGGTTATTATGGGTAATGTACTTCAGGGAGGGCAAGGGCAGATTCCTTCACGCCAAGCCGCTCAAAAAGCAGGGATTCCTTGGAGTGTAAAAACCGAAACGATTAATAAAGTATGTGCGTCAGGGCTACGTAGTCTTACTTTAGCTGATCAGATCATTCGTTTAGGAGATGAAGATGTTATCGTGGCAGGTGGAATGGAGAGTATGAGTAATGCTCCTTATATTCTGCCAGATGCACGTTGGGGCTATCGAATGGGAGATAAAAAAGTTGTAGATATGATGGTACATGATGGCTTAACATGTTCGTTTACAGGTGTTCATATGGGTACGTATGGAAACAATACGGCGGATGAATTTGAGTTATCCCGGGAAGTTCAGGATGAATGGGCTTTTCATAGTCATCAGAAAGCAATCCGAGCAGTTGAAGAAGGTAAGTTTCGAGAAGAAATTATTCCAGTCGAGGTGCCACAAAGAAAAGGAGATCCTATTGTAGTTGACCAAGATGAAGCTCCTCGTAAAGATACAACGTTAGAAAAACTGGCAGGGTTACGTCCGGCATTTGATCGTGATGGAACCATTACGGCAGGCAATGCACCGGGAATAAACGATGGTGCATGTGCTTTTGTTTTAATGTCTGACAAGAAGGCTGAAGAACTAGGAAAAAAACCATTAGCAACAGTGATTGGGCATGCGGAAATAGCAGTAGAAGCGAAAAACTTTCCACAAACACCTGGATTGGTGATTGATAAATTGTTAGATAAAACAGGAAAAACTAAAAAGGATATTGACTTATATGAGATTAATGAGGCGTTTGCAGCGGTTGCGCTAGCAAGTTCAAAAATTGCAGGATTGGAGTCCGATAAAATTAATGTAAATGGAGGAGCGATTGCATTAGGACATCCAATTGGAGCGAGTGGAGCTAGAATAGTTTTGACGCTAATCTATGAATTGAAACGTCGTGGTGGAGGATTAGGAATTGCAGCAATTTGTAGTGGTGGCGGTCAAGGAGATGCTATTTTAATCGAAGTCCCTAAACAGTAGTTTGTTATTGAAATTGAGATAAAATTTGATGACTTTATAACTAAAAATGAGGAGGTTTATTTAATGGATGTAAGAAATATCGTTGTTGTTGGAGCAGGACAGATGGGTTCTGGAATTGCCCAAGTGTGTGCTCAGTCGGGATATCATGTTGTTCTTCACGATATTAATGAAGATATAGTGGAACGTGGTATAAATTCTATTCATCGTTTACTGACACGTGCAGTAGAAAAAGGTCGTATTACCGACATCGAAAAAGATGGGACATTGAATCGATTAACAACCTCAACAGACATTGGAAGAGCTCATGACGCGGATTTAGTAATTGAAGCAGTGATAGAAAACCTTGATGTTAAAAAAGAGCTATTTCAACAATTAGATCAAGTAGTTGCAGCTCATACGATCCTGGCAACAAATACGTCTTCTTTACCAATAACCGAAATTGCAGCGGTGACCAATCGCCCTGGAAAAGTAATTGGTATGCATTTTATGAATCCAGTTCCAGTAATGAAACTAGTAGAAATAATCCGTGCAATTCAAACTGATGAAGAGACGTATCTAAAAATTGAGAGTGTAGCGAAGGAGTTAAATAAAACGTCTGTTACTGTGAATGACTTCCCAGGGTTTGTCGCAAATAGAATATTAATGCCAATGATAAATGAAGCAATATACACAGTTTATGAAGGGGTGGCTAGCCCTGAAGATGTTGATACGGTGATGAAGTTAGGAATGAATCACCCAATGGGTCCACTGACCTTAGCAGATTTTATAGGGTTAGATACATGTTTATATATTATGGAAGTTCTATATGAAGGTTTCGGGGACAGTAAATATAGACCATGTCCACTTTTAAGGCAATATGTACAGGCAGGATGGTACGGGAAAAAGACTGGAAAAGGCTTTTATACGTACACATAAAAAAATATTCTCATCCGGAAAGCGAGGGTGCCGTATGAACATCCATTTTACTGAAGAACAGCTAATGATTCAAAAAATGGTCCGTGATTTTGCCGAGAAAGAGATAAAGCCTCAAGTGAATGAAATGGAAAAAGGAAATTTCCCTGCTTCTATTATTAAAAAAATGGGTGAACTCGGCTTAATGGGCATCCCAATTCCCCAACAGTATGGAGGAAGCGGGCTAGACTTGACATCTTATATCATTGCAATTCATGAAATTTCTAAAGTGAGTGCAGCTTTAGGTGTCATATTATCTGTACACACATCAGTTGGTACAAATCCAATTTTATATTTTGGAAATGACGAACAGAAGAATCGCTACTTACCTAAATTGGCTACAGGAAAGTATTTAGGAGCATTTGCCCTAACAGAACCGCAGGCAGGATCGGATGCAGCTAATCTTAAACTGCGGGCAACATTACAAGAAGATCATTATATTTTAAACGGATCAAAATTATTTATTACGAATGGAAAAGAAGCAGATACATTTATTACATTTGCAAGAACGCAAGATTCAGTAGGATCTAAAGGGATAAGTGCATTTATTATAGAAAAAGATAATCCAGGCTTTTCGGTTGGTAAAAGCGAAAAGAAAATGGGACTCCATGGATCAAGTACTGTTTCACTAAACTTTGACCAATGTAAAGTGAGGAAAGACCAATTGCTAGGAAAAGAAGGAGAAGGCTATAAAATAGCAATGGCAAATTTGAATGTTGGTAGAATTGGAATTGCTGCTCAAGCGCTAGGAATAGCTGAAGCTGCAATGGAAGCTGCTCTCAACTATACAAAAGAGCGAGTGCAATTCGGAAAGCCTGTTGCCCATCATCAAGGGGTTGCTTTTAAATTGGCTGATATGGCTACAGAAATAGAAGCTTCGAAGTTGTTAGTGTATCATGCTGCTCATTTAATACAAAAAGATAAAATGTGCAACAAAGAGGTATCGATGGCGAAGCTTTTTACAGCGCAAACAGCTCGTAAAGTGGCAATAGAAGCAGTACAACTATTTGGTGGATATGGCTACACGGAAGATTACTCTGTTGAAAGATTTTTTAGAGATGCGAAAGTGACTGAAATTTACGAAGGGACAAATGAAATTCAACGAATGGTTATTTCAAAAAATTTACTAAAAGATAGGTAGGAGAGATAAAATGGATTTCCAATTGACAGATGAACAAAGAATGTTACGCAAAATGGTTCGTGATTTTTCATTGAACGAGGTCGAACCGACAGCTGCAGAACGTGATGAGGAAGAGCGCTTCGATAGAGAAATATTTGATAAGATGGCTGAATTAGGCTTAACAGGCATTCCATGGCCAGAAAAATATGGAGGGATTGGATCTGATTATGTAAGTTACGTGATTGCTGTCGAGGAGTTATCACGGGTCTGTGCATCGACTGGTGTAACATTGTCTGCACATGTATCCCTAGCAAGTTGGCCGATTTATAAGTATGGAAATGAAAACCAAAAACTGAATTTTTTAAAGCGTTTGGCGGAAGGATCTGCACTTGGTGCATATGCATTATCAGAACCGGGAGCTGGAAGTGATGTCGCTTCGATGAAAATGACAGCTACCAAAGATGGTGATGATTATATATTAAACGGGAGTAAAGTATGGATTACGAACGGCGGAGTAGCTGATATTTATGTTGTTTTTGCTAAAACAGACACAGAAGCAAACCATCGTGGAATTTCGGCATTTATTGTCGAAAAAGGTACAGATGGATTTACGTTCGGTAAGAAGGAGAAGAAGCTAGGTATTCGTTCATCCCCTACTACGGAGTTGATTTTTGAAAATTGCCGGATACCGAAAGAAAATTTACTTGGTGCCGAGGGAGAAGGCTTCAAAATTGCGATGACAACGTTAGACGGTGGAAGAAGTGGAATTGCTGCTCAGGCGGTTGGCATTTCGCAAGGAGCTTTAGATGCGGCGACTACGTATGCGAAAGAGCGGGAACAGTTTGGTAAACCGATTGCTCACAATCAGGGTATTTCTTTTAAATTAGCAGATATGGCAACTGAAACAGAAGCGGCAAGACTCTTAACCTATAAGGCGGCTTATTTGGAGAGTGAAGGATTAGAATATGGAACTGCTTCCGCAATGGCTAAGCTATTTGCAGGAGATGCAGCAATGCGTCATACGGTGGAAGCAGTTCAAGTCTTTGGAGGCTATGGATATACGAAAGACTATCCTGTAGAGCGATATATGCGAGATGCAAAAATAACACAAATATATGAAGGAACGAATGAAATTCAACGGTTAGTTATCGGCCGTTCTGTAACAAAATAGAATATTCCGGAAGGGGAAACTAACATGACATCTGACCCGATTCTTTCTTCCATTAAAGATACATCACTTGTTGAAAAACGACGAAATCAAATCATTTCCGGAGCCTTAACTTTATTTAAAGAAAAAGGGTTTCACCGGACGACAACTAGAGAGATTGCTAAAGAATCAGGCTTTAGTATCGGAACATTATATGAGTATATCCGAACCAAAGAAGATGTGCTTTATTTAGTATACGAAGCAATAAACGACCACGTATATAAACATCTTGAAAAGGTAATTGATTCAAAAGAATCGTCTATAGATAACTTAGTGTATATTATTGAATCGTATTATCGATTAATGGATGAGATGCAAGAAGAAGTTATTATTTTGTACCAAGAAGTGAAATCTTTACAGACGAATGTAAAAGAAATTGTTTTGCAAAAAGAAAGAGAAATGGTCTTGATGCTTAAACGAGCAATCATGACATGTGTCTCTGACACGTTATCTGAGGAGGAAATTGAACTTATTGCAAATAACATTTTTGTTCAAGGACATATGTGGGGGTTTCGACGCTGGATGCTACATCGTCAGTTTACGATTGATAAATATATAGAAATGCAGACTACATTAATCTTACAAAGCTTATGTATAGATGAATCTCCGGGAGAAAAAGCACCTCAATGAAATTAACTATCTATGAAAGTGGGGGTAAGGAAAAATGAGCCAACCAGAGGTATATAAGCCGGAACATCACATTCGTATGGTGACTGCTTCTAGCTTATTTGATGGGCATGATGCTTCTATTAATATCATGCGGCGAATGTTGCAGGCAAGTGGAGTAGAAGTGATTCATTTAGGACATAACCGTAGTGCGAAAGAGGTTGTCACCGCGGCTATTCAAGAAGATGTGCAGGCGATAGCTGTTTCTTCTTATCAAGGTGGGCATATAGAATACTTTAAATATATTATTGATCTATTAAAAGAAAATAATGCTAGCCATGTGAAAGTATTCGGAGGTGGTGGTGGAACAATTATTCCTAGAGAGGTGAAAGAGCTTCATAATTATGGAGTAAGTTGGATTTTTACACCTGAAGACGGCAGGAAAATGGGCTTGCAGGGAATGATAAATGAGATGATCAAAATAAGTGATTTTTTACCGCCTATTGACCTCCAACAGGATGAACAAAGATTTTATCACGGAAATGATCAAGCGGTTGCTCGAATGATAACCTATATGGAAAGAGAATCAGAAGATAATAAGGAAAAGTTAACAGTATTAGGAAATATAAAACAGCAGAATGATAAAAACATTCCGGTTCTCGGCATTACAGGGACGGGTGGAGCAGGAAAAAGTTCTCTAACAGATGAGCTTATTCGAAGGTTTTTAAACGAAATTACAGATAAAAAAGTCGCAATTATTTCTATCGATCCGACAAAACGTAAAACAGGTGGTGCGCTGTTAGGTGATCGAATTCGCATGAATGCTATTTTCTCTGATCGGGTATTTATGCGTTCTTTAGCTACTCGAGGATCGAAAACGGAAATTTCAAAAGCGACCCAAGATATTATTGATGTGTTGAGAGCTTCAGATTTTGATTTCATAATTGTTGAAACGAGCGGTATTGGTCAAGGGGATGCGGAAATAACTGAAATTACTGATCTCTCGATGTATGTGATGACAAGTGAGTTTGGTGCGCCTACCCAATTAGAAAAAATAGATATGATTGATTTTGCAGATTTTATAGTAATTAATAAATTTGAGCAAAAGGGTTCTGAAGATGCCTTGACTCAAGTACGTAAACAGTATGAACGCAGTCATCTGTTATTTCATGAAGAACAGTCGAAATTCCCTGTCTTTGCAACGATTGCAAGTCAATTTAATGACCCAGGTACAAATGCATTATTTGCTGCTATCATCGATAAAATAAATGCAGAATACGGCTGGGATAATGATGTTCCTTTTGAACGTCATCTTATCCCTTCAAATCATAATAATATTATTCCAAATGACAGATTACATTACTTACGGGAAATTAGTAAGACTGTTCGCGACTACCACGATAATATTAAGAATCAAAGTGACATCGCTCGAAAGCTATATCATTTAAGTAATGTAAAGCAATTGATTGATGATGAGTCAATGAAGAAAACAATTGATCAAACGTTTGATCAATATAAAGAAAAGCTAGAAAGTGTAGAAAAAAGCCTCCTCTACAGTTGGGATAAATTGAAAGCAACATATGAAGGAGAAACGCTAACTTTTCCAGTACGTGATAAAGAAATAACGATTCAACTCACAACGACATCGTTATCCGGATTGAAAATTCCTAAAGTTGCGTTTCCTCACTATTCAGACTGGGGAGATCGTCTAACATGGCTAATGAAAGAAAATGTACCGGGACAGTTTCCGTACACTGCAGGAGTCTTTCCGTTTAAGCGGGAAGGTGAGGACCCTACGCGACAGTTTGCAGGTGAAGGTACTCCTGAACGAACAAATCGAAGATTCCATTATGTTTCAAAAGGAGAAGAGGCTAAAAGATTATCTACAGCATTCGATTCTGTTACTCTTTACGGGGAAGATCCATCATATGAACCTGATGTGTATGGAAAAGTTGGGGAAAGTGGTGTAAGTGTTTGTACATTAGAAGATATGAAAAAACTTTATGCTGGGTTTGACTTAATAGACCCCCAGACTTCTGTCTCTATGACAATTAACGGACCGGCACCAATTATACTAGCGATGTATTTTAATGCAGCTATCGATCAACAAATTGATAACTTCGAACAGGTTAACGGGCGTAAACCAACAGATAATGAAGCGGAAGAAATAAAACGTAAAACATTACATGTCGTTAGAGGAACCGTCCAGGCAGATATTTTAAAAGAAGATCAAGGGCAAAATACGTGCATTTTTTCTACTGAATTTGCTCTAAGGATGATGGGAGACATTCAGCAATATTTCATTGATCATCATGTACGTAATTATTATTCGGTGTCCATATCTGGCTATCATATCGCTGAAGCAGGAGCAAATCCTATTACTCAACTTGCATTAACATTAGCGAACGGCTTTACGTATGTTGAGTACTACTTGAGTAGAGGAATGAACATTGATGATTTTGCACCAAACTTGTCTTTTTTCTTCTCAAATGGGTTAGATCCTGAGTATACGGTTATCGGAAGAGTAGCTAGGAGAATATGGGCAATTACGATGAAAGAAAGATATGGAGCAAATGAACGTAGTCAAAAGTTGAAATACCATATTCAAACTTCTGGTAGATCTTTACATGCACAAGAAATTGATTTTAATGACATCCGTACAACATTACAAGCATTAATTGCTATTCAGGATAACTGTAACTCTTTGCACACAAATTCATATGACGAAGCAATTACAACTCCAACTGAGGAATCTGTCAGACGTGCGCTCGCAATTCAAATGATAATAAATAAAGAATTTGGATTAACGAAAAACGAAAATTCTTTACAAGGTTCATTTATAGTAAATGAATTAACGGATTTAGTGGAAGAAGCGGTGTTGACTGAATTTGAAAGACTGAATGATCGGGGAGGAGTCCTCGGAGCAATGGAAAGACAATATCAACGTGGCAAAATCCAAGAAGAGTCTCTTTATTATGAGAGTAAAAAACATTCGGGTGAATTACCGATCATTGGCGTTAACACATACTTAAGTCCAAATCCTCCATCAGAAGATGAAATTGATAAAATGGAGCTAGCGAGAGCGACTAAAGAGGAAAAAGAGCATCAAATTAAAAATTTAAAAGAATTTCAACATACGAATCGAAAGGTAACAGACGAAGCGTTAAATCGTTTGAAAACCGTCGCAAATGAGGGTGGAAATATTTTTGCTGAGTTAATGGAGTCAGTAAAAGTTGCAAGTTTGGGACAAATAACGAGTGCATTATACGATGTCGGAGGACAATATAGAAGAAATATGTAAAGTTAGTCGATGATCCGAATAATAATATTAAGTGTGTCCCATTCAACTGTAACTTGGTTGAAAATAAGTAAAGTATAAAAGATATAATCGTTGGATAAATAATTAAGGCTCGTGAAATGAGCCTTTTCCAACGATTTTTTATAATCATTCCTTTTCTTATTATTAATTCAGCGAGTCAAAACAGATGCTTGGATTAACTGGAAATTGCCCCCGGCCATTAACTTGACAACCTTATTACGATAAAGCTATTTTACATAAAAGAAATAAACTGCGCAGTAACTAAGTTTGGGGATGAACTGATTAACCGCTGCGGAAATATGTACCGCTTTCCAAGGGCGGCTGCCCGGCCTCCTATTTGCTACGCACTTCGTAGTCTCACCGAGGCCTATGCTCCCATAGGGTCTCCACATATTTCTTCCGCTTGGATGGCTACTGTTGACACACCGACAGCAACTATGCTTTCTCATTATTGAATAAAATTTATATACTAGCGTAGGAAAAAACGAAGACTCCTGCAGGAACAGCGACAGGGGAGCGCAGACTAAGTACGCCACGTCCTGTGGCGACGTCTGCACTAGTACATCCTGTACGTCGGAGGATCCCTGTAGCTTCACGTTAACAAGAAGCTACAGAAGCAGATCGCCGTGCCTGCGGTAAAGGAGACACTGTAAAAGCAAACGATAGTGCAGCTTGAACAGGTGTTTTTGATGGGACGAACCTTGTGCAGTCCCAGATGTCGCTCTTATGCCTGTGGTGAAAGCGCAGTGTATTTTCATAGCGAGTTATACGTTTAACTTTTTAATAAGTTCCTGCGCAGTTTACGTTAATTGTGACAGTGAAAAATCCTTGGAAAAAGTTGTTTTATCAAGCAATCAGTTACTCGAAAAAATTAACTAAGGAAGTGGATCTCTAAACTTCTTAATACTCTCAAAATTTATTTATCTATTTCACGCTGCGGAAGTTTAATTTATAAAAAAATTGCTATGTTTTCTTGACATAAAATTTGAAATAGATATCATATTTTCATGACACTTGATTATAATCTAAGGAATGGTTTATACTACGAAATTATTAGTGATAATTTATTAATTGTTAATTGTTTATTGTAGTGAGCTATTTAACGATATTTATATTAAGGTAAAGGAAGTGCGTTGCAGTGGGGTTAGAAAAATATAGTGATGAGCAAATCCAAAAAATGTCGATGATTGAACTTGCCAACATTATTTTGGCTGATGAGAAAAAAGAATTAAATTTTTTAGATCTCTTTTCAAAAGTTGCTGAATACAAAGGATTTACTCAACAACAAAAAGAAGATCTACTTGCAAGATTTTATACAGACTTAAACGTAGATGGCCGTTTTACAACATTGGGTTCGAATTTATGGGGCTTAAAAAGATGGTATCCAGTAGATCAAACAAGCGAAAAATCATTGGCTGAATCTAGAAAAAGAGATTTAGAAGAAGAACTTGACGATGATTTACTTGATGATGCAATAGATGAAGAGGAGCTTGAAGAGGACGAAGAGTTATTCGATGATTACGATGACTTGGATTACGATGAATTAGAAGAGGAATAATATTAGACTTATTTGGTAAAATATTGATGATAATTTGATTAGAGTATATCTTGACATTTACCAGTATAATGAGTAAAATTTTTATTGGGCTATACAAGAATAAATTGAACTCGTGAAATGCGTTTCCCCTAAGACTGGGAAACGCATTTATTATTTTAGACATTTAATGAAAAGAAAGAGGGTACTTAATTTGGCAAAATATATTTTTGTAACTGGTGGAGTTGTTTCTTCGCTCGGAAAAGGTATTACTGCTGCATCACTTGGCCGTTTGCTTAAAAATCGCGGGCTAAAGGTAACGCTACAAAAGTTTGACCCATATTTAAACGTTGATCCAGGTTCAATGAGTCCATACCAACATGGAGAAGTTTTTGTAACCGAGGACGGGGCAGAAACAGATTTGGATTTAGGACACTACGAGCGTTTTATTGATATTAATTTAAATAAATTCAGCAATATTACGACTGGAAAAGTCTATTCAAGCGTGATTCGAAAAGAACGTTCAGGAGAGTATAAGGGAGCTACAGTTCAAGTTATTCCGCATATTACGAATGAGATTAAAGACCAAGTTTATAAAGCTGGAAAAGAAACGAAAGCGGATGTAGTTATTACGGAAATTGGAGGAACAGTTGGGGATATTGAGTCACTTCCATTTCTAGAAGCGATTAGACAGATAAAGAGCGATATTGGTCGTGACCAAGTAATGTATATTCATTGTACACTTGTTCCATATATCAAAGCGGCTGGAGAAATTAAGACAAAGCCAACACAACATAGTGTGAAGGAATTACGTTCTTTAGGTATTCAGCCAGATGCTATTGTACTTCGATCTGAATTTGCTATTAGTGAAGAAAACAAAGAAAAAATTGCACTATTTTGTGATACAAGAAAAGAAGCTGTGATCGAAATGCTTGATGCCGATACACTTTATCACGTACCAATTGCCCTTCAAGAGCAAAATTTAGATGATTTAGTTTGCAATCATCTGGGTCTTGAGCAGCGAGAAGCAGATATGTCAGAGTGGAAGAAACTTGTGCAAAAAGTTCGTCACTTATCCCGGACTGTAGAAATTGGTTTAGTTGGTAAATACGTGGAACTGCCTGATGCATACCTATCTCTTGTCGAATCATTAAAACATGCAGGCTTTACGTTTGATACAGATATATCGGTTCATTGGATTAATTCTGAAACTTTGGATAAGGAAACAATACATGAAGAACTCTCCCATGTTGATGGTATTGTTGTACCCGGAGGTTTTGGAACAAGAGGAATTGATGGTAAGATAGAAGCAATACAGTATGCTCGGGAGAAAAATATTCCATTTCTAGGTGTTTGTTTAGGGATGCAACTTGCTGCTGTGGAGTTTGCGCGGAATGTTATTGGACTAAAAGATGCGCATTCAATTGAAGTCAATCCAAATACTCCTCATCCGCTCGTTACATTAATAGAAAATGAAGATAATGAATTAAGACTTGGTTCCAGTACAGTTGTTTTAACAGAAAATACAAAAGTGAAGCGAGCATACAATGGAACTGAAACAGTTGGTGAGAGACATAGACACCGTTATAAATTAAATAAAGATTATCGTAAACAATTGGTGGAACATGGTCTGCTCATCTCAGCAGTAAGTGAAGAGGAAGACGTTATAGAGGCAATTGAATTAAAAGACCATCCTTGGTTTGTAGCTTGTCAGTACCATCCTGAATTTAAATCAAGACCAACTAAAGCTCATCCACTTTTAGAAGGATTTGTTCAAGCAATCGTTCAAGAAAAATACGACAAATGATTATTAAATACCAATGAAGAACGCCAATATGTGTAAACTGTAAGTTGCATGATAATATTGGACTTGGTATTCTTATAATAAGCTACGACAAAACATAAATTAAAGGAGCGTTTAAACATGTCATTAGTTTCAATGAAAGAGATGCTAAATATTGCAAAAGAAAAACATTATGCAGTAGGTCAATTTAATTTAAATAACCTTGAATATGCACAAGCGATTTTAGAGGCTGCTGAAGAAGAAAAATCTCCTGTCATTTTAGGTGTTTCTGAAGGTGCAGGAAGATATATGGGTGGCTTTAAAGTAGTAGTTGCAATGGTAAAAGCTTTAATGGAGGAATATAAAATAACCGTACCAGTAGCAATTCATCTCGATCACGGTTCAAGTTTTGAAAAATGCGCTGAAGCAATTCACGCTGGATTCACTTCAGTCATGATAGACGGCTCCCATTTACCACTTGAAGAAAATATTGCTTTAACAAAAAAAGTTGTTGAACTTGCACATATTCATGGTGTTTCTGTGGAAGCAGAGCTTGGCCGTATTGGTGGACAAGAAGATGATCTTGTTGTAGATGAAGCAGAAGCAATGTATGCAATCCCTTCAGAATGTGAAAAATTAGTTAAAGAAACGAATGTAGACTGTTTTGCTCCAGCCTTAGGTTCTGTTCATGGACCATATAAAGGTGAACCGAATTTAGGTTTTGATCGGATGGAAGAAGTGATGAAACTTACAGACATTCCACTTGTATTGCATGGAGGTACCGGAATCCCTTTAAAAGATATTCAGCGTGCTATTTCATTAGGAACAGCAAAAATTAATGTGAATACTGAAAACCAAATTATGCAAACAAAAATGATTCGTGAAGTATTAGCGGCAGACCCAGATGTTTATGATCCGCGGAAATACTTGGGTCCAGGACGTGAAGCAATTAAAGAAACAGTAATTGGTAAAATGCGTGAGTTTGGTTCATCGCAAAAGGCGTAAGGTGATATACCAAACGCCTTTTTACTCAAACTGTATGATTATTTGAAAGGGGATAAAATGTAAATGAAATTTTTTATAGATACAGCTAATATTGATGAAATTCGTGCAGCTAATGATTTAGGAATACTAGGAGGGGTTACAACGAACCCGACTCTTGTAGCCAAAGAAGGTGTTTCTTTTCATGATCGTTTACGTGAAATAACTAGCATCATTACGGACAAATCTGTAAGTGCTGAAGTAATTTCTGAAGATGCAGAAGGTATGATTAGGGAAGGAAAAGACTTAGCTGCAATTGCACCGAATATTACAGTGAAAATACCAATGACTCTAGAAGGGTTAAAGGCAGTTAAAGCATTAAGTGATCTTAAAATTGAAACGAATGTTACATTAATTTTTAATCCTAATCAAGCCTTATTAGCTGCAAGAGCTGGAGCTACATATGTATCACCTTTTTTAGGGCGATTAGATGATATTGGTCATAATGGAATGGATTTAATTGCAACAATCTCTGAAATTTTTACTACGTTCAATATTCCTTCACAAATAATAGCAGCGTCTATTAGACATCCTCTACATGTGACAGAGGCTGCTCTAAATGGCGCACATATTGCAACGATTCCTTATAATGTGTTGGCGCAACTTGTAAAACATCCACTCACAGATAAAGGAATAGAGCAATTCCTATCTGACTGGGATAAAGTGAAAGATCTTTAAACGATTTTTTAGTAGGTAGCACATCAATAATTGGTTTTTTAAAAAGAGAGGGTTGTAAATGGATAAAATAATCGTTGAAGGAGGACGTCTCCTAAATGGAACTGTAAGGGTAAATGGTGCAAAGAACAGTGCTGTTGCCTTATTACCCGCAGCTATTCTCGCAGATTCCACTGTAACAATAGATGGACTTCCCGATATATCTGATGTCAATACTTTAACTATGATTTTAGAAGATATCGGAGCGAAAATTAAAAGAGACTCGAATCAAAAAGTACACATTGATCCTTCTTCTATTGTATCTATCCCAATTCCAAACGGAAAAGTGAAAAAGCTTCGGGCATCCTATTATTTTATGGGTGCAATGTTAGGGAAGTTCAAGCGGGCAGCAATTGGTCTTCCAGGTGGATGCTATTTAGGACCTAGACCAATTGATCAACATATAAAGGGTTTTGAAGCCTTAGGAGCGAAAGTAACAAATGAAAAGGGCGCTATTTATTTACAAGCTGATGAGTTAAAAGGTGCAAGAATATACTTAGATGTAGTAAGTGTTGGTGCAACGATTAATATTATGCTTGCGGCAGTATTAGCAAAAGGAAAAACAACCATTGAAAATGCTGCAAAAGAACCAGAAATTATTGATGTAGCGACATTGTTAACAAATATGGGAGCAAAAATTAAAGGAGTCGGCACTGACATCATACGCATTGAAGGTGTTGAAAAACTCCATGGCTGTACTCATACGATTATTCCAGATCGAATAGAAGCTGGTACGTATGCTATATTGGCAGCAGCACAAGGGGATAATGTAGTTATCGATAATGTTATCCCAGAACATTTAGAATCGTTACTTGCAAAATTACGAGAAATGGGTGTGAACATTCAGCAGAGGGATGAACAATTAGTAATAACTAGAAGTCCATCCCTTAAGAGTGTAGATATCAAAACGCTAGTTTATCCAGGTTTTCCAACAGACCTGCAACAACCATTTACTACACTATTAACTAGAGCAGAGGGAACTAGTATCGTTACGGATACGATCTATACGGCTCGTTTGAAACATATTGATGAATTAAGAAGAATGAACGCAAAAGTAAAAGTAGAGGGCGGTTCAGCAATTGTTACGGGACCCTCTCAACTGCAAGGAGCTCGAGTCAAGGCTTCTGATCTAAGGGCTGGCGCGGCACTTGTTATTGCTGGTTTAATGGCTAATGGAATAACTGAAATTACTGGTATTGAACATATAGAGCGTGGATACGAGAATATAACGGATAAACTACGGAGTCTTGGAGCATCTATTCGCCGAGAGCAAATGACTGAAACAGAATTAGAGAAATTCAATTCAAAATAAACTAACATAAACTAAAGGAGTTGACATCAATGGAAAGAAGTTTAACGATGGAGTTAGTTCGTGTCACAGAAGCTGCTGCACTTTCATCAGCGAGATGGATGGGAAGAGGGAAAGAAAACGAAGCAGATGATGCAGCAACATCCGCTATGCGTACAGTGTTTGATACAATTCCTATGCGAGGTACCGTCGTTATTGGGGAAGGAGAAATGGATGAAGCCCCAATGTTGTATATAGGTGAGAAATTAGGTACAGGTAATGGACCACTTGTTGATGTAGCTGTCGATCCTTTAGAAGGCACAAGTATCGTTTCAAGCGGTACGTGGAATGCTCTATCTGTCATTGCAATAGCTGATGGCGGGAATCTATTACATGCACCTGATATGTATATGCAAAAAATAGCAGTTGGACCTGAATCAGTTGGCAAAATTGATATAAATGCACCGACTATTGATAACTTAAAGGCTGTAGCAAAGGCTAAGAATAAGGATATTGAAGACATTGTTGCAGTTATTTTAAATCGTCCACGCCATGAACAATTAATACACGAAATAAGAGAAGCAGGTGCAAGAATTAAGTTAATCCAAGATGGTGATGTAGCCGGAGCAATGAATACTGCATTTGATAAAACTGGAGTAGACATATTATTTGGTATCGGTGGAGCTCCTGAGGGAGTTATTTCAGCAGTAGCATTAAAGTGTTTAGGTGGAGAAATACAAGGGAAATTAAGACCAACAAACGAAGAACAGATCTCCCGTTGTAAGAGGATGGGAATTCCTGATATGGATAAAGTATTTTATATGAATGATTTCTGTGGTGGAGATGATGCGATCTTTGCGGCTACAGGAGTTACGGATGGAGAATTACTAAAAGGAGTCCAATATAAAGGACAAAGAGCTACTACACACACAGTTGTAATGCGCGCAAAAAGTGGTACCATTCGTTTTATAGATGGCCAGCATAGTTTGAAAAAAAAACCAAACCTTGTTATGGAATCGTGATTTTTTGTATAGCATAAGTAAAGCAGAGTTGAATACCAGATAATAAACATGTATGATATATCTACCATATATTTTTTCGGAAAAGTTTTAAGCGTACGAACTTATCTTGAATATATTAATGATGAACATGCACAAATATAATCTCCCATTCGACTCCTCTTTTCTTAACGCTCTATGCGCGTTAATCTATTAATATAGAACTATATCTTCAATAATAAAAATAACCTATCTAAATTTAATAAATGATCAATATAATATACTTAGCTTAGAATACAATAGATAAAAATATACACGGGAAAAATAAAGAATAGGTGTGGTGATGAAGTGGCCGGTATAACTATTTCTCATTTGGAAGAATTAACGCTAAAGGAATTATATGCGTTAGCCAGAGAATATAAAGTTTCATATTATGCAAAATTAACAAAAAAGGAATTAATTTTTGCAATTTTAAAAGCACATGCTGAAAAAGATGGTTATTTATTTATGGATGGAATATTGGAAGTTATTCCTTCGGAAGGATTCGGTTTTTTACGTCCAATTAATTACTCCCCCAGCGCGGAAGATATTTATATATCTGCCTCACAAATTCGTCGCTTCGATTTAAGAAACGGTGATAAAGTCTCAGGAAAAGTTCGACCTCCAAAAGAAAATGAACGGTATTACGGATTACTCCATGTAGATGCAGTGAATGGAGATGACCCGGAGACTGCAAAAGAGCGGGTACACTTCCCAGCGTTAACAGCTCTATATCCAGATCGATGTATGAAATTAGAAAGAGAACCCCATAATCTATCTACTAGAGTAATGGATTTAATGACACCGGTAGGCTTTGGACAACGTGGCTTAATTGTTGCTCCCCCAAAGGCAGGAAAAACAATGCTACTAAAAGAATTAGCAAATAGTATTTCCGAAAATCATCCAGAAGCAAAATTAATAATTTTATTAGTAGATGAGCGTCCGGAAGAGGTAACGGATATTGAAAGATTCGTTCACCCTGATGTCGATGTTGTAAGTTCTACTTTTGATGAAGTGCCAGAAAGCCATATTAAAGTATCAGAATTAGTTTTGGAAAGAGCGATGCGATTAGTTGAGCATAAACGTGATGTTATTGTTCTTATGGATAGTATTACTCGTCTCGCAAGAGCGTATAATTTAGTTATCCCACCAAGTGGTAGAACACTTTCAGGGGGGATTGATCCAGCTGCTTTCCATCGACCTAAACGCTTTTTTGGAGCAGCAAGAAATATTGAGGAAGGTGGAAGCTTAACTATTTTAGCAACTGCCTTAGTAGATACTGGTTCAAGAATGGATGACGTAATCTATGAAGAGTTTAAAGGAACAGGAAATATGGAATTACATTTAGACCGTAGCCTCGCAGAAAGAAGAATATTTCCTTCGATCGATATTTTACGTTCAGGTACCCGAAAAGAAGAGTTGCTTGTTTCTAAAGACCATTTAGACAAAATGTGGATGATTCGAAAAACGATGCAAGATTCTCATGATTTCACTGAGCGTTTTATAAGAAGATTAAAGAGTACCAAAACGAATGAAGAGTTCTTTCAATCAATTGATGAAGAGCTTAAAAGTAAACGACAGCAGAGATAAGGCTTAATCAAATAATTGTAATTATCTTGCTTGCATTCAAAGTTCTTAACTGTTATAATATCAAGATGTGAGGAAGAGTATCGTTTACAATGAATGATTTACGTAATACAATGTAAAAGAGGTGGAAAGATGAAGAAAGATTTACATCCTAACTATCAAAAAGTTATTTTTCTTGATACAGAGTCAAACTATAAATTTTTAAGTGGTTCAACGAGAACTTCTGAAGAAAAGATGGAATGGGAAGATGGAAACGAGTATCCAGTAATCCGTATTGAAATTAGTTCAGATACACATCCTTTCTATACAGGTAAACAAAAAGCTGACAGAGTTGGCGGACGTGTTGACCGATTTAAGAAAAAATATAATATGAATTAAATCGAAAAGCTAAAGCGTTCATAAAGACTTATTGAAGCTTTTATTGATTAAAACTGGTCAATGCAAATAGTAAGTCTTGAATAGCTTTACTAGACATAGATTGACTTGTCTATAGATTTTTTCATTACACAAATATTGTTATACAAACAGGCAGGCTTCATGCCTGTTTTTTATTGGATTAAAATAGTTTCGTGATTATGAAGTAGTGTATACTATATATAAAATAATTATAAGAATGGTAAGAAGAGGTGATTCCTTCATGCTAGATCGATTGCAATCTTTAGAAGATCGATATAATAAACTTAACGAATTACTTAGTGATCCGGAAGTTATTAGTGACCCGAATAAAATACGTGAATATTCAAAAGAGCAATCTGACTTGGAAGACGCAGTTGTCGCGTATAGAGAATATAAGCATACGAAAACAGAACTGAATGATGCGAAAGAAATGTTAGAAGATGATTTAGATGATGACATGATTGAAATGGTTAAGATGGAAATAGATGAATTAACAGAGCGAAATGAACAACTGGAAGAAGACTTAAAGATTTTATTATTACCTAAAGATCCTAATGACGATAAGAACGTTATCATGGAAATCCGCGCAGCTGCAGGTGGAGATGAAGCAGCCCTTTTTGCTGGAGATTTATATAGAATGTATTCGCGTTATGCGGAAGCCAATAGATGGAAAACGGAAGTTATTGAAGCACATACAACTGGTGTTGGTGGATATAAAGAAATTATTTTTATGATTAATGGGAAAGGTGCTTTTTCAAAATTAAAGTTTGAAAACGGCGCACACCGTGTTCAACGTGTCCCAGAGACAGAAGCAAGTGGACGTGTCCATACTTCAACTGCAACTGTTGCTGTTTTACCAGAAGCGGAAGATGTAGAAATCGAACTGAATGAGAGCGATATTCGAGTAGACCGATTTGCCTCAAGTGGTCCAGGTGGACAAAGTGTAAACACGACGATGTCAGCAGTTAGGTTAACACATGAACCTACTGGAATAGTAGTTTCTTGTCAGGATGAAAAATCTCAAATTAAAAATAAAGAAAAAGCAATGAAAGTATTAAGAGCAAGATTATATGATAAATATCAACAAGAAGCACAAGCTGAATACGATGAATCTCGAAAATCAGCCGTTGGAACGGGAGATCGTTCGGAGCGAATAAGAACATATAATTTTCCGCAAAATAGAGTTACAGATCATCGGATTGGATTAACGATTCAAAAATTAGATCAGATCTTAGCAGGAAAATTGGATGAATTTATTGACGCTCTTTTAATAGACGATCAAACGAAAAAACTTGAACATATAGGTGAATAATATGTGTGAGTCATCAAAACAATATGAAGTCCTGAATTGGGCTTTTTCTTTTTTACAAAAAAATAACCGAGAAGAAAGAGTAGCAGAAATATTACTCCAACACTTGTTGGGGATGTCACGGTCTGAATATTTTGCCAATATGCAAGAGAATATTGGCGATTCCATTATCAAACAATTTAAAGCAGATATCCATAAACATGTGATGACAGGAGTACCAGTCCAACATATTACTGGCTATGAGGAATTTTTTGGACGGGAATTCGAAGTCAATCAGCATGTTCTAATACCGCGATTTGAGACAGAAGAATTAGTGCAGCATGTTATCCATATTGTAGAAAAAAACCTTGCAGAAAATCAGCCGGTTACTATCGTTGATGTCGGTACAGGTAGTGGGATAATTGGTATAACACTGGCATTGGAGTTAGCGAATGCAACTGTATATGCGACAGATATTTCTACACAAGCGCTTCAAGTCGCTAAGAGGAACGCTAAAAAGCATGGTGCGAATATACAATTTGTGCAAGGGAATTTTTTAGAAGGGATAACCGAGTATTGTAACCCGCATGTTATTGTTTCGAATCCTCCTTATATAGCTGAGACAGAAAGAGACTTCCTTTCAGATACTGTAAAAAATTTTGATCCGGATTTAGCGTTATTTGCTTCTAATAATGGGCTTGCCGCTTATCATGAAATTATTGGTCAAATCGCCTCCCTTTCTGATAGATCGGAGCGTTACATTTGTTTTGAAATTGGCTATACCCAGTCTTCGGCAGTTACAACAATTTTGGAGCAAAAACTTTCCCCGAAACAAATAAAAACAATAAAAGACTTAAATGGTAAGGATCGAATTATATCCGCTCAGTTGTAGGGAAAAAATAATAGAGTGTTTATATTTTTATTCCGTTGCCCATACTGTAAATAACTTTGTATGGCGGGGGATAATACAATGAAAAAAGGAATTATATTTATTATATTGATAGTTTTGAATGTTTTTGGATTGCAGGTAGAAGAAGTAGGTACGGAACAATCGCATCAAGTCATTCCTGATGAAGCAATTCGTCTGCGAATATTAGCTAATAGTGATTCTGATGAAGACCAGGCGATCAAACGAATGGTACGAGATGAAGTGAATAAGTACATCAATGAGCTAGTAATAGATATAGATAATATAGAAGAAGCTAGGACAACAATTGATAATCAGATTCCTAAGATCGAAGAAATAGTAGAAACTACATTAAAGGAACAAAATGTTTTACACTCTTTTACCGTTGAGTATAGTTCAAATGTGACATTTCCAATGAAAATATATGATAATTTCGTATATCCGGCTGGAGAATATGAAGCAGTGCTTATTTCTATTGGTGAGAGTAAAGGTTCCAACTGGTGGTGTGTTTTATTTCCACCATTATGCTTTATTGACTTTTCAAATGGGTCTACTGTAGCAGATTCAGAAACGGATGAACTAGATGATGCTAATGAAGAAGAATCAATCGAAGAGGATGAGATAGAACAAGAAGAATCTATTGCTCGTGAAGAAGATGAGGAAGATGAAGAAGAAATGGAAGTGAAGTTTTTTCTATTTGAATGGCTGGGATTATCATAATTTCTTTGTTACAAACATAAAGTATTAAAAGAAAATTAATGATAGAGGTGGACTGAATGAATATCATTGAAGCTTCTCATGTACCTAAAGAACGTTTGGAACGATTTTTAGAGAATAACGACCAGGTAGAGATAAGTTCATTGCTTGATACTGGATATGTAGTAGAGTGTGATGAGAAGATAATAGGCTGTTTCGAACTAGCGCCGATCGAAAACGGAGCCTTTTGGTTAAAGCAATTATACATTATTCAGAATGAGGCGGTTAAACTGCCTGTCCTATTAGAATTTGTTTTAATTTTTGCCAAACAAAAAGAGGCTAAAGTCGTCTATGCTCATAGTGAACAGCCCGTGACAGATCTTTTACTAGAGTCACTTAGTTTCTCACTGCAAACGAATCAATCGTTACAATTGCAGCAAGCGGTTAAGCGTAAAGGTCATTGGTGGTCCTACAAATATGCCAATTAGATGAAAAAACAGTAAAGTTAAGCTTGTACAAAAATAGTACAAGCTTTTTTTATTTGTGCTTGACAGTAACTATCGACTAAAATGATAGATAGAAAAGAGGTCAAGCAAAATGGAAACAAAACATTTAATTGCTAAAGATAAATTTTTGAATGAATCGATAAAAAAGGCTGCAATATTATTAAAAAAAGGTGAAATCGTGGCGATCCCAACTGAGACCGTTTATGGATTAGGAGCTGATGCAACGAGAGAAGAAGCGGTTGATAAAATATATCGAGCAAAAGGGCGCCCTAACGACAATCCATTAATTGTTCACATCGGATCTAAAGAACAACTTTTTGAATTAGTTACTGATATTCCTCCTTATGTAGAGGATTTAATTGATAAATTTTCTCCAGGGCCGATCACATATGTGCTTAAGAGCAGTGGAAAAGTTGCAAAAAATGTTACTGCTGGTTTAACAACTGTTGGAGTAAGAATACCAGATAATCCAGTAGCCTTGGAATTACTTCGTTATTCTGAAATCCCTATAGCTGCACCTAGCGCGAATATTTCGGGAAAACCGAGCCCAACAACTGCACAACATGTTTTGGACGATTTGGAAGGTAAAATTTCAGCAGTTTTAGACGGAGGGCCAGCCAAAGTAGGGGTGGAATCAACAGTAATTGATTGCACTGAGGCACAACCTGTTGTGTTAAGATTAGGCAAAATTACAACAGATGAAATTCAGCAAGTGGTTGGGAATGTAGAAGTTGCATCCACACTATCTGATAATTCCGAGAAACCAAAATCACCCGGTATGAAATATAAACATTATGCTCCAGAAGTGCCGCTAATACTCGTTAAACAAAAAAGTCAAATGGAACAAGTCATTAATAAAGAGAAGTCTAAAGGTAGTCGAATAGGGCTCTTAGTCAGTGCAAGTAATGCAAAGCAATTTCAGGCAGAGAAAATAATCGTCTTAGGTGAAAATGAAGAAGAGATCGCTGAAAGATTGTATAATGCCCTGCGTTCTTTTAAACAAGAAGAAATTGATGTAGTGATATGTGAGTCATTTCCAACTAGCGGAGTCGGAAGAGCGGTAATGGATCGAATTGAAAGAGCAGCAACAAGTATAATCGATTAGTTACCTTTGAATCGCGTCTTTTTTGCGCAAACATATTCCCTTGTCTTTTCGCATAGATTGTACAAGCAAGGACAAGGGGGAACGCATATGTTGATTCAGCAATTGAGTGAGATTGGAGCTCTGCTATTGATGGCAGTTGCGTTAGGATTAGATGGTTTTTCAGTTAGTTTAAGTATAGGAATGCAAAATATACGATTAAAAAGAGTCGCGATCATAGGGCTAACCATTGGATGTTTTCATATCATATTGCCTTTTATAGGTTTTGTGGTAGGACAATATTTAACATCAAAAGTAGAGTATGTTACTTCTGTTGCTGGTGGGTTTATTTTAATTATAATTGGATCTTATATGGTTTTTTCTGCACTACAGACAAAAAATGAATTTCTAATAAACCCAGAAGGAATAAAACTATTGTCAGTGGCCATTATTGTGAGTGTTGACAGTTTACCAGTAGGACTCAGCTTAGGATTGTCAGGTGTCAAAACAATATTTATTATTTTCTGTTTTGGTATTATTACAATGATCCTCTCATGGATTGGTCTATTAATAGGAAAAAAAGCTCACTCTCTCCTTGGTACTTATAGTGAAATATTAGGGGGAGTAATTTTATTTATGTTTGGGTTGAACATTATTTTTGCCAGTTAATATAGATTATTTCAAATTTACATAAATAGTAGTTTTAACCTATAAAATAAATGATTCTTTTTCACTATATTATTAACAATTGGAAAAAATTTGTGCTATATTAAACTTAGGGATAAAAAGGATGATAGGAATGAATATTTTATTTGTTTGTACAGGAAATACGTGTAGAAGTCCTATGGCTGAAGTTTTATTAAAAGATAAGGCACCACATCTTTTTGTACAATCTGCGGGAATTTTTGCCTCACCAAATGAGGAGGCAAATCAGAATGCGATCAAAGCATTGGAGGAAAGAGGCCTAAAGATAGATCATTCCGCCCAAACGGTTACGAAGAAACTATTGAATTGGGCAGATCTTGTTCTTACGATGACAGAAGGACATAAACGTCTCTTAATAGATCAGTTTCCGGAGTACCAAAATAAATACAATACGCTAATTGAATTTTCTACAAATAACCAAAATGGTGATATTATCGATCCATTTGGTGGAGATTTATTTAAGTACGAACAAACATTATCAGAGATGGAGAAGTATATTGAAGCAATAATTAAAAAAATAGATACCTAAGTATTGGGGGAAAAACTTATGAGGAAAAAATACAGATTTAATTTGCAGAAAAAGTTAGTCGTTTTTACAACATTACTGGCATTAATAACCTATTCCTGTAGTGCATTATTCATTTATGTTATTCATGATTATGTAAAACCGTATTGGAATGTTTCAGAGCAATTATTTATTGTACTTACTTTATTGTTAGGAATAATCTGGTCAGGAATTTTAGCATTCTTAGCTGCTCGGTTTATTACGAAACCTTTGCAAAGACTTGAGCAGGCCGCTTCTCGTGCTGCAGAAGGAGATTTAAAGCAGGAAATTAATATACCGAAGTCAGATGATGAAATTCGCTCCCTTAGTATTGCTGTAGATGCAATGTTTAAGAACATACAAAATATGGTACATAATATTGATCGAAATTTTACAAACACAAATAAGACCGTTTCTCAAATGAAAGAAGTTACAGAAGTTGCTACTAAACACTCTGTTGCAATTAATGGAGCGACAGAAGATATTTCTCAAGGTGCTATCAGTTCTGCAGAAGCGACACAGCAGACAGCAGAAGCTGTAGAAGAGGCGACAAATCTAGCACAAGAAGTGCAAACTAAAGCGGAACAATCAACAGAGAAATCTGAAAAGATGTTGCAAATTTTATCCGAAAGTAAAGTTGTTGTGAATCAGCTTGTACATGGTGTTCAAACTCTTGCTAACGAACAGGAGGTTTCATTAAAAGATGTTGAGAAGCTAAAGTCAAATGCTTTACAAGTAGAATCAATCATTACGATGGTTGGTGAAATAGCAGAACAGACAAATTTGCTTGCTCTAAATGCGTCAATTGAGGCAGCACGTGCTGGAGAACATGGTCAAGGATTTGCGGTAGTAGCTGATGAAATTCGAAAACTTGCAGATCAAAGTGCGCAAGCAGTCCAACAAATTTCCTCTTTAATAACAGCTATTCAGAAAGACGTTACACTTGTTGTACATAAAATAAATGAGCATGTAGAACGGGCAAATGAAGAAGCGAAAAGTGGCGAGTTAACAAATGAATCTTTTGAAGAAATGTCATCATCTGTTACTGAAGTAGCAAATGAAATCTCAACAATTCGTGAACTTGTTAACCGTCAGTTACATTTTATCGAATCAACTGTACAACAGTCACAAGAAGTAGCGGCTATTGCTGAGGAAACTTCTGCGGCGACGGAGGAAGTAAGCGCTGCAGCTACAGAGCAAGATGCTACGATCAAAGCAGTTGATAAATTGGCACACGAATTAGAGGATCAAGCTCAGGAATTAAAGAAACAAATCAACCAATTTAGTGTATAATAAGTGTTAATCAATCACCTATAGAGGAGGAAACTCATTTGAAAGTAATAATTTCAGGTGACCATGCAGGCATGACACTTAGAAATGAAGTCAAATCTGTCTTAGATGAATTAGGATTTACGTATGAAGACGTCGGGGCAGATTGTACAGCATCAGTTGATTATCCTGATTATGCATTCCCAGCAGCAGAACGTGTAGCAAATGGAGAATTTGATCGTGGGATATTTGTGTGCGGTACAGGCATTGGTATATCTATTTCTGCAAATAAGGTGAAAGGAATCCGTTGTGCATTAGTACATGATGTATTTTCTGCTAAGGCTACTAGACAGCACAATGATTCGAATATATTAGCAATGGGTGAACGTGTAATTGGTCCAGGCCTTGCTAGAGAAATAGTTAAAACATGGCTCACAACAGAATTTGAAGGTGGGCGACATCAAAATCGTATTGAAAAAATTTCTACCTATGAGAAGGAATAAATCTAACGATACTCATTTATAAGTGAGGTTTTAACATGCTTAATGAAGTAAAGAAAGATTTAGAGCGTATAACATTAGAATGGTTGGAGAACGATTATTTAAAACCAGATAATCTTTTTGTCGTCGGCTGTTCGACGAGTGAAGTTGCAGGAAAGCATATCGGGACTTCAGGAAGTGAAGAAATTGCCGAAGTAATTTTCTATTCATTGAATCGCCTTGCGAAAGAAAAAGGTATACACTTGGCATTTCAATGTTGTGAACATTTAAACAGAGCTTTAGTCATTGAAAAAAGGGTGCAAGAGAATTTAAATCTCGAACCTGTTTCTGTTATTCCTGTCCCTACAGCGGGTGGTTCTATGGCATCATTTGCATATAACCACCTTGGAGATGCAGTCGTTGTAGAAGAGATAGCGGCCCATGCAGGTAT
Organism: Pseudogracilibacillus sp. SE30717A; assembly: GCF_037071985.1. Lineage (NCBI taxonomy): Bacteria > Bacillati > Bacillota > Bacilli > Caryophanales > Bacillaceae > Pseudogracilibacillus > Pseudogracilibacillus sp. SE30717A. The sequence continues at coordinate 180,189 of NZ_JAXHDF010000001.1, read as the reverse complement.
GGATATCGGAGACACAATGATAGGTATGCATTTAAAGAAAGTCGCAGTACCCCTCCGGTTTAATCAAAAAACAATTGGTAATGCCCATGTTACAGCGGCAAGAACAAGACCCAAATTAATTGGCGGATCACGAGCAAAATATGCGTGATTAATAAGAAAATAAACACAGCTTAAAGCAATTTATGTAAAAATAAATTGTTTTTTGTTATGATAAGTTTATATTCTTTTTTAGGAGGAACGAAAATTAAAATGGACCATTTAAAACAGGCAGATCATGAATTATTTGATGCTATTCAAGCAGAAAAAAAACGTCAACAGGATAATATTGAATTAATCGCCTCTGAAAACTTTGTTTCGGAAGCAGTTATGGAGGCTACGGGTTCTGTTTTAACGAATAAATATGCGGAAGGTTACCCAGGTAAACGTTATTATGGTGGCTGTGAACACGTTGATGTGGCTGAAGACTTAGCAAGAAATAGAGCTAAAGAAATCTTTGGTGCAGACCATGTGAACGTCCAACCACATTCAGGTGCACAAGCAAACATGGCAGTATATTTCTCTGTTTTAAAACCAGGGGATACTATTTTAGGTATGAATTTAAGCCATGGCGGGCATTTAACACATGGAAGCCCGGTTAACTTCAGTGGTATCCTTTATAACTTTGTTGAATACGGAGTAGATAAGGAAACAGAACAACTTGATTATGAAGTTATTCGTGAAAAAGCAAAAGAAGTAAAACCAAAAATGATTGTTGCAGGAGCAAGTGCTTATTCACGTACTATCGACTTTGCTAAATTCCGTGAAATTGCAGACGAAGTTGGAGCATATTTATTTGTTGACATGGCTCATATTGCAGGTCTTGTTGCCGCTGGAGTGCATGCTAGTCCTGTACCATACGCTGACTTTGTAACGACGACAACACATAAAACATTACGAGGACCTCGTGGTGGTTTAATTATGTGTAAAGAAAAATATGCGAAAGCTATTGATAAAGTCGTTTTTCCAGGTATACAGGGTGGTCCATTAATGCATATTATTGCTGCCAAAGCTGTAGCTTTTAAAGAGGCATTATCAGATGATTTTAAACATTATGCAGAGCAAATTGTTAAGAATGCAAAAGCTTTAGGTGAAGTTCTAACAGAAGAAGGTATTCGCATTGTATCAGGTGGAACAGATAACCATTTGTTATTACTCGATGTATCAAAATTAGGTTTAACAGGTAAAGTTGCAGAAGAGGCTTTAGATTCAGTTGGTATTACAACAAATAAAAATACAATCCCATTTGATTCAGAGGGTCCTTTTATCACTAGTGGAGTAAGAGTTGGTACTGCAGCAGTTACTACACGTGGGTTCAAAGAAGAAGATATGGAAGAGGTAGGAAAAATCATCTCGCTTGTTCTACATCATATTGATGATGAAGAAAAGAAGCAAGAAGCTTCAGAAAGAGTTGCAAATCTTACGAAAAAATTACCATTATACGCATAAATTGGAGAAGACACCTTGTTTTTTAGGTGTCTTTCTTTAAGTTAAGAATAAAAGAAGACATCTTTAGACAATTTGCCAAGAAAAATGTAAGATGGTAACGGTAAAAAAATTATCGAAAATTGGAGGGTGGCAAGATGGGCAATCTTTATATTTTAGATCATCCATTAATTCAACATAAATTAACGATCATTCGTGACGAAAATACAGGTACAAAGCAATTTAGAGAGCTTGTAGATGAAGTATCCATGTTAATGGGATTTGAGATTACACGGAATTTACCGGTTAAAAATGTAGAAGTAAAAACACCGGTAACGACAGCAAATGCACAAGTATTAACGGGAAAGAAAATTGGCTTAATTCCTATTCTACGTGCTGGGCTTGGCATGGTTGATGGGATGCTTCAGTTGTTGCCAGCTGCAAGAGTAGGTCATATTGGGCTTTATCGAGATCCCGAAACATTTTTGCCTGTTGAGTATTATATAAAATTACCTTCTGATATTTCAGAAAGGATGTTAATTGTACTCGATCCAATGCTTGCTACAGGTGGTTCTGCAAATGATGCAATTGATTCACTTAAGAAACGAGGAGCAAAATCTATTAAGTTAATGTGCTTAGTAGCTGCCCCTGAAGGAGTAGAATTAATTCAAAAAAACCATCCTGATGTTGACATATATTTATGTGCATTGGATGAATCGTTAAATGAAAAGGGATATATTGTTCCAGGGCTTGGTGACGCAGGAGATAGATTGTTTGGAACAAAGTAAATTGTTGTTTGGAGCGATCATAAATGGGTAATCGAATAAAAGTATTATCAATCTTCGGTACAAGACCAGAAGCGATCAAAATGGCCCCTTTAATTAAAGAGTTTGAACACCGTGCGTTAGAATTTGAGTCGATTGTAGCTGTCACTGCTCAACATAGAGAAATGTTAGATCAAGTTCTGGATGTCTTTCAAATTCAGCCGGACTTTGATTTAAATATGATGAAACAGAGTCAGTCTTTAGCTCAAATTACAACTTCGGCATTAAATGGACTAGATGAAATAATGAAAAAAGTAAACCCTCATCTCGTATTGGTCCATGGGGATACAAGCACGACTTTTGCAGCGTCCCTTGCAGCTTTTTATAATGAAATACCTCTTGGTCATGTAGAAGCAGGCTTGAGAACCTATAATAAATACTCGCCTTTTCCCGAGGAGATGAATCGACAATTAACTGGTGTTCTGGCAGATTTTCATTTTGCACCTACGGAGAGAGCCAAGCTTAATTTATTACGAGAGGATAAAAGGGAAGAAGATATTTATATAACTGGTAATACAGCGATAGACGCATTAAAAACAACCATTACATCTACATACAGTCACCCTATTTTAAATAAGTTAAAAAACGATCGCTTACTATTGCTAACAGCACATCGCCGGGAGAATCTTGGAAAAAATTTAACAAGTATGTTTCGAGCAATTAAGCGGCTAGTTCAAGAACATGAAGATATTCATGTCGTTTATCCTGTTCATCTGAATCCGACTGTTAAAAAAGCTGCTACAGAGCTTTTAGGAGATGATGAGCGAATAAATTTAATTGAACCTTTATCTGTGAATGATTTTCATAACTTTATGGCTAAATCTCATATCATTTTAACTGACTCTGGTGGTATTCAGGAGGAAGCTCCATCTCTTGGAATACCAGTATTGGTTCTTAGGGATACAACGGAGAGACCTGAAGGGATTAAAGCAGGAACATTAAAATTAGCTGGAACAGATGAAGAGACAATATTTGAATTGGCAAACGAGTTATTAACAAATGAGACTATGTATCATGAAATGGCGAAAGCTTCTAATCCATATGGTGATGGAGAAGCTTCAAAACGTATCGCAGATATTATTGCAAAAAATATAAAAGTATAAACGACTCTTATAATCAGATTGAACTCCGAACGAAGAGATAGAACCTTCTCGTTCGGAATTTTTTTATCTATATCGAGAAAAATTTAACGGATGAATGTACGTAAACTGCGCAGCAACTAAAATTTAGGAATGAATTGATTAACCGCTGCGGAAATATGTTTCGCTTTCCATGGGCGGCTGTTGAGCCTCCTTCGTGCTATGCACTTCGTAGTCTCATCTAGGCCTATGCTCCCATAGGAGTCTCCACATATTTCCTCCGCTGGGATGGTCACTGCTAATAGAATTTAGGGATCGACAACAACAATATTTACTACTATTACATGCTAGCGCAGGAAAAATACGAAGCCTCCTGCAGGAACAGCGCGAGTCCGAAGAACCCTGTAGTTTCTCGTTAACGAGAAGCTACAGAAGCTTACGCCGTGCCCGGGGTAAAGGAGACACAGTGAAAGCAAGTGTTAGCATTGCTTGAACTGATGTCGCGCTTATGCCTGTGGTGAAAGCGAAGTATTTTTCCGAAGCGTCTTCCGGAAATTAATATAGTTGATGCAGTTACTGCAAACCGTGCAGTTCTATACTATTCTGTCCCTTACTTATACCTCAGATGAGTTGGATGAATTAGCCCTTTATTTTTCATAAATAATTTTGCTATTTCTTCCGTAGTTAATAAGGTATTTTGTGGCAAAAAATCACTCCTCAAAAGAATCGTCTACTACTAGTTTATCATTCTTCATCCGATTCCCTTTTACTTCATTCAGACTCGTAAAACAACTGATGTTTACTTATTTCTATACACTAGATATAATCAAACATAACTATTATTATAAGATGAAATATCTTGGAGGCATATAGTAAATGCAGTTTTTAAAACGATCGTTATTATTCGTGTTAATTCTATTAATTATTGCTGGTTGTAATAATGGAGAAGAAGGTAAGGGGAAAATTGTTGATTCAACCAATAAAAATCAAGAAGAATTATTCGTATCAGCGGCGGCTAGTTTAACAGAGGCAATGGACGAAATTACAGAATTATATGAGGCGAATCATGATGTTAAGTTAACGTTTAACTTTGCAGGCTCTGGAAAATTAGCTCAACAAATTCAGCAAGGAGCTCCAGTAGATGTCTTTATATCAGCAAATGAAAATTGGATGGATTCATTAGAAGATGAAGGATTAATAGATACAGATACTCGAAAAGATATTATAGGAAATAAATTAGTGTTGATCGTAGCGAAGGATTCTGAAATGGATATTGATTCTTTTAATGAGATCGATAAAGCTGAATTGGACCAAATTGCTATAGGGAATCCTGAAAGTGTCCCGGCAGGAGAATATACGGAAACGATTTTAAAAAATATACATAAATGGGATGAGCTTGAAGAGAAATTTGTATATGCGCAAGATGTTAGACAAGTCTTAACCTATGTTGAAACAGGAAATACTGATATTGGCTTTGTATATGAGAGCGATGCACTTAGTTCAGATCAGGTAAAGATTTTAGCAGAAGCTGATCCATCGATGCATGATCCAATAATTTATCCAGGAGCTGTTACGTCCGACTCAACTAGAAAAGAAGAAGGATATGCATTTCTCGAATTTTTATTATCTGAATCAGGTCAAAAAACATTAAATAAATACGGATTTAGTAAATAGTCTCAAGGGGAATAAATATGGATCAAATTAACTTTTTTCCACTTTGGTTATCATTAAAAACAGCAAGTATTTCAACAGTTATTGTCTTTTTGACAGGAGTGTTTTTATCGTACCTTGTTTCACGTAAAGAGTTCTTTGGAAAAAGTATAATCGAAGCAGTATTTTTGTTACCCCTTGTTTTACCCCCGACAGTAGTTGGATTTGGCCTTTTGTATATTTTTGGAAAAAATGGGATGATTGGAAAAATTCTAATAGATCTTTTTGATTTTCAGATTGTATTTACTTGGTATGGAGCACTGATTGCTTCGATCGTCGTATCATTTCCCTTAATGTATCAGAGTGCTTCAGCGGCTTTTAAACAATATGATAAAAACCTAGAAAATGCAGCCTTAACGATGGGGAAATCACGTTGGATTGTATTTTGGACGATAGCGTTTCCGTTGGCTTGGCCAGGTCTTTTAGCAGGACTAGTTCTAGCTTTTGCAAGAGGATTGGGAGAGTTTGGAGCTACGCTTATGCTAGCGGGTTATATACCAAATGTAACTGAAACAATCCCATTGGCTATTTATTTTGCTGTTGAGTCAGGAAAGATGGAAATTGCCAAATTTTGGGTAATCATTATCGTTGCTTTAGGTTTCTTTGCTATTTTATGGTTGAATTGGTGGAGTGCAAGAAATATGATGAAGCATAATCGATAGGAGAATTAACATGCTTACTGTACATATTAAAAAACAATTATCTCATTATTTATTAGATGTAGCATTCCGTGTTGATAAGGAAATTGTCGTATTGTTTGGACCGTCTGGTTCAGGTAAGACAACAATTTTAAATAGTTTAGCAGGCTTGACGAAAATTAATGATGGATATATTAAGTTAAAAGAAAGATATCTATGTCTTAAAGGGAAATCTCTCGTACCTGTTCAAGATAGAAATATTGGCTATTTATTTCAAGATTATGCTTTATTTCCTCATAAATCTGTATGGGAAAATATTGCTTATGGGATGAAAAATGAACCATTTACCCGGAGTTTAATTGAAGAATTAAATATAGGTCATTTATTAGACCAATACCCACATGAAATATCGGGAGGAGAAAAACAACGTACTGCTTTAATCCGTGCACTTGCAACAGAGCCAGAACTTTTACTCTTAGATGAGCCTTTTTCCGCTTTAGATGAAGATACAAAAAAGCTTAGTTATGAACAGCTACTTGCCATTCAAGATCGTTGGAAGATACCTGTTTTGTTAGTAACTCACAATTCATATGAAATAGAAAAATTAGCAGATAAAGTTTTACATATCCAAAAAGGTATGTTACAAGAAATTGGATCATGAAAACCTTTACAGCAGTTTTTCTTTTAACAAACCTATTGACTGATGATTAAAAAGGTTGTATCATTATCGTCACATTAGTTAGTTAATTCAAACATTTCGTCTCATCAAAGAATTTTTGCATATTAAAGTAGAAAGAAGTGCTGACGTTGAGTAATCAATTAATTTATGTAAATGGTGAATTTGTCGAAAAAGAAAAGGCCGTTATTTCAATCTATGATCATGGATTTTTATATGGAGACGGTGTTTTTGAAGGGATTAGAGTGTATGAAGGCAATGTGTTTAAACTAAAAGAGCATATTGATCGTCTCTATGAATCAGCACATTCTATTATGTTATCTATCCCGCATACAAAAGAGGAACTCCAGCAAATTATTGTTCAAACAGTAATAAAAAATAATTTGACTAGTGCATATATTCGGGTTGTTGTTTCAAGAGGGGTCGGTGACTTAGGTTTAGATCCAAGAAACTGTTTAGCACCAACCATAATCGTTATTGCAGAACCGTTAGCAATCTATTCAGAAGAACTATATGAAAAAGGACTTAAAATGGCTTCTGTTGTAAACCGAAGAAGCAGTCCAGATGTTTTAAATCCACAAGTGAAATCATTAAACTATTTAAATAATATATTAGTAAAATTATCATCAGTTCAAGCAGACGCTGATGAAGCACTCATATTGAATAATCAAGGTTATGTGACAGAGGGATCAGCAGATAATATTTTTATTATCAAAAATGGCAAGATAAAAACTCCGCCGATTTACTTAGGTGCATTAGAAGGCATTACTCGAAATGTAATTATTGAGATTGCGAATGAGCTTAATTATGTTATGGATGAAAGCCCGTTTACATTGCATGATGTTTATATTGCCGATGAAGTCTTTTTAACAGGTACTGCAGCAGAGGTAATCCCGGTTGTAAGTGTCGATAATCGTGTGATCGGTAATGGGGAGCCAGGGGCTATTACGAAAGAGTTACTGACAGTTTTTAGAGAGAGAACATTAGTTGACGGAGTATCGTGTATTCAAAAAGAACAACCAACAATTTAAGTTTTGCCTGAATTATTGGAACATTACATTTTTGTGAATTTTATATATTTTACTGTATTTTTATAAAAAATAGCGTATAATATAAGAATAATTATTACCGAATATAAATATAATGTTTTGAAAACATATAATATATGAACTCGATGACGGGAAAAAAGGAACAGGGTCATATGTAATTACAGAGATCTGGGGATGCTGAAAGCCCAGAATTACATCCTATTCTGACATCATCCTTGAGTGCTATACTGAACGGTTTCCTACTAGGTATAGTCAGGTGTTTATTATGAGCACCTGTTATCAAATTGGACTTCAATTTTCGAAGTCTAGTAAGACAGTATTCGTGAGAATATTGTAAATACCTGGGTGGTACCGTGAAAAAGTGCTCTTTTCTCCCCATGAATCTATGCTAATAGGTTTGGGAGGAAAGAGCTTTTTTATTTAGCTATTAGGAAAGTGGAAAACTTTTCTACTGCATGAGTGCAACAAAGGCTTTCACCAAGTTGGTGACTAGCTATGTTTACTAATGGAGGTAGGGGATGAGGTTGTTTTGTAATTATTATTTGAAAATTTAAACTGCAATTTCCACATAGAGATAACTAAGTTAAAACAAATTCTTGTAAGGAGGAAGAAAATTGAAGGCAGAGGCAAAAGAGTTGAAAGTTGAGACAACAGGACCCAAAGCTATGGAACAACCAAAAACGGGTGCAGATCTATTAATTGAATTACTTGTAGAAGCTGAAGTAGATACAATTTTTGGCTATCCAGGTGGTGCAGTTTTACCAATATATGATGCAATTTACCGAAGCGAGGCTCCTTTCAAGCATGTGTTATCAAGGCATGAGCAAGGCTCTATCTTTGCAGCAGAGGGATACGCACGGGTAACCGGAAAACCTGGTGTTGTTTTAGCGACATCTGGACCGGGTGCAACAAACTTAATAACAGGAATTACAGATGCAATGATGGATTCGTTACCGCTCGTAATTTTCACGGGGCAAGTAGCTAATCAGGTCATTGGAACAGATGCATTCCAAGAATCAGATGTCTTAGGAATCACAACGCCAATTACAAAATATAATTATCAAGTTAAAAATATTTCTGATCTTCCCCGTGTAGTGAATGAAGCATTTCATATCGCGACAACAGGAAGACCTGGCCCGGTGGTAGTTGATATTCCTAAAAATATTTCTGAAACATTAACGATTGATACATTTGAGACAGATTTTTATTTACCTGGCTATCAACCGACCGAAAAGCCAAATCCGCTTCAAATTATTAAAGTATCAGAAGCGCTGAGTAAAGCGAAAAAACCGGTAATTTTGGCAGGCGCCGGAATTTTATTTTCCAAAGCAACAGATGAATTAAAAGAATTTGTTGAAAAATATGAACTGCCCGTTGTAAATACACTCTTAGGATTAGGAAACTTTCCAGGGTCCAATCCATTATCATTAGGAATGGGTGGAATGCATGGATCCTACACAGCTAACATGGCGTTATATGAATGTGATCTTTTGATCAATATTGGGGCACGATTCGATGATAGACTGACAGGTAATTTAAAACATTTTGCTCCAAATGCAAAAGTAGCACATATTGACATTGATCCGGCCGAGATCGGTAAAAATGTCCCTACAGAAATTCCAGTCGTTGCAGATGCTAAAAAGGCATTACAAGCACTTTTGAAAAGGAATATCTCTAAGCCAAACCATCAAGAATGGATGACGAAATTACAAGAAAATAAAGAAAAATATCCATTATGGTATGAAAGATCAGATGAAGCTATTTCTCCACAATGGTTTTTGGAAAAAATTCATGAATTAACGAATGGAGAAGCGATTGTTACAACTGACGTTGGTCAACATCAGATGTGGACAGCGCAATATTACACACTCGATAAACCACATAACTGGGCGACATCAGGAGGACTCGGATCAATGGGATTTGGTTTTCCAGCAGCAATTGGAGCTCAACTTGGAAGACCAGACGATGTTGTTATTTCAATCTCCGGTGACGGTGGTTTTCAAATGAACATGCAAGAGCTAATGTTATTAAAGCAATATAATTTACCAGTAAAAGTAATCATTTTAAATAACTCAGCACTAGGTATGGTACGACAATGGCAAGAAAGTTTTTATGACGAAAGGTACTCTGAATCATTATTTGATACAAACCCAGACTTTGTAAAACTTGCAGAGAGTTACGGTATCCGTGGGATGAAAGTCGAGAAAGATTCAGACGTAGAAGCTGCACTAAAAGAGATATTAGCTCATGATGGTCCAGTAGTTGCTGATTTCAGGATCATTAGAAAAGAAAAAGTATATCCAATGATTGCTCCTGGAAAAGGAATTCACGAAATGATAGGGGTGACGAAATGAAACGTATTATAACCGCAACCGTGCAAAATCGGAGTGGCGTGCTTAATCGAGTGACTGGAATGATGCAAAGAAGACAATTTAATATTGAAAGTATCTCTGTAGGTGAAACAGAAACTCCAGGAATATCAAAAATGACATTGGTTGTAGAAGTAAGTGATCATCAAAAAATTGAACAGTTAACAAAGCAATTAAACAAACAGATTGATGTCATTAAAGTTTCTGATATTACAGATAAAGCGATTGTTGCCAGAGAGCTAGCCCTAATAAAAGTGGCGAGTTCTCCGCACTTAAGTACAGAAATCCAAGGGTTAATTACACCATTTCGTGCATCTGTAATTGATATTAGTAAAGATAGTATTACAATCCAGGTAACTGGTAAACCAGAAAAGACAGATGCACTTATCTCACTTTTACGTCCTTATGGAATAAAAGAATTAGCCAAAACGGGTGTGACTGCATTTTTACGCGGGCACCAACCTCAACAAGCACAGGTTACAGATCTAAACCAGTTTTCAGTGTAGGCAGAGGAACTTTACTAGCCGTATTCTATTTGTGTCTGCGAAATAGCCCAAAGGTATATTCGCACTAAAAATCATATTTTCTTATTTGAAAATAAATATAAAATATAGCATATATGCAAAAGGAGAAATTATTTATGTCAAAAGTATTATACGAGAAAGATATTAACAAAGAGGTACTCGAAGGTAAAAAGATTGCAGTAATTGGATATGGATCGCAAGGACATGCACATTCATTGAACTTACGTGATAGTGGATTTGACGTTGTAATTGGAATCAGACCAGGAAAATCACAGCAAAAAGCAGAAGAAGATGGTTTTGAAGTTCTTCCTGTTGATGAAGCAGTTAAACAAGCTGATGTAGTTATGGTATTACTTCCAGACGAACTACAAGCAAAAGTTTATGAAGAAAGTATTAAAGATAACTTAAAAGAAGGCAGTGCTTTAGCATTTGCTCATGGATTTAATGTTCATTATTCTCAAGTTCAACCACCAGCAAATGTAGACGTATTTCTTGTTGCTCCAAAAGGACCAGGACATTTAGTGCGTAGAACATTTGAAGAAGGCGCTGGAGTACCTGCATTATATGGTGTGTATCAAGACTACACAGGAAAAGCAAGAGAAATTGCATTGGCATATTCAGTTGGCGTTGGTGGAGCAAGAGCAGGAGTGCTTGAAACAACTTTCCAAGAAGAAACTGAAACAGACCTTTTTGGTGAACAAGCTGTACTATGTGGAGGACTTACAAGCCTAGTTAAAGCAGGTTTTGAAACTCTTACAGAAGCTGGTTATCAGCCTGAAGTAGCTTATTTTGAAACATTACATGAGGTTAAACTAATCGTTGATTTAATGTACGAAGGCGGATTAGAAAACATGCGCTATTCGATTTCAGATACAGCACAATGGGGAGATTTTGTTTCTGGACCACGTGTAATCAATGAAGATACGAAAAAGCGTATGAAAGAAGTATTAGCAGATGTACAATCAGGTGAGTTTGCGAAAGACTGGATCTTAGAAAACCAGGCAAACAGACCTAGATTTAATGCAATCAATGCTCGTGAAAATCAACATCCAATCGAAAAAGTTGGCCGTGAACTTCGTGAGTTAATGCCTTTTGTAAAAAATCCATTGAAATAACACGGACATTAGGATGTGAAACGATTGTCGAAAATTAACATTTTTGATACGACATTACGAGATGGTGAACAATCACCAGGTGTAAATTTAAATAAACTTGAGAAGTTAGAAATAGCAAAACAACTAGAGCGCTTTGGAGTAGATAGAATGGAAGCGGGATTCCCCGCTTCCTCCAAAGGCGATTTCGAAGCAGTAAAAATGATTGCCGATACAATTAAAAATACATCTGTTACAGGGCTTGCTCGCTCTGTTAAAACGGATATTGATGCAGCATGGGATGCGTTAAAGGGTGCCGATGAACCTTGTCTACACGTCTTCATCGCAACTTCCCCGATCCATATGAAATATAAGCTTCAAAAATCTCCTGAAGAAGTTATTAAATTGGCCGTTGACATGGTAAGTTATGCCAGTAAAAAATTCTCAAAAGTTCAATGGTCAGCAGAAGATGCTTCTCGTTCTGATCTAGCCTTTCTAGCTCAAATAATTGAAAAAGTAATTGATGCAGGTGCATCAGTAATTAATCTTCCTGATACGGTAGGGTATGGAACGCCTGCTGATTACGGTCATATGTTCAAATATATGAAAGAAAATGTTCCAAATATCGACAAGGCGATTTTATCTTGTCATTGTCATAATGATTTAGGGCTAGCTGTTGCCAATTCCATTGCAGCTATTCAAAATGGAGCAGGGCAAATAGAAGGAACAATTAATGGAATAGGTGAAAGAGCGGGAAATGCTTCGTTAGAAGAGTTAGCAGTGGCATTTCATATCCGGTCGGATGAATACCCATTTGAAACAAACTTAAATTTAATTGAAATTAAGCGGACGAGCGATCTCGTTTCAAAACTGACCGGAATGCATATACAGGCAAACAAAGCCATCGTTGGGAAAAATGCATTTGCTCATGAATCGGGAATTCACCAAGATGGTGTATTGAAACATGCATCTACGTATGAAATTATTACTCCTGAATTAATTGGTTTGTCCTCGAATATACTTTTTTTAGGAAAGCATTCTGGACGTCATGCTTTTGGTGATAAAGTAAAACAAATGGGTTTTGAATTATCAGAAGATAAACTAAAAGAAGCATTTGGTAAGTTCAAGTTATTAACAGATTCTAAAAAAGAAGTGACAGATGATGATTTATTTACAATTTTGACTGAAATACAGACTGATTCATCTGCTGCTAATAAATATGAACTAAAAATGTTCCAAGTACAATATGGATCAAACAATATTCCAACCGCTTCTGTAGAATTACTTACGCCAAATCAAGATATCGTTCAAGAGGCTTGTACAGGAAGCGGAAGTGTGGAAGCATTATATGCCACATTAGATAAACTGATAGATGAAGAGCTTGAATTAATAGACTATCAAATTAGCTCAGTTGGAGGAGGAAGAGATGCCTTGGCTGAAGCTCACGTTCAAATGGTAGTAAATGGTGAGCAGATGAATGGAAGAGGCTCTGCTCAAGATGTGATGGAAGCATCTGCAAATGCTTTTTTAAATGCAGTGAACCGATATCTTATTCAAAAACATACAGAAGAAATTAGAAAAGTAACCACTAATCATTAATGTGTGGGAGGAGGAAGTCTTATGAAAAAAAAGATAATTGTCTTACCTGGTGACGGGATAGGCAAGGAAATTATGGATGCAGCAGTCGAAGTATTGTCCACTGTTTCACATAAATATAATCATGAGTTTATTTTCGAACAGCATGAAATTGGTGGTACTTCTTATGATAAATACGGGGAGCCGCTTACAGACGAAACGGTCGAGGCATGTTTGCGTGCTGATGCAATTTTACTTGGAGCAATCGGAGGACCTAAATGGGACTCACTCCCACCGCATTTACGCCCGGAACAAGGATTATTAAAAATTAGAAAAGCATTGAACTTATTTGCGAATATTCGACCGATTAAAGGATTTAAGCCATTGTTACATGCTTCTCCTTTAAAAGAGTCTGTTATACAAGGAAGCGATATTTATATAGTAAGAGAATTAACAGGTGGTTTATATTTCGGAACGCCGAGAGAACGACGTGAAGATGGAAATGTTGCAGTTGATACATTGCTCTACCACCGAGAAGAAATTGAACGAATTGTTGAAAAAGGATTTGAAAGTGCGAGACTTAGAAATAAACATTTAACATCTGTTGACAAAGCAAATGTACTCGAATCAAGTCGTTTATGGCGAGAAATTGTCGAGGAGAAAAAAGCAGACTATCCGGATGTTAAAGTTGATCATATGCTAGTTGACTCAGCTGCGATGAAGTTAATTACTGATCCAACTTATTTCGATGTAATTGTAACAGAAAACTTATTTGGAGATATCTTAAGTGATGAGGGATCTGTTTTAACGGGATCAATTGGTATGCTTCCGTCTGCAAGTCTATCAGAAACAATTGGTTTATTTGAACCAGTTCATGGATCTGCACCTGATATTGCCGGAAAAGGAATTGCAAATCCGCTCGGCATGATCCTCTCAGCCGCAATGATGCTTCGCTATTCTTTTAATTTAAATGAAGAGGCATCGTTAATTGAACATGCTGTTGAAAAAAGTTTAGAACAAGGATATCATACATCAGATTTAAACATAAAAGACGGGAAGCAAGTAAATACAAAAGAAATGACAGAGATTGTCATTCGTAATTTGTAATTATTTGCTATATACGGAGGTGTTCATATGGCAAAGCCTAAGACGATTATCGAAAAAATTTGGGACAAAAAAATTGTTCACGAAGAAGAAGGGAAACCAGATTTAATATATATCGATCTACATTTAATTCATGAAGTTACCTCTCCACAAGCGTTTGAAGGTTTACGATTATCTAATCGTCGTGTAAGACGACCTGATTTAACGTATGCAACGATGGATCATAACGTTCCAACGAAAAATAGAGAAACTATAAAAGACCCTATTTCAAAAATTCAAATGGAAGCTTTAGAAAAAAACTGTAAGGAATTTGGGATCGAATTAGCTGATATGTTCCACCCAGATCAAGGAATTGTTCATGTTATTGGACCACAGTTAGGGTTAACTCAACCAGGTAAAACAATCGTTTGCGGAGATAGTCATACGTCTACACACGGTGCATTTGGAGCAATTGCATTTGGGATAGGAACTAGTGAAGTAGAGCATGTTTTTGCCACACAAACATTATGGCAAGATAAACCTAAAACATTAAATGTTAAAGTTGAGGGAGATTTAGGGCCAGGTGTTACTGCAAAGGACTTAATCCTAGCAATTATTGCGAAATATGGAGTTCGAATGGGTACCGGATATATTATTGAGTATACTGGAGAAGCTATTCGTAACATGTCGATGGAAGAGCGTATGACGATTTGTAATATGTCTATTGAAGCAGGAGCAAGAGCTGGTTTAATTAGTCCGGATGAAACGACGGTTGAATTCCTACGGGGTAGAAGACATGTTCCAAAAGGGGAAGAATTTGATCAACTAGCCAATGAATGGTTAAGCTTAGCAACAGATGAAGGTTCAACATATGATAAAGTATTAACTATTCAGGCAGACGAAGTCGAACCACAAGTAACATGGGGAACAAACCCAGGAATGGGTGTGCCAATAAGTGGGTCTACACCTAACCTTTCAGAAGTTGAAAATAAAGAAGATGTAAGACTTGCTCTTGAGTATATGGGATTAGAAGAGGATCAGTCGATCACATCGATTGAGATTGATCATGTATTTATCGGTTCTTGTACAAACTCTAGGCTAAATGATCTTAGAAAAGCAGCAAGTATTGTAAAAGGAAATAAAGTAAAAGATTCTGTTCGCGCAATCGTCGTGCCTGGTTCTTTCCTTGTTAAAATGCAAGCAGAGGAAGAAGGATTGGATAAGATTTTTACAGAGGCAGGATTTGAGTGGCGTGACGCAGGGTGCAGTATGTGTTTAGGAATGAATGATGATATAGTTCCTCCAGGTGGAAGATGTGCCTCCACTTCGAACCGAAATTTTGAAGGCCGCCAAGGAAATGGTGCACGTACACATTTAGTTAGTCCCGAGATGGCAGCAGCTGCAGCAATTGAAGGACATTTTGTAGATGTTCGCACATATGAAAAAGCAGTACACTAGGAGGGGGAGATTTCATGGAAGCTATTAAGAAGCATACCGGACTTGTTTATCCATTAAATCGTTCGAACGTTGATACGGATCAAATTATTCCAAAACAATTTTTAAAAAGAATTGAAAGAACCGGATTTGGTCAATATTTATTTTATAATTGGCGCTTTGACGATGAAGGAAATAAACGAGAGAGTTTTAGTTTAAATGATTCAAAATATGAAGATGCATCCATATTAATTGCTGGTGAAAACTTCGGATGTGGCTCTTCAAGAGAACACGCACCATGGTCGTTAATGGATTATGGTTTTAAAATTATTATTGCCCCGAGTTTTGCAGATATTTTTTACAATAATTCATTTAAAAATGGTCTCGTACCAATTAAAGTAAGTGAAGAACAAGTGAAAGATTGGCTAAAGCATGCGGAAGAAAAAGAATTAACTTTATCAGTTGATTTGGAAAATAAAGTAATCTATGATCAAGATGGTAAAGAAATTAGTTTTGATATCCCAGAGTACCACAGACAGAACTTAATGAATGGCTGGGATGAGATAGCGTTAACTTTACAACTGGAAGAAAAAATTAGCAATTACGAACAAACTAGACTATAGTATTTAGTAAGTGGAAATAGGGAGTGTGGAGTTATTGGGGATTTATTAACGGGTGAAAAAGTTTATAAGGCGTTAGAACGTTTGAAACCAATCGTTCACCGGACACCATTAATTACATCAGAAACCACGAATAAAATTGTAGATAAAAAAGTGTATTTTAAAATGGAGAATCAGCAAAAGACTGGTGCCTTTAAATTTCGAGGTGCAACATTTAAATTAATGCAACTTTCAAATGAGCAACTTGAAAAAGGGGTTATAACTGCGTCTGCAGGAAATCATGCACAAGGTGTGGCATATGCTTCTAGAAAATTAGGAGTAAAGGCAACGATCTATATGCCTAAACAGACCCCACACAGCAAGATTGAGGCAACTCAAAATTACGGTGCAGAAGTAGTCTTGACTGGTAGTTCTTTTCAGGAAGCATACGAAGCGTCGATGGTTCGACAAAAAGAAACTGGAGCAACGTATGTACACCCTTTTGATGATTATGATGTGATGGCCGGTCAAGGAACAATTGCAATGGAAATGTTAAGGCAAGAAGACAGGATTGACACGTTTCTTGTGCCAATAGGTGGAGGTGGACTGATTAGTGGAATTGCTGTAGCAGCCAAACATGTGAATAAAAATATTCGCATCATCGGCGTTCAAGCAGAACGTATTCCTGCTGCATATAACAGCTACCATCATATAAGACCAACACAACCTCTACGTGCTGATACAATAGCAGAAGGAATTGCCGTAAAAAACCCAGGTGAGCTCACTTTGCCACTTATTAAAAAATATGTGGATGATATTGTAACAGTTACTGAAGAAGAAATAGCTAGTGCAATACTCTATATGCTTGAGCGGAACAAAACATTAATGGAAGGTGCCGGAGCAGCGGCTCTAGCAGCTTTATTCGCTCATAATGACTATATTAAATCAAGACATTGTGGTGTGATTGTGAGTGGAGGAAATTTTGATATTGATAAAATTCCATTAATCCAGCAATTAGCCAATAAACATTCAGCATAGCACATAATAAAAAGCAATGAGGGAAATTAATCCTCATTGCTTTTTTGGTTTTCATCCATAATGGAGTTTTTTTGCTGATTTAGTGCATCTTTATCTAGATAATCACTATCAATAGCTTCCTCTTCTTCTTCATCTAACCATTTATCTTTTAAAAATTGACTTATTGTTAGTTGATTATCATCATAGAAATAGTCTTTATGATTTACTGGTTCCCAATTTTCAGTAGGCGTATAGAATCTTAATAAATCACCCTGTAATACTTTATCAGATAAACTTAATTCATGTTCGACTTTAGCCTTGATGCTCTCCAACTCTTCGTTTGGTTCGATCTCTTCACCAGTTTTATTATCATAGAAGACACCTTTAACCATTGCGTAGTCTTCCGTAAAGAAGTCCCCATTTCGGAATGCAACTAGTCCATTATGCTCTTTGGAGAATAGGTCAGTTCCAAATTGAATATAGTCTTGTGCTTTAATTCCAAGTAAATGAAGTAAAGTCGGAACTACATCCACTTGACCTGCGTATTCACTTACTGTTCCTTTACCTTCAACGCCAGGTATTTTAATCATTAAAGGAACTCGTTGTAATTCGGCATATTTAAAAGGTGTTATTTCTTCACCAAAAAGTTCACTTAATGCACGTGTATGATTTTCAGAAATACCATAATGGTCACCGTAAAGGATAATTACGGAATCTTCATATAACCCAGCTTCTTTTAAATCGTTAAAAAACTGTTCAAGCGACTCATCAAGATAGCGAGCTGTCTGGAAATAGCGATCAACAGAACTGTCATTTGTTTCAGCTGGATCAATTGTAGCCTCTTCCTCATCGATTAAATAAGGATGATGATGAGTTAACGTCATTAAATGCGCATAAAATGGTTGTTCCATAGATTCTAATATAGGCATAGATTCCTTGAAAAATGGTTTATCTTTAAGGCCGTAACCAATAACTTTATCATCACTCATATCGTAATAAGCTTCATCAAAGAAGTAGTCTACACCAAGTTGTTTATAAATTTCGTCTCTGTTCCAAAACGATTTACTATCTCCATGGAAAACAGAGCTTTTGTATCCTTGCTCCTGATTCAAGATCGCTGGTAAAGCTTGATACGTGTTTTTTCCTTTTGTAACAAAAGCTGAACCTTGCGGTAAGCCGTATAAAGAAGTATCCATAATTAACTCAGCATCTGCTGTTTTACCTTGTTCTGTTTGATGGAAGAAATTTTCATAATACGTAAATTCATCTGCATGTTCATTAACTAACGAATTAATAAATGGGGTTACTTCTTCACCATGTAATTTGTAATCTATTAAAAATGATTGAAAAGATTCTAAATGAATCTTAATAATATTTTTCCCTTTTGCTACACCAAATAGTTCTGGATCTGGCTCAGCATATTTATTATCTGTATAGTTTTGGACTTCTGTTATATCATTACTGTCTGCTAAAACTCTCTCAGTAGAAGTTTTTAAGTTTTGAAGTGCATCATAGATAGTAAAATTATATGCTCCTAAATATTTTACAATATAATTTCTATCAAAGGTTCTTTTAAGCAATTGTGGACGATCTGCTTCTGCTAAACCTAAATTGATAGAAAAGATAAGGACGCCGAGAGCAATAATTGTTACCGGTCTTCTCAACTTCATACGCTCACTGGACCAAATTTGTCTGCTCCAAATAAACACTGCAATCAAAATTAAAATATCTAATGAATAGAAAATGTCTGTCCAAGTTACTAAACTAGCAATACTACTGCCTAAACTACCAAAGTTACCCGTTTGAGTAAGGACTGGCAATGTAATAAAATCACTGTTAAAGCGGTAAAAGACGACATTTGCATATAATAATAAACTCATTAATGAATGAATTACAATAATATAACCCCCAACACGGCGACCTCTGGCAAATAGTGCAATTCCCAGAAAGACTAGTGTAGAACTGATAGGGTTAATCAACAATAAAAAGTGCTGCAACATATTTTGAATGTCCAAGTTGAATTCGGTCAGATAGATTACATAGGATTTAAGCCATATTAAAACAGCTGCAATAGTGAAAAATCCCATTTTAGAAGAAACAAAATTCCTCATTTTTTATTCACCTCTACTATTCCAATTAAAATGGATGGTTGGACAAATATATATAATACTAAAGTGGAGTGAAAAAATCAATGACTTTCACAAAATTGTTATATTTACACTGCCTTACTATATACCCTTCAAAAGTAAAAAATAAACATAAAAGAATCACCTATATTAATTGGATAGGTGATTCTTCAATAAATATATGCAGAAACATGTAAATAATGATAAATTTCATTATTTACCTTTTTGTTAATGAGACATATTGCCTTGAACTGGAGCGTGGCTATTAATAATTGCCTGCATGTCCTGAGGCTGTAGCTGTGCCACTTGATAATATTGATGTTTGTTTTGATAAAGATACATTTCATAAGCCATTTCAATCACGTTAGGAATGCTATCAGCAAATATTCTTCGTAATACAGGGTTTGTCGCTTCTAATGCAGTAAGTGTAAAACTAGAAGCAATTGCTTTTAGATGTCCTAGTATACCGTTCGAAATACACTCGTCATTTAATTCGTTAATAGACTGGATAGGTGTTTTTGGTGAAGAAGGTTTCATTCCATATACACTTTGATTATTTTCTTCCATTAAGTAAGTCTGTGTTTTAACTGCAGGATCTTTACCACTTTTGAACGTATCTAAAATTGTGTTGTACATTTGAGTTAAAAATGTCTTTTGTCGTTGCATAATCGTAGAAAGTTCTTGATCTTGAACATGTTGATCATAAATAACGTAATGCTCTAAACCACCTGTAAGTGCTCCTATTGCTTCATCTACTTCTAATAATTCATGACCACCAAACTGCTGTTGGGGTGGCATTCCAGATGACTTTTGCTGCTGTTCATTAAACTGTTGATTCTGATTCAACAAAATAATTCCTCCTTTAAAGTATTTACCATTATTTTTAACAATTTGGAAAAATATATTCGTAAGATA
The DNA here is from genome assembly GCF_037071985.1 of Pseudogracilibacillus sp. SE30717A. Classification (NCBI taxonomy): domain Bacteria; kingdom Bacillati; phylum Bacillota; class Bacilli; order Caryophanales; family Bacillaceae; genus Pseudogracilibacillus; species Pseudogracilibacillus sp. SE30717A. Next base: position 160,019 of record NZ_JAXHDF010000001.1, on the reverse strand, counting down.
AAAGTAAATAATTCTGTATAAATAATCCGACTATTTCTAAAAGTATATAAACTATTTAAAGTACGGATAAGAATGTGATAAGATATAGCAAAGTAATTTGCAAAGAAAAGAGTGAATACCTAGTGCATGAACTAAAAGAAACAAAAAGCTGGATAGCAGGTGTACAATGGTTCTTTTTTATTTTCGCAAACATTGTTATTATTCCAATCACAGTTGGAGAAGCTTTTGGTTTGGCTCAACATGAAATTGTCCCACTCCTACAATTATCTTTTATAGTTACGGGTCTTGCATGCTTAGCTCAGGCAATTATTGGACATAGACGTCCCATTTTAGAAGGGCAGTCGGGTTTATGGTGGGGGATTTTTTTAACATTAGTTGTTACAACCTCTGCACAAGGAATGCCTCTTGAAGTCCTAGGGGGAAGTTTGGCACTTGGAGTAATTATTTCTGGAATCATCACTATTTTAATCGGTATCACCGGGATTGGACCGATGATTGCTCGACTTTTTAACCCCGGCGTAATGGGAGTATTTATGTTTCTTCTAGGGTTGACCCTAATCCAAATTTTTTTAAAGGGAATGCTCGGTATTCCATTTGGAAAAGCTGCAGATTCTGCAACGATCGATTTACCTGTTGCAGGAATCGCTATTTTCATTGCTTTACTCGTTATTGTTATCAGTATTAAATCTCCTGCGAGAATTCGAAGTTATGCATTATTAATCGGAATAATTTTAGGATGGATTTTGTATACGATTATTTTTGGTACGGATCCTAATCCAAGTAAAGAAGTAGCGACCTTTAAATTATTTCCGTTTGGATCATTAACTTGGGATGTTGGTGTCGTAGTGACAGCTGTATTGGCGGGTTTGTTAAATATTTCGAATACATTCGGTTCTTTAAAAGGAACGGATGCAATGTTTCAAACGACGACAACAAAAAAAGATTATTTGTCATCTTTCTCCATTACAGGAATCGCTACCGTTGCAGCTGGATTTTTTGGGTTAGTTCCATATGCTCCGTTTGTATCATCCATTGGATTTTTAAGACAAACGAATATATTTGACCGGCTACCCTTTATTATTGGCAGCTTTTTATTTTTTATTATGGGTGTAATTCAGCCGGTAGGAGCTTTTTTTTCTACTTTGCCACTAAGTATTGGAAGTGCCGTTCTGTTCGTAGCCTACTTGCAATTATTTAATTCATCTATGGAGTTTTTTAAAGGAGTATTATTTAATACATTAAATGTATATCGTTCAGCTATTCCACTATTTGTCGGTACGATTATTATGGCTTTTCCAGCCAGTTATTTTGAGTCAATTCCAGCATTTATCCGGCCTTTTATGAGTAATGGGTTATTGGTTGGAATAATTTTAGCTTTAGTGTTAGAAAATATACTGAACTGGGATCGTGTAGGTGCAACAATAAAAGATTATCAACAAATGACAAAAGAAATCGGTAAATAACTTTTATCGATTTCTTTTGTCTTCAACTTTCGCACCAACAAAGTGAGTTTAAACAGATGCGTGTATTAACTCGAAAATGCTTCTCCTTACTATCTTGACAACCTTATGATGATAAAACTGTTTTTTGTAAAAAATTGTAAACTGCGGCGTAGTGACGCCAACTTTATTAATTTCCGTTAAGCCGCTTCGGAAAAATACTTCGCTTTCCGCAGGCACGGCCTCAGCTTCTGTAGTTTCTCGTTAATGAGAAACTACAGTGATCTTCGGACTCGCGCTGTTCCTGCAGGAGTCTTCGTATTTTTCCTACGCTAGTATGAAACTTTATTCAATTGATAGAAAATATTGTTGTTCAGTCAACAGTGATCATCTCAGCGAAGGAAATACTACGCAGTGCGTAGCACAAGGAGGCTCAACAGCCGCCCATGGAAAGCGAAACATATTTCCGCAACGGTTAATCAGATCATCCCTAAATCTTAGTTACTATGCATCAAATGCGACGCTGAAGTATTTTGGAATACAGCTAAGGAAGTGGGGTTCTAAACTTCCTAATATTACTAAGGTTTATTTTTCAATTTCATGCTGTGAAAATGAGTTACAAACTAATGAAATCCTTATACATTTATTTCAAGTAAAATTGGACAGTGATCACTCCCTAATATTTTAGCGTCAATATCCGCATTTTTGATATGGTTAATTAAGCGCTGAGATACGATAAAATAGTCGATTCTCCATCCGATATTACGCTCGCGAACAGTTTTCATATATGACCACCAAGTATATAACCCTTCTGTTTTCGGATGGAAATACCGCAATGTATCAACGAAACCTGAATCGAGCAGCCGACTAAACTTAGCTCTTTCTTCCAAGGTGAATCCAGAATTTCCTTCATTTGCTTTCGCATTACGAATGTCAATAGGTTGATGGGCAACATTCAAATCGCCGCATAAAATGACTGGCTTTTGTTTTTCAAGCATATGAATATGATCGAATAATTCATCTTCCCATTGAAGTCGAAGTTCAAGGCGCGTCAAATCCCGTTGTGCATTTGGAGAATATACATTTACTAAGAAGAAATCGTTAAACTCCATTGTAATTATTCTACCCTCTGGATGTTCATTCTGTTCACCAAGTCCATATTGAACAGAAATAGGTGTATGTTTTGTAAAAATAGCTGTTCCTGAATATCCCTTTTTAAGGGCATAGTTCCAATAAATTTCATAGCCATCTACACAAAGATCTATTTGTCCTTCTTGTAATTTGATTTCTTGGACACAAAAAATATCTGCATTTACCTCATTAAAGTAGTCTAAGAAACCCTTTCTAACACATGCTCTTAATCCATTTACGTTCCAAGATATAAGTTTCATTGGTATCCCCCTATCAATAAACAAAGTATAATACGATTTGTTATTAATTTCATTTAATAAAAATTGTCTTGACAATTTTACTGTATTAGACGTACAATACAGTAAGTGTATGAGTTGCATAATACAGATTAAATTATAAATGATTAGTTGGTTGGACATTTTTTTTAAAGTTGGTGTACTATCTATATAATACATAAATGGCAACTTTACATACATATTGAAAGTAGGGGTTGGTGAAATGCGTTTAAAGTTGGATAGTCGTGCCCCTGTATATGTACAGGTGATTCAATATTTTAAGGAACAAATCGCCAGCGGTACATTAGAGAAAGGGGAAGAAATTCCTTCGCGACGAGAGTTAGCAAGTCAGCTGAAAATAAATCCTAATACCGTTCAACGAGCGTATAAAGAAATGGAGGAAGCGAAATTGATATATACGGAAGGTAATATGCCTAGTAAAATTACGAATGATGAAGAAGTGATTAAAAGCGTCCGTGATCAGTTGTTAGAGGAAGCAATACAGAATTTTATTAGTTCAGTCCATACGCTTAATATTCCACTTGAAGAACTTATACCGCTCGTAAAAGAGAATTATGAACAGGTAGAAAGAAAGTAGGGAAGAATAATATGATTGAAGTGAAGGACATAACAAAATCATTCGGTAGAAAAAGAGTATTAAATGGTGTCTCTTTTACAGCAAATAAGGGAGAGATTACATGTTTAATCGGAGTGAATGGAGTCGGTAAAACAACAGTCATGAACGCAATCATGGGATTAACTCCTTTAAAAAGTGGTGAAATATTAATTGATGGCAAAAAGCTTACGAAAGAGAGTTATGAACAGATTACATTTATTCCAGATACAATAACAATGCCTCCTACAATGCGGATTAAAGATGCATTTGATTTTATGAATGACTTTTATCAATCATGGAATCAAAAAAGGGCAGAAGAATTATTAACTTTCTTTAAGTTGCAAAAAGATGACCGTATTTCAGACTTATCAAAAGGAAATAAAGCAAAGGTAAACTTACTTTTAGGGCTTGCACTCGATGTTGATTATGTACTAATGGATGAGCCTTTCTCGGGAATAGACATTTTTAGTAGAGAGCAAATTGCTAACGTATTCACTTCTCACTTAATTGAAGATCGTGGAGTTATTATTACAACACATGAAATTGGTGATATTGAACATTTAATTGATAGGGTAGTATTATTAAATAACGGTGTCGTAGTTAGTGAATTTAATGCAGAGCAGGTACGCGAAGAACAGGGTAAGTCAATCGTTGATGTAATGAGGGAGGCATTTCACGTATGAAAAACTTTTTTAAATTATTAAATTTCGAGTTGAATCGTTTTTCTAAGTTATATTTCGTATTGCTTTCTTCGATTGGTATTATCCAGATCATAATAACAGTTTTAAAGGCAAGAGCCTATTTAACACGAGCGAATAATGCTGTTTTAAAGGGTGGAATGACGCAGCATGAATTTATTGAGATGTATTCTAAGTTCAGTATGATAGACGTTATTCATTCGATCCTTTTTGCTGGTACTTTAGCAATTGGTATAGCGGCAATACTATTTTATATATTTTTTATATGGTATCGAGATTGGTTTGCTAAAAATACATTTGTTTATCGGTTGTTAACATTACCGACATCTCGTATGAATTTGTTTTTTACGAAAGTAATCACGATAATGATGTCCGTCTTAGGTCTTGTAACTTTTCAATTAATGATGCTAAATATTGAGAAGACAATCGTGAAGTGGATCATTCCAAAGGTATATCGAGAGGATTTAAGAATCGTAGATATGGTTTCTGCTTCTGAGTATTTACCAATTATTCTTCCTCAAGGTATTGCTGAATTTTTTATTGCTTATGGATTAGGTTTAGGATTCGTCGTCATAGTATTTACAGCTATTTTATTTGAGAGAAGCTTTCGTTTAAAAGGAATTATATTTGGATTACTTTATGCATTTATTTCAATAACTATATTTATTTTACCAATCACTATTCAGCTTTTAATGTATGAAAATTTATATTTATATCCAATGGAATTACTGTTTGTGCAAGCTGTCACTTGGGCAGTAATCGTAGCCGCATCATTACTTGTGAGTAGGTATTTATTGAAAAATAAGGTGACGGTGTAAGGAGGGCAAACATGCGAAAGTATTGGAAGACAATTGCGCTATCTGTTTTTATTGTAATTGGTATAAGTATGTTTTACATAAATGTTAATACTGTTACCAAAGAGTTTCCTCGTTTTAACTTTAAAATAATAGAAGGAAATGAAGAGGCAGTTGATAAATTAGTTATTAACGGAGACTTATATAATGGTATGACTAATTTTGAACAGTTCCGTGTTAATAGTACCGGTACAACATATTTGCGAGACGAACCTTTCAGTAAACGAATAATAGGTTACTACCAAGATATTTACGGGGAAGATTTGCAAAAGGAATATCGGACCTTTATGCGTGGGAAGTCAACCGACCCTGCAAAGTTTTATGAAACGGATGAAATTTTAGCATATGCAGAAACTCCTTATTCTTTCTGGTCGTATGATACGTATGAATTTGAAATAGATATATTAAATAAGAAAACGAAAAAAACAGTTTCCTTTTCAACGCCTATACCAGATAGAGCAAACTATTGGTACGTGGCGCCGTATGGAGTATATGTAGATGAGAATGAAATATCGATTATTACTTTAAATGAACAGGTTAATGAAGATGTAATTGAAAATACTTCTGTTCATGTTTACACGTATAATATAGACACTGAACAATTGGTGGGTGAAGAGGTAATCGACTCATTAAATTATTCTTCTTCTGAAGATGGATATAATGATATCCAAGTAATGGCTATCGATGAAAATATATTTATTTCGCAACAAAAAGTAAATTATATAGAAACAGAAGATGATTTTGCGTACGAAAAAGTAAATACTGAAAAAATAATTCATTATAATGTTAACACTCATACAAAAGAAGAATTTACTTTACCTGAAAAGCAAGAAATAGGTATGCCAATTACGATAATAGGTGATGAGCTTTTTCTTGCGAGCATTAATGACAATAAGTTAGAAATAATTAGTCTCAATCTGATCGAGGGTGAAATAAATAGCCAGAAAGAAATAGAAGTATCTAATAGTTTCCTTTCTTTATATGATTTATATCAAGCAAAGGTGAAAGATGGTAAGTATTATTTCATCCCAAGCTCAGAAGATTTCAATGAGACTACAATGATAACTGTAGTTGATTTAGAGTCTTTAACAGTTGATTATTTAGGGGAAATTGAGCCAGTTGGTTCATCAGCTATTGATGAAGAAGTTGAAATGTACTTCAGTTATCCGGAGTTAAGAAAGTAAAACGAATTAAGTTGGAGAAGTCAGGATAGAAGCATTTATTCTTAAAAAACCGAACGTTGATTCATTGGAAGTTGAATCCGCTCGGTTTTTTTATTTTAAAGACGGTTTGAACTTAGGATGTAAACTATGCGGCTGTAAAAAAGTAGGGTTATATCTCAGTACCAATATTTTTGTATATTTTTTCTATTTTTTTGATAAACAATTCCGTTTGCACAAATCTTGCTTCGCGTATGTATTCTTTTCCGTTTACGAATAATAAAAGAACAGGAGCAGTAAATATCATAAATTTTCCAGCAATTTCGGGAACTTTGCTAGCATCCACTTGGCAAGATTTAATTTTTGGATAATTTTTTAAAATTTTTTCAATCTGTGGACGAAGCCCATGACAAACACTGCAATTTGGTTGGGTGACATAAATAAAAGCAAGCTGATTTAATTGAATAAGTTGCTCAATATCATTGATCTTTGTTAATTCTTGAAAACCCATACCGTATTCTCCTCTTCCTTTTATTCTCAAAATTGTGCAAGATTGACACAGATGTTGGTGCCACTCGAAAATTAGTCTATTTAATTTCCGCCATACTATAGACGACAAACCTTTTAGTATAAATTTTACAATTAATTTATCCTTTATTTAATTGTGCTATACTTAGCATACATATTTTTATTTTCAATTGCTCTTAATTTGTATTAGTAAAGAAAAAAACTGCGCTTTTTTGCGCAGTTTTAAAAATATTTTATAGTGGTTCAGGCGTGATTGGATCCAAGCAAGTAATTCCGCAGAAGCAATCCAAATCTAAAGTAATACATACTCCTGTTTCACGGAAGTTATCAATTCTTCTACGGCCGAATTTGTCGCAAAATGAATCTTTATCATGATGGCGATCACGATCATGATCATGGTGTCCTCTTTCTTCACCATGCTCTTTACCATGGTGATCTCCGTCTCTTCTACGACTAACAGGTAATAATAATTCAACATTTACACAACTTTTGGATCCTCTAACAAAATCTCTTACTCTTAAAATTGGAGATTCAACACATTCAAAATCTCTGTCTCTTCTACCTCTACTTATAAAGCCAGCCCCAACGAAAGGTTTACAGCTTTCTTTACATATTAACATGAAAGGAATCGTAGTTTCATTTCTCCGCCTTCTCACTCTCTGTGTTAATAAGTCTTCGATGGAATTTTCACAACTTGTGACACATTCATCAACTGCTTCACGTTGTGCGTTAAGAATCCTCCTGACTATTTCTTTTATACATCCATCTCTGTCAAACCGTTCTCGTTCTACATGGCAACCCATAAAAAAGCAACTCCTTTTAGTATTTTTTCTTATTACACTAACACTATATGTAGGTAATTGTTTATAGGTTGTTCAATCGTCTATTTTCTAGTAAAAATGAGTGAATGTCATAGAAAAAAGCATAAATGTGCTAGTTAAATAGGATAAATAACGATTCTTTATCTAATAACGAACATAGTATGAACTATCCGACCAAGTCTTGGAAGGTAATTCCCAACCCATGACTATAAAAAGCCAGCTGATCACTGGCTTTTTTTTATTGGGGATATAAATTATTAGCTTATATTCTCGTTCGTTTTCCAATACGCTAAATAAACGATACGATATGAAAATGAAGCAACTAAGATATAAACTAGTAAATGGTTTTATTAGATTATCATCCTAGAGGACTCCTATAAGAATAACCAGTTATTTTACAATGAAATGAACGAGCTTAAAAACCGTGAGTTTAGAGTCTTTGTACGATTTGAAGAAGAACTGTTACAGTTTAAGTAAATCTATCATCGTTTTTTAAAGTAAAGAAGGTCGTAACATATGTTTCCAAAAGTACTTGAATTACCTTTTTTCAGTCCACACGTGTAATAAGCGTGGTAACGTTAATTCGTAAGTCGTTGAGCAAACATAATCTGCATGAGGTAACTGGTCTTTTTTTCCAACCCCCACTGCTACCATTCCTGCTTGTTTAATCGAATGAATTCCACTTTCGGCATCCTCAATTCCAATACATAGATCAGGTGAAACGTTTAATAAGCTCGCTGCTAATAAAAAGATATCTGGTGCCGGCTTACCACTTTTTATTAATGTTGGATTAGCAATTATGTCAAAGTAATGCAATAATTCCAATCGCTCTAGAATGGCACCAGCATTTTGACTGGATGATGCGAGACCTATTTTATATTTATTTGTTTTTAACTCTCTTAATAAATCTAAAATTCCGGGTAATATATGTTTTGGAGTTAACGTTGCGATTAGTTGTACATAGTGTTTGTTCTTTTCCTCGGCTAAAAACTCTAACTCTTCAGCAGTATACTGATGTAATCGATTATGTTCCTTAAGTATTGTTTTTAAAGAGTCTATACGACTTAACCCTTTTAGTTTAGTGTTAAATGTATGATCTATCGTTATATTTATTTCCTTTGCAAGTGAACTCCAAGCTGTGAAATGAAGGGCGGCAGTATCAGTAATAACACCATCTAAATCAAAAATAAATGCTTTTACCATTTAACATACCTCTACTTACCGAATTTGTTATTACTTCTTTGTTAATCAGTTGGACAGGTTTATCCCATACATGAATGAGCAGTGGACTTCCTTTTAACAATTCAATTGTAAAGGTTTTTTTAGTCATAATGATATGGAGCATTCGTCCTTTATATTGTATTGAAAATGTGTATTTGTTCCATTTTGTTGGAAGTTGAGGGCGGAAATAGAGCCCTGATTCTTTTATCCGCATACCTGCAAAGCCTACAACAATTCCCATCCATGTTCCGCCCATGTTAGCCATGTGTAATCCGTCTTTTGTATTTCCTTGAACATCATCAAGATCAAGACGAGCTGCTTGTAGGTAATAGTCATAAGCTTTATCTAAGTAAGTTAATCTGGCAGCCATCATACTAAAAACGCAAGTGGACAAAGAAGAATCATGAGGTGTTATTCTTTCATAATAATCATAAGAATTTTTCATGACTACTTCTGACTGCTCATCTTCTTGGAGTAAATGTGCTAATACTGTGTCAGCCTGTTTGCACACTTGATACCGATAAATGGTTAATGGGTGATAATGCAATAAAAGCGGATATTTGTCCTTTGAAGTATGTTTAAAATCCCATTTTGCTTTTTGTAAAAAAGTATCATCTTGTGGATTAATTTTTAGCTTTTCATCAACCGGTAAATACATCTTTTGTGCTGCTTTTTCAAAACAGTCTAATTCTTTATATGAAATATTTAAACGAGATTTTAGTTTACCCCAACATTCTGTATCTGTCTCCTGAAGAAAGGTGCAAATTTTCACTGCCCATCTAAGGTTTTGTTTTGCCATCACATTTGTATAATAATTGTTGTTTACAATACAGGTATATTCGTCCGGGCCTGTTATAGCGTCAATTCTAAAAGAGTTCTTGGTAAAGTGACCAACATCCATCCATAGTCGCGCAGTTTCTACAAGCATCTCCGCTCCCGCTTGCTTCATAAATTCCACATCGTCTGTTGCTAAATAGTACTGAATATAACTATGAGCAATATCTGCACTTATATGATATTGAGCCGTACCAGCTGGAAAGAAAGAAGAACATTCTGTCCCAGAAATTGTACGCCAAGGAAACAAAGCACCTTGGCTATGCCCCATTTCATAAGCGCGTTGTTTTGCTTGTGGCAAAATGGAGTATCGATAGAAAAGCAACTTCTTTGCCATTTCCGGATTTGTCATTGTGTAGATCGGTAACAAATAAATTTCCGTATCCCAAAAATAATGACCTTCGTATCCTTCGCCTGATAGTCCTTTTGCAGCAATGTTTGATCGACCATCTTGACCGGTTGATTGAAGAATATGAAATAAATTAAATCGTATTGCTTCTTGCAATGAATGATCTTTCTCTATTATAATATCTGTTTTTTTCCAAAAAGATGCTAAATAATCCTGTTGTTCCGTTTGTATATCAAAAAAAGAGAAGACGGAAGCTTCTTCTCTAGCCAATCCAAGGGTTTGTTCCAGATTAGTGTAACGAAGAGTATCAGCAAAAAAAGTTCGTTTACCAATAGTTGTTTTTTCTTTTAATACAAATGTGGCTTTAGAAATAAGTTCCCCATTTTGCATAAAATGATTGTAAGTCACATGATCATGATGAACCTTTAATTCCGAAAGAGCAGCGACAGATAACTCAGATACTTTCGTTTGTAATTCGATATAGCTTTGACCATTTTGTTGTTTCATATGTTTAACAAACAACCTCTTTGAAGCATCATTACCAACTCGTGGATCATTTGGATTGGTATAATTCGTTACGTTCCCATTTAATGAACTAATAATTTGAATTGGAATATTTTTAGTCACGGGACATAAGAAAATCTGTTGAAAAAACAAGTTTTTTCTTTTAAAAGAAGCAAGTCGTTTAAAGGTAATTTTAAGTTCGTGACCCTGTTTAGAACGCCAATGGATATAACGTTCTGAAAAGCCTTTATCCATATGCAATGCTCTCTTATAGTCTACAACTTTACCTGTTAAGAGAGAAAGTTTTTCACGGTCTTCTCCGGTTCCAACCCAAATCACAATTGATTGGGGATCAATAACATTTAAAAGTTTTTGTTGATAGTCAGGAAAGCCATGCATTTTTTCTCCGTATGGGATCGGCACATCATCGTAAAATCCATTGATATATGTTCCTACAATGGAATCTGACGATGCATTTTCCTCTTCTAAATTTCCTCTTATTCCAATATATCCGTTACCCGTAAAATATAAGCTTTCTTCTAATGCTAATTGTTTTCTATCTGTAGAATTTGTATAAATCGACCATGACATGTTTTTTCACACCTTATTATGATTATTCTTTTACACCACCGGAAGTTAGACCGGAAACAATTTGTTTTTGAAATAAAAGTACGATAATTAGCGTTGGGATAGTTACAATGGTGGTAGCCGCAGCTACTTCTCCCCATAAAATTGAAAATTGTGTACGTAAAAATGAAATTGCTACAGGAACTGTATGGTAAGAAGAATTAGAATTTAACGTTATAGTTAATAAAAATTCATTCCACGCAGCGATAAACGTAATGATAGCAGTTGTAAATACGCCGGGTGCAGCAAGTGGAAAAACAATTTTAGTTAATGTTTGAATCCTGGTTGCTCCATCTATCGTTGCGGATTCTTCTAATGCAAGTGGAATTTGATTAAAATGCGTAACTAAGATCCACACAGCCATTGGCAATGTAATTGTTGAATAGGGAAGGACAACAAAATAGCTGTTTAACCAATCTAATTTATAAAACAGGTTATAAATGGGACCTGTAATAATCATTTGTGGAAACATTGAGACAGCTAATACTATACCTAACAAAAAGCTTTTTCCTATAAAATGAAATCTTGAAATTGCGTATGAGCAAAAAGTTGCAACGGCAATGACATAAATAGTCGTCACTGTGGCGACTACAAAACTATTAAACACAGCGCGTAGGATTCCTTTTTCAATTAAAACGGTTGAATAATTCTCTAAGGTAGGATTTTCCGGTATGATACGGAATGCTCCGGCTCCATAAATTTCCCCGCTTGTTTTAAACGAAGTAATAAAAATCCATAAAAAAGGAAAAAGCATGGCAAATAAAAAAATGATAAGAATGAAACTAGCCGGGATTTTCCACTTTTTATTCGTTGATTTCATGATTTTTCCTCCTTAATTTCTGTCTAACAAGTTTGAGCCAAGTAATCGGACGAAAATTATTGCTATAATTGCAACGCATAGAAACATAACCATCACAACAATTGACCCATAACCGAAATTCGTTTGACCAAACATTAATTTGTATGCGTAAACAGATAACGTTTCTGTAGCCCCTCCTGGTCCGCCACCTGTTAGTACATAGATCAAATCAAAGACTCGAAATGCATCCAATGTTCTAAATAAAAGTGCTACTAGGATAGACGTTTTTAGAAGCGGTAATGTTATTTTGAAAAAGCTTTTTATTTTTGACGCTCCATCAATTGAAGCAGCTTCATATAAAGAACCAGGGATGTTTTGCAATCCTGCTAATAATAAAAGTGCCATATATGGTGTGGTTTTCCATACATCGGCAAGAATTGTGGAAATCATGGCTCCTGTTGCGGTTAATAATAAGTTTTGTGACTGTTCAATTAAACCAACAACTTCAAAAAAGTGAGCTACAATACCACTAGTACCGTCATATAAGTATCCCCACATTAAAGCAGCTACAGCAGTAGGGATTGCCCATGGTATTAATGAAGTGGTGCGAATAAAACCTTGCCCAAATATCGCTTTATTTAATATAAGTGCGAGTCCAAGCCCAAGCATTAGTTCCAAACTTACTGAGACGATGGTAAATATTAAAGTATTAATAAGAGCGATCATGATTCGTTTGTCTGTAAATACGTTTGTATATCCTTTTCCACCCGTAAAATTGGAAGGAATAATACTATTGTTTACGTCTTCCATAATTATTGGCAAACTCTCCCGATGAATTAAGGAATACGTATTGTTTAAATGAGTGATTAAAGAAATTCCATCTTTATATAAATACTCAATTTGCTCACGGTCCTCGGTAGATAGGGTAAGTATGTCTTTATGGTCTGAAAAACGGTTAGAAACATCATTCATGTTTTGGACGTACGCTTCAATTAATAATTTGTCTTCTGGAGATGATATGTTCTGTAAATCTTCTTCTAAAAACATTTCGATATAAAGTGTTGTTTCATTGAATAAGCTTGTATTAAATCGTTCATTTATAAAAAGTCCTGCTTTTTGTTGCTCATTCAGTTTAAAATCAAATAATGTATACGAAATCGACTGGAAAACAGGCCAGAGTGAAAATACACCGATTAAGACTAGTGTTGGTAATAAATAGAGCCATCCAGTAATTCCTAATTTTTGCTTCACTTTATCACCCTCTGTAATACTCATTTGGTAGGGATAAAGAGATTGGGACATAAATAAAACTAGCAACAGAAAAGGCGAACAATATGTTTGTTAAGTGTAGAAATATACGTAGACTCTCCTACGGGAACAGCAAATGTTTTTCGTTGGGACGAACGAATGTGCAGTCCCACGAGTCCGAAGATCCCTGTAGCGACTCGAAACGAGGAGCTACAGAAGCGGATCGCCGTGGCCGAGGTAAAGGAGACACAGTTCAAGCAAGTATAAGCGTTGCTTGAACTGATGTCGCGCTTATGCCTGTGGTGAAAGCGAAGTATATTTCCGAAGCTATCATACCTCTAGTAACGTTCGTCTTTTCTTTAATAAAAAATACTTTTGTCCCAAACTCATATACATGTAGATACCTTATTCTTCTAATGCTTCTTTAATTTCAGAACTTACCTCATCTAGTCCTTCGCCCGAACTTAGATATTTATGGGCTTCGATTTGGATTGTGTCGGATACTTTGTTGTAATCAGGAGAAACAGGTCTTGCAATTGTTTCTTGTAACGCTTGTTGAAAACCTGGAAAGGAAAGGAGATCATTTGCGCCCAAGACATCTTCATTCTCTAATAACGCATTAAATCCAGGTATATACCCACCTTCTGTAGATAATATTTTTTGTCCATCTTCACCGGCAACGAAGGAAATAAATTCCCAAGCACCTTCTATATTTTTTGAGTTTTTATTAATTCCTAATAGCCAACCTCCAACAGACCCCCCATTAGGTAAAGGAGCGATTCCTACTTGGTCTAAAGTTAATTCAACCCCATCTTCCTCTGCTTGTATTCTGCCAAATTGATAAGGCCAGTTACGTGCAAAGACAGCCTTGCCTTGTTCAAAATTTGTATGTGTTTCTGCTTCTGTGAAGTTTAGTAGATCTTTTGGACTGAAAGGGGCGCTTGTAAATTCATACATTATATTAAGCCCATCTTCAATAGCTGAATATGTCTTCGTAAATTCCGTTACATTAACAGTAAGTCCTTCATATTGTTTAGACTGATATAAAAAACCGTATTCAGTTTCTTCTTCTCCCGTATATTTTTCAGCCATTTGATATAATTCCTCGTATGTGTAGTCGCCGCTTTCAAGTTTAGCAGCATCATCCTCATTAACAATATCAGTGCGGTAATAAAGTAAACCCAAATCAGGGAAATATGGTAGTGTATATTGTTTTCCTGTAAAGTTTCCGGAGTCCATTGACCCTGCATTAAAATCATCTTTACTTAAACCTTCATCTTTCATAAAGACATCGATGGGTTCCAAAAATCCTGCACCTGCAAATTCACCGGCCCATACAACATCCATGGAAATGACGTCATATTCACCTGACCCGCTCGTGAGTGAATTGAGCAGTTGATCGTGCATTTGAGCAGAATCATTGGTTAAGGCATCCCATTCCACTTGATAATTGCTTTGTGTTTCGTTGAACGCATCAATTAAAGCTTGTGTTCCGGGAGTGTCATCATTTTGAATTCCGACCTTAATCGTAATTACATCATCTGATTCACTTTCCTCGTCCGATTCAGTTGCCTCATTTATATCTTCTGCTTCTTGAACTTCGGCAGATGTATCTGATTGCTCATCCTGACTTTTTGAACAAGCGACTACAAACAAGATGGATGACAGTAAAATCATTGATAATACCCATTTCAAACGCCTCATTATGTTGCCTCCTTTTCATCTATTGGTTGTATTGTAAGTGCTTTCAACATAAACTTATATTATGTATTTACTAAAATTAATAAAAATTTACGATGTTTAAGGAGGTGAAGATGTTTTTTGAGAAACTCTACAAAAATAAAACAAAATGTTATTCAACAATTTTTAGAAGCACGCAAAGAAAACGAGGAGTCTTTTTTTTCACACCCGTCCTACACGTTGGAAAAAGAACTTCTATATTGGATTTCCCAAGCAGATGAACAACAAGCTCTAGCCGTTTTAAAAAAGATTAATACATTAGAAAAAGCACGACTTTCAAGAGAACCATTTCGCTCTTTAAAAAATTCACTTATTTGTTCTTGTACTTTATTTGCACGTGCAACTATTGAGGCGGGCGTTACTCCTGAAAATGCGTTTAATTTGAGCGATGTTTTTATTCGAAAGATTGATCAAGCAGATGATCTACTGCAAATAAGATCTATTGAGTCTGAAATGGTGCATTATTTTATAAAAGCAATAAAAGACTATCAAAAGAACCCCTATCAAAATGATATTGTCGATAAGGCAATACATTATATTCACGATCATATTTTACATCCATTAACATTACATCAAATTGCAATAGAAATAAATGTAAGTCCGAATTACTTATCAGCTTTATTTCATGAAATAGTTGGGATTCCATTAAAAGAATATATTAATCGTAAAAAAATTGATGAGTCTATTTATTTTTTAAAGTATACAGATTCTACCTTATTGGATATTGCTCTATTATTTAATTATTGCAATCAAAGTTACTATTCTTCTTTATTTAAGCGATTCAACGGAATGACTCCCAAACAATTTAAGCAAAAAAACCATTTAATGAAAGAATGAAGTGAGAAAACATCACTAACATCGTTACATAAAAATGAGTGGAAATACCCCCTTTTTTTAACTTTTAACCAATATTTACCTAGATAATCTTGACAATTTGTCGTAATCGAATTATTGTTAACGTAAGCTTTTATTACCATATATGTAATTTTATCTCATAATATTTAAGCGGTTACATTTTAATTACATAAATATTGGAGGAAAGGGAATGACGGAAGTAATTTTAGAGATAAATGAGTTGCGGACTCATTTCTTTACAGATGAGGGAGAAATTCCTGCAGTTGATGGGGTTAGTTTCCACGTAAATAAAGGGGAAGTTGTTGGGATTGTTGGAGAATCTGGATGTGGAAAAAGTGTTACCTCTTTATCAATTATGCAACTTGTACCTGATCCTCCTGGGAAAATTGTGAGCGGAGAAATTAACTTTAAAGGTGAAAACTTAGTTAAGGCTAGTAATAGACGAATGAAAAAAGTTCGCGGAAATGAAATTGCTATGATATTTCAGGAACCGATGACTTCACTTAATCCACTTTTCACGATTGGTAATCAATTACAAGAATCCATTCGAATTCATGAGAAAGTAAGTAAAAAAGAAGCACATCTAAAATCTATAAATCTCTTAAAATTAGTTGGCTTGCCTAGAGCAGAAGATGTAATTAATGAGTATCCACATCAGCTGTCTGGAGGAATGAGGCAACGAGTAATGATCGCAATGGCTATGGCATGTGAGCCTGATTTACTTATTGCAGATGAACCTACGACAGCACTAGATGTGACTATTCAAGCGCAAATTTTAGATTTAATGCGTAAATTAAATAGTGAAAAAGATACAGCTATATTGTTAATTACGCATGATCTTGGGGTAGTTGCTGAAATGTGTGATCGAGTCATTGTGATGTATGCAGGGCAAGTTGTGGAAGAAGGAACAGTAAGAGAGGTATTAAAAGACCCGCAACATCCTTATACGCAAGGGCTGATTCGTTCGCTGCCTCGTCTTGAAGAAAAAAATCAGAAGCTGTATTCAATTAAAGGCACAGTCCCCCGTCCAAAAAAGGGCAGAATTGGTTGCAGATTTGCCCCGCGTTGTGAGCTGGCATTTGAGAGATGTTTTGATGAGAACCCAGATTTGTATACGGTTCAAAACATCCGAAAGAGCAGATGTTTTTTACATGATGAACATGAAGGAGAGACAGTTAAAAATGGCCAAGCCACTATTGGAAGTTAGCGGTTTAAAGAAACATTTTGATATAAAGGGTGGAGTTTTCGGGCGAAAAGTTGGTACTGTCCAAGCTGTAAATGACATCTCTTTTACCGTAATGGAAGGGGAGATATTAGGAATAGTTGGTGAATCTGGTTGTGGGAAATCAACAACTGGAAAGGCTATTTTGCGGTTGATTGAACCGACAGAAGGTAAGGTAACATTTGAGGATCATGATTTGACGAATTTAAGTGATGAAGAAATGCGAAAATTGAGAAGAGATATGCAAATGATTTTCCAAGATCCGTATGCATCATTAAATCCAAGGCATACGGTTGAAAAAATCATTTCCGAGCCTTTATTAATCCATGGAGTAAAATCTTCTGAACAGCGTAGTCAACGAGTGAAGGAGCTACTTGAGGTAGTCGGGTTAAATCCATATCATGCAACCCGTTACCCTCATCAGTTCAGTGGAGGGCAAAGGCAACGGATTGGAATTGCAAGAGCACTTGCAAACAATCCAAAGCTAATTATTTGTGATGAACCTGTTTCTGCATTGGACGTTTCCGTTCAGTCACAAATTTTAAATTTAATGAGTGAATTACGAGATGAATTTAATTTAACTTACATATTTATCGCACATGATTTAAGTGTTGTAAAGCATATTAGTGATCGAGTAGGGGTGATGTATTTAGGAAATATGGTCGAGCTAACGGAAAAAGATAAGCTTTATGAAGATCCTAAGCATCCGTATACACAAGCATTATTATCTGCAGTACCATCACTCGACCCTGATATACGCAAAGAAAGAATTATACTCCAAGGCGATGTACCAGATCCTGCAAATCCACCGACTGGATGTGTTTTTCATACAAGATGTCCAAAGGCTATGGAAGTATGTAAACAGGAAAAACCTATGTTTTCAGAAGTTGAAGATCGTCATTTCGTTGCTTGTCATTTATACAATTAGGCAGCGAATGATTTATCTTATAAAAGTAAAACGAATCACTTACATGCCATGATAGCGGATGGTGATGAGCTTTTACTTAGTAAATATACAAAGTAAAAAAGTATATTTACGAAAAATAATATAGTAGGGGGAAAATCAATGAGGGTAAGATGGACACTTTTATTGGCGCTACTTTTTTCACTAAGTTTTATTTTAGCGGCATGTGGTGGCGAAAATGAGCAGTCTGGAACAGAAAGCTCTGATGCTCAGGAAGAAGAAGGCAGCGAAGCTTCCGAGGATAGTGGTGGGGATAAGACGTTAATATTTGCGAGAGGTGGGGACTCTGAGAGTTTAGATCCCGGGAGTACATCTGATGGAGAGTCTTCTCGTGTAACTCAGCAAGTCTTAGAAACATTACTCACGTTTGAAGCAGAGTCATTTGAACTGGAGCCTGGTTTAGCCCATGATTGGGAAGTATCAGATGATGGATTAACATATACATTTTATTTGGAAGAAGGCGTCAAATTTCATGATGGTACTGATTTTAATGCAGAAGCGGTTAAAATAAATTTTGACCGATTTGCAGATCCGGAACATGAGTATGCGTTTGCTGATCATGAATACGTATATTTTATGTATGGTACAATGTTTGGCGGTCATAAAGGTGATGATGGCCATGTTGTAGATGAGGTAAAAGTAGTTGATGAACATACAGTTCAATTTAATTTAAATAAACCTTTAGGGTTCTTCTTGCAGAACATGGGGATGTCCTACTTTGCAATTACATCTCCGGCAGCATTAGAAGAATATGGACCTGAAATTAATGAAAACCCAGTGGGAACGGGCCCATTCAAATTTGTTAGTTGGACAAAAAATGAGTCGATTGTATTAGAAAAGAACGAAGAGTATTGGAAAGAAGGTTTACCAAAATTAGATAAAGTTATTTTTGAAGTTATCCCTGATAATGCAGCAAGATTAATTGCTCTGCGTTCAGGTGATATCGATATTATGGATGGATTAAATCCGGATGACGCAGCAGGTGTTGAATCAGATGATGATTTAATTTTATATAGTCGTGCAGAAAATAACTTTGGATATATTGGATTCAATGTTCAAAAAGAACCATTAGATAACGAGTTTTTAAGACAGGCGATTAGCCATGCAATTGACCGAGAAGCTATCGTTGATGCATTATATGCCGGGTATGGTACAGTTGCGAAAAACCCATTACCACCAAGCTATTTAGGTTATAACGATGACGTAGAAGGGTATCAGTATGATGTAGAAAAGGCAAAAGAGTTATTAGCTGAAGCAGGGTATGCAGATGGATTAGAGATTGACTTATGGACAATGCCTGTAGCAAGACCATACATGCCAGATCCAGAAACGACTGCTGAAATTGTACAAAATAACTTAGCCGAGATTGGAATAACAGTAAATATCGTTCGTGAGGAATGGGCTCCATACTTAGAAAAAACGATGAATGGAGAACATCAAATTTATATGCTAGGTTGGTCGGGTACAAATGGTGACCCAGATTATTTCATTAGTAGTCTATTGCATGGTGACTTGATCGGAGACAGTAACCGTGAATATTATCAAAATGAAGAAGTTGACAAACTTTTAAATGACGCAAAGGTAGAAATTGACCAAGATAAACGTGCTGAAATGTACAAAGAAGCGCAAGCTATTATTGCTGAAGATGTGCCGATGGTTCCATTAGTACATTCTACTCCGGTTATGGCATCATCAAGTAATGTGAAAGATTATGTACCACATCCATCTACAAGTGAATCGCTTGAAAATGTTGACTTAGAATAAGTTTTCATAAAAATTTTAGGCATAAGAAGAAGGCAGTGATGAAGTAAAACTTTCCGAAGTTACATGGCAGTTCATGAGCAATATGGTTTTAAAACAGTTAAATGAAAGAATCCGAACTCATGAAATGTATAGTAAATATTCACTCATAGTTCGGATTTTCTTTTGACTAAAGGAAATTTATCATAGCTTCTTTTTTTATAGAGTATTTTAGCTTGAAGGAATTGAGGTGACATAATGCTATCTTACACAATGAGGCGTTTATTAATGTTGATTCCTGTATTGTTAGGTATGACATTAATTACATTTTCAATCGTACACTTAATACCCGGGAACCCAGCTCAAGTAATTTTAGGACAGAGTGCAACGCAAGCAGCAATTAAGGAATTGGAAGAAAGTATGGGTTTAAATGAACCATATTTTGTCCAATATTTTTTATATGTTAAAGGTTTGTTGCAAGGTGATTTAGGAACATCTTTAAAGACGAAAGCAGCAATTGCAAAAGAAATTTGGCCGTATATTGCCGCTACTTTTGAATTAACATTTTTTGCTATGTTATTTGCTGTATTTGTCGGTGTCAATGCAGGAATCATTAGTGCATGGAAACAAAACTCATGGTTCGATTTTATAGCTATGTTTGTAGCACTTATTGGGGTATCGATTCCTGTGTTTTGGTTGGCATTAATGCAACAATGGGTATTTGCACAAGAATTAGGCTGGTTTCCTGCTAGTGGAAGGCAAAATAGTAGAGATCCTGTTGATGCAATTACTTATTTTTATGTAGTCGATACTATTATTAAAATGGATGGTGCAAAATTAATTTCTACGCTAAAGCATTTGGTTTTACCGAGTATCGCTTTAGGAACCATTCCAATGGCAATTATTGCCAGGATGACAAGGTCAAGCATGCTCGAAGTGATGAAATCCGATTATATTAGAACTGTACGGGCAAAAGGTTCAGGGCAATTTTTAATTATTTATAAACATGCTTTAAAAAATGCTTTGATTCCAGTTCTAACTGTTATTGGACTTCAGACCGGGGTCTTACTTGGAGGAGCTATATTGACGGAGACAATCTTTAGTTGGCCAGGTGTAGGAAGGTATATATTTGAAGCGATAAATTATCGTGATTATCCAGTGATTCAATCGGGTATTTTAGTAGTCGCATTTATTTTTGTCATCATTAATTTAATTGTAGATTTACTATATTCGTATATTGATCCGAGAATTAAATATTAGAAGGGGCTGATAATATGAGAAGTGAACAAAAGACCGATGAACTATTATCTGACCCCAGTATTCTAGAAGAGGAAGAGCTAAAAGCAACTTCACCTTGGCAAGATGGATATAGACAATTAAAGAAAAATAATTTTGCTATAGCAGGTTTTGTTATAATTTTACTATTTATCTTGCTAGGATTATTTGCTCCGTTACTTACTCCTTATGGATACGAAGAACAGGTATTGGTTGATCGACTTAAGCCGCCATCCTCTGATCATTGGTTAGGAACAGATGATGTTGGACGAGATATTTTTACGAGAATTGCTTACGGAGCCCGAATTTCGCTTCAAGTTGGATTTTTTGCTGTTTCTGGGGCGTTAATTTTTGGAACATTACTTGGAATTATAGCGGGTTATTTTGGCCGTTGGATTGATATGCTTATTTCAAGAATTTTTGATATCCTCTTAGCATTTCCAAGTATTTTATTAGCTATCGCAATCGTGGCAATTTTAGGTGCGTCATTACAAAATGCATTAATCGCAATTGCAATCATTAATATCCCGATTTTTGGGCGCCTTGTTCGTTCAAAGGTTATCAGTTTAAGAGAAGAAGAATTTATCATGGCAGCGAGAGCGCAAGGCATGAAAAATGGACGGATTATTTTTCATCATATACTGCCGAATAGTTTGGCACCAATTATTGTCCAAACAACACTTGGGTTTGGTACAGCAATATTGGAAGCGGCTGCACTCGGATTTTTAGGGCTCGGTGCTCAACCACCAACTCCTGAGTGGGGAAAAATGCTTGCAGATTCACGAGACTTTATTCAATTAGCGCCATGGACATTAATTGCTCCAGGAGTCTCTATCATGCTTGTAGTGTTAGGATTTAACCTAATTGGTGATGGATTGAGAGACGCGCTAGATCCGCGAATGAAAAATTAAAGATTATAAAAATTATTGTAAAGAAAAACTTGGATAACATTCCAAGTTTTTTTATCCTTTAAGGCGTTTTACAACGATATTCATCCATTTTTTTAGAAGAATCTCTTGCAAATATACCTTAAAAGAAAACAATAGGCGAAAAACTCAATAGGAAATAAACGTTAGATATTGTTTTGCTTGCAATATTTATGTATAATATTGCATAAATATAAGAGACGGAATTTTTGATTAATCGGATTTTTAAAACGATTAACTGGGGGTCAGAACATGGAACGAGAACAAATGTTAGATTTTTTGAAGAGAATCGCCGATGGAATTGCCAGAATGTTCGGGAACAACTGTGAGGTGGTTATTCATGATATGGAAAATGATGAATCATCCATTTTATATATAACGAACAATCATGTGACTGAACGAAAAGTAGGGGATAAATTAGATTTCTTAGGAATAGGGGAAATTGACGACCTGTTTAAAGGTACGGATTTGATCAATATAAAAGGAATATCTAACAATAATCATTTACTGAAATGTTCCACTTTTCATGCAAAAGGAGAGAATTATCATTTTGCTCTTGGGATTAATTATGATTATACGAGTCTGCTCCTGGTGGATAATGTTTTAAAAGATTTAACACATGTAGGGGATGCTATTAATATTGTTGCATCCGAAAAAGATGAAAACCTTGAACGGAAATTAGATGATTATTATAAGAAAGCGGTGGACCATGTAGGAAAACCTATTCCATTTATGAGAAAGAAAGAACGTGTGGAAATGATACGTTTTTTACATGATAAGGGAGCCTTTTCTATCCATAGAAGCATTCCGATCATAGCTAAAAAAATGAAGATATCTCGTTATACTATTTATAATTATTTAAAAGAGATAAAGGGACAGGCGCAACAAATTTAACGCCTGTTCCTTTTATTGTTTATATATTTTTACTATCCATAAGTCGCATGGAGTTTAAGACAACAAGAAGAGTTGCACCTACATCGGCTATGATTGCCATCCATAACGTTAACCAACCAGGTATGACAAGGAGAAGTGCGATTATTTTAAGGCCTAGAGCAAAAGAAATATTTTGTTTAATTATATTTAAAGCCTTTCTGCTAAGTGAGATCGTATATGGTAGTTTTGTTAAGTCATCATTCATAAGCGTAACGTCTGCTGTTTCAAGAGCGGCGTCTGTCCCGGCACCGCCCATTGCAATACCAACTGTTGCATTTGCCAGAGCCGGTGCATCATTAATTCCATCTCCAATCATTGCTACTGAATGATCAGATTGTATTTCTTTTATTTTAGCTAGTTTATCTTCTGGCAAAAGATCTGCATAAACATCAGTTATACCAATTTCTTCTGCAATGGAATCAGCAGTTAACTGATTATCTCCTGTTAACATAACTGTATTTTTAATTCCTAGTTTCTTTAATTTATCGATTACATTCTTGCTAGTATTCCGAACCTGGTCAGCTACAGCAATGATTCCTATGATATCTTTTTCTGTACCAAGTAACATGGCTGTTTTTCCATTCCGCTGTAAAGTGGAAATTTGTTCTCTTGGAATTAACTCCTCCATTCCAATACCATCAAAGAGGGCAGGGTTTCCAATATAATACGTATTGGAATTAATAACAGCCATGGCTCCTTTACCTGTAATGGATTGAAAGTTTTCTGCAACATCTGGTTTAATCTGTCTATCTTTTGCTTTTCGAATAATTGCTGAAGCAATCGGATGTTGTGAAAATGTTTCAATTGCTGCGGCAATATTTATCACATCATCAGCATCCACGGAAGAAAGAGGGATGATATCGGTTACTTCAGGTGTACCTTTTGTTAATGTACCAGTCTTATCAAAAGCAATTACATTTAGTCGCCCTGTTTCTTCTAAATGAACACCACCCTTAATTAAAATTCCGTGACGAGCAGCATTCCCGATAGCAGTTACGATCGCAACAGGTGTGGAAATAATTAGCGCACAAGGACAGCCAACAACGAGGGTAGCTAATCCTAAATAGATCCAGTGAGACCATTCCCCGCCAAACAATAGTGGAGGTATCACACCAATTAACAATGCCAAGATCAAAATAGCAGGGGTATAGTAGGTTGCAAATCGATCAACAAAATGTTGTGCAGGGGCTTTCTCAGCCTGTGCATCTTCTACTAAATGAATGATTTTAGCCAATGTCGTATCTTGAACCAGTTTTGTAACTCGAACCTCTATGGAACCTTCTTCATTAATCGTACCAGCAAACACGTCGTCTCCAATGGTTTTATGAACAGGAATTGATTCTCCAGTTATTGCGGCTTGATTAATGGAAGTTTTTCCACTAATTACTTCTCCATCCATGGCAATTTTTTCACCGGGCTTGATGACCATAACATCGTTTACATTTATTTGTTTTACGTCAAGGTTAATTATTTCATTACCTCTCCGTACTGAAGCTTGATTGGGAGCGACATTTACTAATGTCTGGATCGAATTTCGTGCTTTATCAATCGAATAACTTTCCAATGCTTCACTTAGTGCGAACAGTAATACAACTATTGCACCTTCAACCCATTCTCCAATAAGAGCAGCTCCAATGATCGCTATAGTCATCAACGTTTTCATATCAAAGTAAAACCGAAATAGATTCTTGATACCTGCAATAAATAAACTGTATCCACCAACAACTATAGATAAGATAAACACACTTATGGTGACTGGACTGTTCGTGCCAATGGTCATCCTCATAAAAATCCCAACGAGTAACAGTAAAAAAGCAATAATAGTAGTTATATTTTCACGTTTGGTTAAAAAAGCTTGTTTTTCAGGGATAGTTTCTTCTTCTTCAAATATTTTTATATTATCAAATGAGCCAGCTCTTTCTAATTGTTTAATTGTAACTTCTCCTTGGACGGAGACTTTTGCAGCAGCAAAATTAACATGAGCATCTTTGACAGTGTCAATTTCCCGAATGTTTTTTTCAAATTTTGCAGCACAGTTTGCACAGGATAATCCTTGGAGCTTATAAGTAACTTCATTTGTCATCTCTATTCACCTTCTTTCGCATGTACCATTGCTATATAAACGAGTTGTCTAACATGATCATCATCTAATGAATAAAAAACCACTTTTCCTTGTTTGCGGTATTTTGCTAATTTCATATTCCGTAAAAGGCGTAAGTGATGAGAAGCGGTTGCGGTAGTAGAGTCAATAATATGTGCCACATCATTCACACATAATTCTTCTGTTAAAGTAAGTGCATAAGCAATTTTTAAACGAGTTGGATCAGCTAATGCTTTAAATATAAGTTCTACATCATTTACATCATCCATTAATGGCTTTATTTGACTCACTTTATCCCGATCATAATAAAATTCTGTTGTTTCCGGCATTTTTTCACATCCATATATTCAAATAAGTATTTGATTATAGTATATGATCCGTTTATTCTAATGTCAATCAAATAATCAAATGTTTATTTGATTAATAAAATGTCTTATTCTTTTAAGATTCTCTTAACCTTTTTAATTATTCTAAATACCCATTTTCTGAGGGGTGAAACAAAGTAAAATTAAATTAGTGCCTCATATGTGATTGACAAAATATCAAATCATGATAATATGTGATTAAATTGAATAGTTCATTTACACTAGGGGTGCTTGTGTTACAAGCTGAGATCGAAGTATAACTTCGGGATTCTTAGAACCTGATCTAGTTAAGGCTAGCGAAGGGAAGTGATGTTTTGTTATTAATTCATAATAGCAGACCACTTTCCTGTGTATTTTTACAGAAAAGTGGTTTTTTATTTTTTATTTAACAATCGAGGACGAAAGAAAAGGGGGCAGTATGACAACTTTACATATTATTTCAACTGGCAGGCAGCCACTCGATAAATTTGTCGACAAGATAAGGCAGATTCACCATGAGATTGATTATATTCATTTGCGAGAGAGGAGTTGGACAGCAAAACAATATATTTCTGCTATTAATCAAATGCTTGAAATGGGAGTGCCAAAGACTAAAATAATTATCAATGATCGAGTAGATATCGCGGTAACTCAAGATGTCGGAACCGTTCAATTGGCCTCTCATAGTATCGATGTAAAAGAGGTTAAAAATAAATTTCCTCATTTACAAATTGGTAGCTCCGTTCATTGCGCAAAAGAAGCGGTAGAAAGAGAAAAGGATAGAGCCGATTACTTAGTATTTGGACACGTTTTTGAGACAAGTTCAAAACCTGGTCTTCCATCCCGTGGCATCAAGCAATTAGAGGAAGTGGTCAATCAGGTAACTATTCCTGTAATCGCTATCGGAGGAATTACTCCATCCAATGTTCATTCATTGTTACCAGTCGGAATAGGTGGAATTGCTGTTTTATCAGGTGTTTTATTAGCTGAAGATAGTCAAGCAGCTGTAATAAAATATCGTAAAGCATTAATGGGAAATGAGGTGAACTAGATGAACTTAACGATTAATGGTGTAAAAATGAAGATACCAAAAACAGTACAAACAGTGACAGACTTAATTGATCATCTCGAATTAAGCAGTCCAGTAATTATTGTTGAACATAATGAAGTAATTTTACAAAATGAAATCCATGGACAAGTAAGTGTGAGTGAAGGCGATAAAATAGAGTTCGTGCAATTTGTAGGTGGAGGTTAAATAGAAGCATAGTTTACTAGTACATAAAATGGAGGGACAATCATGTTAACAATTGGAGAGTATCAATTTAAATCAAGACTATTTTTAGGTACTGGAAAATTTTCAGACTTTGACATACAGAAAGAAGCGGTCATCGCATCTGAAACAGAAGTGTTAACTTTTGCTGTAAGAAGAATGAATATTTTTGAGCCTAGTCAACCAAATTTTTTAGAAAAGATAGATTTGGATAAGTATAAATTTCTACCAAATACAGCTGGAGCTAAGACGGCAGAAGAAGCAGTAAGGATTGCAAACTTAGCTCAAGCTTCGGGGATCTGTCATATGGTCAAGGTTGAAATTATTGGTTGTGATAAAACATTACTGCCAGATCCGGTAGAGACACTAAAGGCATCTGAATTACTTTTAGAAGAAGGATTCACTGTTTTAACGTACACGTCAGATGATGTTGTGCTTGCAAGAAGATTAGAAGAATTAGGAGTGCATGCGATCATGCCGGGAGCTTCACCAATTGGCTCAGGGCAAGGGATTATCAATCCGCTAAATTTACAATTTATTATCGAGCAAGCGAATGTTCCGGTCATTGTCGATGCAGGGATTGGTTCGCCAAAAGATGCAACATATGCAATGGAACTTGGAGCAGATGCTGTCTTATTAAACACAGCAGTTTCTGGCGCAGATGATCCGGTTAAAATGGCAAAAGCGATGAGACTAGCAGTGGAAGCAGGGAAATTAGGCTTTGAAGCTGGGCGTATTCCCATGAAAAGAACAGCTGTTGCTAGCAGTCCGTTAGAAGGGTTAAGTATATAATGGATCGCTATTCAAGACAGATTTTATTTCCGCCGATTGGAGAAAAGGGTCAAAAAAAATTAGCTGACAAACATGTACTTATCATTGGTATAGGAACATTAGGAACACAGAGTTCCGAAATGCTTGCCCGTGCCGGTGTCGGTAAATTAACGATTGTCGATCGGGACTATATTGAATGGAGCAATTTGCAGAGGCAACAATTGTATATAGAAGAAGATGCTAGAAAGCGTACACCTAAAGCAGTAGCTGCTAAAAAAAGATTGGAAGAAATTAATTCTGAAATCAAAATTCATGCACATATTATGGATGTCACACCAGAGGAATTAGAGTCCCTTGTAGTTGGTGTAGATTTAATCATGGATGCAACAGATAATTTTGATATTCGAATGATGATCAATGACATTTCTCAAAAACATCGTATTCCGTGGATATACGGTTCATGTGTCGGCAGTTATGGGATGAGTTTTACCATTCTGCCTGGACAAACACCATGTCTGCATTGCTTAATGGAAACCGTACCGGTTGGTGGACAAACATGTGATACAGCAGGGATTATTCATCCGGCAGCTAGCCAAGTTGTTGTTCATCAAACAACTGAAGCATTAAAAATGTTAACGGATAATGAAGATGCATTAAGGGGAAAATTGATTTCATTTGATGTTTGGACAAATCAAACGGTACAAATGGATGTATCTCCGATGAAAAAGCCTCATTGTCCTTCTTGTGGGGAGAATCCTACTTATCCATTTTTACAATTTGATGAACAGACAAAAACAGCTGTGTTATGTGGAAGGGATTCTGTTCAGGTGAGACCGCCGACAGCTCAACAGCGAAATCTTAAACAGTTAGCAGAACAACTGAAAAAAACTGGCGGAGAAATAGAAGTAAATAATTTTCTTCTGTCATTTCGTATCGGTGAAGAAAGAATGGTTATTTTCAAAGACGGAAGAGCACTTATTCACGGAACGAACGATGTTGAAAAGGCGAAAACATTATATCACCGTTATTTCAGTTAGGATGAGAATATCGGATTGCAAAAAAGTACAAATTGAAGAGAGCTACTGCCCTAAAGTTAGATCATATTGTTCGTGCAGTAGAAGAATGGTAGAAATAAAATATATTAAAAAATGCTGTTTCTTCTTCCGAAACAGCATTTATTTTTGCATAAATTATAGACTTGCTTCTATTAAATTGTGAACTTCATCTATCTTGTCGTGATGCAGTAGATCAACAATCTTACTTCCGACAATAACCCCATCACAATAGTTGCTTAATTCGTGAGCCTGTTCTGGACTTGATACACCAAACCCCGCCAATACAGGCACATTACTATGTTTTTTTAACGTTTCTAAATAGGAGTAGACACTTTCTTGGTGTGTTGCTCTTGCTCCAGTTGTACCAGTTACGGAAACAGCGTATAAAAATCCTTCTGATCGTTTAGCAATTTCTTTTAATCGATCTTCTGTACTTGTTAATGCAGCTAAGCGTATAAAGGCAATATTATGTTTTGTAAAAGAATCTGCAACAACGGACTCTTCTTCTAATGGTACGTCTGGGATAATTAAGCCATCTACTCCGACCCGAGCACAATCCTCTGCAAATTTTTCAATTCCGTATGCATACACCGGGTTTAAATACGTCATTAAAATGATTGGAACTTCTCGTTCTTCTTTAAACGTTTCTAATATATCTAGTATTTTTTTTAATGTTGTGCCGTTCTCTAAGGCGCGGATGCTCGCTTCTTGAATCGTTGGGCCATCTGCCACTGGATCGGAAAAAGGAATCCCTAATTCAATCGCAGCAACCCCACTATCTTGTAAGAACTCGATACGCTGTTTTAAGATATCAAGTCCTCCGTCTCCGGCAACAATATATGGTACAAACAAATTTTCGTTGTTTTCGATTTTTTTATTAAAATAGTTTGCGATTTTTTCTTTACCCATTTTGCACTCCCTCTAATCGTTCTTTGACTTGTTGTACATCCTTGTCTCCGCGTCCTGATAAACAGATAACAATGGATTGCTCCTTACCTACTTGCTTTGCTAATTTCATTGCGTATGCTACTGCATGAGAACTTTCTAATGCAGGAATGATCCCTTCCGTTTTCGATAATAATTGAAAAGCTTCCAATGCTTCTTGGTCGGTAATTGCATCATAGGTAACCCGTTTTGTTTCCGCTAAATGACTATGTTCAGGCCCCACTCCCGGATAATCAAGACCTGCAGAAATGGAGAATGCTTCTTGAATTTGCCCAGATTCCGATTGCAGTAATTTAGTCATGGTTCCGTGCAAGACACCTGTTTTACCGACAGTTAGGGTTGCTGAATGTTTGTTTGATTCAAGCCCAAGTCCACCTGCTTCTACTCCATACAGTTTAACGTCTGAGTCTTCAATGAATGGATAAAACATTCCCATAGCATTACTGCCACCCCCAACAGCGGCGACGATGTGATCAGGAAGTTTTCCCGTCTTTTCTACAATTTGTTTTTTTGTTTCAGTTCCAATTATGGATTGGAAATCACGAACAATTTTTGGAAAAGGATGAGGTCCAACTACAGAACCGAGAATATAATGCGTATCTTCTACATGGCTAACCCAGTAACGTAATGCTTCATTAACCGCATCTTTTAATGTTCCACTACCTTGAGAAACACTTACCACTTTTGCTCCGAGCAGTTCCATTCGAAATACATTTAATGCTTGTCTTTTTACATCGACTTCCCCCATAAATACAATGCACTCTAAATCAAGCAGTGCACAAACAGTTGCTGTTGCAACCCCATGTTGACCCGCACCAGTTTCTGCTACTACTTTTTTCTTCCCCATCCGTTTTGCAAGCAAAGCCTGCCCGATGGAATTATTGATTTTATGAGCTCCTGTATGGTTTAAATCTTCTCTTTTTAAGAAAATTTTTGCACCATCAAGATAGCGGGACAGATTTTCAGCTTCGTAAAGTGGGGTTTCCCGTCCGACATACTGTTCTAAATAATCATTTAATTCTTGAAGAAATGTTTCATCTTTTTTTGCCTCTTCAAAAGCTGTTTCTAATTCAAGAAGGGCAGGCATTAATAACTCTGGAACAAACCGGCCTCCAAAATTTCCATAACGTCCTCGTTGGTCTGGCATTGAATATGTTGTCAATTTGATTCAACCTCTCTAAATAGTTTCATATGTTGCTTGTTGTATAAATTGATGGATTTTTTCGTGATCTTTTACACCGTCTGTTTCTACGCCACTGGATACATCTACTCCAATAGGGTGAACAGTATCAATTGCTTCCTTAATATTGTTTATATTGAGCCCTCCGGCTAATAATAGTTTACGTCTATCAATCTTTAACTCATTTAATTTTTTCCAATTAAACGTATTGCCGGACCCTCCTCTAAATGTTTCACCAGGACTATCGATTAATAGATAATCATAAGGATAGTCTTGAATGGTTGCAGCATCCACTTGATCAATCGAGAAAGCCTTAATAATAGGATATGGAATTTTGGTCGCCAGTTGTTTTGGCTCATCTCCATGTAATTGAATGTAATCTAATCCAACCAAATTTGCAATAAGTTTTATATTTTCTAAAGATTCATTTACAAAAACTCCGACTTTCTTTAGGGATGGTGATAAATGCTTTGCAATTTCAGCTGCTTTTACAGGAGCTATTCTCCGCTTACTTGGGGCAAAAACAAATCCGATAAAATCAGCTCCAGCATTTTGAACAACTTTAGCTGTCTCAAGAGAAGTGACCCCACATATTTTTACAAACATGTTATAACCTCGCTTTTTTCGGTAATAAAACTTGTAAGTCATTTAGTGTTTGAGCAACATTGTTTGAACGCATTAATGTTTCACCTACTAAAATTACTTCAGCCCCAGCTTTTGCGACTGTTTCAACGTCCTTCTTCGTCTGAATTCCGCTCTCACTAATGATGATTGTTTCTGGATCAGTTATCATGTTTGTCAGTTTTGCAGTGGTGTTAAGATCGACTGAGAATGTTTTTAAATCTCGGTTATTAATTCCTATAATGGTCGCTCCTAGTTTTAATACCCTTTCCATTTCTTCTTCATTGTGCAATTCACATAATACCTCTAAGTCATTTGTTTTTGAGTATTCAAATAACTTTTCAAGTTCATGATCGTTTAAGGCGGCAGCAATAAGTAAGATTATATTTGCGCCCGCTGCTTTTGCTTGGTCAATCTGGACAGGATCAATAATAAAATCTTTACATAAGATTGGAATATTGACAGCTGCACGTACCGCACGTAAATCTTCCATTGTTCCTTTAAAGAAAGGAGTATCTGTTAAGACAGAGATGGCACTTGCTCCATTTTCAGCATAAAGTTTTGCTTGTTCCACTGGGTTTACGTCAGCATTAATTGTTCCTTTGGAAGGGGAGGCACGTTTTATTTCTGCAATTACCCCCATGGTTGATTTTTCTTGTATGATCTCTTGAAATGTTTGTATATTTTTGTTGAAAATTAATTGATTAAACGTTTGATTACGTAGCTTCTCTACTTCTTTTTTCTTTTCCGCAATGATTTTATCTAAAATGGTCATTTATATCGCCTCACTTGTTAATATTTCACTATATTTAATTAAAGTATTTAATCGGTTTAATGCTGCACCTGATGCAATGCTTTCACGAGCGATCTCCAGGCCGTCCTTTACCGTAGACGTTTTTCCGTTTGCAAATAATCCAATTGCGGCATTTAATAAAACTGTATCAAGATAAGGACTAGCTTCATTGTTTAAGACACTAAGTAAGATCTTGGCGTTTTCTTTTGCATTTCCACCTTCAATCTCTTTAATGGTGTAGGTTGGTAAACCGACTTCATTAGGATGCAATGTAAATGAAGTAATTTCTTCATTCTCCAATAATACTAAATGATTTTCTCCTGCCAGTGATGCCTCATCCATATAACCAGCTCCGTTTAAGACAACTGCTCTTTTACGTCCGAGTTTTTTAAGAGATTCAGCTATAGTTTTTAATTTATCACGTTGATATACTCCTACTAATTGAGATTCCAAATGAATTGGATTTGTTAATGGCCCGATCAGATTAAAGATAGTAGGGAGTCCAAGCTCTTGACGAATTTTCATGAATGGTCTTAATTTCGCATGTACATGAGGGGCAAATAAAAAGGCAATATTATTTTCCTCGAGCATTTCTTTCGTATGTTCCTTGGAAAATGCTAATGAAACTCCTAAATGTTCCAACACATCTGCACTTCCCGTTTTACTAGAAATACTGCGATTTCCATGCTTTGCGACAGTTACTCCTGCTCCTGCCAGAACAAAAGCAGTCGTTGTACTGATGTTAAAACTATTTGACCTGTCTCCACCTGTCCCGCAATTGTCCATAACATTGGGTAAATTAATTTCACTCAAATCAGAATGCGCTCGAATGACTTCTACAATGCCGGCAATTTCATCGGAAGTTTCTCCTTTAATACGAAGGGCAGTTAAAAAAGCAGCAATCTCTGTGTCAGTAATCTCTTCGCTAAAGCAGTTATTCGTAGCTTCTTTCATTTCTTCAACACTTAAACTTTCTTGATTTATTAATTTCTCAAGATATGTTTTCATTCCTATACTCCTTTCATCTCTTTATTTAAGTTTGTTAGTGATTTAGCTTTATGAAGTGTTTCGAAATATTCATTTTCAGGAATGGAATCTGCGACAATTCCTGCACCGGTTTGCAAATACGCTCGATTATGTTTCACTACGATGGAACGAATAGAAATGGCTAAATTTATATCATGGTTAAAGGAAATATATCCAATGCCACCTGCGTAAAATCCTCTTCGTTCTGTTTCGATGTCATTGATGATTTGCATCGCCCGTTCTTTCGGTGATCCTGAAACCGTCCCAGCAGGTAAGCAAGCAATTAATGCGTCCATACTCGTTTTGTCCTCTTGTAAAGTTCCATGTACCTCCGAGACGATATGCATAACATGTTCATATTTAACAACATCTTTATAAACCGGAACATGTATACTTTCTTTCTCACAGGCAGCAAGTAAGTCCGTTTTACTTAATTCAACTAGCATATCATGCTCAGAAAGTTCTTTTGGATCTGTCAATAATTCTTTTTTGAGTGCTTCATCTTCCGCTAGTGATTTACCCCTTCGTCTTGTACCTGCGATGGGATTTGTAACAACTTGATCTCCCGTTGTTTGGACAAGACTTTCAGGTGATGCACCTATAATTAAATAATCCGTAAAATCAATATAAAACATATAAGGTGACGGATTTGAAGTGCGTAATTCTCTATAAAACGAGAACGGATCCCCATCTAATTCAGCGATCATTCGCTGTGAAATGACAATTTGGTCAGCTTCTTTATTTTCGATAAATGTCTTTGCTTTTTTCACATTTTCAATAAATGTTTCTTTTGGAATCTTCGGCTCAAATGTTATGGAGTGCAGTTTTGGATCAGGAATTGTGATCTGCTTATCTAATTGTTCATTAATTCGTTCTATACGTTCTTCTAATTTCTCTTCCGCCGATTCATCGATGTTTAGTGTGAGAATATGTGCCTTTTCTGTACGATGCTCATAAATAATAATTGTATGATATACCATGAAATGATAGTCAGGCATATTTAATTCATCTGTTAGTTGTTCACCGATATTGGCAAATTGCCGAATGGCATCATATGCAACATAACCGATCGCTCCGCCTGTAAAAGGAAGAGGGAGCTCGCAATCAATTTTCGGGAAATTATTTGTTAAGTACTCAATAGCTGTTTGGTTTACTATTTTTTCTTCTTTCGTTTCTAAGTCGATAACTTTTGTTTCATTGCCAGATCCGATTATTTCCTGAAATGGGTTGGCGCCAATATATGAATACTTTCCTTTTGTTTCATGTTGAAAGGAACTCTCAAGCAAAAACTTCTTTGGTCCTTCTAGTCGTTTAAATATACCAACTGGTGTTAATGTATCTGCATTTTTCAGGATTAATTTATAGTTAACTTTTTGTTTAATCATTTTTCATTCCTCCAGATTAAGAATCAAGATATTTACATCTGATTGAAAATAAAAAAACCTCTACAAACACTAAAACAGTGCTTGTAGAGGACGATTCATCATCGCGGTGCCACCTCAGATTAAAGAAGGTTTCCCTTCTTCATCTCATTTCAAATACGGGATACTAATATCCGATATTCTATCCGTGTAACGTCGGAAAAACATTTTTCCCTACTAGCAGATACTTTTCAGGAAAACTCTTGTAAGTCCATTCGGTCCTTATCTACATACTGGGATCCCACCATCCCCAGCTCTCTTTTATGCTTCTTAAAGACGTACTTCTCTTACGCATCGATTTGATATGGTATAAAGTAAAACTTTTTTAAAAATAAAAAAACCCTTCATCCGAAAAAAAAGGACGAGGACTTCGCGGTACCACCTTTATTAGCTAATAATAGCTCACTTTGGTAATAGAACAAGATACAGTTCTATTTGTCTCTTATAACGTAGAGTCAAATTCGTCAAAGCCTACTCCATAATGTTTCGGTTTGAAAGCTCGAAAGTCCATTCATCTACTTAGTCACACCAGTTCTCAGCACCACTGGCTCTCTAAAGTGCCTAAAAGTAAATTACTACTCTTTCTCATCGCTAAATATTTTAAGTTGTTATAATTTTAAGTGAATTTTTTTAAAAAGTCAAGAGAAATTAATAATATGTTTTGCTAAAGATACCGTTTGTTTGTAAAAGTAACGTGAAAAAGAGGAAGGGGAGTATCATTCCAATATCTAGTCAAACCTAAGGTAATCCTTAAAGAATGATAGCATTTGCTTATTTCCACCTGCTAAAAATCAACTAATACAACAGTTCGGATGGTAAGAACTGCTTGAAAATTCTCATGGGATTAAATGACAAATTATGGTACATTTATAACAGATAGACAATTATACATATTTAGGAGGGGTACAATTGATTTTTGAAATGACTACTCAGGTTCGGGTTTCTAACATAAAAGAAGGTCGAGAGTGGTACGAAACACTGCTGAATAAGAAGCCTGATTTTACTCCACACGATGGATTTGTAGAGTGGGAACTCATTCCTGGTTGTTGGTTGCAAGTTGCAGAAGGAACTCTTACTGAGGGTAATGGACCATTACGTTTTGGAATTACTAACATTGAAGCAGAAAGAGATAGACTTGTAGCAGAGTTAAAAATTGATAGTTTTGAAATACACTCAAGACCAGAAGTTCCAGTGAAATGGGGAACTTTCACAGACCTTTGGGGAAATCGACTTGGACTTTTTGAATACTTGGATAAGAGAGAGGAACAAGAACGTATTAAACCTATCATTGGAACATTAGAAGTTTAGGGGAAATTCTTGTAAGAAAGGGATTAGCCAATCAAAGTTTACAAGTCTATTCTTCACATACTTGAATAATCTCTTTAGGTATAGATTCAAAAATTAACACTTCTGGTTTTGGATAGGACTTCTTTATCAAATACTCTTCAAATGGCATCATACTTTTCCAATATAGTTTAATCCAATATTCAATAGTTTCTCCAGTATAAAAGTTTAAAGCTTCCTCATCAAAGTCTTTAAAATCCTCATAGAATGCTTGGTCATAGATCGAAAAGGAAATATCACCATCAAATACTAGGATTTTATCCGTAAATACAGGAAAGCAAAAAGATTTAGAAAAACGATTAGTTATGTCAACACCTATTGCTTCTTTAAAGTTAAGCCAATCAGGTGTATTGGAAGGCCTTAATAGTTCTGTTATCTCAAATTTTACTCTGCCACCATTACTGTATCTATTATTTGACTTAGTAGAATATTGAATGCCACCACTCATGACTTCTTTCAGCGAGACGTGATGTTCGTGATTTTTAGGCAAATATGCATGATACAATAAATTACTCAAGTATCTCACCTGCTATATATTTATTTTATTGGAACATAAGGGAAATGCGAGCATCTGCTTGGGTTACCTAGGTTTTCAAATACTTTATGACTTCCAGTCTGTGTATCAGGTGTGCTGATATTCCTGTCAAATTCTTTATAATACTTAGTTATTTTTTGGATTTGGATTATTAGGATTCGTCAATTGAATAAGCTTTATCGGGATTAGTCATTATTTCTTGTCTTCACTTGGCTACATCAACATCTTCACCATATTGTGACCTATTAGGAGTAGAAGTAAAGGTCTACTTGGATTATACATATGTTTTTCAGAATGTGGCCTGGCATCGTGTCTAGTTGAAAGTTTAGTAAACTCATTAACCCTTTTAATTCTCGTTCTACATAACGAATTTCCTGCTTCTTAAATGAAATGTCTCGGATGATGCTCTTTACTAGAAAGTCCCGTGTTTCTTGGTGTTCTAATATTGTGTTTCCATCCTCTTTCACCACCTTTAAAGTCCCACTCGCTTTTTTCACCGAACATGTATTGTTGCTGAATTCTAATAAAAATATAGTCAATTGCTTAACACTTAACCCCTCTAAACACGGTGGAGACGGGTATCGTTCCCAAAATGCCAATGCTGTTTTTCTATCTACTTCGGAAAAAAACTTTTTATAGCCTGGATAGTGGTGACTTAATTGAATATGCATTTGGTTCTTTAAAGCACCTTGTGCCTTTACTAATGCACTTCTTCAAGTGACCAGTTGTTGTATCGACCAATTTTTTTCTACGGTGCTTTTGTCCGTGCCCGAGAAACCCACAAATTGGCTTAAAATACCCATAAATTGCTTTTTCTCTTGTTCTTTTAAGTTCTTCTTTCTCTGTCCTCAGAATCAAGTAAAATAGCTAACTAAATCTCGCACCCTCTAATTTTAAAAAATTATTAAACCTATTTACCATATCTTCTTTCGTAGTTGGAACTTCTTGAGGCATATAATTAACAAAACTCACCATATCTTCTGGGTAGTGATGATTTCCATAAAACTCTGCAATTTTATTTAATAATTCATTATCTTCTTTACATCTTTCTTTTATTCCAGATAAATAAACAAATCTGAGTTTTCTATTCTCCTCTTTTAATATTGGGCTTTCTTCATCTAATTGGGGGAAATAATTAGTTTTTATTTCTAACATCACTTTATCTAAATCTTCACTAGATACTCCCCATGCAAGTTCACTAACAATCCCACTTTCATCACCAATCTCCATCAACTCTACCGCATAGTCAGAAATAACGTCTTTTTTAAAATAATTTTCTTGGACACCTACAAAAATAGTTTTCCAGTCATACTTAATATGTCTATTTTTTAAATCTTTTAAGTTCATATTATTCACTTCCTACTTTTTTGGAATTTGATTTGGCTTACCCGTTATAACTCCATTTTCAATGAATCTCCTGTGGTTCACGTCACCATTTGGCTCAACAATCCATTCAAAAACACCTTTTTTGCCATTATTACTACCTGTTATTTGGAATAATTCTCTTTTAATGCCGTCCCCTCCTACTAGCGGAAACTCCTCCGCAAATCTTGAATAATTATCAATAACATCAGAAAAACCATGTTCCTTTGATACATGAGGGAACTCTTTTTCTATAAAAGGTTTCCCTTTTTCGTCTCTTCCCCAAACTGGTTTTACTTCATCAACCTTTTTCCCACTTCCAACTCGTGTTCCATCTATAACAGGACCTTCAAGTTCTTCAATTACTTTAGAATTAGCTCCACTGACTTTCTGACCAGCTTCACCCGTACCCTTATCGGACACCATCTCTCTACTATTTCCACTATTCTTTTTACCCGTTAACTGCTCTAAAATATAATCAGTATTATATACATTGTACGCTGTTGGTTGGTACTCTATTGTGAGTATACGATCATTTCCAATGATATTTGTATATACACCTGGACTTTCTATCGTTAGAGGATGTGTGCCCTTTAGCTGGTTCATTCGCGACATATTTCTTGATGTTCGGACTGCTGTACCTGCGCCTTTTGGGCCTATCAGTTCAATTCCAATTGTCCCAAATATATAGGAGAACCATCGTGCTTTGCTCTCGTTATCACCTTTGACGACATTTTTAATATAGGAATCTGTTAAAGCTTTGCTTATATATAGAGAGGTCTCTACTGGGCGGAATCTCGCATTTCCTATAAAAAGCAGTAAATCAGAAATCACTCCAAATGGATCTTTAAAAAGGTCATAGATTCCCTCCACTGTATCTTTTCCAACATCATAGAATCCGAGTCCTACCCCTTTATATGTGTTCGGGTCCCTCATCATATGGAGAATGCTTGTATCTGTTTGATCAAGTTGGGATTCTCCTCCATATATCGTTTCTCTTACCTTTTTGAAAGATGGAAGATTAAATGCGGATAAGGGCTTGAAATTTATAATGGAAGAATTGTCTCCATAAGAAATTGCCATTTCACTCAAGTAATCTTGTAAAAGATCCAAATTTTCTTCCACATCGTTTAATGCCTTTGTTTGTTGGTGATCCACTTCATACAAGGTTTCCACCAATGCACTAGAGATATTTCTACCTTTTTCCGCATATTGGCTAAACTCTTCCATATTTAATGGAGAAAGGGAGATAAGATCGGAAATGCTTCTCATCGATTCGTTTGCTAATGTAATTAAACGATACGTCATCTCTTCCGCTTTGTCTATTCCACTTTTAATCTCTTCATCTATAAAAGCCTCACGGAGGAAACCATTCTTATCGCCTTCGAATTCCCCAAAAGATGTTTTCATCCCTTTTAAAATAAAAAAATAATCTGTTAGAGATTGGTGAAGAAAAATGAGAAATGTTTGATGAACTTCTTGATAAAAATTACGAATCGCCTTGCCTGTTTCTCCTTTTAATTCTGCTTCTGACTCGGTTATTCCCCGTACTGCACGTTGGATAGCTGAAATTTGGCTTTGAATTGTTTGTATGTCTTTATGTATCGACTGTACACTATCAGATAAACTTTTAACATCTAAAACCTTCACACACATAACCATCCTTTAACACGCTACTTAAATAGCTCATTATAAAAAACTCGGTATTACTTGAAAAGAGTAGTCGCTAAGTTTTGATCCTTTTCAATGAATGCTTCAACAGTTTTTTCTGTTACAGTGATGTTTTTTAATAATAAGGCTTGGTACTGTGTTAGCAACGAAGAATAGGCAGCATTTATTTTATTTATCCGCTCTATACATTCGAGTTCGTTTTTTCCTTTTACTTCAGAGAGAGTCGATGTTAATGCCTTAGTGGAAGAGGATAGCGTGGAAATAGCTTGTTTAATGGTAGCTTCATTAAGATTTATTTCCATTTACGTAAGTGCCTCCCTTTGTTTACTTCTTAAATAACTTAACTGTGTACGTTTTGCTTGTAACTGATTTTCCAAGTTGATCATAGTTGCCTCTAGCTGACTTATTTTTTGTTCTATTTGTTCGATTCGTTTAGTTAGCTGGTCATGAGGAATTGTAAGGTAACTGCCTTTTAATTCGTATTGTCTATACATAAGGAATTCATTTGCAAGC
The DNA here is from genome assembly GCF_037071985.1 of Pseudogracilibacillus sp. SE30717A. Classification (NCBI taxonomy): domain Bacteria; kingdom Bacillati; phylum Bacillota; class Bacilli; order Caryophanales; family Bacillaceae; genus Pseudogracilibacillus; species Pseudogracilibacillus sp. SE30717A. Next base: position 120,308 of record NZ_JAXHDF010000001.1, on the reverse strand, counting down.
TCTCCTTGCCAAGTATCTTTTGTAAGTGAAGGTTTGGAAATTTCTTTTTGTCTATCTATGAATTTCTCAAATGATAAAAGCAACCGATTTTTGGTCCTCTTCAGTCGTTCCACATCTTGACGCAGGCTACTGAGTTCATTAGCTATGAAACGAATGGAATCTTCTGTTCTCCTAATTTCGTAAGCAAAAATAGCCATATGGTCATACTCCTCCTACCGAAATGTGTGGATAATATTACCAAAGAGCAGTTTGTATTTCAAACCTTTCTGATAGAATTTCAAAAAAATAACCGTTTATTACTAGATACGTATTTCGTCTAAACGGAAAGGACTAATTTTAATTCATGTAAAAAGTACTATAGTATTTGTTATGGAGAGTACATAATCAGGGGAAACATTGTAGTGAATTGTTTTCAATTACATGTCGAGGTAACGTGTCATGGGTGTATTTTATTATACCCCATCAAAATTCTTATCAATTAGAAACTAGATTGCAAAACAGGATTATATATTTATAATTATACGTAGCGTGGTTATGTAGATTAAGATGACTATATTCAAGAGGTGAATATATGTATAAAATGCCAAAAAGTTATCAAGATGAAATGTTTGCAATATTATTTGAAAATGCTTATCACTGTCTCGTAATTGTTGATAGTCAAGGGTTAATTACTTATTTAAATCAGACGTATTGTGACTTTTTAGAAGTGAAAAAAAATGTAGCTATTGGGATGCATGTTACAGATGTTATTGAAAATACAAGAATGCATATCGTAGTTCAAAATGGGAAAGAGGAAATTGCAGATTTACAATATATTCGTGGAAACCATATGATTGCTAATCGTATTCCTGTTTGTGTAGATGGAGAAATAGTTGCAGCTGTTGGTACTGTACTCTTTCGTGATACGAAGGAATGGAAGATGATGAATAGTCATATTAAAGATCTTTTACTTGAATTGGAAGAATACCGAAACCGTTTTGAAAACAATCATGGAGCAACCTATTCTCTCCATGACATTGTTGGAAGTTCTAAAAAATTAGAAAATATTAAAGAAAAGATTAAAAGAATTGCACCAAGTGAAGTCTCTGTTTTAATTAGGGGCGAAAGCGGAACGGGAAAGGAATTATTTGCTCACAGTATTCATCAGCTAAGTGAGAGAAATAATAAGCCGTTTGTCAAAGTAAATTGCGCTGCTATACCTGAGAATTTATTGGAATCAGAACTTTTTGGATATGCAGAAGGTGCATTTACAGGCGCAAAAAAGGGTGGAAAAATTGGAAAATTTCAGCTTGCTGAAGGTGGGACTTTATTTTTAGATGAAATTGGTGACATGCCAATTGGGGCTCAAGCTAAAATATTAAGGGCATTACAGGAAGGCGAAATTGAAGCAGTTGGATCAATAGAGTCAAAGAAAGTAGATGTACGGGTTATTGCTGCAACAAACCAGCCTTTGGAAAGATTGATTCAGGAAAATAAATTCCGGGAAGATTTATTTTATCGGATTAATGTTGTTCAAATTCATATCCCTCCACTTCGAAAAAGGAGAGAAGATTTACGAATTATTTCTAAATACTTTCTACATCAAATAACAAAACGGGTTGGCAAGAGGATAATCGACTTTGAAGATGAGGTCATGAACATGTTTATGACATACCGATGGCCGGGGAATATACGGGAATTAGAAAATGTAATTGAATCAGCTGTCCATCTAACAAACTCTGAAATGATAACATTGGATGATCTGCCAGACCATCTGCAGCCAACTGCAGATAAGTTACACGACCACCAGAGGACGTTAAAAGAGGTGTTGGAGCATACAGAAAAAGAAATGATCAAACAAGCATTGAATAAAGTAAATGGAAATAGGAATGAAGCTATGAAATTATTGGATATTGGGAAATCAAGTTTATATGAAAAAATAAATAAATACAGTTTATGATTTTCCGTAATTCCGGAAATGTATTCCGTGTTTTCGGAAAGTGTGTAAATGAGTAAGGCCAATGAGAGTGCTTACAATAAAAAAAGAAGTAAATGAACTCTGTTTTCCAGATCTTTGGAATACAGAGTTTTTTATATGTTAAGAAAAATGAGTAGGCACAAGGGATTTTGCAAATTAAAAGTTGGCATGACTCTTGCATGTTATAGGGGGTGAAGGAGGCATAGGTGATGAAAAAGATTTATAAATCATTTGAAGAAGCAGTACGAAAGATAGAAGATGGATCGACGATTATGGTTGGAGGATTCGGGCTTGTTGGGATTCCGGAAAATCTAATTCTCGCATTAGTCGAATCAAAAGTGAAAAATTTAACAGTTATTTCTAATAACTGTGGAGTAGATGACTGGGGACTCGGACTATTGTTACAAAATAAGCAGATTGATAAGATGATAGGTTCTTATGTGGGGGAAAATGCAGAATTTGAAAGGCAAGTACTATCTGGAGAACTCGAAGTAGAATTAACCCCGCAAGGTACTCTTGCAGAAAGAATTCGAGCAGGTGGAGCTGGAATTCCTGCCTTCTATACACCAGCAGGAGTGGGTACGCCTATTGCTGAAAATCAAGAAGTACGAACATTTAATCAGAAAGAGTATTTACTTCAAACAGCGTTAAAGGCTGACTTTAGCCTGGTTCGTGCGGCGAAAGGAGATACTTATGGAAATTTGATGTACAACAAAACTGCTCGAAACTTTAATCCAATAATGGCTGCTGCAGGTAAGGTGACGATCGCTGAGGTGGAAGAATTAGTAGAAGTTGGTTCTTTAAATGCCGATAGCATTCATACCCCTGGAATTTATGTTCAAGGAACGATTCAGGGGAAACAAGAAAAAAGAATTGAGCGTGTGACATTACGTTAAATGCTTAAGGAGGAAATAAATTTAATGGGAAAGCAACTTACGAAAGCCGAGGTTAGAGAAAGTATTGCAAGACGAGCCGCTAAAGAAATCAAAAGCGGATTCTATGTGAATTTAGGTATTGGTATGCCGACATTGGTAGCGAACTATATTGAACCAAATAAAAAGGTGATTCTACACTCTGAAAATGGGTTACTAGGAATTGGACCGTACCCAACGGAAGAAAATGTAGATCCTGAATTAATTAATGCTGGGAAAGAAACGGTTACTGAAGCGATTGGAGCCTCTTATTTTGATAGTGCAGAATCGTTTGCAATGATACGAGGCGCACATTTAGACCTTGCGATACTTGGTGGAATGGAAGTATCTGAAAAAGGTGATTTAGCAAACTGGATGATTCCAGGGAAAATGATTAAAGGTATGGGCGGGGCAATGGATTTAGTCCATGGAGCAAGTAAAGTTGTCGTTATTATGGAGCATGTAAGTAAAAAAGGTGAATCAAAAATACGTAAAGAATGTACTCTTCCGTTAACTGGTAAAGGTGTAGTTGATCGTATTATTACGGAACGAGCTGTAATGGATGTGACCGATCAAGGAGTAGTTTTAATAGAAGTATTAAATGGTTGGACCAAAGAAGAGGTAATTAAAGGTACAGATGCCAACCTTATCATTAGTGAAACAATTGCATAACGAGTTAATTAGGAAGGATGATAAACATGTTTGTAGAAGATAAAGTTGTTTTTGTGACAGGTGCAGCAAGTGGGATTGGGAATCAAATTGGGAAAGAATTTGCAAAAAACGGAGCAAAGGTAGTCTTAACGGATATAAATGAAGAACAGTTAAACAAAGAAATTGAACAAATGAAAGCGAATGGTTATGACTGCTTGGGCTTGAGATGTGACGTAACAAATGAAGAAGAATTAACAGAGGCTTTAGATAAAACCGTCGAGCATTATGGGAGATTGGATGTATTAATTAATAATGCGGGCATGCAATATGTAGCGGCAATAGAGGATTTTCCTACAGAAAAATTTGAGTTTATAAACAAGTTGATGGTTGTTGCGCCATTTATGGCGATCAAACATGTGTTTCCGATTATGAAAAGACAAAAATTTGGTCGAATTATCAATATGGCATCCATTAACGGGATTATCGGTTTTGCAGGAAAAGCTGCCTATAATAGTGCGAAACATGGCTTGATTGGATTAACGAAAGTGGCAGCGTTAGAGGGCGCGGATTTCGGTATTACCGTAAATGCAATGTGCCCCGGATATGTAGATACACCGCTCGTAAGAAATCAATTTGAAGATTTAGCAAAAAATCGTAATATCTCCTTGGAGAAAGTTTTAGAAGAAGTTCTATATCCACTTATTCCACAAAAAAGGCTTTTACAAGTACAAGAGATTGCTGATTACACCATGTTTTTAGCAAGTGATAAAGCAAAAGGTGTCACAGGGCAGGCAGTAGTTTTAGATGGGGGATATACAGCACAATAATAGAATTTTTCAGGAGGCAAAGTAATGAAGGAGATTTATATATTAGAAGGGGCACGTACAGCTTTTGGAAGTTTTGGAGGCGCTCTCAAAGATATGGATTTGACCTTATTAGGGACAATTGTTAGTAAAGAAGCAATAAAAAGAAGTAGCATTTCTCCAGAAAATATCGATCTATCCGTTTTAGGGAATGTAATCCATTCATCCAAAAATGCTCCTTATTTGGCAAGGCATATTGCCCTTCAAACAGGAATTCCTATTGCTAGTCCAGCACTTACAGTGAATCGGTTATGTGGTTCGGGGCTTCAGGCCGTTATTTCAGCAGCTCAATCTATCAAACTAGATGAAGGAGAAGTAGCGTTAGCAATAGGTGCTGAGAATATGAGTTTATCCCCTTATGCTATACGAGGAAGTAGATTTGGCACGAAGCTTGGTAAACCACAAATAGATGATATGCTATGGGCTGCTTTAACGGATAAGTATATTGGATGCGGAATGGGAGTTACAGCGGAAAATTTAGCAGAAAAATATCAAATTTCACGTGAAGACCAGGATGAGTATGCTTATTTAAGTCATCAACGTGCAGGTATAGCGAGAAAAACGGGAAAGTTTTCTGAAGAGATTATAGCTGTTGAGTTACAAACAAGAAAAGGTAAAAAATTAGTAGAAGAAGATGAGCATATTCGTGAAGACACAACAGTTGAAAAACTAGCAAAATTAAATCCTGCATTTAAAGAAAATGGAACAGTAACTGGAGGGAATGCTAGCGGGATTAATGATGGTGCTGCAGCAGTTGTTATTGCCGGAGAGGAATTTGTTCAGAAGAATGATGTATCTCCAGTTGCAAAAATAATCTCCTGGGGCGTCTCAGGAGTTGATCCAGCTATTATGGGTATTGGTCCGGTCGCTGCGATAAAGATTGCATTGGAGAGAGCAAATTTAACATTAGATGACATGGATCTATTCGAAATCAATGAAGCATTTGCGGCTCAATATATCGCTGTTGAAAAAGAACTCGGACTAAACAGAGAAAAAGTAAATGTTAATGGTGGAGCAATCGCATTAGGTCATCCAATTGGTGCAAGTGGGACACGTGTTCTTTATTCACTTATACAAGAACTTAAAAGACAACATGCAAAATATGGAGTCGTCTCTCTCTGTATTGGTGGAGGGCAAGGAATCGCAATGATTGTAGAAGCACTTTAGTAATTAATTATTATTAATAAAATGGAGGGGTCTTATGTTTGGTATATTTGCTGGACTTGTTGTATTAATGGTTTTAGCATATTTAGGTTGGTCTATCATATGGATAGCACCAATCGCTGCCGGAATTGTTGCATTAACTGGGGGACTGGACTTACTTGATGCCTATAAGGACACCTATATGGGCGGATTCGTTGGATTTGCCCAAGCATGGTTTCCAGTATTCATGCTTGGTGCAGTCTTTGGCAAGCTAATGGAAGATACGGGAATGGCAAGATCTGTTGCTGTTGCCATGACTAGATTAATAGGAACCAAAAGAGCTATTCTTGGTGTGTTTATTTCTGCAGCAGTTTTAACGTATGGAGGTGTTAGTTTATTTGTGGTCGTATTTGCAGTTTATCCGTTAGCTTTAACGTTATTTAAAGAAGCTGATATTCCAAGACGTCTCATTCCAGGAACAGTAGCACTGGGGGCGTTTACTTTTACCATGACAGCGATCCCGGGTACACCACAGATTCAAAATCTTATCCCTATGGAATATTTTCATACGACTGCAACAGCAGCACCTATTATGGGTATCGTAGCTGGACTAATTATGGGAGGCGGAGGGTATTATTATCTTCGTTGGCGTGAAAAGAAGTTAAAAGCAAATGGTGAGGTTTATACAGAACCAAAAGATAGTAAAATTGTTAATGTTGAAGGAAGTGCGCCATCATTCTTACTTTCTTTATTGCCATTATTGACTGTGCTTGTCACACTAAACTTATTAAAGTGGGATATTATTTTGTCACTAATAGCAGGAATTGTATTAATTTTATTGCTGAATATTCATAAATTTAAACGTTTTGTTAAAGCCATTAATGAAGGAGCAATTGGTTCAATGACTGCAATTATTAATACGAGTGCTGCGGTTGGTTTCGGTTCAGTTGTAAAAGCTGTACCTGGATTTGAGAAACTGACAGAAATGTTAATGGGTATAAAAGGAAATCCACTTATTTCTGAAGCAATAGCGGTTAATGTGTTAGCCGGCTCGACAGGTTCCGCTTCAGGAGGAATGGGAATTGCTTTAGAAGCGCTAGGCTCAAAATATTACGAAATTGCACAAAGCTCTGGAATAGATCCTGAGCAATTTCACCGAATAGCTTCACTTGCTTCAGGTGGACTTGATACTTTACCACATAACGGAGCGGTATTGACCCTTTTTGCAATAACGGGGATGACACATAAAGATAGTTATTTAGATATATTTATTGTCGCAGTTTTAATTCCAATTATTTCAGTTGTTGTTGCAATATTATTAGCATCGATCGGTATCTATTAAATTATAATCAACGACCTATTAATGGTTTTGTGTAATGATACTAGAAGCTGGGATATAAATAAAATTAGCAATTGAAAGGACGAACAATATGCAGGAAATATACGTTGCCTTTAGAAAGCAAGGATATTTCCGGAGCTATTATACATCTAGCATCGTTCGTCTTTTCTATCATAAAAATTCTTATGTTACAGTCTCTTAAATTAGCCTATATATTTTGTGAATTTATCTGCAAGTGGTATACGGTCTTTTTTGATAGGCTGTTTCTCAAAATAACCAAGATGAACAAAACCTACAATTTTTTCATTTTCAGCGACATTTAATAATTCTTTTACTTTCGGATCGTAAATATGGGGATTTGTTTTCCATACAACACCTAAGTCATGCTCCCATGCAAGTAACCAGAAATTTTGAATCATACTTGCAGTAGCTCCATAGTTCTCATCCCATTGTTTTTGTGCTTCAGGTTCTTCCATAATAACGACTAGAATAGCATTAGGTTCATTTAAATAATCTTCTCGGTTTTGTTGCATTTCCACTGGATATGTTGCAGCAACTTTTTTTGCAAAAGATGGTAAATTATCTTTATCCACAAAGAGAAATCGCCAAGGCTGTCTCATGCCGTGAGTCGGCGCCCAAATAGCATCTTCTAGCAACTCCCGAACAGTTTCTTCCTCAACCTTTTTATTTGTATAACCTTTTTTAACTGACCGACGTTCTCTAATGATGGTAGCTAAATCAGATTTATTTTTTATATTCATGTGAGTCTTACCCCCATAAAGTGTGTATTTTCATAGCATAATCATCCAAATTATAACGAAATAACTATTGTTAAGCAAATACAACTCGCCAAGCTTTATTTCTTACAATTAAAAATACTAGTGACAAGACACCTGTAAATATGTATACTGTATATGAGAATTGTTGTGTGAAAGAGTTCACAAAGGAGGATAAAATTGAAACAGTATTTAGCAGACAAAGGGATCACATTATCAGCAAGGGAATACATCATAACTGCCTTAAGTTATATGGCGTTAGGATTATTTTCATCTTTAATAATTGGTTTGATTTTTAAAACGATTGGTGAGCAATTAAATATCGCTTCATTTGTAGAAATCGGAACGTTTGCAATGGATTCGAAAATAATGGGAGGGGCAATTGGAGTAGCGATTGCTCATGGCCTAAAAGCTCCACCGTTAGTTCTTTTTTCAGCACTCTTTGCAGGAGCATTTGGTGCTGAACTAGGGGGACCGGCTGGCAGTTATGTGGCAGTGCTTTTCGCCACTGAATTCGGTAAACTTGTTTATAAGTTAACAAGAGTCGATATTATTGTAACGCCATTTATTACAATTTTTATTGGATATGTTACTGGGAAGTTAATCGGGATGCCGATAAATACGTTTATGCTTTGGTTTGGTGACATTATTAATTGGTCAACAACTCAACGTCCTTTTATCATGGGAATATTGGTAGCTGTCCTAATGGGATGGGCGTTAACCGCTCCGATTTCAAGCGTAGCAATAGCCTTTATGCTTTCACTTGATGGTCTTGCAGCAGGAGCAGCTGCTATCGGGTGTTCTGCACAGATGATTGGTTTTGCTGCTTCAAGTTACCGGGATAATGGTGTGGGTGGATTTTTAGCTCAAGCAATTGGAACTTCCATGCTTCAAGTTCCGAATATATTAAGAAATCCAGCTATTATCATTCCACCAACAATGGCAGGCGCCATTCTTGCACCGATTGGAACCGTCTGGCTTCAAATGGCTAATAATACTGCTGGAGCTGGAATGGGTACAAGTGGTCTTGTTGGGCAAATAATGGCATTTGAAACTATGGGTTTCACAATGCAGGTGTTTTGGGCGGTATTAATTTTACATATTATCGCTCCTGCTTTCATTAGTTTTCTTTTTACTGTCTTTTTTAAAAAGTTAGGCTGGATTAAGCTAGGCGATATGAAAATCAGCTATGAATAATAAAGAGTCTGTTAAAGAGGTAATTGACTAAGGATAACGAATCGTTGACGATAAGTAACCGTTAATCTTAGAAACAAAACGAATCAAGTTATTATAAGAAATTAATGGATAAATAAGTTACAATAAGATAAGTGGTAGGAATCAACTCATTATTATAAGATGATGGTATTGCTTAGGAGGTATGAATAGTGGATCAATTTATGCGGAGGGCAATCGACCTTGCAATAGAAAATGTTCGTCAAGGGGGACAGCCTTTTGGTGCTGCACTGGTGAAAGATGGAGAGATTGTATCGGAAGGAGTAAATGAACTCCATAAACATTTTGATGTGAGTGGTCATGCCGAATTAATTGCGATACGAAAAGCACAAGAAAAGTTGCAAACACATGATTTAGCCGAATATACAATGTACGCTAGCGGAGAACCATGTCCTATGTGTTTAACTTCAATGTACTTTGCAGGGATAACAGATGTTTATTACTGTGCATCTGTAAATGATGCAGTCGAGGTTGGTTTAGGTATGTCGAAAGTTATTTATGATGATTTAACAAAGCCTAATGAGGACCGTAAACTTATGATGAAGCATATGCCTTTGGAAGAGTCTCAGGAAAACCCGATGGAAATTTGGAAAGACAGTAATGCAAATGGATAATATGGAACGTCTTGCAAAAATTGCTTTAGAAAACGGTAGAGATTACTCAGGCTTAGAAACAATTAAGAAAATAAAAGGTGGTTCTATAAACGAAGCATATTATATTCAAACAGTAGATGCGGAGTTTTTTATGAAGTTTCATCTTAACTCACCTAAAGGCTTTTTTAAAAGCGAAGCAACTGGTTTACGTATTATTAAGGAGACCGGAAGAATCTCAGTTCCTAATTTTCTATCCTATTCTGATCAGCCTGGAAAAGCTTTTCTGCTTCTTGAATGGATTGAAGGAAAAAAGACAGATGATACAGAAACAGTGCTTGGTCAAAAACTAGCTCATTTACACCAATGTTTTGGGCGGATGCATGGTTTTCAAAACGATACATATATTGGGCTTTTGCCTCAGCCGAATGAGCTAAACGCAAATTGGCTAGAGTATTATAAGGAGTATAGACTTGGTTCACAAATTAACCAAGGAATTGAAAAAGGACTTATCAAAGATCAGCGTCGTGTGCGATTAGAAAAGTTAATGGAACAATTGGAGAAGTATATACCTAGTTTTGTTGAGCCGTCTCATCTGCATGGTGATTTATATTCAGGTAATTGGATAGTGGGGCCAGGAGGGGAACCATTTATCGTTGATCCTTCCTTTTTATATGGCGATCGTCATTTTGAAATGGCTTATACAGAATTATTTGGAGGGTTTTCTAGTAAGTTTTATGATGCTTACGATGAGATCTATCCTTTACGAAAAGATTACGATGATATAAAGCCGTTATACCAACTTTATTATTTATTAGCTCATTTAAACTTATTTGGTGAGTCTTACGGAGAAAATGTTGATTCTATATTAAGCAGATATGTAGGAGAATAAAGAGTACAGAAAAAATGAATAAAAATGATACCTCCAATTGTTGAAATAGTGTATGGTTAGATTGTAGACTAATAAGCAGCTTGGAGGTTTTTATATGTCCTTATATGACGTTCTAATCACTATCCATATTTTTTCTGCTATTGTAGGTCTAGGTCCCGGGTTTGTGATGATTTATATTGTAACAAAGGCAGAGACGATGACCGAGCTTAGGCATGCATATAAAGTAAGGAATCGAATCCATTTATTTGTTATGGTTGGTGGAACATTATTAATCATTACCGGAATAGCTATGGGATTAATTCGCCCTTACCTTTTTGGGCAGTTTTGGTATTTCAGCAGTATAATCCTCTTTCTTATTGCATTAAGTGCTGGCCCAATTGTGCTTGCCCCAAATTCAAAACCCATTAAAAAGTTGTTGCAGCAATATGAAGGCGAGAAAATACCAGAAACGTATTATCCGTTAGCAAAACGACTTTTTTTCTATGAACGAATAACAAATATACTATTTTTTATAATAATTTTATTAATGATAACAAAACCTTTATAGAAAGATGATTTGAGGTAGTAAGATGAAAATGAAGTCTTTTGAAGATCTTAGTCAAGTAGAGATGACTATTACACGTGGGGGACAAAAGCTACTTGTCTCTATTTTTCTGATTGATGAATTATTAATTGATACAGGACCTGCTAGAAGTGCAGATTATTTAATTCCGCTTTTTCAGCAGTGGACGTTTAATAACGTCGTTTTAACTCACCATCATGAAGATCATACAGGATTGGCAAATTGGATCCATTCACATAAACAAGTACCTATTTATATTCACGAAAGTGGAGTAGATATATGTAAGGAGAAGGCAAAACTGCCTTTATATCGACATTTATTTTGGGGAGCTAGGAAACCATTTGAAGCGAAAGCTTTGCCGGAAACACTTTATACAGAAAGGTATAGCTGGGAAGTGATCCATACACCGGGACATGCAGATGACCATGTAGCACTTTTTAATAAAGAAAAAGGCTGGTTATTTGGAGGGGATTTGTTTGTTCAACCGACTCCCAAAAGTATGTTTCGATTTGAATCTGTACCAGAAACGATCCAATCATTACGAAAAGTATTGGCATATGATTTTGATATTTATGTTTGTTCCCATGCTGGAATCATTTTTGAAGGGAAAAAAGCGATAAAAAAGAAACTCGACTATTTAATTAGTCAACAACAAGAAATATTATTCTTATATAATAAAGGTCTTTCTCCTAAGCAAATTCGAAAACAGCTTTTTCCACGGCGTCACCCGATGCATTACTTTTCATTTTTTGAAAACTCTCCCATGCACTTTATTCATTCTATTATTGGGTAAAAAGCAAAGGGGTTTATAAAAAAGTCGAACCATCAAATTGCTTCGTAAGCTAGATGGTTCGACTTCTTTAGTTTATTATTGGAAAGCTTTATCCGATCTACATGCGCTACTCTACATTGTTCGAATTTACTTAGCATGTTCCCCGTGCTATTCAGCGTCACGACAAGGTTTATGTTTAAATGTAGCGTTTTTCCCCGCAGTCTTCCGCTAGTTTAATAGTCAGCACCTAAATATTCTTCTAATGTGATGTCGGCGGCGGCAATTTCTGCAGCTGCTTTTTCACCGACATAGCGTAAATGCCATGGCTCATATTGGTACTTTGTAATATTTTCTTTTCCCTCTGGATAGCGGATTATAAATCCATATTCGTGAGCATGTTCTTTAACCCATTGCCCTTCTGGTGTTTTACCAAAATCAGTCGTTAAATCAAACTGGGCAGATTGTGAAGTTACATCCATTACTAAGCCTGTCTGATGTTCACTTTCTCCGGCACGAGCACTGTATGTGTTTGCATGCTCTTCTCCATGACGTTCTACATTAGCAGCAAAAATTGCTTCTTGTCTGTCATATGAACGAAAGCCTGATTGAGCAAACAATTCGATCCCTTCCTGATCGGCTTTTTCGAACAGATTCTCCAGTGCAGTTGCTGCCTCTTTTCTTAGTTGCTTTTTAGGATCGTCTTCTTCAAATGGAAAACGAACGTCTGGAACAACTAGATCTTGAGGTTCAAAATCGTTAGGTAATGCATAATTTTTATTAACTAAAACGAGAATATCATACGGATTTTCAACAATCTCTACAAATTCGTCCGGGTGGGAAGGCTCTTCTAATATGCTGGCAACTTCAATAGACTCATTGTTGTTTAAAATCTGTTCTATTACTTTTTTAACATCCTCGTTATACGTACCAGATACAGATAAATGATCATTCTGTAACTGAATATCCGTTATGGCCCATGTTGTTAACGAGTCATACTTGCCAGAAGGTTCTACTGGATATCCAATTTCTATTAATACGTTTTGAAGAGCAAGGACTTGCTCGTTTTCATCGCCTTTTTGCAATGATTCTTCTGGTAGCTCTTTCACAGTTTCCTCATCATCATTTGGTGTAGACTCATTTCCAGCTTCTTTTTCTTTTTCAGAACTGCAACCGACTATGAAAATAGCTATAAGTAGTATAAGTATAATTCTTCTTTTCATTTTTCTATATCCTCCATATCGCTAGCTATTTTCTCATAAAATCAGAATGAAAAGCAATTAAAAATTTTTATAATCCATGTTAAAAATAGATGTCATCTAATCTATTTTGATTCCCCAAATCGTTTACATATTTCTAGAATTACTTGTACTGCTTTTTCCATATTATCAACTGAAATAAATTCATATTTACCGTGAAAATTTTCTCCGCCAGTAAAAATATTAGGTGTTGGAAGGCCCATAAATGAAAGTTGAGAGCCATCTGTACCTCCACGAATCGGCTCAATTATTGGTTCAATATGTAAAGACTTCATTGCTTCCTTTGCTACGTCAACAATTTCCATTACAGGTTCGATCTTTTCACGCATATTAAAATATTGATCTTTTATTTGCAACTCAATTGAATCTTTTCCATGCTTTTGTTGAAGTTCTTTAACGATGTTATGGATGAGTGATTTTCTCGTTTGGAATTTTTCTTTGTCGAAGTCACGAATAATATAATAGAGTTCGGTTTCTTCAACAGATCCTTCGACAGAAATGAGATGGAAAAACCCCTCATATCCTTCAGTATATTCAGGCGCCTCTTTTGTGGGAAGCATATTCATAAACTCATTAGCTATTTTTGTTGAATGCACCATTTTTCCTTTAGCCGTACCAGGGTGAACATTATTCCCTTTGAAAACTATTTTTGCAGCGGCGGCATTAAAGCTTTCATACTGCAATTCTCCTAGTGGTCCACCATCGACTGTATAAGCAAAGGCAGCATTAAATTTTTCTACATTGAATTTATGTGGTCCACGGCCAATCTCTTCATCAGGAGTAAAAGCAACACGAATTTTCCCATGTTCGATTTCTGGATGTTTGTGTAAGTATTCCATTGCCGTCATAATCTCAGCAATTCCTGCTTTATTATCGGCTCCTAATAAGGTTGTTCCGTCTGTTGTAATAAGAGTATGTCCTTTATAATTAGTAAGTTCAGGGTATTCCTTTGGCGACATAATTACATCCAACGCCTGATTTAAAATTAATTCATTTCCATCGTAATTTTGCCACACTAATGGATTCACGTTTTTTCCTGTAAAATCTGTAGCAGTATCCAAATGGGCTAAAAAGCCAATGGTAGGGAGATCCTTTTCACTTGTAGCAGGTAAGGTAGCCATTACATAGCCATTCTCATCCATGGTGACGTCCTCCAACCCGATGTCTGTAAGTTCTTGAACGAGCATCCGTGCGAGTTCTAGTTGGCCCTCTGTTGTTGGAGTAGTATCGCATTGTTCATTTGATTGGGTATCTATTTTGGCATAACGAATAAGACGTTCTTGCAATATAGCTTTTAAATTCATTAATAACTCCTCCAATTTTCAAATAATGAAGTCTTATTAAAAAATGGTATGGTAAACTAAAAGAAAGTGCAACTATTAAGGAGGAAGAATAAATGACTTATATAATGACACCAACGGAATTGAAGGAAAAAAGCCGTAATAATAATTTGGTTATTATCGATGTTCGATCTAATTTAACCGACCCCGATCAAGGTGAAGCTTTATATAAGGAAGGTCATATACCTGGTGCATACTATTTGCATTTGGAAAAAGACTTATCAGGAGAAGTTAAGAAACATGGAGGAAACCACCCACTACCAGATGTTGAGATATTTGCGGGAAAACTCGGTAAAATGGGGATTGATGAATCAAGCAGTGCAGTTATATATGATGCTAAAAATGATATGTTTGCGGCAAGAGCTTGGTGGCTTTTATATTATATGGGACATGAGTCATGCTATGTGTTGGATGGTGGATATACTGCTTGGAAAAACGCGGGGTATGATGTGACAAAAGAAATTCCAACAGAAAAAAATGCTCATTTTACTCCACGTTTACGAAAAGACATTGTTGTTGATATGCACGAAGTAAAACATAGAGATAAACAAAAAAGTCTTTTAATTGATTCACGAGCAAGAGATAGATATTTAGGTAAAACAGAACCTTTATATAAAAAAGCAGGCCATATTCCGGGTGCTAAAAATTATTTTTGGCAAGAGGTTTTAGATGAATCGGGACAGTGGAAAAATGTTGAACAATTAAAGGAGCACTTCTCTTCTTTAAAGGACTCGGAGGATATTATTGTTTCTTGCGGCTCAGGTATATCAGCTTGTCCTAATTTTATAGCACTTAAGATGGCAGGTTATCATCATGTAAAACTTTATCCAGGTAGTTTTAGTGATTGGATCTCATATGAAGACAATCCGATTGAAACGGTCGAGGAATAATAATGGAAAAAGAACGATGCAAATGGGTAACAAATGACCCGTTATATATAAAATATCATGATGAAGAATGGGGAAACATGGATAGATTTAATGATGATCGCTATCTATTTGAAATGTTATTATTGGAAGGGGCACAAGCTGGATTAAGTTGGATTACAATTTTAAAAAGACGAGAAAATTATCGTCATGCTTTTGACAATTTTGATCCCAAGATCATCGCAACTTACACTTCGGATAAAAAAGGAGCACTTTTAGAAGATAAAGGGATTATAAGAAATAAGCGAAAGATCGAGTCGGCAATCCGAAATGCAAAAGCATTTCTCCAAGTACAAGAGGAGTATGGGAGCTTCCACGCCTTTTTGTGGGAAATAGTAGGCAGAAGGCAGATAATAAATCATTGGGAATATCATGAAGAGGTCCCAGCTAAAAGTGTAGAATCAGAAAAACTAAGTAAAGAGCTTAAAAAAAGAGATTTCTCTTTTGTGGGCCCTGTCATTTGTTATTCTTTTATGCAAGCAGTTGGTCTAATTAACGATCATACAAAATCTTGTTTTCTATACGGGGAATAAAGGGGGATGTGTATGTCGATTATCATCGATGAACTGGAATTAAGAAAAAAGTTAGACGATAAAGAGATCGTAATTTTGGATGTCCGTACTAAATATGATGATTTTGAAACAGGAGAAGCAGCCTATAAACATAGTCATGTACCGGGAGCATTATATGTAGATGTTAACACATATTTTAAAGGTACAAATACTTTTTTGCCAGATATTGACATGCTTGCTAAAAAATTAGGGGATTTAGGAATACGTGATGATACATCCATTGTGCTTTATGACCAAGGAAATCATCGAGCTGCAACGAAAGCATGGGTTGTTTTTAATTACATTGGACATGAGCCTGTTTATATTTTAAATGGCGGGTTTAAAGCATGGGCCGAAGCGGGAAATGAAGTGACAACTGAAACACCAGCTTTTTCCCCTACTATCTATCATGTAAAAAGAAATGAAGATATTGTCGTAAGTATAGATCAAGTTAAAGCTAGCTTAGAAACAGAGAATGCAATGTTAATAGATTCTCGGTCCTATGATAGATATAGTGGAAAAGTGGAACCTAAATATAAGAAGGCTGGCCATATTCCGGGAGCAAAAAATTATCATTCGAAACGAGTGATGAGTGAAAAAGGATTATGGAAAACAACAGAGGAGTTACGTTGTCACTTTAAAGATCTTCAGCAAGATGAGGAAATTATGGTTTCATGTGGTTCCGGAAATTCAGCCTGTATTAATTTCGTTGCATTAATTGAAGCCGGGTTTAAAGAGGTTAAAATTTATCCTGGAGGGTTTAGTGAATGGATAAAAGATGATCATAATGAGGTCGAGAAAACAGACTAAGTTAACTAAAAGAAATATAATGAAAAAATTTGTCTAAAGACCTTACAAAAGATGCGATATAAAGGATTGCTTACCAGCATAAAGTGACTTTAAGATGAATATATAAAGAACAATAGTTGAAAGTAAATTTGATAGAATAGTTCAATAAAGGGGAAAAAGTTATGAGGAGTATTACAAATTTTTTTGATCGAGTTGTTCAACGTTATTTACCAGATGCTTTTTTATTTGCCGTTATCTTAACGTTAGTTGTTTTTATTATGGGTATTTTTATGACAGGAAGTTCCCCGATTCAAATGGTAGAGTTTTGGGGAGTCGGATTTTGGGATTTATTAGCGTTCTCGATGCAAATGGCATTGATTGTAGTAACTGGTTATGTACTAGCTAATACACCAATCGTAAAAAAGATATTACAAAAGACTAGTAGGATAGCAAAGTCACCTGGACAGGCAATCGTCCTTGTTACATTTGTTGCTTCCATTGCGTCTTTAATAAACTATGGATTTGGATTAGTTGTCGGTGCGCTACTAGCCATTCAAGTTGTGAAGCGAGTGCCTTCTGTTGATTATCGATTACTTGTAGCAAGTGCGTATAGCGGATTTTTACTATGGCATGGTGGGTTATCCGGTTCCATTCCTTTACTAATTGCAACTCCGGAACATTTTTTAGAAGATACGATTGGTACGATACCTGTTACGGAAACATTATTCAGTAATTTTAATTTATTCATCGTTTTCTTTTTACTTCTTACTATGCCTTTTTTAAATTGGATGTTAATGAAGTCAAGAGAAGGGTTGGAAATTAAAAATCCAGTTGATTGGGAGAATAATAATTTTGAAGATACGTATGAAGAAGCGGCTTCTGAATCAGCTTTAACTCCATCTGAACGATTGGAAAACAGTCAGATCATTTCTATATTGATTGGACTATTCGGAGTCGTATTTATTATTTATCACTTTGCAACTAATGGATTTGATTTAAACATTAATTTAGTTAATTTAATCATGCTTTTCCTAGGTATCTTGTTGCACCGAACACCTAGAAGATTTTTACATAGTGTCAACAATGCGGTGAAAAATGTTGGAGGTATTATCGTTCAATTTCCATTTTATGCAGGGATCATGGGGATGATGGTTGAGTCTGGTTTATCAGAACAAATGTCATTATGGTTCGTAAGTATTTCGAATGACTTTACCTTCCCTCTATTTACTTTTATTAGTGCTGGGCTAGTTAACTTTTTTGTCCCATCGGGAGGGGGACAGTGGGCTGTACAAGGGCCTATCATGATTCCAGCCGGTATCGAAATAGGAGCTGATACAGCTAAGACGGCAATGGCAGTAGCATGGGGAGATGCGTGGACCAACATGATTCAGCCATTTTGGGCATTACCACTTTTAGCTATTGCTGGACTGAAGGTAAGAGATATTATGGGATTTTGCGTTATCATTTTGATCTACAGCTTTTTCCCAATTGCAATTGGTTTGCTATTCTTTTAATAAAAGCCATATGCTAATCAATGGGATTAGAATCCAACCCAATGTAACAAATTCACATTGGGTTTGCTCCTATCCATTGTGCAGATTAAACAGCAATAAATTTATGAAAAAAGCTTAATAACTCAACTTTCGCACCAACAAAGTGAGTTTAAACAGATACGTGGATTAACTCAAAAATGGTTCCATTTGATATCTTGACAACCTTATCATGATAAAACTGTTTTGCACAAAAAACGTAAACTGTGACGTATTTTAAGTTCCCTCTTCCAAACCTATACTGCATCGTTGATTTGCGCTCCGGACATTCGCTTTCCGCGGGCAACGCTTCAGCTTCCTCGGAAGCCAAAATCGCTTTCTGTGGGATCTTCAGCTGTTGCTTTCCCGCAGGAGTCGATTGTCCTCTGCTCAATCAATTACCAAAATAAAGCAATTTACGCTGTATAGCAGAAAACGAATCACAGCGAAGGAAAAATAATTCGCTTTCACCACAGGCACGGCTTCATCCTCCTTGCCCTGATAAGGGGTATGCCGATCGCAAAGGACGCTCTTAGTCGGCCATCATTAATTACTGCTGTGGGGTCTTCAGACTCGTGCTTTTCCCCCAGGAGTCGACTGCCCTTCGGCTTCAATCAACCATTGTAATAGAAGTATCAAACTGTTAAGAATTATTTACTAAACACACCTAGCGGAGGAAATATGTGTAGACTCCTGTGGGAGGAAAGGCCTCGGTGAGACTACGTAGTGCGTAGCACGAAGGAGGCTCAACAGCCGCCCACGGAAAGCGAAACATATTTCCGCAGCGGTTAATCAGCTCATACCTAAATTACTAGTTACTGCGCAGTTTATATCAACTGTGACAGTGAAAAAATTCTTGGAATATAGTTGTATTTTCAAGCAACCAGTTAATTGAAAATACAACTAAGGAAGTGAATCTCTAAACTTCCCAATACATAATAAAAACGGTACAGCGTTAAATTTGCTCGCTGTACCGTTTTACTGATTAAGCTACGGGAAGTAGGTTTTCGACAATTATATTGTTTATTACATTAATATATGCTAACGCACTTGCTTTAATGACATCTGTATCCGCAGCGTTTGCATTATATTTTTCCCCATTGAATTCAACGACGACTTTAACCTTACCTAAAGCTTCTTTTCCTCGTGAAACACTGCTGATTTTATATTCTAATAAATTAATATCAAGACCGACAATATCGATAATCGCTGTATATAAAGCGTCGATTGGCCCTGTACCAACTGCACTGCCGTCTAAAATCTGCTCGCCTTTTTTAACTTTAATGCTAGCGGAAGGGAAGATCGTATTGCTTACAACTTGCAGATCCACTAATTCATAGAAATTATCGGCATAATCTTGAATCTCTTTCTTATCCGCATGATGTTTAGCGAAGTAATTTTTCACAATTACGTAAAGATCATGGTTATAAATTTCCTTCTTCTGATCTGCTAATGTTAGAAAATCGGCAAAAATCGCTTCAAAATCATCAGCAGTCATTTCAGAAAAGCCTAATTTTTCTAATGTATCTTTTACCGCATGCCTACCAGAACGTGCTGTTAAAACTAATTCCATATCGTCTAATCCAACTTCTATCGGATTAATTATTTCATAAGCATCTCGAGATTTTAACAAACCATCTTGATGGATCCCCGAGGAGTGGGCAAACGCATTATCTCCAGTAATAGCTTTATTTACTTGTACTTCAAGCCCCATTAAGCTACTGACAAGGCGAGATGTGTTCATAATCTCTTGTGTATTAACATTTGTTTGAGCGTTGTAAACGGAGGAACGTGTATTGATTGCCATAACAACTTCCTCTAACGCGGCATTTCCTGCACGCTCACCAATTCCATTAATCGTACACTCTACTTTATCTGCACCATTTTTTATCGCAGCTAACGTGTTAGCTGTTGCCATTCCAAGATCATTATGACAATGTACACTTAATAAGACGCTATCATTTAAGTTCTTTAAACGATTATTCAATTTATAAATTAGCTCTCCAAACTCTTCAGGTTCAGCAAAGCCAACTGTATCTGGAACGTTAATCATCGTAGCACCAGCTTTTACAACTGCCTCAATTGTCTTCCATAAATACTCAAAATCACTTCGCGAAGCATCTTCTGTAGAGTATTGAACATCAGGAAGTAACGTTTTTGCATATTTAACAGCTTCTACCCCGATATCTAAAATCTGATCTTTTGACTTACTAAATTTCTTTTCCACATGAATATCGGAGGTTCCAAGTACCATATGGATAAGCGGTTTTTCGGCATGTTTAACACTATGGTATACTGAATCGATGTCTGCCTTAACAGCTCTTGCTAATGCAGTGATCATGATATCATCTGTGTTACCAACCTTTGTCGCTATTTCTTTTACTGCATTAAAGTCTCCTTCTGAAGATGCTGGAAATCCTGCTTCTATAATATCAACTTGCAGACGCTTTAACTGTTGTGCCACTTCTAATTTCTCATGTAAATTCAGTTTAGCCCCTGGTACTTGTTCTCCATCACGTAATGTTGTATCAAACACCCAAATTTTTCTTGACAATTGAAGCACTCCTTTTATAAGTATTTTTATAATTAAAAAACCCCGCCTCTATATAAAGTATAGAGACGAGGTGTTTACTCGCGGTACCACTCTAGTTAATTAAATCATTATTAATTCAACTCATTTTCAATGGCTATCACCATCTATCCATTTAACGGTAGAAAACCGACATCCGTTACTAGAAGTTCACGGAGTAGCTCTTGGACGAGTTCAAAGGTAAATAACTACCGATTCTCACTACCCATCGGCTCCCTGAAAGCTTATCTATCCCTTTACTATTTCCAATCATTGCTTCAAAATTATTTAATTAAATGTAATTATAACGTTCTGTATTTTACCTGTCAACAAATTTTCTAAAAATATTTTATTTTATAAACTATAATTTAAATACAGTGATTTCTTGACCTAATTGCTCTGCCAGCTCGGATAATTCGTCCGCCTTACGAGAAATTTCATCCATTGAACTAGATGTTTCTTGAGTTGAAGCTGAAGATTGTTCAACTCCTGCAGCAGCCTCTTCGGAAACAGCCGCAATATCTTCAATTAAATTATTCATCTGCTCACTATTTTCAGCAATTTCCTTGAGACGATTTGCTACATCAGTAACACTACCAACCATTGTATTAATAAAGTAATCGATTGAATCGAAGTTTTTATCCGTTTTTTCAATTTGATTAATACCTTCTTTTACTTCACTATATCCGTCATTTAGTGAGGTTACAACTTCATTAGTCTCTGTCTGGATACTACCTACTATAGTTGTGATTTCGGTTACAGAGCTCGTTACTTGTTCAGCAAGTTTTCGGACTTCATCTGCAACCACTGCAAAACCTCGACCATGTTCCCCAGCTCTAGCTGCTTCAATTGCTGCGTTTAATGCAAGCAAGTTTGTTTGATCAGCAATATCTTTAACCACTTGAACTAGTTGTGAAATTTCATCTGATTGCTGGTCAAGTCCACGTACTTTATCAACTGCTTCTGCTACAATTGAATCAATCTTGTTCATTTGTTTTACAGACTGTTTCATTAGATTGGAACCGTCTGAAGTTAGTGCTAATACATCTTTAGATGAATCAGCAATACCTTGTCCTTCTTCTTGTGAAGTCCTTACTGAATCAACAAAATGTTTCATTTGCTCTGATAAATCTGAGGCACTGTTAGCCTGTGTTTCAGCACCTGTAGCAAGCTCCTCCATCGTCACAACCATTTGGTCGCTACCTTCTTTAACCTCTCTAGCTGATTGGGTCAAAATATCACTGCTCGTAGAAACGGACTGTGAAGCCTGGGCAACCTTATGTATAACATTACTCATATTACTGCTTAATGTATTAACTGCTTCCGTTAATTGACCGATTTCATCCTTGCCTTTATAATCCATTTGTTCTACTGCCAAGTTCCCATCTGCTATTTCAGTAGTAACTGAAACTACTTTTTTCAAACTGCTTGAAATGATACGACTAATGAAGATCATTATAACGAGTCCAATCACAATACTAACAATATTAACTGTAATTAAAAATATGATACTTCTGTCCATACTATCATTTACATTTTCAGTAGCAATACCCTGCTCTTCATTTACTGCATCTATTAATCTATTTAAAAGTGCAACACTTGATGTTTTTTGAGTACCAATTTGGATTCGTGAATAAATTAATTTTTCATCTTCTGGATCTTTTCCTGCTATTTCATTTAAAAAGATATCGCTAATTTTTTCATTATTATCCACTACTCTTGCAAATAAGAATTCATTTTCCCCTGAACCTTTAAACTCTTTTCCAAGGCGTTCAAAAATCGCATCTAATCCATCATTAATCTCATGAAACTCATCAACATATCGATTGTTTCCAACGATAATATAGTTTGAAATTAAGGAATCTTGTTGTTCTACATATAATGCTAATTGAGCCATATCATTGGCAAGGTTACTTTTATGTATAATTTCACTTACGCTTTGTTTAGCAGTTGATAGTTGGAGAAACACAACAACTGTCGCAACAATAAATAGTAATACAGAAATAATAAAAACACTTAAATATTTTGTACCAATCGAAATATTTTTGAAAAAGGACGCCTTATTCGATGTTTTTCTCGTGCTTCTCTTCGTTTTCTTCTTAAAACGAAACATTTTAAAAAATGATTTTATTTTGTTTTTCATGAATATTCCTCCATAGAATAATATTGGCAGCAATATAGCAATGTTTGAAAATGGAAATGAGAATATGGTATAAAGGAAACTCTATTTATTATAGTCTAAAATAACTAAAAAGAGAAGGGGAATAATAAATATAATTGGTAAATTTGTATTATAAAAGGAAGTGGATAAAACTTTAGACCTAATTAGATGGATGTGTAAAGCTGGCTGTAAAATCACTTTCCTTTCATTATAAGGTTGAAGTAAGTAAACTATTTAATATAGAAGGAAATAACCTTTGATTATAATAAGTTTAAAGGAAGTGCTGGAAATGGAAGCAGATATTAATGTAAGGAAAACGGAACATATAAGATTATGTTTGACGGATCAAGTAGAGGGAGTGAATAAAACGACAGGATTAGAAGGAATTTCATTTATTCACAATGCTCTACCAGAAATTAATTTCAATGATATCCAGCTAAATACGACCTTTTTAAATAAAGCGTTAAAAGCGCCTTTTCTTGTAAGTTCTATGACAGGAGGGTCAGAACTTGCATCCAAAATTAATATAAATTTAGCGCAAGCAAGTGAGGAAAAGGGGTGGGCAATTGGCCTTGGTTCTACTCGGGCACTTCTAGAGAGTCGAGCTCATGAAGATTCCTTCTTGATCAGGCGTCATGCAAAAACTGTCCCATTAATAGCGAATATTGGGGCTGTTCAGTTTAATTATGGATACGGTGTGGAGGAATGCCAACGTATTATTGATATGACAGAGGCGGATTCGCTTGTACTCCATTTAAATAGTCTTCAGGAAGTTGTTCAAGATGGTGGAGACTTAAATTTTGAGCAATTACTCCCCAAGATAGAAGAAGTTTGTAAAAAATTAACTGTCCCAGTTGGTGTAAAAGAGGTTGGATTCGGAATTGATGGTATAGTTGCGGAAAAACTGTATAATGTCGGAGTTTCTTATATAGACGTAGCAGGTGCAGGCGGGACTTCTTGGAGCCAAGTGGAAAAGTTACGTTCAAAAGAACCACTTCGTAAAGCCGCTGCAGAAGCGTTTAATAGCTGGGGCATACCGACGAAAGATTGTATTGTTTCTGTTCGTAGTAAACTTCCTACTACACCAATTGTAGCGAGTGGTGGAATGAAAACAGGATTAGACGCAGCGAAGGCGGTAACGATAGGTGCAGATATTGTTGGATTTGCTAGGACGTTACTTCAAGCGGCAACTGAATCTGTA
Organism: Pseudogracilibacillus sp. SE30717A; assembly: GCF_037071985.1. Taxonomy (NCBI): domain Bacteria; kingdom Bacillati; phylum Bacillota; class Bacilli; order Caryophanales; family Bacillaceae; genus Pseudogracilibacillus; species Pseudogracilibacillus sp. SE30717A. The sequence goes on along the minus strand of NZ_JAXHDF010000001.1, from coordinate 96,297 downwards.
GACTCAGTTCTTAACACGATGGAACAAATTGAATTAGAAATGAAAATGGCAATGTTCGGCATAGGAGCTAAAGATTTGGAGACGTTAAGAAATACAAAACGGGTTACAATTATGGGCCGTTCATTATTAGAGTAAATAAAGAAGGATTAACTTATTCACTTGTAGAGAGTGCTTTTCTACAAGTGTTTTTTATTTATCAATTTCGTACTATTGTCTTAAGTTATGAAGCAGATTTACATATGTTTATTCAGGATTAGTTGGTAGGATAAATTTATAACTTTTTTTCAAGCAGAATAGTATAAGGACAAGTTTATAGTGTGATAAACTACACGTAAGAGCGAACGGGGTGTATCCAAAGTGAGAATTGAAGTTTGGTCAGATTTTACTTGTCCATTTTGTTTTATAGGAAGAAAAACACTTGAAATGGCATTACAACAATTTAAACATAGAGAATATGTGCAAATTGAATACAAATGCTATCAACTAGATTCAAATGCAGGTAAGGAAAAAACTGAAGACATATATAGCATGTTGATGAAAAAATACGGTTTATCCATAGAAAAAGTGAAGGAAATGATGGACCAAATTTGTATACAAGCTGAACAAATTGGTTTGCATTTTCAATTTGAAAAATTGCAACATGCTAATACGTTTCATGCCCATCGACTTGTAAAGTTTGCGGAACGTGAAGAGAAAGAACAGCTCATTATTGACCTATTATTTAAAAAGCATTTTATAGAGCATGAGAATATTGGCGAACGAGATGTCTTGTTATCTATTGCAAAAGAAGCAGAATTAAATGAATCTGATGTAGATTCTTTATTATGTTTAAATAACTATGCAAAAGCAGTAAAAAACGACGAACAAATGGCAGAGGAAATTGGAATAAGCGGTGTGCCCTTTTATATATTTAATGATCAACATGCTGTAGCAGGCGCTCAACCATTAGAAGTGTTTGTTACTATTTTAGAGGAACTGTGGAATGAAGAAATAGTACAAGAAAAAGGGAACAATACTAATAATCAATGTAAGAGCTCCTACTGTACGGGAAATGACTGCGAATAAAAAGGAATCTTTTTAACTGATGTAAGAAAGATGGCATCAGTTTTTCTGTTTGGTTTAAAGATGAGTAAAAGATTCATGAAAATTCCACATTATTAATATTGCTAAGAAAAATTAGATATGCTATACTCAATTCGACGACCTAATTGATAATGAATATCATTCTTATTTAAAATTAATAGTATTTAAGAATGATAATAAATAGAGAGAGATATGATATGAAACTACGCTATTTAGCTACAGCATTAATCATTTTATCAGCAGTATCTGTTTTTATCGGTGTTACAGATCTTTCTCCAACTGATTTGCTAAGCTTAACGGAAGATCAGAGAGAAGTCTTACTTATTAGCAGAATACCAAGATTAATCAGCATTTTGATCGCTGGAGCAAGCATGAGTATTGCCGGTTTGATCATGCAACAGCTGAGTAAAAATAAATTTGTTTCTCCAACAACTGCTGGAACATTAGATTCAGCCAGATTCGGAGTACTTGTTTCGTTAATGGTTTTTACCGCAGCAAGCCCATTACTCAAAATTACTGTGTCCTTTGCATTCGCATTACTCGGCACCGTTATTTTTATGAAAATTTTGGAGAAAATTAAATTTAAAGATCCTGTTTTCATCCCTTTAGTAGGATTAATGTTTGGCAGTATCATTGATTCCATGGCAACTTTTTTAGCTTATAAAAATGATCTTATCCAAAACATGACATCCTTTATGCAAGGTGATTTCTCAATGATAATGAGCGGGAATTATGAGCTGTTATATGTAAGTATTCCTACATTGATCATTGCGTATTTTTATGCAAGTAAATTTACTATTGCAGGCATGGGAGAAGAGTTTGCCAAAAATTTAGGATTAAATTACCGGCAAGTAGTGAATATAGGATTAATTATTTCTGCATTAGTGACATCATCTGTCGTTTTATCTGTTGGGATTATTCCTTTTCTTGGATTAATTATCCCAAATATAGTTACCATTTACCAGGGTGATCATTTAAAAAACAACTTAATACATACAGCATTGTTAGGAGCCTTATTTGTTCTAGTATGTGACATCATTGGCAGACTGATTATCTACCCATATGAAATTCCAATTAATTTAACAGTTGGAGTAATTGGTAGTGCAATTTTCATTTATCTGCTGTTAAGGAGAAAGAAATATGGGCTATAAAAAGAAAACAGTCATACTTGCAATCGTAGCATTACTCCTGGCACTTCTTTATGTTTTTTATAATTTAACTGGTAATATTGACTATATTTTGCCAAGAAGGATTATCAAAGTAGTTGCTATTATCCTTACTGGTGGTGCAATTGCTTTTTCAACAACTATATTCATGACAATTACGAATAACCGGATTTTGACGCCAAGTATTATGGGTTTAGATTCCCTATACTTGCTCACTCAAACATTTATTGTTTTTATCTTCGGTTCAAAGTCAATGATCATGATGAACAGTAATCTCAACTATTTATTATCAATTGGTGTTATGGTCGTTTTTTCATTATTGTTTTATCGTTTATTATTTAAAGGGGAGAATAACAATATTTATTTCCTCTTATTAATAGGAATGATTTTAGGAACATTTTTTGGTAGCTTTACATCGTTTATGCAAGTGTTAATTGATCCGAATGAGTTTATGATTGCTCAGGATAAAATGTTTGCGAGCATAAACAATGTAAATACGAATCTCGTGTATCTATCCATTATTTTAATTATCGTCGTCGTATTATATTTTATACGTTTTTATAAATATTTAGATGTATTAGCTTTAGGGAAAGATCATGCAACAAATCTAGGTGTACCATATGAATATGTCGTAAAACGCCTCTTGATTGTCGTGGCGGTAATGATTTCCATTGCAACGGCATTAATTGGTCCAATTACTTTTTTAGGTTTGCTCGTTGTAAATATTGCATATGAGTTTATCAAAACATATAGGCATCTATATCTGATATTAAGTTCAGTTTTAATCAGCATTATCGCATTATTAGGTGGTCAGTTTATCGTTGAAAAAGTTTTTACGTTCGAAACTACATTAAGTGTCATCATTAACTTTGTCGGTGGAGTGTATTTCATCTATTTATTACTAAAGGAGAATAAGTCATGGTAGATATTAAAAGTGTCTTTAAAACGTATAATAAAAAAGTGGTCATTGAGGATGTATCTTTAACGATTCCGAAAGGGAAAATCACTTCTTTTATCGGACCGAATGGTGCTGGGAAAAGTACGTTAATCTCTATGGTGAGCAGACTGATTGCTAAAGATGAGGGCATGATTTTGATTGACGGAGAAGATATAAGCAAGTCAAAAGATAGTGAACTTGCCCGTAAAATATCTATTTTAAAACAGTCAAACTCAATGAATGTTAAATTGACTGTTAGAGAACTTATTTCTTTTGGGCGTTTTCCATATTCAAAAGGTAATTTGAAAAGAGAAGATTGGAAAAAAGTAGATGAAGCAATCGATTATATGGAACTTCGAGATATTCAGCATAAATATTTGGATGAGTTAAGTGGTGGACAACGCCAACGGGCATTCATCGGAATGGTGCTAGCTCAGGATACCGAATATATTTTGCTTGATGAGCCGTTAAATAATTTAGATATGAGACACTCTGTTCAAATAATGAAGACATTAAGACGCCTTGTAGATGATCTTGGGAAAACGATTGTTATCGTGATTCATGATATTAATTTTGCTTCATGTTATTCAGATGAAATCGTTGCTTTAAAAGATGGAAAAATTGTTAAACACGGACCAACTTGTGATGTGATTGATCAATGTGTTTTAAAAGATATTTATGATATGGATATTGAAATAAAAGAAATAGAAGATCAACGGATTTGCGTATACTTCTAATGTTGAGAGGGAAAATGAATATGAAAAAATTATTATATGGTTTGTTAATAGCAGCTTTAGCTGTTTTAGTTGTAGGATGTGGATCTAGTAATAAAGAATCAGATGCTGAAAAAACGGAAGACACACCAGAAGAAGCAGCAGCTGATACAGTAACAGTTGAGCATGAACTAGGCACAACGGAAGTGGCAAAAAACCCTGAGAAAATTGTCGTGTTTGATTTTGGTGTGCTCGACACATTAGATAAATTAGGGATAGAAGTAGTGGGTGTACCACAGTCTGGTGTAATTCCAACTTACTTAGAAAAGTATGCGGGTGAAGAATATGAGAATATTGGTTCTTTAAAAGAGCCTGATTTTGAAAAAATCGCCGAAATTGATCCAGATTTAATTATCATTTCCGGACGTCAGGCTGATTTATATGATCAACTACAAGAATTAGGAGATACTATTTATTTAGGTGTAGATACAACAAGATATATGGAATCATTTGAGGAAAATGTAAGAACAGTTGGAGAGATTTTTGGCAAAGAGGATGATGTAGAAACTGCATTAAGTGATATAGAAGCCTCCATTGCAACTCTTAAAGAAAAAGCGGAAACAGCAGATCAAAATGCATTAATTGTGTTAGCAAATGATGATAAAATTAGTGCTTACGGAACTAACTCTCGATTTGGAATTATCCATGACGTGTTTGGTGTTCCACCAGTAGATGAGAATATTGAAGTTTCTACTCATGGCATGAACGTATCTTTTGAATATGTTGCAGAGAAAGATCCGGACTTATTATATGTTGTAGATAGAAGTGCAGCCGTTGGCGAAGAGTCATCTGCGGAACAGTTAGTAGAAAATAAGTTAATGGAAAAAACAAAAGCATATCAGAATGATAATATCATTTATTTAGATCCTGAATATTGGTATCTGTCTGGTGGCGGATTAGAATCTGTTGCTGGAATGCTTGAAGAAATTGATGCAAGTATAGAATAATCATAAAGCTGCTAAGAGAGTATGCCCCCTCTTAGCAGCTTTTATTTATTACTTTTTCGGGTGCGTCAAGATTAAGAGCGATGGTAAATAGAAACCACGGATAATAAATGTATCAAGCAATATACCGAATGCCATAATTGTTCCGAATAAGAACAATTCCTGAATTGGTTGAGTAATGAGAACAGAGAAAGTAGCAGCTAGGATTAATCCTGCAGATGAAATAACCCCACCTGTAAAGGTTACCCCTTTTCCAACTGCCTCTGTCCAATCATAATGAGCGGCAAATTCTTTGACTCTCGAAACGAGCATAATATTATAGTCAATACCTAAAGCCACCATAAAAATAAACGTATATACCGGTATGCGATAACTGATTTCTTCATATCCTAATAGATGATGAAAAATAACCCAGCTGAAACCTAATGTCGCGGCATAGGAAAGTAATATGGTCCCCATCATGATTACTGGAAGAAGGATAGATCTAGTTTGAAACCCAAGCACTATAGTTAATAACACGACGACAAGGGTAAATAAAACAACCATATCCCGGACATTCATTTGCTTCACATCTAATTGACTTGCTGTTTGTCCCGCAAGATGAATCTCTATAGCATCTGTATCAAATCCACTTTTTGTTACAATTTTATCGGTATTCTCGCGGATTTTCTCTATCGTATCAATTGCTGCATGATCATACGGATTATCACTTAAGATGAGTTGAAACTTTACTGCTTTTTCAGATTCAGCTAAGAAATTTCTTGACAAATCTTCCTCACCCCGGATCATTCCGTCCGTTATTTTAGAATTAACTGTACTAACTCCATTCTGTACTTCCAGCTCTTCTTGTAACGATTGAATATGCTCCAAAAACTCTTTATCAATTGCACTATTATTTTTCGTTTTAACAAGAATATCGACCGGCGCTAACTCTCCAGGTGGATAATTTTCTTCTAGCAATTCAAACCCAACTCGAGAAGAAATATCTTCTGGAAAAGATTTAAGTAAATTAAATGAAAAGTTAATTGGAATAATATTAAGGGTTCCAACTAGCAAAAATATACTAAGAACTAAGGTGATCATTTTCGGACGTTTCACGACAATATTACTAATCCAACTCCATAATGTATGTTTTTCCTTTTTCTCATCATTTAATTTTGGGACCGATGGCCAGAAGGCACGTCTTCCAAGTAATGCAAATATAGCCGGGATAAGAGTTAGACCTGCAAGCAAAATAAAGAGGACTGCTACAGTAAATACGGGTGCAAAGTAATTGTATGGTTTAAAGACTGTTACAAAGAGCGATAATATTGCTAGAATTACAGTTCCTCCGCTAAAGAAAATTGGCTCGGAAACATGATAAATTGCTTCTTTCATTGCGCCATATTTTGACTCATATTTATAAAGTTCTTCTCGAAATCTTGAGAAAATAAATAAACTGTAATCGGTTATAACAGCAAATAATAAGACGAGCATAATGGAAGTTGCTTGTCCATCAATCACGAAGATATCAAACTTTCCTAACAGACCCAATACTCGATCGACTACACCATAAACGATGCCAGCTATAACAAGAGGCATAATTGCTAACAGTGGTGATCGATAAATAAAAATTAAAATGATAAAAATTAATCCAACTGTTGCAAGCATTAATACAAAATCTGCATTTTTAAATAATGCAGTTGTGTCGGAAGTAATGCCCGCTGGTCCTGTGATTTCAAATTGAATAGTATCTGAACCAATAGCATCCCATTTTTCGTTTACCTGTTGAAACACGTCAAACGCGTCGACTGCATCGACATTCGCTTTTAACGCTAAGTTAAATAAGAGGGTTGATTTATCCTCTGAAAACATCTGTGCTTGAACCTCTTTTGGGAATTCATGAAAGGGGAGAGCACTAGATATATCAGTAGGTTTCTCATCCGACTGCAGCCACTTACTAAACGTTTCAATTTTTTCAATGTCTTCTTCGTTTAATCCCTTTTCTTGATGAAAGACGATTAATCCAGTTAGTCCGTCCTCTGTCGGAAACTCATCTTCAAGCAATTGGTCTGCTATTTCTGACGGTTTATCATTTCGAACACTTCCTTCTGTACTATTATTCTCATAATCTTTCGCACTAGGCGCAAATACACTTAGTAGTATGATTGCGCCTAGCCATACAGCTACGGTTATTTTTGCACCCTTAGAGGTGCTAATCGACTTTACCATCTTTCGAACTATTGCGAGCATAGAATACCATCTCCTTAAAAAAATTTACTACATCTTATAGTTTAGAAGTCTAATATGAACGCAAAGTGAATTAAATATTTCATTGTTCATTAGGTAGATAACTTACATGCTTTTCAAAAGGATAAATAGAAGTGATTTAAAACTTTACATAAAATTTACTCCAAATTAATCGTTAATAAACAATTCGATTTTATACTAAAGCTGTAAGTGAAAATAACTAAAGGGAGAGGAACAAGTATGAAATTATTAAAAAGTAGTTGGAGACTAATCGTAATCGGAATCTTGGCGGTTATATTAGCAGCTTGTCAAAATTCTGCATCCGGAAACTCAGAAGGGGAAACAAACGGTAATGCAGATTCGGATACAAAAACTGCAGAAGAAGAGGGGAACACAGAATTAGAAGGTAGTGTAGTAATTGACGGATCGGGCACTGTGTATCCACTGATGGCAAGAATTGCTGAAGAATATATGATAACTAAACAAGAGGATGTTTCTGTTGAGGTTAGTAGATCAGGGACAAGTGCAGGTTTTGAAAAGTTTTTAGTAGAAAACGGTACAGATTTTAATGATGCTTCTAGACAAATCAAAGATGAAGAAGCGGAGAAAGCTGAGGAATTAGGAATAGAGGTAAAAGAGCTTAAAGTTGCTTTAGATGGTCTAACGTTTGTAGTTAATAAAGATAATGATTGGGCAAGTGAAATGACTGCAGAAGACTTAAAAAACATTTTCTTAGCGGATGGTGAAGTGACCAATTGGTCTGATATTAATCCTGATTGGCCGAACGAAAAAATTAATACGTATGGCCCAAATGAAAACCATGGAACATATGAATTTTTCTTTGAAAATGTGTTAGAAGAAAACGACCTAGTTGAAGATATAAATTTACAACAAGAATATTCAACTCTCGTAAACTTGATCGAAGATGATAAAAATGGAATTGCGTTTTTCGGATTTGGATACTATGTGACAAACCAAGATAAGTTGCAAGCAGTAAGCGTAGATTTCGGAAATGGCTCAGTTGAACCTTCTTTAGACACGATTGCTGAAGATGGGGATTATGCGCCCTTTACAAGACCAGTATTTACTTATCTAAATGTAAATCACGCAAAAGAAAAACCTCAAGTACTAGATTTTACTGAATATGTTCTGGAAAGCATCAATGAGTTTGCTGGTGAGACAGGATTTGCTCCAATTCCAGGAGATGAAATTAATGAAAATTTAGAGTTTATTCGGGAACTTAAGTAACTTCATGAATAGTTTAATAGAAGAGAGGTTTACTTATGGCAATATCACCTGAAACGAAAAAGATAGATGTACAACAGATTATTGAACAAAGTTATCAAAAAAACCAGTGGCGTAGAAATGGTGAAAAGGTAATTCCTGTCCTGTTATTTTTAATCGCCAGTATAACTGTTTGTACAACGATAGGGATCATTTACATTCTAATTTCAGAATCGATCCATTTCTTTAAAGAAGTATCTTTTCTGGAATTTTTCACTGGGACTGTACTTAAACCATTAAGTTCAAATCCCTCATTTGGAGTTCTTCCATTATTGATGGGGACATTCACTTCTACGTTGATTGCGATGTTCGTAGCACTTCCTATTGGCTTAATGTCAGCAATATATTTAAGTGAATATGCTCCAGCTAAAATAAGGAGAGTATGTAAACCACTTCTTGAAGTGTTAGCAGGAATTCCGACTATTGTATATGGCTTCTTTGCTTTTACGCTTGTTACCCCTTTATTAAAAAACATTATTCCAGGGCTTGAAGCAACAAATATTTTGAGTCCTGGAATAGTGATGGGAATCATGATCATTCCAATGATCGCTTCATTATCTGAAGATGCAATGAATGCTGTACCTTTTTCGATGCGTGAAGGAGCACTGGCTATGGGGGCAACAAAACTTGAAGTAGTAATTAAAATTGTAATCCCAAGTGCATTATCTGGAATTATTGCATCGATTGTTTTAGCTATCTCTAGAGCAATTGGGGAAACAATGATCGTTACAATTGCAAGCGGAAGTACAAAGAATTTTTCCTTCGATGTCACAAAATCGATGCAAACAATGACTGCATACATCGTTGAGGTAACAGGTGGGGACGCACCCGCAGGTTCAACCATTTATTACAGTCTTTATGCAGTTGCTATGACATTGTTCGTTTTTACTCTTTTAATGAATTTAATTGCAAGATTTATATCAAAAAAGTGGAAAGCACAATATGAATAAACAAAAAGTGGGAGGTGTATCTCATCGAGTACGTTGATATGAAACATATTGAAAAACGAATGAATATTCGAATTGTGTTAAATAAGATAGCGAAAATTGTTTTTCTATTAGCGACTTCATTCGGTATCGTTGTTTTAGGTGTGTTACTATATAAAGTATTTTCTGATGGACTAAGTTGGATAAACACGGGTTTTTTGACAAATAAACTTTCAACAAGTCCAGAGAAAGCAGGAATATTAGGTCCAATTCTTGGTACAGTATGGCTGATGCTCGTGGTTGCACCAGTGACAATGATTATAGGAGTAGGAACAGCGATTTATTTGGAACTTTATACGAAGAAAGGGATAATTCGATCACTTATCCAAACAAATATAGCAAATTTAGCTGGTGTTCCATCAATCGTTTATGGCATTCTTGGCATGACCGTTTTTGTACGTGGTCTTCAATTAGGTAATATAGTCTTAGCTGGAGGGCTTACGATGGCTTTACTTATTTTACCGATATCAATCGTTGCAAGCCAGGAAGCAATCAGGGCTGTACCGCCCCATTTAAGTGAAGCATCTTTCGGGATGGGAGCAACAAAGTGGCAAACCATTCGAAATGTTATCTTACCGTCAGCATTACCGAGTATTCTAACTGGAGCCATTTTATCTTTATCAAGAGCGATCGGTGAAACAGCACCATTAATTGTCATAGGAATTCCAGCATTTTTAATTTCTTTACCAAGTAGTATTTTTGATAAATTTACTGTCTTACCGGTTCAAATTTATTACTGGACATTGGATTCAACAATGGTTCGAGAATATGCAAATTTAGCTGCTGCTACGATTATTGTTTTATTAGTATTACTTCTTGGATTAAATCTGACAGCTATTTTAATTCGTAATAAGTTTCAAAAAACGTATCAATAAGGAGAGAGAAAAGTATGAATACAGTTACCATAGAACGTCCAAAAGATAATCAAGGATCAAATGTGAAATTGTTAAAGTCAGTCGAAGCTAAAAGTAAAACAATTTTTGAAGCTCAAAACTTTAATTTGTGGTATGGAGATACACATGCATTAAAAAATATAAATCTTACGTTTCACGAAAAAGAAGTGACTGCAATTATTGGCCCCTCTGGTTGTGGGAAATCTACTTATCTGAAGGCATTAAATAGAATGGTAGATTTAATTCCAAACGTCCGTATAACAGGTAAGATACTGTACGATAATAAGAGCCTTTATGACCCAAGTTTACGTGCAGAAAAATTACGAACCCAAGTTGGGATGGTCTTTCAAAAGCCGAATCCCTTTCCTAAGTCCATTTATGAGAATATTGCATATGGGCCTAAAATTCATGGAATAAAAAATAAAATGATTTTAGATGAAATTGTAGAAACAAGTTTGCGCAATGCTTATATATGGGATGAAGTAAAGGACCGTTTGCATGAAAGCGCGTATCGTCTTTCTGGGGGACAACAACAACGACTATGTATAGCTAGATGTTTAGCCATTGAACCAGAGGTTATTTTAATGGATGAGCCCACTTCCGCTCTAGATCCTAAATCTACTTTGAAAGTAGAGGAACTAATCAGAGAGTTAAAGGGAAAATATACGATTGCTATAGTCACCCATAATATGCAACAAGCAGCGAGGATCTCTGATCGAACCGCCTTTTTCTTAGATGGAGAAGTAGTTGAATTTGCAGAAACAAACGATATTTTCAATCGTCCAAGTGACAGAAGAACAGAAGCATATATTAACGGATTATTTGGATAAACTAGATTTTTAAAACTATATATCCCTATCAAACTATCTGATTATGGATAGTTTTTTATTTTTTTACATAGGAAATGACTGATTAATACTATTGAAAAAATTACAAGAAAAATAGATGACTAATTAGGCTCGAATTTGGGTAATTTGATGTATAATATACTTACTTTTTGTAGGAGGAATTGTCCAATGAACAAACGAGTTTTATTTAGTAGCATCATCTTTTCTTCGCTAGGAGTTGTTTTTATTGGCGGATTTCTGTTTTTTAACACAAACACTGTTCATCTTTATGGCACGATTCCTGAAGAATATGTCACTAGTAATTTTGATAAAGTAGAGTATACACTTCCAATTGTTGATGAAGAGGGAAACCATGGAACTCAAACATTTATCATTGAAGATACTATTCAGAAAGGTAAAGTTATAAAACTATATGTTAGAAATGATAAAGTGAAAAAGTATGAGTTTATTAGTAAAGAAGATTTACCTGAGAAAGTTAAAAAAAACTTATGATTTGGGGGGCTTTTTGTGATTGGTGCAATCGAAGCAGGTGGTACTAAATTTGTTTGTGCTGTTACAGAAGATGGAGAAAAGATCCTAGATAAAGTAATGATTGCAACAACGACACCAGCCGAAACACTTCAAAAGGTAGTTGCTTTTTTTGATTGTTTTTCAATTCATGCAATAGGAATAGGTTCTTTTGGCCCCATTGATGTAAATAAAGATTCTCCACACTATGGATATATCACATCTACCCCTAAGGTAGGTTGGGACTATTTTAATTTCATTGGATCAATAAGAGAGAAATACAAGGTGCATGTTGCTTGGACAACAGATGTTAATGCTTCGGCATATGGCGAATATCATAAAGGAGCGGCTAGAGATGTTTCGAGTTGCCTCTATTTAACGGTTGGTACTGGTATTGGGGGAGGAGCGATTATAAACGGTAATATCTTAGAAGGATTTAGTCATCCGGAGATGGGTCATATTTTAGTGAGGAAAAATAAACAAGATTTATTCAAAGGAATATGTCCATATCATGAGGATTGCCTGGAAGGATTAGCTTCTGGACCTGCTATTGAAGCTCGATATGGTGTCACTGCAACAACTTTATATAATCGAAAAGATGTTTGGGAGTTGATTGCTGATTATTTAGCACAAGCAATTTTTACATATACACTGGCTTTACGAGTTGAGAAAGTTATCATTGGTGGGGGCGTAATGAATCATACAAATTTATATATAATGATTCGACAAAAGTTTAAGCAATTAATGAATGATTATATTTCAACCCCAAATTTAGAGGAATATATCGTTGCTCCCGCATTAAATGATGAGCAGGCGTTAATAGGTTGTTTTTTATTGGCTCAAGACCTGCTAAATAAGAATTGAAAAACTCGCTGTCGATTCGTTTTAGCAGCGAGTTTTTTTATCTGCTCTTTACTAAATTATTCGATAATAATGTAAGATGCTTGTACAGGCCCATGTACACCTACTACTAAATTCAACTCTATATCAGCACTATTGCTTGGCCCAGTAATAAAGCTAATGCATGAAGGGAGCAATTCCCCATTTTTATTTTTTTCGTGAATAAGACGAGTTGCATGGGACATTCTTGGTACGAGCGTTTCTTTAGGAATGATCGCAATATAATTTACAGGAAGGAGACTAATTGTTCGGCTATTCGCTTTATCATTAAATAATGTCACCGTTCCAGACTCGGCAAGTGTGAGATCACTAAACGTAATTCCGATATTCGCTCTCTCCGAATAACGGACATTCTCATTTCTTTTATCTTCACACCATTCGCGGACTTCGACCCCATCAGATGTTAATTTTTTATACAATCTATCCAGTCCAAACCGTACATTTCGTTCATCTTTTGATGAAATGATTGGACCGCCACCATACTCGATAATTGTTTCATGTAGAATGGTAGGCAAATTTTCTTTTGAAGTCTTTTTAAAAGTAGTATGAATCACCTTGCATTGTTCTTCTAAAACGTCTACCAACTCATCTTTAGTGAAGTGATTCATCACCTCCCATTGTGGCTGGTTTTTCCAAACAGGTTTTATTACTTGATTTTTTTGTCGAGGGCGATTTAATTGGTTTGCAATCCGGTTTAAAAACTCTTCTCTGTTTTGGATCATTTATCTTCTCCTTTCTGCCTCTTTTGAAACCAAGAACGAAACGATTGTTTGTTAGGCGCTGGAAAATCGCGTGTAGTTGTCCAGGCTTTCAACGGACCGGGTCCATTTTTGATTTTCTCCGACTTGATCCATGGTGCCAGTAGAGGTCTAGCCATTTTTGTACTAAGTTTATAAGCGGCTGGATGAGAAGCCCATTCTGCAAAACCGTTCATCATCATTTTCTCAGAAAGAGAAGGGTTTTCTTCTGTAATGACTTGTCGATGTTTAATTAATAGTTCATGAAGCGGAATTTTAACCGGACAAGCTTCCGTACATGCAGCACAAAGAGATGAAGCATAAGGAAGTTCTTCATGCTTTTCATATCCATCTAAAAGGGGAGTAATCACCGCACCAATTGGACCTGGATAAATTGAGCCATAGGCATGGCCGCCAATATGTCGATAAACTGGGCAAACATTAATACAAGCTGCACAACGAATACAATGAAGTGCTGATTGAAATTCAGATCCAAGAATTTTTGATCTTCCATTATCTACGATAACAAGATGAAATTCAGATGGCCCGTCAATTTCTCCCTCAAGACGGGGGCCGGTTAATGACGTAATATAGCTGGTCAACTTTTGACCCACTGCAGCTCTCGTTAATAAACTTACCAAAACATCAAGTTCTTCCCACGTCGGAACAATTCTTTCCATTCCCATCACTGCTATATGGGTGTCAGGTAGAGATGTTGCAAGTCTAGCATTTCCTTCATTTGTGACGAGTGTTACTGTTCCTGATTCTGCAACTGCAAAATTACACCCGGTAATCCCAATATCGGCTGATAAAAAGTCTTTTCGCAACTGCTCACGTGCAAAAAGAGTAAGATCTTCAGGCTGAGAAGTTCCATTATATGCTCGTTGCTCTGAAAACACTTCGCGAATTCTCTCTCTGTCTTTATGTAAGGCGGGTGCAACAATATGAGAAGGAGGATCTTCATCTAATTGGAGGATCCATTCACCTAAATCCGTTTCAACAACTTCCACTCCTTCTTGTTGTAAAACAGCATTTAAACCAATCTCTTCTGTCACCATCGATTTTGCTTTTACTACTTTTTGACCATTTTTTTGCTTTACTATATTGTTAATATAATCTGTTGCTTCTTTTGCTGTTTGGGCAAAAAATACATTGCCTCCTCTTTTCACAACTTGATCACTTAATTGCTCCAAATAATAATCAAGATGTTCGATCGTATGGCTGCGAATTTCTTCTCCTAAAGTCCGCCATTCCTCCCAATTCCCGAGTCCTTCTTCCGAGAGCACACGATTTGTTTTTAAACGTTCTTGAGCTTCTGCAACTGCATTGCGCATAAATCTATCTTCTAATCCTTTTTTGACTCGTTCTTTATATGTTTCGTTACTGATCTGAATACCCATAAGCCTCCTCCTTTTTGCATTAATTCCAATTCAATATTTCAGCAATATGGATGATCTCCACTTTTTTTCCTTCTCGATTCATTCTGCCACCTATATTCATTAAACAAGCCATGTCTCCTCCGACTAGGTAATGAGCTTCTGTTTCTGATACATGCTGGGATTTTTCTGTTGCCATTTCTGTTGAGATGGCAGCATTTTTTATCGCGAATGTACCTCCAAAACCGCAACAGTCTTCTTTCATAGGAAGTTCCACTAAGTCGATCCCTTTAATATGTTGTAATAGTTTAATAGGTGCATGTTTTACCCCTAGTATTCTAGTCATATGGCAAGATGGATGATAAGTTACTTTCCCGGTAAAGGTCGATCCAACATCAACTACTCCAAGGATATCTACTAAAAATTCAGTCAATTCAAAGGATTTATTTGCTAAATCAATCGCTCGCTTCTCCCATACTTCATCCCCTGCAAAAATTTTGGGGTACTCTCTTAACATGCCTACACAAGAGCCGGAAGGTCCGACTACATAGTTGGAGTGTTCAAAAGCCCTCATCATTTGCTTCATTGCTTTTTTAGACTGATCCAAATAGCCACTATTAAATGCTGGTTGTCCGCAACATGTTTGGGCTGTTGGGAAATCTACTTCACAACCAACCCTTTCTAAAATATCAACCGTATGTTTTCCGACAGTCGGATAAACCATATCACAGACACATGTAATAAATAACGATACTTTCATCACCTTAAACCTCCTTATCTATTAATATATGGCTCGAGAAATGTCTCAACTCTCTTTAAATGCTGAAGCATATATTTTTCTGCTTGATCAGGTTGTTTATTTATAATCGCTTGATAAATTAGTTCATGGTCCTTTATTAAAGGTTCCGCTGTTTCTTCTTTATTAAGGATAATCTTTTGGGCATCATGAATGGTCTCAATCATGATTTTTGAGATGCTTTCCAATAAGCTCATTAACATTTTATTTTGGGAAGCTTGAATGATTAAATAATGAAAATGATAGTCAGCGGTCTCATCAAGTTGATTATTTTTCATTTCATCAATTGCTTGTTCTATTTTTTGAATATCCTCCTGCGTGTGGTGAAGGGCAGCTAAACGAACTGCTCCTGATTCTAAAATCTTTCGAACTTCAAGTAATTCTTTAATATCTTCCTTCTTCATGATAATAGAAGCAGTGACAGGGATTGATAAAGAAGCATGATTAAAATTAGCAATAAATGTTCCTTCTCCGTGCTGAATGTGAACTAAGCCCATCATTCTTAATCCTGTTAGTGCTTCTCTTATAACAGATCTGCTCACACCAAAGTTTGATGCTAGTTTCTCAATTGACTCTAGCCGCTCTCCAGGCTGTAACTGACCTTTTTTAATCATAGAAACAATGTGATCAATTATTTTTTCATAACTTTTTTTAGTATTAATTGCTGTGTATTCCATTGAACGCACCTTTCTTTGTTTACTCATATGGTCATCAGACGTCTGATGTGTTTAATGAAGCTTAACATACTTAAATAATCGGGTCAATGTATAGTTGATGCTAAAAAATAAAAGATTCAGACATGCATAAGTGATAACTTTTTAGAAAGGTTTATCCTTGTTTATTACTTCTCAACTTTCTCACAAACAAAATGATTTTAAACAGATATGTGGATTTACTCGAACATGTTTCCAATTGATTTCTTGACAACTTAATTATGATAAAACTATTATGCACAAAAAACGTAAACTGTGACGTATTTTAAGTTCTCTCTTCCAAACCTATACTGCATCGTTGATTTGCGCTCCGGGCAACGCTTCAGCTTCCTCAGAAGCAAAGATCGCTTCTTGCGGGATCTTCAGCTGTTGCTTTTCCCGCAGGAGTCGACTGCCCTACGGCTTCAATCAACCATTGTAATAGAAGTATCAAACTGTTAAGAATTATTTACTAAACACACCTAGCGGAGGAAATATGTGTAGACTCCTGTGGGAGGAAAGGCCTGGATGAGACTACGTAGTGCGTAGCACAAGGAGGCTCAACAGCCGCCCACGGAAAGCGAAACATATTTCTGTAGCGGTTAATCAGCTCATCCCTAATTTAGTTACTGTACAGTTTATATCAAATGTGACGATGAAACATCTTGGTATATAGTTGTTTCAAGCAACTAGTTAATTGAATATACAACTAAGGGTGAAACTCTAAACATCCTAATACTACTAAGGTTTATTTATCTATTTCACGCTGAGAAGTTAAGTTACTTACATTTAGCTAAATGTAGAATATTAATTGAAATAGTTTCCAGTCTTTTAACTACCAAAAATTAACCAAGTTTTTTTAGTTATTATTACTTGATAAAGCTAGATTGAATGTGTTTGAATTAATAATGGACGAATTTATTTTAAAAAAGGAGATCTAATCTTATGAAAAGATTTATCATAGGAAGCCTTGTATTTCTGTTGGCAGGGATTCTTGTTGCATGTGGGGATGACGATAAAAAGGAAGCTGAACAACCTACATCACCTTCAGTCGAGATTTCAAATGAAGAAAAAGTTGATGATGATAAAGTTGTTGCCGTAATAAACGGAGAGGATGTAACAGGGAGAACATATAATCTAGTATATACTCAATTAAAACTTTATGCTGGCCAATTTGGTGAAGAAGTAGAGATGGGAGAATTGAAACAAGCAACAATAGATTCAATCATTGATCGTCAATTGGTTATGCAACAAGCGAAAGAAGAAGGCATTGAAATTACAGATGAGATTGCTGAATCGGAGTTTGAAACAATAAAATCTGAAAACAAGGAAGCACTTGAAACCTTATTAGAGCAATATCAGATTACAGAAGAAGGATTTAAAGATCAATTAAAGTTTGAAATGACGATGAATGAATATCAAGCAAAAGTGATCAAAGTATCTGTGACTGACGATGAATTAAAAGAGTACTATGAAAAAGCAAAAGAAGGAAATGAAGATATTCCAGAATTCGATGAGATTAAAGATACACTGAAAAAACAAGTACTCAAACAAAAAACGGATGAAGAACTCGAAGCTAAAATTGAAAAAGCAAGAGAGGAATCGGAAATCGAAGAAAAGATTTAATAGAATTGGTGCCATATACAATGGCTCTTTGCTAAATTGACAGAAAAGTATAATTACACAAAATATCGACGCAATTAAAGCGGATTCGTATTTTTCATCCGTGTGCCGAGCGTCTAGACATATAGGAAAGGAACATCATGAACAATAAACTTAAACTATCTTCTCACGTAGCAATTGGATTTATGCTATTTGCATTATTTTTTGGAGCCGGGAATTTAATTTTTCCTGCTCAGTTAGGACAGTATGCTGGTACAAGCATCTGGCCTGCAGTAATTGGTTTTTTAATTACTGGTGTAGGATTACCCTTTCTAGGGATCTTAGCGATGGGGTTTTCAGGAACGAATAATTTACAAGAATTAGCTGGAAGGGTTCATCCGGCATATGGGGTCTTTTTTACTGCTTTATTATATTTAACGATTGGGCCATTTTTCGCAGCGCCGAGAACGGGTACGGTCGCTTATGAAGTTGGTATCGCACCATTTGTTGGAGAAGGCTCAGAAAAGATAGGATTATTTATTTTTACGGTTATCTTTTTTGCTATTGCCTTTTTGTTTTCGTTGTATCCAGCAAAATTAGTAGATAATATAGGGAAAATCTTAGCACCAGCACTCGTATTATTACTTGCAGTTCTTTTATTAACAGCTATATTTAACCCAATGGGGTCTATTCAGTCTCCTGAAGAAGCCTACCAAACTGGTGCTTTTGTTAAAGGATTTTTAGAAGGTTATAATACTATGGATGCATTGGCTTCATTAGTATTTGGAATTATCATTATTACTGTTATCCGTTCGTTTGGAGTCACCACAAAAGGGAGAATCTTTGCCGAAGCTTCCAAGTCAGGTTTGGTTGCCATTCTACTACTAGGTATTATCTATGTCGGAATTGCTTTTTTAGGAGCGACAAGTGTATCTATATTAGGTATATTTGATAATGGTGGTCCAGTATTAAACGGGGCAGCAGATCATTATTTTGGAACGCTAGGAACAGTCATTTTAGCAGCAGTAATCATTTTGGCTTGTTTGACAACAGCAATCGGTTTAATAACCGCCAATGCGGAATATTTTCATACATTATTCCCATCGATTAGTTATAAACTATTCGTTGTATTTTTCTCATTATTAACATTTGCTTTTGCGAATTTTGGATTAGCTAATATTATTAATTTCTCTATCCCTGTATTAATGTTTCTTTATCCTCTGGCAATTGTACTGATGGTACTTTCATTTGTCTCGCCATTATTTAATCATTCACAGATGGTTTATGCATCAACAATTACTGTTACATTTCTCATTAGTATA
The DNA here is from genome assembly GCF_037071985.1 of Pseudogracilibacillus sp. SE30717A. Classification (NCBI taxonomy): domain Bacteria; kingdom Bacillati; phylum Bacillota; class Bacilli; order Caryophanales; family Bacillaceae; genus Pseudogracilibacillus; species Pseudogracilibacillus sp. SE30717A. The sequence goes on along the minus strand of NZ_JAXHDF010000001.1, from coordinate 77,222 downwards.
TTTGATGGGTTAAAAACACTTTGTGATCAATTTGGATTGGAATATTTTGGTTGGATGAAACCGATCATTTCTTTTTATGGAAAGGTCTTACCATTTTATGCCGAGGGCCTAGGATGGTTAATACCAGCCGTGATCATCATTATCATTACTGGATTAGTTGCTAGAACACAAAGAAAAAATAGAATAGAAAACTAATAGAAATTAATAATAATTTATAAAATACATCTTATTACTATATAATTATGTAGTAATAAGATGTATTTTTGTCTTTTTGGAGGAAAAAATATGCAAAAAATATTAATTGTTGAAGATGACCAAAAGATAGCTCAACATTTAGAAAGAGAGCTAAAAAAATATGGATATGATGTATTTACGGTTATTGATTTTACAACTGTATTAAGTGACTTTAATTCTTTTCGTCCTCATCTCGTATTATTAGATATAAATTTGCCTAGCTTCGATGGCTTCTATTGGTGTAGACAAATTCGAAAAACATCTACTTGTCCCGTCATTTTTATCTCTGCTCGAACTGGAGAGATGGATCAGGTGATGGCATTGGAAAACGGGGGGGACGACTTTATTACGAAGCCGTTTTCTCCGGAGATTGTATTGGCCAAAATTAAAAGTCAGTTAAGACGTGCTTATGGTGAATATTCTACTGTAAATAAAGAAAGAATTGTTGAAGAAAGTGGGTTACAATTGTACCCTGAACGACTTGAGTTAACTTTTAATGGACAAACTGTTTCAGTGTCGAAAAATGAAGCAAATATTATGGAATTGTTAATGGAACGTTATCCTAGGGTTGCTGGACGTGAAATACTATTAGAAAAATTATGGGACGATCAAACATTTGTTGATGAGAATACGTTAAATGTCAATATAACAAGAGTTAGAAAGAAGTTAAAAGAGCTTGATATTCATGGTGCGATTGAAACAGTTCGAGGTGTCGGCTATCGTCTTCTTATTACATGGTGAGGGGATATACATGAAATTATTTTTAAGAGAGCATAGACTACTAATCATCATACAACTTCTTCAATTTGGTACAATCGCAGGGGTTTTTTGGCTTGCAGGTTTTCGATCTGTTTACATTCTATTATACAGTATTTTTCTAGGTTGTTTTTTATTGTTTTGCTATCTTTTATATCATTATTTAAGTCGAAAAAAGTTTTATCAACGACTAACTGTACCGATGAAATCCATTGACGATTCCTTGGAATCGCTAGATCAAGTACCAATCTCAGAAAGTTTAAGTAATCTATTAAAAACGCAGTATAGTACTTATCAACAGCAGATAGTTGCTATGAGTAAGGATCAGGAAGAACATCTAATATTTATGGACCGCTGGATCCATCAAATGAAAACACCATTATCTGTTCTAGAATTAATGGCGAAGGACCTTGATGAACCGGAGTCTTCTGATTTTAGAGAAGAACTGGATCGCCTAAAGCATGGTCTGAATATGGTGTTATATATGGCAAGATTAAGAACGATTGAAAAAGATTTTCATATCAAAAAAATAAATTTAGTTAAATTAATTCAAGACGTAAACCAGGAAAATAAACGATTTTATATTAGAAATAACATTTACCCTCAACTATCGGAAGAGATGGAAGACGTGACCATTGAATCAGATGAAAAATGGTTATTTTTTATGTTGAATCAATTACTGCACAATGCGATCAAATATTCTTCTGGACAATCTGATAAGGTGTTTATTCGAATAGGTAATAATAATGGATTTCCATTTATAGAAATTACAGATCGGGGAGTTGGTATCCCGAAGGAAGATATGAATCGTATTTTTAATGCCTTTTATACAGGAGTAAATGGCCGCAATTTTAAAGAGTCGACTGGTGTAGGGCTTTTTTTAGTAAAAGAAGTTGCAAACTACTTAGGACATACCATTGAAGTGAATTCCGAGGTCGGGTCTGGCACGACGTTTCGAATTAAATTTGGGTAGGAACATTCCTTACAACTTTGTAAGATAAGTGAAAGGAAATTCTATAGAAAGAACACAGCATCCGTTATAAGCTATAAGTAATAAAGGAAAAGAGGTATTTTTTATGTTAGAAGTAAAAAATGTAAGCAAAGTTTACGAAGGAAAAGTACCATATCGTGCTTTAACGGATATTAATTTACAAGTTGACAAAGGTGAATTTGTAGGAATTATGGGCCCGTCCGGAAGTGGAAAAACGACACTTTTAAATATCATTGCTACGATTGATGAGCCTACGAATGGAGAAGTAATCATTGAAAATAAACAGCCGCATCAAATGAGCAAAAATAAATTGGCGAAATTCCGTAGACAAGAATTAGGATTTGTCTTTCAGGATTTTAATTTACTTCACACATTAACAGTAGAGGAAAACATTGTGCTTCCTTTGACGCTTGATCGAAAGTCCGTGAAAGAAATGAAGCAGAAGTCTCAAGTGATTGCAGAAACACTTGGTATAAAAGAAATAATGAATAAACGTACGTATGAAATATCAGGAGGTCAAGCACAACGGACAGCTGTCGCAAGAGCAATGATCCATGAGCCAAAACTTGTTCTTGCAGATGAACCGACAGGAAATCTTGACTCAAAAGCATCTAAAGATGTGATGGAAATGCTAACATTAATGAATAAAGAACACGACACAACTATGATGCTCGTAACACATGATGCTCAAGCAGCAAGCTACTGTGATCGAGTGGTATTTATTCGTGATGGAAAGCTATATTCTGAAATTCATAAAGGTGATAGCCAAAAAGTTTTCTTCCAACAGATAATCGATACACTTTCTTTAATGGGAGGCAATGACAATGACCTTTCGTCAATTCGCCTTTCATAATGTTTTTCGAAATAAGCGATTATATGTTGCTTATTTTTTAAGTAGTATGTTTACTGTCATGGTATTCTTTACATTTTTGAATTTTGCCTTTCATCCTGAGTTATCAGGTGAGGAAATGAATTCTAGTGTTTTACAAGGGATGTCAGTCGCAGGCGGGATTATTTATGTTTTTTCTTTTTTCTTTATTCTTTATTCGATGAGTTCATTTTTACAGTCAAGAAAAAGAGAATTTGGTGTATTAATGGTCCAGGGTATGTCGAATAATCAAATACGTTGGATGGTTTTCCTTGAAAATATGGTCATTGGATTTTTTGCAACAGGAATAGGAATTGCACTTGGATTAGTTTTTTCAAAAGCAATTCTTCTTATTGCGGAGAATATATTAGTTTTAGATGGTAGCTTAAATTTTTATTTTCCAACAAGAGCGTTAATAGTGACATTCATTTCATTTATGATTTTATTTTTCTTTATTTCAATTTTTGTCACCTTTGTACTTCGAACAAATAAATTAGTGAAATTAATTAAGGGAGATAAAATTGGAAAAAGTGAACCAAAAGCATCCATCTGGTTAACAATACTAGCCGTCCTTTTGGTAGGAAGCGGATATGCGATTGCTTTATATGTAGAAGGGGTAGCAGTTGTTCTTGCTTTATTTCCTGTTGTAGCACTTGTTACAGTAGGAACTTACTTTTTATTTACTCAATTAAATGTTTATGTTGTTAGAAAGCTAAAAAGCAGTAACCGTTTATTTTGGAAGAAAACAAATATGCTTTTGTTTTCAGATTTATCGTACAGGATGAAAGATAATGCACGATCCTTTTTTATGGTAGCAATTATTTCCACAGTTGCATTTAGCGCAATTGGGACACTCGTTGGACTTAATTCTTATTTAACAAGTGGGCTAAAATCTGCCCATCCTATTTCATTTGTTTATACGCCAAAAGATGATAACACAGAAATTAAAAAAATTGAACAAACGCTTGATGAATATGATTTAACGTATGATAAAGCTGAAATAGTATTAAATTATTACAATCAGAATGAGGATTCAATTTTAATTACAACTGCCGAGACGTATAATGCCTTTGCACGGCTTATAGGTGAAAAAGAAATAGAGTTACAAGATGACCAAGTGACAGTAGTGGAACAAAATACTGTAAATATGTTGGTACCTCAAGATAATTTAGAAAACACATATATTACTTTAGAAGATGGAACGAATGCGAATGTGAATAAAAGCTTGTTAGGTATTGCAAAGCCCGATGTTTTACCAGAAGTAATGCATTATTATATTGTTGGTGAAGGAATTTATAATCGGCTTCCATCATCCGAATACAAGCAAAACGTAATTGGTTGGCAAGTATCAGACGGTGAAAAAGATAAATTGATCGCAGCTGGCCAGAAGGTTTCTAAAGACTTTCCCGGAGTCATGGCAGTGGACTTTATCGTACATGATGTTAATAAAATGTGGAGCCCGATTATGTTTGTCGGATTATTTATTGGAATCGTGTTTTTCGTATCGGCAGGAAGTTTCTTGTATTTCAGGCTATACACAGACCTTGACGATGATAAGCAAAAATTTATGGCAATTAGTAAAATTGGGTTAACGACAAAAGAAATGAATGGCGTCATTAGTAAACAAATCACTCTTTTATTCTTTGCGCCAATTGTCGTCGCGTTAATCCATGGAGCAGTTGCATTAACAGCCTTATCACATATGTTTGGTTATAATTTATTTATTGAATCGGCAATTGTTCTTGGAAGTTTCTTTGTTATCCAAGTTGTATATTTTATAATTGTTCGTTATTTTTACACAAATCAAGTGAAATTAGCTGTAAAATAGCAAAAAGGACTGTAGGGCTTGATGCTCTTCAGTCCCTTTTTAAGTTTGCACTAAAGAGTTATTTCATCATTTGTTTAATTTGAGTGGATACAAAGTCTACAAAAAATTTTAATAAACCTTCTATTTTTGTATCTTTTAAAAAGATAATTTGATATGGACGACTAAGTTGGGGTAAGTCGCTAATATTTACAACACGAAGATTATCTGCCCTTAATTCTTCTTCTAAAGATAATCTAGGCAAAATACCAATCCCCATTTTTTTTATGATCATTTGCTTCACGAGCTTAATATTATCCGTTTCTAAAACGATGTTCGATTCTATTTTTAAATTGTGAAATGCTTTATTAATCAAAGTCCAATCGATTGAACCACGATTAAATAAGATTAACGGCTCATTGGCGACATCTTGCAAAGAAACATGCTGTTTGTGGTAAAAAGGATGGCTTGGGTACGTCACTAACACCAGTTCATCGTCGAATAAATGAATGGAATCAAGTTTGGGATGATTAACGGAACGAGTAATCCCTAACGGTACTTCATAATTTAGAACCATATCTAATACGTTATGGGTATGTCCTGTATGAACGGTTAGTTTAATTTTTGGAAAGACTTTATAAAACTCACTAATTATTTTTGGTAAAATAAAATCTGCCATAATTAATACAGATGAAATACTTATTTCTCCTTCAGTAATTAAATTACGATTTTGAATGGAATGGATTCCTTCATCCATTTGTTCAAGAATTGTTTTAGCATATGGTAAAAAGATTTCTCCTTCTTTAGTTAACGTGGCATTTTTATCATTTCGGTTAAATAATGAACAACCTAAGATTTGTTCTAATGATTTGATACGAGCACTTACTGTTGGTTGGGATATAAATAAAATTTCTCCAGCTTTACTAAAACTACCAGTAAATGAAACATATAAAAAAGCTTCTAGTTGATTCAAATTCATTTTTATACCACCTATGTTATCAATCTTTTGTAAAGATGCATTGAAAAATATTCATCATAAAATTCTATTTTTTTCATATCTTTATATTAATTATATAGTAAATATGGTCATTTTCATCATACTTAAGGCGGATAAATAAAGGGTTATTAGTTTTTTAAATAAGTAGAACAAATAATATTAATTGGAAATATAGGGTAAAATTCCATATAATTAAATAAAATTATTAAGTTTATGGAAATGAATACCACTTAAACATAAGTTTTTCATCAATAGAAAGCGCTAACAAAACCATTTTAGGTAAAAACATACAAGTTAAATGACGTAGCAAATTTAGAGTAAAGAAAAACACTAGTTGATAAATAGGGGTGAGTAGAATGTTACGTTATATTTTAAAGCGCTTACTTATTATGCTAATTACACTTTGGATCATCATTTCATTAACATTTATTTTAATGGTAAGTATTCCAGGTTCTCCATTTAATAGTGAAAGTTCCTCTAATGAAACTGTTCAAGCAAACTTAGAAGCGCATTACAATTTAGACAAACCTTACTATGTTCAATATCTCCTTTACATAAAATCGATTGCTACATTTGACTTTGGTCCCTCTATTAAACAACCAGATCACTCAGTAAATGACCTTTTAGGCAGGGGCTTTCCGATATCTTTTGAATTAGGGATCATTACGATCATTGTCGCTGTATTATCAGGAATTACGTTAGGTGTGTTCGCAGCTTTACGACATAATGGAATGATAGATTATTTAGCAATGGGGTTTGCAGTGCTAGGTATTTCAATTCCAAACTTTGTTTTAGCGACATTATTAATCCAACATCTCGCGGTGAATTTGGAACTGTTACCTGTAGCAACTTGGTCTAGCCCGGCTCATATGGTTCTTCCAACATTAGCATTAGCTACCGGCCCAATGGCGATTATCGCTAGACTTACAAGATCATCCATGTTGGAAGTATTGACACAAGATTATATTCGAATGGCAAAGGCAAAAGGGCTAAATCCATGGAAGATTATTGTAAAACATGCTCTTAGAAACGCGTTAATGCCAGTTGTAACAATATTAGGTACATTAATTGCAAGTATCTTAACTGGTACGTTCGTTATAGAAAAAATTTTCGCTATCCCAGGGATGGGAAAATACTTCGTTGATAGCATTAACCAACGTGACTATCCAGTTATTATGGGGACGACCGTGTTTTATAGCGCCTTTTTAATCATTATGCTTTTTTTAGTTGATATCGCTTACGGCATATTAGATCCAAGAATTAAAGTTCATCGGAAAGGAGGAGAATAAATGAAAGCACTTCATGAAATGCAACCTGAAAAAAATTCTCCTTCCGAAGCACCTGACGAATGGTTCCGATTACTAGAAAAAGAGCAAGGGATGGGGGAAGTAGTAGCACGTCCTTCACTCTCCTATTGGAAAGACGCATGGAATAGATTAAAGAAAAATAAGTTGGCGATGGTAGGATTAATATTCCTTATATTACTAACATTCATGGCAATTTTTGGTCCCATCCTTTCACCTTACGAGGTAAATACGCAAAATTTACCTGAACAGTATCAAAAACCATCTGCTGAGCATTGGTTTGGAACAGATTCAGCCGGCAGAGATGTATTTACAAGAACATGGTATGGAGCACGTATTTCCTTATTTGTTGGATTAATGGCTGCATTAATCGACGTATCCATCGGGATTATTTATGGAGGTATTGCCGGTTATAAAGGCGGCCGTACTGACAATGTCATGATGCGAATCGTTGAAATTTTATACGGCCTTCCTTATTTATTAGTTGTCATTTTATTACTCGTTGTTCTTGGGCCAAGTTTATTTACGATTATAGTAGCTTTAACAGTGACCGGCTGGGTCGGGATGGCAAGGATTGTAAGGGGGCAAGTCCTCCAAATAAAAAATTACGAATTCGTTCTTGCCGCTCAATCGTACGGGGCTAAAACATCGAGGATTATTCGAAAAAATCTGTTACCGAATACGATGGGACCGATTATTGTACAAATGACATTAACAGTACCTTCCGCTATTTTTGCCGAAGCTTTCTTAAGTTTTATAGGGTTGGGTATACAAGCACCCTATGCGAGTTGGGGAGTAATGGCAAATGATTCGTTAGGTGCTATTTTATCCGGAAACTGGTGGACATTATTTTTCCCAGCTTTCTTTATCTCATTTACAATGTTTGCTTTTAACGTACTAGGTGATGGATTACAAGATGCACTTGATCCAAAGCTAAGGAAGTAGGGGTGAAATATGGAGAAAATAGTAGAAGTAAAGAATCTTCATGTAACTTTCTCCACTTATGGAGGAACAGTTCAAGCAGTAAGGGGAGTAAATTTTCATGTTAATAGAGGAGAGACCCTCGCCATAGTGGGGGAGTCGGGATGTGGGAAAAGTGTAACATCTAACGCTATTATGCGATTAATCCCCAACCCACCCGGAAGAATAACACAAGGTGAAGTGTTGTTTAAAGGTGAAGACTTAATAAAAATTAGCGATAAAGAAATGCGTTCCATTCGAGGTGTTGATATCTCTATGATTTTCCAAGACCCGATGACAGCACTAAACCCAACTTTAACGGTTGGAAATCAATTGACAGAAGGGTTACGTCAACATCATAAAATAGATAAAAATCATGCTAAGAAAAAAGCACTCGAAATGTTGAATCTTGTAGGGATACCAAATCCCGAAGAAAGGATGAATCATTATCCACATCAATTTAGTGGAGGGATGAGACAGCGTATCGTTATTGCTATTGCTTTAATTTGCGAACCTGATTTATTAATTGCTGACGAACCGACAACAGCTCTTGATGTTACCATTCAAGCGCAAATTTTAGAACTATTTGACAAAATACAGAAAAGAACAGGTATAGCAGTTATTTTAATTACGCATGATCTTGGAGTTGTTGCTAAAGTTGCTGATCGTATTGCAGTAATGTATGCCGGTAAAATTATTGAAACAGGAACGAAACGGGAAATTTTTTATCAGCCATCACATCCTTATACCCGGGGACTTTTAAACTCTATTCCTCGTTTAGATATGAGGAAAGAACAATTAGCACCAATTGATGGTACACCACCTGATTTATTCTCACCTCCTGCAGGATGTCCGTTTACCGCACGGTGTCCATATGCCATGGAGGTGTGTAATAAAGTTTATCCCGCACAAACACGACTTAGTCAATCACACCATGTGGATTGTTGGCTCCAAGATGAGCGGGCGAAAAAAGTAATGGCTTCTTTAGCGGTAAAATCATGAGGGGGGTAAAAACATGAGGAAATATTTGTTGTTATTATTTGTATTATTAACAGCGGTTGTTCTAGTTGCTTGTACAGCGAATGAAGATGCTGGAAAAGAAGAATCGCAAACGACAGATGAAGGGACTGAAGAAGGTGAGACAGAGGAAGATGGCGGGGAAAAAGTACTTCGTTTAAATAATGATGTAGAACCTACTTCCTTTAATCCTTCGATTGGATTTGACGCTGTGTCTTGGGACCCGTTGAATAACTTGATGGAAGGGCTAACTCGTCTAGATCAAGAATCTCAACCGGCGCCGGGTGCAGCAGAAGAATGGGATATTTCCGACGATAAATTAACGTATACTTTTCATCTCCGTGAAGATGCAAATTGGTCAAATGGTGACCCTGTTACAGCAGAGGATTTCGTTTATGCATGGAAATATATGTTAGATCCGGAAACTGCCTCATCTGCAGCTTTTCTAGCCTATTTTATTGAAGGCGCTGAAGAATACAATGCTGGAGAAGGATCTGCTGATGATGTAGCAATCAATGCGATCGATGAAAAAACATTAGAAGTCGTCTTAACTGCACCAACTGGATTCTTTTTAGATTTATTAACGAATCCAGCATTTTTTCCAATCAATCATAAAGTAGCAGCAGAAAATGAGAATTGGCATGCAGAAGCTGATTCATTCGTAGCAAATGGTCCATTTAAGCTAGAATCATGGGAGCATGACAATGAAATGATATTTGCTAAGAATGAGCATTATTGGGATGCTGACACAGTTAAATTAGATAAAGTCCACTTTGCCATGGTAAATGATGAGAATACACAATACCAAATGTTCCAAAGTGGAGAACTTGATACTGCTGAGATTCCTCCTGAGTTATCAGATGAGCTAATCGAAGGTGACAATGTCTATATCGGTGATTATGGTGGATTGGAATTTTACCGCTTTAACGTCACGAAAGAACCATTTGATAACAAAAAGATTCGTCAAGCCTTTTCTTATGCGATCGATCGAGAGTCAATTGCGGAATATGTTGTAAAGAATAAAGTTGAACCAGCATTCGGTTATGTGTCTCCCGGTTTTACTAGTCCTACGGGAGAAGACTTCCGTGATGTAAATGGCGATTTAGTTGCACTTGACCCTGAAAAAGCAAAACAATTGCTTGAAGAAGGAATGGAAGAGGAAGGATACGACGAATTACCTGAAGTGGTATTATCGTATAACACGACCGATAGTAATAAGGCAGTTGCTGAATCGATTCAAGATATGTTGAAAGAAAATTTAGGTGTTGAAGTGAAATTAGAAAACCAAGAGTGGAATGTGTATGCTGAGGCCCAGCAAAACTTAGAACTTCAATTCTCAAGAAGTTCATTCATAAACGACTATTATGATCCAGTGAACTTTTTAGAAAGCTTCGTAACTGATTCATATATGAACAGAACTGGTTGGTCAAATGCAGAATATGATGAGTTAATTGAAAAAGGTAAGTCAGAGCCAGATGAAGAAAAACGTTGGGAATCTTTATATGAAGCTGAAAAACTACTTGCAGAAGAAGCGATCGCAACGCCGATTCGTTTTTATAACACGGTGGTACTCGAAGCAGAAGGGGTATCAGGCATACTAAGGCATCCTGTTGGATACTTTGACTTGAAATATGCAGATATTGAAAACTAATAAAATTATTGATCGAAGGAATGGCTCGCTTAGATAGGAGCCACTCCTCATTTATACGATAAAAGTAAGTCTTCAGTGAGTTGGGGTGAATTGGATGAAAGATGCTATTTTACAGGTGAACGATTTAACGAAACACTTTAATATTGGAAAAGGATCAGTTTTACAAGCAGTCAATGAAGTTAGTTTTGAAGTGAAAAAAGGAGAAATATTTGGACTCGTTGGTGAATCGGGTTGTGGAAAATCAACGATCGGTCGTACAATTATGGGACTTTATAATAAAACATCCGGTGATGTCCTTTATGATGGTGAAAATGTTCATGAGCTTTCAGATGATGATAAATGGTCGTTTTATCGTAAGATGCAAATGATTTTTCAAGACCCTTATGCTTCTTTAAATCCTCGATTTACAGTTAGTGAAGTAATTTCAGATCCAATGGAAGTTCATGGGATGAGTAGGAACCGGAAAGAGCGGATGGAAAAAGTATATCAACTATTAGAAGAAGTAGGTCTAAATCGTGATCATGCGAACCGTTATCCACATGAATTTAGTGGAGGACAACGTCAACGAATTGGTATTGCACGAGCGCTTGCCCTAGAGCCAGAATTCATCATTGCTGATGAGTCTATTTCCGCACTTGATGTGTCTGTACAAGCACAAGTTGTCAATTTATTAAAAAGATTACAGATGGAGAAAGGTTTAACATTTTTATTTATCGCTCACGATTTATCGATGGTTAAATATATTTCAGATCGAATCGGTGTGATGTATTTAGGGAATTTGGTTGAATTAACAGTTAGCAATCAACTTTATGAAACGCCGCTTCATCCATATACAAAGGCATTACTTTCGGCTATTCCGATACCTGATCCGGATATTGAAGAAACAAGAGAACGCATCATCTTAAAGGGAGAGCTTCCAAGCCCCATTAATCCCCCAAGCGGTTGTACTTTTAGAACTCGTTGTCAAATGGCAATGAATATATGCGCGCAAGTAAAGCCTGAATGGCGAGAGGTTGAGCCGAATCATCTTGTTGCTTGTCATTTATATAATTAAACCTAAAAGTAAAGAAGAATTTTAATCATAATATGATAGCACTTCGATGTTTAGACAGCTTTTTCTTTATTATTAATTTAACATAAAAATAATAGTAGATAGGTAACTTTATGATTCATTTTTATGAAAGGATGAATAGACAAAGGAGAGTCGTTTGATGAAAATAATCGACACACATTGTGATGCTCTATATGAAATGCAACAGGCGAAACGCAATAATACGTTCTTGGACTTTAAAAAGGAAAAAACGTTAGACACGAATTTAGAAAGGTTGAAAGAAGGAGAACTTTTATTGCAATGTTTTGCAATATTTATCCCTCCAGAAGTTCCGACAGATAAATTATGGGAGTACGCTTTAGAACAGGCCGAATTGTTTCATACGGAAATTATTGAAAAAAACTCAGAAATGAAGTTTATTAAACACTGGGATGAGATAGATAGTTTAAAAGATAGGGAAATAGGCGCAATTTTAACATTAGAAGGTGCTGATGCATTCGGAAATGACTTAGATAAATTAAGAGAGCTATACGATCTTGGAGTAATGTCGGTAGGACTTACATGGAATCATGCTAACTTATGTGCAGATGGTGTAGGAGAAGAACGGGGTGCCGGTTTAACCGCTCTTGGGAAAGAAGTTGTCAAATTAAATAACGAACATCGCGTTTTAACTGACGTATCTCATTTATCAATTAAAGGCTTTTGGGACGTGATGGAACTTGCACACTATCCAATCGCTAGCCACTCTAATGCTCGAAGTGTTTGTGACCATCCACGCAATCTTTATGACGATCAAATCAAATGTTTGTTTGAGAAAACTGGATTAATTCATGTCGTTTTTAACCCGCCTTTTATAAGAGAAAATGCGAATAAGGTAAAGATTTCCGATTTGATCAAACATATTGATCACTTATGTTCATTAGGTGGAGTGAACAAAATTGGTTTTGGATCCGATTTTGACGGAATAGATTGTTATATTACAAACTTGGAGAATAGTGCTAAGTATCAAAATTTAATTAATGAACTATTAAAATACTATTCAGAGGATGAGGTAAAAGGTTTTGCCTATCAAAACTTCCTGAAATTTAGTGCCAGTATATGAATCATGACTTAACATAGCTGTTGTTTAGGAGGAAATGTATGAAGAAGTTCAATGAATTTGAAGAACGCATCGAACATTTACTGGATACATATGAAGTGCCGGGCTGTATTGTTGCCATCGCGGAATATGGAAATATTGTTTACGAAAAAAGTGTTGGTTTTAAAAATAAAGAAAAAGCATTACCAATTGATCGAGATACTGTATTTGGTTTAGCTTCTTTAACAAAATCATTTACTTGCACGGCTGTAATGCAATTGGTTGAAGAAGAAAAAATAAATCTTCATGCCCCTATTACTGATTACTTGCCAAATTTCAAAATTGAAAATAAAAATGACTTAGAAAAAATAACGGTACATCATTTTATGAACCACTCATCGGGTATCCCTCCACTTCCTTCATTAGATTATGCGATGCGCAGGAAGCGAAACGATGAATTTTTAGTTGACTACTTAGAATCAAATGCCGATGAGATAACAATAGATACATTTGAATCGTTAATGAATTATATATCCGATGCTAACGTTCAGTTATTTGCTCAGCCTGGTAAGTTATTTAGTTATTCGAATGATGCATATGGATTATTAGGGGCGGTTATCGAACAGGCAAGTGGCATTCCATATGAACAATACGTAGTTGAAAACATCATTCATCCTTGTGGAATGAAACGAACCTATTTTACAAGGGAAGAGTATGGAAATGATGAGAATATAACAACATGTTATGAGCTAAATGAATTAACAGAGGGAAATGTCGTTTATGAAGTACAAGATTGGTGGGATGCACCCGCCATGCGAGCAACTGGATTTTTAAAGTCTACCGCTAGAGACATGATTACATATAGTCAACTTTTTATAAACAAAGGAATAGTAAATGGAAAACGAATATTAACGGAAAAAAGTGTCCAACAAATGGTATATCCATATTTAAAAATGGATCCAGAACGATTTTACGGGTATGGCTTAACGATTACTCCTAATTATTTTGGTGATACTCTCATCGAACATGGAGGAAGTTTACAATCGATTTCTTCAAAATTTGGGATGATATTAGAAAAAGGGATATCTGTAATCGTTTTAGCAAATTTATCCGGTTTTCCTGCTTCTCGTACGATGGAGTTAGCGTTAAATGCCTATTTTAATCGGGATATAGATGCTCATCATTTCGCATATGAGGCATATTCAGTAGACGATGAAACATTGGCAAGTTATAAGGGAACATATCGTTCTGGCGAATTAGAAGATATTACGATCGAATTAAACAACGGTGAGGCGGAATTTTATTATAAGGGGAAAAAGTATCCAATTAAGTGGATTCGAAAACATGTTTTTCTTGCTGAAATGGACGATACTTTGGAGCCGATTGAAATAGTAGTAGATAAAAACGGAACTCCAACAGCGATGTCTATTTTCCACCGGATTGTTCCGAAATTAACTGATGCCGGGAATTTAAAAGGAGTTTATCATGGAAAATTTAACGATTAAATTAGAGAGGATCATTGAAAACGCAGAAGGAAATTGGGCGATTGCAATTGAAGATTTAAACGAGAAAAAAAGTTGGCATATGAATGCGCATAAAACTTTTTTTGCAGCAAGTATTATAAAACTACCAATTCTAGCGACTGCTTTTAAGATGGCTGATAGAGGATTGTTGAAGTTAAGTGATACGTTAGAAGTAAAAAGAGAAGATATCGTTGGGGGAGCCGGGGTAATACAACATTTATCACCCGGAATTAAATTATCTTTATTTGATCTTATGATGTTAATGATCATTCAAAGCGATAATACAGCCACGAATATGATCATTGACGAAATTGGAGTTAAAGAGATTCAAGATACAATGGTTGAAATAGGGATGAAAAACAGTACATTCTACAATAAACTAATGACGGTTCCAGTTAAAATAGAAGGGAGAAATATCATTACTGCTCATGATGTTTCTCTCTTTTTGAAAAAAATTGCGACTGGGATATTAAGTTCTTATTATGCTTGTGAGCAAATGATCAATATTATGAAAAGGCAGCAACTTCATTATTTGACGAGCACATTACCTAAAAACGAGGAACCATTTATCGGTGTTCAACCTGAGTGGGTGTTTGCTAGTAAAACAGGAAGTGTTACAGGAGTTAAGCATGATGTAGGTATTTTATATATGGGTGAACGTGTTGTAACGGTTACAATCCTATCTGAAGAGTGTCATCAAGATTCCGCCTTAAGAGTTCTGAATGAGATTGGGAAGGAATTATATCTTTATATGAAATAAACATCATCAACTTGCGTTCAATGGAGGGAAGTTATGAAGATTTACATCGTAGCAGATGGGGAAGGAATCTCGGGAGTAGTTAGTTCTGATGAAATGCATCCAACAGGTAGTCGTTTTGAAGAGTTTAGAAAATTAATGACAATGGATGTCAATGCAGCGATTGATGGGGCGTTTGAAGCAGGAGCAAGAGAGGTTCTTGTAAATGATGCACATTGGTCGAGTTTAAATATTATTTATGAAAAGCTAGATGCAAGAGCTGAAATAATTCGGGGAGGTTCAAATAAACGGTTATCGATGGTAGAGCAAGTGGAAGGGCATGATGGGGCGCTGTTCATTGGTTTACATGCAAAAGTAGGACATTCCCACGGGGTGGCAAATGAAACGATGGTAGGGCCAGAAATGTATGAGATGAGAATGAATGGAATGCCAGTTGGTGAATTGGAGATAAATGCAGCACTAGCAGGTTATTTTGACGTACCCGTTCTAATGGTTTCCGGGGATGATTGTTTGGCAAAAGAAGCAAAAAGATCATTAGGAAATATTGAAACAGCGATTGTGAAATATGCGATTGATCGCTGGACAGCTCGATGCTTATCTTTGGAGAACAGTCATAAGGAGATAAAAAATAAAGTCTCACAAGCTGTACATCGAATAAAAGAAATAAAACCTTATACGATAGATGGACAAGTGGAATTGGAAATTGAATGGACATCTACAGCCGCTTGTAAACGTGCTAGTCAGGTTCCTGGGTCCTATATGAAATCACCGAGAATTATTGCCTATAAAGGAAACGATATGTTGGAGGCGTGGCATGGGATCCAAGCTTGTCTAAACTTGGGGATCACTGGCTTTGATCCGTTATACGGTTAATGAATACATTTAAGTGAATAAGGTTTTAAGGAGATGTTTCGTATTGCCTAGAGTTAAAATTAGAGAATTAGGTTTTAAAATAGGTTATTTACCTACGGGAGTGAAAAATTGTATTACAGATGTTGAAGGTGTTCAGGTCGGACATGAAACATTAAATTATCCACTAAAACACGGTGACTATGCTTGTACAGGAGTAACGGCAATATTACCCCATGGACGTAATATTTTTAAAGAAAAGATTGCTTGTGCAAGTTATGTATTGAATGGATTTGGTAAAACGACCGGATTAGTCCAACTAAATGAGTTAGGTAGATTGGAATCTCCAATTATGCTAACGAACACGTTCGCTGTCCCGGCAGTTATCCAAGGGACATTACAATACTTACTAGATCAAAATATAGAAATAGGAGATGGAACAGGTACAGTAAATGTGGTAGTTGGTGAATGTAATGACAGTTATTTAAATTCAATACGAACATTTCCTGTGCAACCCCATCATGCGCTTCAGGCCATTCAAAATGCATCGACAAACCGTGTTCAAGAAGGGGCGGTCGGTGCCGGAACTGGTATGGTCTGTTTCGATTATAAAGCCGGTATTGGTTGTTCGTCACGTATCATTTGCTTAGAAGGTGAAGGTGTAAACGAAAAATATACATTAGGGTGTTTAGTATTAAGTAATTTTGGAAAACAACATGAACTAAAGAGATATAATGAATTTTTACATCGTTCACTAGATTTACATAATCATGAACCAAATGTTGATACAGATGGTTCAATTATGATTATTTTAGCAACTGATGCTCCGTTAAACGAACGACAATTACAGAGGGTAGCTAAACGGACTGGAATTGGGTTAGGACGGACAGGAAGTCATATGGATCACGGAAGCGGTGATATTGTGATTGCTTTTTCTACGGCACAAACATTTCCTCATTATACAGATGCAGTGACAGAACAAGTTATCCAGTTACGGGATGATAAATCAATTATGAATACATTTTTTACGGCAGCTGCTGAGGTGACATATGAGGCTATTTTAAATTCATTAAGTAATGCAGAAACGACAGAAGGAAGAAAAGGTAGGATAGTTAAAGAACTTCCTTTAAATGCAATAAATGTAGAAGAATGAACCAAACTTTTTATCGTAAAAACAATATAATATAAATGATGTTAGTGTATAAGGAGGAATGAATAATGAACCCAGTTATTGGAATTACACCATCGATAAATGAAGACAGCCATACTTATTTTGTTAATATCGATAATATGAATGCGATCGTACAATCAGGAGGAACACCAATTATTTTACCTTTAATAGCTTCAACGAATAATATTAATCAGATTGCAGACATGATTGATGGTTTATATTTAACTGGTGGAAATGATATTGATCCAACATTATTTAATGAAGAGCCACATCCGAAATTAGGTAGAATTAACCCAGCGCGTGATGAGTATGAGATTGCGCTAACGAAAAAAATGATCGAACAAAATAAGCCGGTTTTAGGTGTTTGCAGAGGGAGTCAAATTTTAAATATAGCGCTTGGTGGAACCATGTATCAAGATATTTATTCACAAAAAGAAGGGGAACTACTGCAACATCAGCAAAATGCCCCTGCAGATCATTCATCTCACTATATACATGTAGCTGAAAATAGTTTATTATCTCGTTTAGTAGGTAAAGATAAAATAAAAGTAAATAGTAGACATCATCAAGCGAATGACAAACTCGGTTCTGCATTAACGGTTAGTGGAACAGCGAGTGATGGTGTGATAGAAGCGATAGAAGGGGATTCTGAAACATTTGTACTTGGACTTCAATGGCACCCGGAGAACTTAATAAATAAAGGCGATGAGTCTTCTAAAAATATATATGCTGGTTTTATTCAAGCATGTAAAAGTAAGTAAAAGTTATTTTGAATGAAAATATCCTCCATCTCGTAACAAGTGCACAACCGATTTGGAGGATATGTTGTTTAAATTAAGAGATTTAATTGAACGCAAATTTAAATTAATATGTGTTTAATCTCTTCTATTAATTGTTGCATTTCTTCATCCGTACCAATCGTTATTCTAACAAAGTTGTCGATAGGTTCTTTACCGAAGTAACGGATGAGAATATCTTTGTCGCGTAATTCTTTATACAATGTTTCTGCTTCAATACCTTGATGACTCGCAAAAACAAAGTTTGTTGCGGAAGGAAGAACTTGAAACCCAAGCTCTTCAAGTTGATCGGTTGTCCAACCTCTTATTTTAATAATTTTCTCGGTTGTTTCTTCAAAATAAGGTTTATCGTTAATCGCTGCAGTCGCTCCAGCCATTGCTAAGCGGTCAACTGGGTATGAGTTGAATGAGTCTTTTATTCGGATCAATGCATGGATTAATTTTTCGTTTCCTAGAGCAAAACCGATTCTCAATCCTGCTAAAGCACGTGATTTAGACATCGTTTGAATAACGAGTAAATTATCATATTTATTGACCAGTGATACTGCTGATTCAGGAGCATAATCGATATAAGCTTCATCGACAATAACTGCTTTGTTAGGATTGTTTTTCACGATAGTTTCAACATGTTCAAGCGGTAAGTATATACTTGTAGGTGCATTTGGATTTGGAAAAATCACACCGCCTTTTGAATTGAAAAACTGTTTAATGTCTAATGAGAAGTCATCTTTTAACTTTACTTCTTTATAAGGAATATCAAAAAGCTTCGCATATACAGGGTAAAAGCTATACGTTATGTTCGGAAATAATATTTCTTTTTCAGGTTCAAAAAAAGCCATAAATGAAAAAGCAAGAACTTCATCAGAACCATTTCCGATAAACACATTTTCCATTTTAAGTCCATAGTACGTTCCGATCGATTGCCGTAAAGTTTCCATTGTTGGTGATGGGTACAGTCGTAAATTTCGTCCAACTTCTTCAGTAATTGCCTCAATTACTTTCGGTGAAGGTGGATATGGATTTTCATTTGTGTTTAGTTTTAATATGTTATTCTTATTTAGTTGTTCTCCAGGAATATACGGTTCTGCTCGTTTAGCCATAGAACTCCAAAGACTATTCATTGCTATCTTCCTTTTTTTGCACGTGCCGTTCATAGAGCACATCCTTAATATCGGACAAGCTAACACCTGTAATATTCATTAATACAAGCGTATGATAAACGAGATCGGCGATTTCCCATTTAATTTCTTCCTTATCGTTATTTTTAGCGCCGATAATAACTTCACTCGTTTCTTCACCGACTTTTTTTAAGACTTTGTCAATTCCTTCTTTAAATAAGTATGTTGTATACGAACCATCTACTGGATTGTTTTTTCTATCTTCAATAATGTCTATTAAATTATGAATAACATCTCGTTTAGGATTCGCATTCTCTTTAATCGTATGATGAAAACAAGTTTGTTCTCCTGTGTGGCATGCAGGACCAAGAGGTTGAACGGTGACAAGTAAAGCGTCTTGATCACAATCAAGGGCAACACTTTTTACCTTTTGTCTATTACCAGAGGTTGCACCTTTATTCCATAATTCTTTTCTTGATCGACTGTAAAACCACGTTTCTTCCGTTTCAAGAGTTTTCTCAAATGCTTCCTCATTCATATAAGCTAGCATTAAGACTTTCCCTGTTACATCATCTTGGACGATAGCCGGTATGAGACCATTTTCATCAAATGAAATTTTTTCTATCATTTTTAAATCTCCTCTACTGGGATGTTGAAGTTTAATAAATACTCTTTTAAATCAGTTATATGAATTTCATCATAATGGAAGACAGAGGCAGCAAGGGCTGCATCGACGGTACCTTCTGTTAAAACTTGTCTAAAATGATCCATTTCGCCGGCTCCGCCACTCGCGATGACGGGGATATTTACAGCCACCTTTACAGCTTGGTTTAATGCTAAATCGTATCCTTCTTTTACACCATCTGCATCAATAGAGTTTAAGAGAATTTCGCTTACGCCTAGTTCTTCGCCACGTTTCGCCCATTCAATTACGTCGAGTCCCGAATCATTCTTACCACCACGTGTAAATGCATGCCAGACGTTTGGTGCGATTTCTTTAGCGTCAATTGATAATATGAGTCGATCTTTGCCAAATGCTTCCGACGCTTCTTTTAAAAGTTCCGGACGATCAATGGCGGCACTTGTAATCGATACTTTTGTTGCTCCTGCTTCCAGCACTTCAGCAACATCTTCTATTGTCTGAATTCCACCTCCGACATAAAGAGGGATTTGGATAGCATTCGCAATATTAGTTACAATTTGTAAAAATGCCGGACGGTCTTCTCCTGTAATATCAAGGACGAAAAGAACGTCTGCATGATCCAATTCATATTTTTTAGCAAGTTCTATCGCATCAGCAACATCTTGAATGTCTTGAAACTTTTTGCCTTTGACAACTCGACTATTTTTAATATCTAAGCAGGGAATAATTCGTTTTGCCATATTTATTCCTCCAATAACGATTCAAATTTAAGTTTTCCATCATACAAAGCTTTCCCAATAATGGCCCCATAAACATTTAGTTTTTTTAAGTTCTCTACATCTTCTTTTGTCGTCACACCACCGGATGCAATAACATTCATTTCTGTTGCTTCGTTTATCGTTTGTTGCTCTAATAAGTTTGGACCTTGCAACATGCCATCCTTAGCGATGTCCGTGTATACAATGGTTTGAACTCCAACTTTTTCAAGTTTTTTTACTAAGTCAAGAGCAGTAACATCACTTGTGTCAGTCCAGCCGTCTGTAGCAACATATCCATTTTTTGCATCGATGGACACGACCACTTGTTTACCAAACTGAGAAATCGCTTCTTGTAAAAATGTTTGATCGGTTATTGCGGCTGTTCCGAGTATCACACGAGTTACTCCATTATCTAGATAGTTTTTCACGGTTTCAATTGAGCGAATACCTCCACCGACCTGAACAGGAATAGAAACTGTATTTACGATATCGATAATGATCTGTTTATTAATAGACTCTCCTGTCTTCGCTCCATTTAAGTCGACAATATGAATATATTCCGCACCCTTTTCTTCCCATTGTTTCGCCATCTCGACTGGCGAATCACCGTATACCTTTTCTCTATTATAATCACCTTGAATAAGGCGAACACACTTACCATCTAAAATGTCTATTGCTGGAAAAATAATCATTTTTTATCTCCTTTAATAGTTAAGGTTGTTTTAAAAGTTTAAACTGCAGCTTGTATATATTCCTGAAAAACGTTTATTGGTTTCATGTGTAAGATACGTAGAATGTGCAGTTACACATAAAAAAAGTTAAGCGTATAACTCGCTGCGAAAATACACTGCGCTTTCCGTGGGTGGCTGTTGAGCCTCCTTCGTGCTACGCACTTCGTAGTCTCACCGAGGCCGTGCCCACGGAAAGCGAAGTATTCTGCCGAAGCGGTATATCAACACCAAATTATAGGGGTTATTGCGCAGTTTTCATCTACTATGATGGTTCCAAATCAAATCACTTATTTAAATGGACCATTGTCTACAATAATCCTTTAGTTGAAGGAACTCCTTTTACTCTCGGATTTAAACTGCTTGCTGCGTCCAAAGCGCGTGCAAAAGCTTTAAAAATTGCTTCAATCATGTGGTGTGTATTTGTCCCGTACTCTAAATTTATATGTAACGTTACACCAGCATGGTTAACGAATCCTTGAAAAAATTCTTGCACAAGCTCTGTATCGAAGCTCCCTACTTTATCTTTCAAACTTTCCACACGGTAGACGAGATGAGGTCTACCACTAATATCAATGTGAACAGTTGCCAAAGCCTCATCCATAGGTATCGAGACAGTAGCATAGCGAGTAATTCCTACTTTATCACCAATTGCCTGTTTGAAAGCCTGGCCAAGGGCAATTCCAATATCTTCTGTTGTATGGTGTTGGTCGACTTCTATATCACCATCACATTTTACATCTAAATCAAAAAGGCCATGCCCAGTAAATAGGACTAACATATGATCTAGGAAACCAACTCCTGTATGAATATTACCTTTACCTTCTCCATCAATTAAAAAGTTTAAGTCGATTTCAGTTTCTGCAGTCTTTCTCGAGATTGAATGTTTCCTCAAAATTTATCATCCTTTATCCATTTTTTCGTCGTATTTTAATAGAACTTGCGTGTGCACCAAGTCCTTCCATCGTCGCTAATGTTTCAATATAATCTGCTTCTTTTAGTAGAGCTTGCTCTGAGTAGCGAATAATGCTCGACTTTTTCATAAAATCATATACACCAAGTGGAGAAGCGAATTTTGCAGTTCCACTAGTTGGAAGTGTATGGTTCGGACCAGCTAAATAATCTCCGAGAGGTTCTGGTGAATAATTACCTAAGAAAATTGCTCCGGCATGTTTTACGTCAGGTAAATGATCGGTAGCATTTTCAATCATTAGTTGTAAGTGTTCAGGTGCAATTTCATTCACTAATAAAAATGCTTTTTCTAAGGTTTCGGCTACAATTATTTGGCCATTGCTATCAATGGAAGCCTGAGCAATTTCTTTTCTTTCCACTTCTGCTAATTGTTTAACCACTTCTCGTTTAATTTCTTTAGCGAGATTTTTACTAGTTGTAATGCAAATCGATGTTGCAGCCTCATCATGTTCAGCTTGTGAAAGCAGGTCTGCAGCAACATAGTCTGCTCTTGCTGTTTCATCAGCTACTATGCATATTTCACTTGGACCGGCAATCATATCAATGGCTACATCACCATACACCCATTTTTTCGCTCTTGCGACATAATCATTTCCAGGGCCGACAATTTTATCAACTTTACGAACTGATTCTGTTCCATATGCAAAAGCTGCAATTGCCTGAGCGCCACCCATTTTAAATATATTTTTAACTCCAACACTTTTTGCAGCTACAAGTACATGTGGATTCACCTTACCATCAGGCTGAGGAGGCGTTGCAATGTAAATTTCCGGAACTCCGGCAAGATGTGCTGGAACTAAATTCATTAATACAGTTGAAGGGTAAGCGGCTTTCCCACCTGGAATATAAACGCCAACTCGATCCATAGGTGTTACTTGCTGCCCAAGCATGACTCCGTCCGCTTTGTTTATAAACCATGATTTCTCCACTTGGGCTTCATGAAATGTTTTAATGTTTTCTTTCGCTACATGTATCGCCTGAATGAATTCTTCACTTACAAGCGATTCAGCCTCTTGAAATTCCTCGTCACTAACGATTAATTGATTTAACGATACATGATCAAATTGTTTGGCATAAGAATATAAAGCTTGATCACCATGTTGACGTATATTTTTAATTACTTTTAAAACAATTTGATCAATTTGATTATTTCGTTCGACTTCACTCGTTTTTTTATTAAGTTGAAATTCATTGTATGTTATTATGTTCATTCGTTATCCTCCAAAACGACTTTTAATTGATCTATAAAATGTTGAATATCGTCAGTTTTCGTTGCAAAACTCGCTTTATTCACTACAAGTCTTGTGCTAATCTTTTCTACATCATCCAAAATGGTTAATCCATTTTCTTTAATTGTACTTCCTGTTTCGACGATATCTACGATGCAATCAGACATATTAATAATCGGAGCAAGTTCAACCGAACCATTTAATTTGATTGTTTCAACAGTTATCCCTTTTCTGAAAAAATAGCGTTTAGCTACATTAGGATATTTAGAGGCTACTTTAATCGTTTTTCCTTTTGTTAATGGGATATCTTTTAAACTAGCTACGACGAAGCGGCACTTTCCAAGATGAAGATCTAATAGCTCGTATAAATCTGCTTCCGCTTCTAAAATATTATCGCGCCCGACAATGCCGATATCAGCTGCCCCTTGTTCCACATACGTTGTGACATCAACAGCTTTTACATAAATCATTTTAATCGACCGATCATTATTGAAAAAAACTAGTTTTCTACTTTTCTCATCGAAATCAGGAAACGAAATCCCTGCCTTTTCAAGGAGGCGAAGTGAATCTTTTGCAGTTCGGCCTTTTGCTAAAGCTAAAGTAAGTTGTGACAATTTTATCGTCTCTCCTTAACCCGGTGAAGTAATGATAATACGTCTTCTGCATTTGAAAATGGAAGTTGTTTATCCTTCATGATTAATATATTTTCATTTTCCTTTATATGAATGGAAAAAGTTGATATGGGAATTCTACTCTTTTCTTGAGAATCCAAGTAAGTTAAAACAGTAAAGTTTTCATTCCTTAATTTACTTGCCAGTTGTAATCCTTGTTGCTCCTCTTGTTGGTTAAACGTGACAACAATATCGACAGGCTGAATTGAAGGAAGCGTTGTATTATCAATTCCTTCTATTAACAAATTAACATCACATGCAAAACCAATTGCAGGAAGATTAGAGTGAAATTGATTCGCCAACGTATTATATCGGCCTCCCATAATGATCGGTTTACCGACTTTTTCAATAAAGCCTTGGAAAATCATATCTGAGTAATAATCCATATGGTTAATTAAACTTAAGTCAATAACGACATTTTTGACTACCCCATATGCATCTAATACATCATATATATTTTTTAAATTTTGTAAGGTATTTTTCATTTCATCATTTAATGGCAAGTTGTTTGCTTTTAAAATCACTTCTAGCGGATTGCCATATAAAAAAGGTAGGGTAGATACGACTTTCTTTACTTCTGAATCTACAGATAAACGATTTAAAAACTGTTCTATTTCCGTTACATTTTTTGCTTGAATATATTGTTTTAATTCAGATAAGTCCTGCTTTTCCAAGTTCATATCCGTTACTAATTGTTTAAAAAACCCTGCATGTCCAAGCTCAATTTTAAAATTATTAACTTGAATATCTTGAAGCATTTGAATGGCTAAAGCAATAATTTCAGCGTCTGCTTGAGGAGACGGATTTCCGAAATATTCAACTCCTGCTTGGGTGCTCTCACGATGATCTTTTGTCTCTGCAGCCTGGCGGAAAACATCTTGCACATAGAAATATCGTAAGTCTTCTCTCAATTCATTATTATGCAATGCAATTTGTTGAGTAATCGGAATCGTGACATCTGGTCGGAGGACAAGCACTTGTCCAGTATTATCAATCGTTTTAATCATTTCTTGATGATTAACAGTTCCATTCATTTTTGCATATAAATCATATTGTTCAAAAGTTGATGTGATGATTTCTTGATAACCAAAGGTTGCAAAACGCTGTTTAATTTTTTGAATTAATTTTTGGCGTGCATGAATTTGCTCTACATTAATTACAAGGTCATTTTCTATGTTATGATATAAGTACATTTAAAAGAAACTCCTTTATAATCTTACCACTCTATCACTCTATCGCTTTATCGTAGTAAAGTGAATGGTATTTATATACTTTAATAGTAAACGAAGAAATTGTCAATTACAAACTGGAGGAATTAATGATGTTTGATTATCATATGCACAGCGATTTTTCTGCTGACTGCGAAACACCAATGGAAGATACAATTGAATCTGCGATAAAAAAAGGATTTAAAGAAATCTGCTTTACAGAACATATTGATTATGATTATCCAGATCCAACGATTGAGTTTGATTTGGATCTCTCACGTTACAATGAGAAAATCAAAGCAATGCAACAGCGTTATCAATCACAAATCTCGGTAAAAAAAGGTGTTGAAATTGGAGTTCAGCCGCATTTATTAAAGAAATGTGAAGAAGTTTTAGAGAAAGAAATGTTTGATTTTATTATCTGTTCTTTACATGCTGCAGATAGAAAAAATTTGCACCATGGGGAATTTTTTAATAATAGAACTCCAGAAGAAGCATATGAATTATACTATGAGGAATTACTGTATTGTGTAAAAAACTTCCATTATTATTCAGTCTTAGGTCATTTGGACTTAGTAAAACGATATAAAAAATTAACGACGGACGCTAATTTTTATGATATTATTCGTAACATATTTACGACAATCATTCCGGATGGAAAAGGTATCGAAGTGAATGCTTCCGGTTTTGCATATGGATTAAACAGTGCTATGCCAAGTGTTGATATTATTAAACTGTATAAAGAATGTGGCGGTGAGATTATTACAGTCGGTTCAGATGCTCATCAGGCAGAACATGTTGGTCATCGATTTAAAGAAATCTATCAGATGCTGGATGAGGTCGGGTTTAAATATATTGCGACTTATAGCAAATTAAAGCCGGAATTTCACTCAATCAAACAGTTTATTTAAGTTTAAGAAGGGACAAATAACTATTTATTTAATATAATAGCTTTAGGCTTTTTGCTTAGAATGATTGAGTTGAGGAATGATTTTAGTGAATATATATGAACAGTTAATAAATATTGTTACAGTAGATAATGTAGTTGAAAACAAATCGTTAAAAAATCACACGTATACTCGTTTAGGAGGAAATGCTGACTATTTTGTCACTCCTGAAACGTATGAACAAGTTCAACAAGTGGTAAAATTTGCAACAAAAGAAAATCTCCCTTTTATGCTACTTGGAAACGGGTCGAATTTAATTATAAAAGACGGTGGAATCCGCGGAATTGTTATGTACTTAGGGAAGTTAGGAGATATTCGTGTTGACGGCAAAACGGTAATTGCTCAAAGTGGAGCACTTATAGCCGATGTATCGAAACAGGCACTAGAAAGCCATTTAACCGGATTGGAATTTGCTTGTGGAATTCCTGGTTCGGTCGGTGGAGCTCTGTTTATGAATGCTGGTGCATATGGCGGTGAAATTAAAGATGTCTTACTTCAAGCAACAATTGTGGATCGTGAAGGGAATATAAGCAAAATAAAAGCGAAAGATTTAGACTTGTCTTATAGAACGAGCAATATACCTAAGAATGGTTATATTGTACTTGAAGCCGAATTTGGTTTAGAAGTGGGCGACTATGACGAAATTAAATCGATTATGGACGATTTAACGTATAAGCGAGAATCGAAGCAACCTTTAGAATATCCTACTTGTGGAAGTGTATTCAAGCGTCCGCCAGGTTATTTTGCGGGAAAGCTCATTCAGGACAGCGGTTTACAAGGAAAGCAGATCGGTGGAGCTCAAGTTTCGTTAAAACATGCTGGATTCATTATCAATAAAGAGGAAGCAACAGCTAATGAATATATCACTTTAATAGAATATGTGCAAAAGGTTGTAAAAGAAAAGTATGGTGTTGATTTAGAGCGGGAAGTCCGAATTATTGGAGAAGATAGAAGAGAAACATACTAAAAATGGATTTTATCTAGTAAAATACGTACGATACAAATAAATTAAGATGAAGGTTAGGTGTTAAAAGTGGCGATGTCAGCGTTTGTTATCAGTATCCTTCTGACTGTAGGTATTCTAATTTTATCATTACTAACAATATCAAAAGGATATGGATATAAGCATACGATTGATCCGTTAGTAGATGAAGAAAAGGAGTATCAGGAAAAAGTTAGTGAGGAAAGACGTTAAGGCATTGGCTGAAAAAGAACCTAAGCTTAGATAGACTAGGTTCTTTTTCTTATTATATTCATAAGGTGGAATAAATTGTTATAAAGTTGTTTTTACAGTATGATTATTGAAAAGGAGGGGAGAACAATGTATCTTCTTCTTATAATAATAATTGTGGGATATTTATTCGGCTGCATAAATGGGGCCCAGCTTGTAGGTAAATATAAAAATATTAATATTAAAAATAATGGGATGAAAAATGCAGGTGCTACCAATACGACTGTTTTATTAGGTTTGAAGTTTGGGGTTATCGTTGCGTTTATCGACGTAATTAAGGCAATTATTTCTCTTGGTCTCGTTGCAATAATATTAGATAATTTTAATGTACTATTTGAACACCAAACATTGCTCTTATATGTCAATGCGTTATTTGTCATTATTGGTCATAACTTTCCAGTGACAATGAGCTTCAAAGGTGGAAAAGGAACAGCATCATTCTTTGGAGTGTTATTATATTTAGATTGGAAATTTGCAGTCTTGGGACTCATTATTTTATTAATTTTTGCCTTTGTGACTAACTATTTCGTGACCGGTACCTCTATGTTATATCTATCTTTTATAATGTATACGACTTATACGTTTGGAAGAGCTGCCACATATATTGCATTTTTATTTATATTTTTATTTATCATGAAACATGTAGAGAATTTTAAACGGATCATGAATAAGGAAGAAGTAAAGCTGTCCACAATATTTAGAAGAGAGGCAAGTTAATTTAACTATAGGAGATCAGATTAATGGAAATTATTATCTGGGCGTTAATTATTGTTTTATTCATTGTAAGCATGATCGGAGTTTTTGTACCTGTTATTCCAGCTGTCGCTTTAATCTGGTTAGGATTTATACTTTACCATTTCTTCCTTGAGCCCCATCAGTTATCAGTATTTTTTTGGGTAGTGATGGCTGTTTTTACTATTATCTTAGTAATTGCTGACCTCTTGACGAACCGCTACTTTGTCAATAAATTTGGCGGGACGAAAGGCAGTCAATGGGGTGCTATTATAGGCGTCATTATCGGAACATTTATATATCCGCCGTTAGGAATAATTGTTGTTCCATTAATCCTTGTTTTTTTAATTGAAATGGTACAACATAAGACCGCAAAAGAAGCGAGTCTTGCATCGGTTGGCGCATTAGCAGGATTTTTAAGCGGTGTTATTGCTAAATTTTTAATCCAATTTATTATGATTGCATGGTTTTTTATAACGATATTCCTCCTATAGAGAACACGAAGAAAGATGTTAACGGACCCCATCTTGCAAAGTAGAGATAGAGAGGGATATTTCGTGTTTGCACTGTTTCTTAAATATTCATACGAATAGATTTATGAAGGCTTCCGACTATGAAGGTGTACGGAAGCCTTTTTTGTTTTGGCTAAACGATACATATTCCTTTATTCATTTTGAATAAATACTAGACGAATGGAGATATTAAATCGTAACTATTACCAAAATAAGGATGGAATATATGGATACTCAAAACCTAACTTATGTCGGAAAAGATATCCCGCGGATTGATTTAAAAGACAAAGCCTATGGAAAAGTTCGCTATACAAATGATGAGTCAAAGCCAGGAACATTAAGTGCAGCATTACATATAAGTACTCATGCCCATGCTAGATTGAAACATGTAGATGTAAATGAAGCTTTAAAGTCACCAGGAGTACACGCTGTAATTACGGGAGAAGATTTTCCGTATCAGGTAGGACCGCTACTTGGTGATAGACCTCCCATTGCTTATAAAAAAGTTCGCTATTATGGCGAACCAATTGCAGTCGTTGTGGCAGATCAGGAACATCAGGCGAAATATGCTGCGGGGCTTATTAAAGTGGAATATGAACCCCTTCCTGTTCTCCAATCTCCCCGGGAAGCTATAAAAAAGGAAGCTCCATTAATTCATGAAAATATGAAAGATTATACAGTTATGGTCAAAGGAGTTCATTCAGTGCCTAATACAAATATCGCAAATCTTACTAAAATTCGTAAAGGAGATATGAAGACGGGGTGGAAAGAAAGTGATATTACAGTGGAAGAAAAATTTTCTTTTAAACCGGCCGACCATGCAGCACTTGAAACGAGAGTCTCTAGAGCAGAAATATTAAAGGATGGTCATGTATATATATATTCAGCAACTCAAGGACCTTTTTATGTCCAAAAATTATTAAGCGAATGTTTTAATATTGAACCAGGAAAAATTTCAGTAGAAACTCCTTTAGTTGGTGGAGCATTTGGTGGAAAGGGATGCGTGCAATTAGAATTTATTGTTTATTTAGCCTCTCGGGCAGTAGGTGGCAGGATGGTCAGCCTTGTAAATACAAGAGAGGAAGATTTAATCTCTTCACCTGTACATATAGGCTTGGAAGCAAATGTGAAACTTGGCGCTACCAAAAATGGAAAGCTGAAGGCTGCATCGTATGAATTTTATTTTAATACAGGCGGTTATTCAGATATGGGAGCCGGAATGAGTAAGGCTGGAGCGGTTGACTGCACAGGACCGTATAAAATTGATCATGTTCATTGTGATTCATATTGTGTTTATACAAATATGCCTTATGCTACTTCCTTTAGGGGGTTTGGACATCCTGAATTAACTTTTGTTATGGAACGCGCAATGGATTTATTAGCTGAAAAGCTTGCTATCGATCCTATTGAACTTAGATTAATGAATGCAATTAAACCAGGTGATACGACTCCTACACAGACTCATTTAAATTCGAGTAATATTGGCGATGTTTCTTCTTGCCTCAGACGAATTAAAGAGTTAATTAATTGGTCAGAAGGCCAAAGCACAACTACTCAAGATGGGAAGGTCCGCACAAAAGGAATAACAAGCTTTTGGAAGACTTCAAGCACACCACCCAATGCAACAGCTGGAGTAATTCTAATCTTTAATATAGATGGAAGTGTAAATCTAAATAGTGCAGCGATCGAACATGGTCAAGGGACAAAAACAGTACTTGCTCAAATTTTAGCGGAAAAGTTACAAATGGATATGAAAAAAATCCATGTAACAATGGAAGTAAATACTAAATATGATCCACATCAATGGAAAACAGTGGCTAGTAGTACTACATACTTAGCGGGTCGGGCAGTTATGGCGGCAGCAGAAGATGCTATTTTTCAATTAAAACAAATTGGTGCAGTTGCTTTAAAATGTTTACCAGCAGATGTTGTGGTAGGAAATGGGAAGGTATATATAAAAGATAGTCCTGAATTTTACGTGAATATTAAAGATGTAGCAGTAGGTTATAAGTTTCCAAATGGAAATTCAATAGGTGGTTTAATCATTGGGGGAGGTTCCCATATTGTTCGTCATTTAACTCCTCTTGATCCGGAAACAGGATATGGAAAACCCGGTCCCCAGTGGACGGTCGGGGCTCAAGCAATTGAAGTAGAGTATGATCCACAAGAATATACGTACAAAATAATCAAAGCGGCGACAGTTTTAGATGCTGGAAAAGTAATTAATCCGAATGCTGCAATTGGACAAATGCGTGGTGGCATGTATTTAGGATTAAGCTGGGCAAGTAGAGAGACGTTTATGTTTAATGAAGAAGGAAGAGTTTTAAATCCGCAATTCAGATCATACGATATATTACGAGCTAGTGAAGTCCCGGAATATTTAGTGGATTTTATTGAAACACCATTGGTTGATGGACCATATGGGGCACGAGGGATTGGCGAATATGGAGTAATCGGAATGGCTGGTGCCCTTTCAAATAGTTTATCTATTGCTAGCGGATCTTCATTAAATCAATTGCCTCTCACTCCAGAATTTATTTGGGAATCTGTGGAGGGGAGAAATGATTAATTTTGATTTTGAGTATTGTAAACCGAAAACATGGGCTGAAGCGATTAAACAATATAACAACTATCGCTCGCAAAATAAACAAGTGATGTACGTTGCAGGAGCAACCGAGTTTATTAGTAGAGCACGGATGGATGAAGTCAATCCTGAAGTAATCATTGACATAAAGGAAATTCAAGAATGTCGTGTTATCCATCAGCAAAATTCTGAACTGATAATTGGAGCGGCAGTTACATTAACGAATGTAGCCGATTCAAATGTATTTCCACTTTTAACAAAGGTAGTTAAGCAGATTGCAACAAAGACGGAGCGCAATAAGATAACTATTGGTGGAAACCTTATGAGTAACTTGCCTTATAAAGAGGGGATTCTCCCTTTTTTGCTTGCTGATAGTAAAATTGTCATCGCGACAGATAAAGGCTTGGAAAAAAGAAGTATATTACAAGTTTTTACCGATTCGATAAATTTAA
Source organism: Pseudogracilibacillus sp. SE30717A (assembly GCF_037071985.1). Lineage (NCBI taxonomy): Bacteria > Bacillati > Bacillota > Bacilli > Caryophanales > Bacillaceae > Pseudogracilibacillus > Pseudogracilibacillus sp. SE30717A. The sequence goes on along the minus strand of NZ_JAXHDF010000001.1, from coordinate 45,629 downwards.
GAGACGGAGAATTCATTGTACAAATCATTACTGATATTGAGATCATAAAGCAACCATTCTTCACTGAAAAAAGGACGAAACAATCGAGCGTAAATTATCCTATTTTGACAAGTGCAGCAATAAAGGTAGATGGATTGACTAGAGTTGCATTTAGTGGGTTATGTCCGTATCCATTTCGCCTTCAGCAGATTGAGAATTTAGTGAATGATCCATCTGTTAAAGGTGAAAAACGTATTCAAAAGATAATGAAACAGTTGCCTGCCCCAATTGTAGAAGATATGCATGCTACACAGAAATACCGAGCATTCGTTTTTGAAAGGATTGTATCAAAAATAATCGAACAAATGGAGGCTGTCTCCTAATGTTAAACCAAGTAGTTAAATTAACGATAAATGGAATTGAAAAAGAAGTATACGTGAGAAATGCAGAGACGCTTATTCATACATTGCGTCATGAACTCGGTTTAATGGGCGCGAAACCTGCCTGTAACAATGGAGATTGTGGTGCATGTACAGTTTTAGTTGATGGCCTGCCCCTAAACTCTTGTCACACACTTACGGTAGAGAATGAAAATCGGTCCATTACTACCATTGAAGGATTAACAGATACGACCATACAAGAAAGATTTATAAAAAACTGGGCGATTCAATGCGGTTACTGTACACCCGGATTTGTGTTAAATAGTTATGCACTTATTGAAACCGAACCCGATGCAGATGATGCAACGATTGATGAATGGCTTGATTCCAATATTTGTCGTTGTACGGGATATCAGGAAATTAAACAAACGGTTAAAGAAGTTATTCAAATGAGGGGAACGAATGAATAAACTTTATGAGATATTAGATACAGTATCCTTAGGTGTAGAGAGAGCCGTATTGGCGACAATAATAAAGGTTGAAGGTTCAGCTTATCGGAAAGAAGGAACTTGTGTACTTTTTACTGAATCAGGCAATCAAATTGGCATTATTAGTATTGGTTGTTTAGAAGATGATTTAGCTATACGTGCTGAAAATCTTCTGAACGATCCGAAACGTTTGTCCGAACGGATAATGTATGATATGAGTGCAGAAGATGATTTAGGCTGGGGACGTGGTGTTGGTTGTAACGGGAAAATACATATATTACTAGAAGAGGTAACTACAGATGTAAGAGAACGTCTTATGGATCTCTATGTGAAATTACAAAAAGGGCTTCATGTTATAGCAATCAAAGATTTAAGCTCAATTCCTAACATGATTCAAACTGTTTATCAGACTAAGAAGAAGCATTTAGGTTTTCAAGAAAGTGAACTATATGAATTGATTAGAAAAAATAGATTGAATCGATTAGTTGAGGAAAAGTATTATCAATATTTTCAACCAAAGCATAGATTGTTTATCTTTGGAGCAGGTGCAGATGCCATGCCACTTGCAAATTTGGCTATTCAAACTGACTTTTCCGTCTTTATATGGGATTGGCGCCCTGAATATCTATGTTCAAGTCTTTTCCCAGGGGTAACCTTCGTTGAAAACATGGAGGATATTACGTTGAATAGTAATGATTTGGTTGTTCTGATGACTCATGATTTTCAAAAAGACAAGGAGATCTTTAGGAAATTAATAAAAGTAAAATTACTTTATCTAGGTGTCCTTGGTCCAAGAAAGCGAACAGCAAGACTGTTGGATGAAGAAAAAATCCCCTCTCAAATAACTTCGCCTGTAGGATTAAAGATTGGTGCTGAAGGACCAGATGAAATAGCTGTTAGTATTATTGGTGATCTTATACGGGTAAAGCGAGGAGTGGCTAGCTTTGAGCAAACCGAAAATAGTGGGAATATATCTGGCCGCGGGGAAAAGTACCAGGTTCGAAAATAACAAACTATTCGCTACTTTTAAAAATAAGCCGCTTGGGTCAATTGGTCTTGAAGCGGCAATTGAATCTAAACTTGATGAAATAATTATTATAATAAGACCCGGAGATAAGCTCAATTGGACGACGAAGCAAATTAAATTGTCAAAAACAAGATGGATAAAAAAAGAGTGTACAGAAGCATATAAAGGGCAGTCATATTCGTTAAAATGCGGTTTAACACTTGCGGAAAAGTTAGGAGCTGATGCAATTGTCGTTCTTTTAGCTGATCAGCCATTTGTAACTCCAAAATTTATTGATAGGCTTATCGAATCTTTTTATAAAAACTCAAAATCCTATTTTATTGGAACAATTGGATTGATATGTCCGCCAATTCTTATTTCTTCCAATTTATTTTCGAAAATATACGAAATAGAAGGAGACCGGGGAGCTAGTGAAATTATTCAAGCAGAAAAAAAGAATGGTTTATTTTTGAAGAAAGATAGCCATGATTTATATACGTTTTTCGATGTGGATACGAAAACAGATTTTGAAAAACTTAAACAATTGTATTGACTGGAGGCTGGGACAAATACTTATGTCCCGACCTCATTAAAATTTTTACTTAGAAGAAATAGACTGTTGAATTAATTGAAGTGTACTGGCGGCTTTTTCTATTTGATAATCTAATTGTTTTAATTGTTGTTGTTCTCCCTTAGAGAAGCCAAATACCATCTCGGGAGCTGAAATTTGTAATTGTTGTAAAAGTTGAGTTGCATTTGAAAGCCTATCATCGGCAAGTCGAAGTTGCGGCTGAATAGGGTTTGTTCCCTTTACTTGGCGGACAGCTTGTTGTGCCTCTTGCAATGACTGGTTAATAGCATTTAATATTTTAGCGATATGTTGTTGCTGTTTTGTTTTAAGAGCCATATTTGCTTTATCTTTAGGTTTTAATTCTGATTTCATTGCTTGTTGTTGTGTATATTGTTGCTCGACTGTTTGTTTTGGCATATTGTATATCATCCTTTAATAATTCTGTATATAGGTATATTTTCCGCCAAATCTAAATCCTATGCATAATCCGTTTATTCAAAGGGATTCATTCATCCATATTTTAGAGATTAAACTAAAATTATTAACTCAACTTTCGCAGCGTGAAATAGATAAAAAAACTTGGCAGTACTAGGATGTTTTGAAATTCACTGTATTTTCAATTAACTGGTTGCTTGAAAATGCAACTATATTCCAAGATGTTTTATCGTTGCATTTGATATAAACTGTGCAGTAGTGAAAATATCTAAACGTAACTTCACCATTGATTTCCGCTTTCGGGCAGTTCGCTTTCCGTGGGCACGGCTTCAGCCTCCTCGGAAGCAAAGATCGCTTCCTGTGGGGTCTTCAGACTCGTGCTTTTCCCACAGGAGTCGACTGCCCTCTGCTGCAATCAACTATCACGAAATGGCATCTGTAGACTTTCTTAAGCAATAACAACATCATTCCAGCGGAGGAAATACACGGGGACACCTGCAGGAGGAAAGGCCTAGGTGAGACAACGCAGTGCGTAGCACAAGGAAGGCTCAACAGCCGCCTGCGGAAAGCGCAGTGTATTTCCGTAGCGGTATATACCTTGTAACTTGTCTGCATTTTCGTTGCGACAATCAACGATTTGGAACTAGGCTTACAAATTTTCATTACCGCACAGTTTACTTTTTAGGTGCAAAAAAACTTTATCATGATAAGGTTGTCAGGATACAAATGGAAACATTTTCGATTTAATCCACGTCTCTACTTAAACTGATTTGTTTTTGCGAAAGTTAGGTTACTAAATAAAGTGCTATTGGGTCCATATTTGATGGACTTTTTTTACTCGATATGTGATATATATTAAAATAGACTAATGTTAATCCCTTTAAAATTGATTATCATATAGTCTATATTGTTTGAAATCAAAATGACTATGTTATAATCATATTTAAAGTACAAAATTTTCTGTTAAAGAGGAAGCTACTTAAATTTAGATACATATGAGTTAATCTATATAGAAGGGATTTTTATCATGAGTAAGCCATCAAGAGTTTTAACAATAGCAGGGTCTGCTGCTGGAGGAAGTGCTGGGATCCAAGCTGATTTAAAAACATTTCAAGAGTTGGATGTATATGGGATGAGTGTTGTAACAGCGATTGTTGGACGTCATCCAGTAACAAATAAAAATGTTCATCCGCAAACGATTGAAGCCATTGAGGCTCAGTTCGCTACAGCGAATATGCAAGTAGGCTTCGATGCGTTAAAAACAGGTATGTTATTTTCTAAGGAAGTTATAGAAAAAACGGCTGAATTGATTTCCACGATTGATATTAAAGATATTGTTGTGGATCCGGTAATGGTAGGAAAGTTAGATTCTAAGCTTCTAAAAGACGATGCAATCGAAGCGTTGAAGGAAAAATTAATTCCGTTATCAAGTGTGATCACACCTAATATGGTCGAAGCTTCCATTTTGTTAGATGATCGGCCTTTACATACGATTGATGATTTAAAACAAGCAGCGATAGATCTTCATGAACTTGGTCCAGACTATGTTCTCGTAAAAGGAGGAAGACTTAAAGGTCCAGCTGTCGATGTTTTATATGAAGGAACGACAATTACTACTCTTGAAGCACCACGAATTAATACTGTTAATACGAGTGGGGCTGGATGTACGTATTCCGCAGCTATCACAGCTTATCTTGCTAAAGGGAAGTCAATTCATGAAGCTGTACTGCTTGCAAAAAGTTTTATTACTACAGCAATTGAACATAGCTTTACGTATACTGATCAAGTAGGGCCGACGTATCATGCTGCGGAAAGAAAATACGGAGAAGCACATGAAATAATTGTAAAGACGGAGACCATTTAGGAAAGTTTATTTATTACTTTTTTATGGAGGATAATAATGAAGCGTGCTTTAATTAATGTGGACTACACATATGATTTTGTTGCAGAAGATGGAAAGTTGACTTGCGGAGCTCCAGGCCAGGCAATTGAAAAGAAAATTGTCGCAATCACTAAAGAGTTTATTGATGCCGGTGATTTCGTTACATTTGGGATTGATGCACATGAAGAAGACGATACATTACATCCGGAATCAAAGTTATTCCCGGCACATAATATTGTCGGTACAAGCGGAATGGAACTTTATGGTTCATTAAAAGATTTGTACGAAAAGCATCAGCATGATGAACATATCTTTTATTTTGAAAAAACTCGCTATAGCGCTTTTGCAGGGACAAATTTAGAATTAAAATTAAGAGAGCGTGATATTAAAGAGGTTCATTTAGTAGGGGTCTGTACAGACATTTGTATATTACATACTGCAGTAGACGCTTATAATAAAGGATATAATATCGTTATTCATAAAGATGCAGTCGCGAGTTTTAACCAAACAGGACATGAATGGGCTTTAGAACATTTTAAAAACACGCTAGGTGCACGAGTAATTTAAGTATATTATATTTATTCAAACTTATGTCAAATTATGCTGTCTAAAAATGTTGACAAACGACTCGAATTTGCTATTATAAAGTAATAAAATAACTAATATAAAAATTATGATGATAAAGATACGTTTATTATTTTTAAGACTATAGAGAGCTAGTGGTTGGTGAAAACTAGTGCTTAGAGTAATAAATAGCCCTTTTGAGTAGACGAATTGAATCCAGTAGATTCGTACGTCTGTGTGCGTTAAACACATAACCAACGAAGACTGTATAATATATTTTTCAGTGAAAAAGGGTGGTACCGCGTAAAGTTAACTTTTCGCCCCTTGTATTTTAGGGGTGAAAAGTTTTTTGTTTTAAAAAACGGGAAATTCAAAATTTTCTTGTGATAATTCATAAAGTTTTTCAACTCTATACATGGTTAAGAATAAGAGGAGGATTAGCATGGTTTTTAAAATCTTAATTAGTGACCCATTAAGTGAAGATGGTATCTTTCCATTAAGAGAAGCAGAGAATGTTGAGGTTGTTATTGACACAGGGCTGTCTGAAGGTGATTTATTAAATAAAATTGGTGAATTTGATGGTCTGTTAGTGAGAAGTCAGACTCAAGTGACACGAGAAGTAATTGAAAAAGGCCATAATTTAAAGGTCATCGGTCGTGCTGGGGTTGGTGTCGACAATATTGATCTTGATGCTGCTACAGAAAATGGAATCATTGTTGTAAATGCTCCAGATGGAAATACAAACTCAGCAGCTGAACATACGATGGCAATGATTATGTCATTAGCACGTAACATCCCACAAGCTTATTTATCTATTAAAGATAAAAAGTGGGACCGTAAATCATTTGTCGGAGTCGAGTTACGAGATAAGACATTAGGTATTGTAGGTCTTGGTCGTATAGGAGCTGAAGTTGCACGCCGTGCCAAGGGTCAGCGGATGAATGTGATCGCATATGATCCGTTTTTCTCGAAAGAAAAGGCAGAAGCAATGGGAATAGGTTATGGTACATTAGATGAAGTACTGGAAGCTGGAGATTTTATAACTGTTCATACGCCTTTACTAAAAGAAACACGCCATATTATTAATAAAGAAGCGTTTGCCAAAATGAAAGACGGAGTTCGTATGATTAACTGTGCCCGTGGTGGAATCATTAATGAAGATGATTTATACGATGCAATCGTAGAAGGGAAAGTGGCCGGGGCAGCTCTTGATGTGTTCGAAGAGGAGCCAGCTGTTGATCATAAAGTATTAGAATTAAAAGAAGTTATTGCTACTCCACACTTAGGGGCAAGTACAGTAGAAGCACAGGAAAATGTTGCAATTGATGTAAGTCATGATGTGGTTCGAATTTTATCAGGAGGACTAGCTAGAAATCCGGTAAATATTCCATCCGTTCCTCGTGAAGTAATGCGAAAAATAGAGCCATATTTCTACTTATCTGAAAAACTTGGTTTATTTTTAGCCCATCTGACGGAAGAAGCTATTGAAGAAATAAATATTAATTACGCTGGGGATTTAACAGCATTAGAAATCGCTCCATTAACACAAAACACGTTAAAAGGATTGTTAAGCCGTTATTTAGGCACCCATGTAAATAATGTAAATGCATCTTACTTAGCTGAACGAAAAGGGATTACTGTTCATGAAAATAAAACATCCGCTGCTCGTGGATTTACTAACTTAATTACCGTAGAAATTATAACGAAGTCTACTAAGCGAAGAGTATCGGGTACATTATTAAATGGCTTAGGTGCTCGAATTGTAAAGGTAGATGATTATAGTATGGACGTTATCCCTGAGGGGCATTTGGTTCTCGTCCATCATACGGACCAGCCAGGTGCGATTGGACGTGTAGGTAACTTACTAGCTGAAAACAATGTAAACATCGCAACAATGCAGGTGGGGCGTCAACATATTGGTGGAAGTGCCATTATGATGTTAACCATTGACCGACCGTTAACGAATGAAGAATTAGAACAAATTCGTGGTATGGAAGGGTTCGATCGCGTAACAACTGTTGATTTATAAAAAGAGCTGTCTGTAAATTGATGATGATCATTTTACAGGCAGTTTTTTTATATATAATAAATCATTTTAGGAATTTCTCTTTTGATGTGCTTGACTTTATGGAATGCTACATATATATTAACAATATATATTGAACAAACAATGAAGAGGAATAGTATAACTTATGGTCTTTTACAGAAAGGAAATGGGGATGGAAATTTCCAAAGGTCTGAGTTAGAACCTGCCTGTCCGAGTTCGCATTCGAAATAAATCATTTAGATTTTATAAGATTTGCGCGGTCAATACCGTTATCATGTTAAGTGTGCATATGATTGGTTATGAATAGCTTTCATAAAAGATCTTATGCAAACAAGGGTGGTACCACCAAAACCTCGGTCCCTTTTCTGGATGGCGAGGATATTTTTATGCCTTTTTGGCAATAGATTAACATACATGAGGTGTTATAAATGAGTAAGAATAAGCAATTTGTTGAAAAAGTAACTGCAATGGAAGAAGATTTTCCACAGTGGTATACAGATGTCGTTAAACAAGCAGAGTTAGTTGACTACGGTCCTGTCCGAGGAACGATGATTATCGAGCCATACGGGTTTGCACTTTGGGAAAATATTCGGGATGAGCTGGATCGTCAAATTAAAGAGACAGGTCATTCCAATGTTTCGTTTCCTCTTTTCATACCTGAAAGCTTACTACAAAAAGAAAAAGATCATATTGAAGGTTTTGCACCGGAAGTAGCTTGGGTTACACATGGTGGTGAAGAAGAACTTGGTGAACGGATTTGTGTCCGTCCTACTTCAGAAGTACTATTTTGTGAATACTATTCCAATAAAATTCATTCGTATCGCGATTTGCCGAAGTTATACAATCAGTGGAGCAATGTTGTCCGTTGGGAAAAAACAACTCGGCCATTCCTTCGTTCATTAGAATTCCTTTGGCAAGAAGGACATACAGCACATGCGACACATGAAGAAGCTGCAGAAGAAACGGATAAAATGTTAAATGTATATGCAGATGTTGTAGAAAATTATTTAGCAATCCCTGTCATTAAAGGACGTAAAACGGAATCAGAGAAATTTGCTGGTGCGAATTATACATTGACGATTGAATGTCTAATGCATGACGGTAAAGCACTTCAGGCCGGTACTTCTCACTTGTTTGGCACTGGATTTGCTGAAGCATTCGATATTCAATATTTAGATAAAGAAGGAAAACAACAATATGTTCATCAGACATCTTGGGGTATAACGACTCGTTTAATCGGAGCACTAATAATGGTACACGGAGATAATAGAGGACTAGTTATTCCGCCACGGATTGCTCCAATTCAAGCAATGATCGTTCCAATTGCACAACATAAAGAAGGCGTTTTAGATAAAGCATATGAATTACGCGATAAGCTCGCTCAATATGTTCGCGTTGATATTGATTCAAGCGATAAAATGCCGGGTTGGAAATTTAATGAGTGTGAAATGAAAGGATATCCTGTGAGAATTGAGCTGGGCCCACGAGATATTGAAAAAAACCAAGTCGTTATTGTTCGCCGAGACACGAATGAGAAAGAATTTGTTGCAATCGATGAATTAGAAGAGCAATTACCAAAAATTTTGGAAGATATTCAGCAAAATCTATTTGATAAAGCACTTGCACACCGAAACACGAAAACGACTGCTGTAAAAAGCTTTAAAGAAATGGAAAAAGCTTTAGAGGATAACCCTGGCTTCATGAAAGCAATGTGGTGTGGTGATGAAGCATGTGAAGAAAAAGTGAAAGAAGAATATCAGGTTACATCTAGATGTATTCCTTTCGAACAAGAGAAAATCGATGATAAATGCTTCTGCTGTGGTCGCGACGCCGACCAAATGGTTTACTGGGCAAGAGCCTATTAAATAAATAGATGTATCTTATAACAGACCTTTTTATAAGGTCTGTTTTTTATTAAAAATTTTTAGTTAAAATAGGTGCTTTTTAATGAGTTAGATTAATATAGTTAATTAGCATCATAATTTATTCGACATTTAGTTACTATTAAGTGCTTTTTCCCCGATAATAAAGGAGTGGTTTGATGTTATCTATACAAATAAATGTATAGGATTAAAGTTGTTCGTATGATTTAATTAAAGTAGTAGGATATATTTGGTAAATGAAGGGGGATAAAGAGTAGTGCAAACCAAACATTCTACATGACCGGCATATTTTACTTCATACTTTTTCATCAAGGGGGAAGAGAAAGTTGAGAGAAGGTAAAATCTTAATTGCTGAAGATGAGAGTAATATTTTGTACTTGCTTGAATTATTTCTAAAGAAAAATAATTATGACGTAGTTACTGCGTTGAACGGAAAGGATGCATTAGAAAAGATTAAAGAATATTTACCAGATCTTGTTATTTTGGATATTATAATGCCTAGAATAAGTGGGCAAGAGGTGTGTAAATATATGCGTGAGGACCCCGCTCTTATGAATATCCCAGTCATTTATATAAGTAGTTTGACTAGTAAAAATGATATTATTTCCAGTCTAGAATTTGGTGGAGATGATTATATAACAAAACCTTTCGATCCCAATGAAGTAGTAGCTCGTGTAAAAGCTGTGCTTAGGCGGACAAGAGGAAGTAAGGCCAAATCAGTTTATCCGCTTGAATCCTTCACTTACCAAGAAACCAAAATATTGCAAAGTATGGGAAAAGGATACACTAATAAAGAAATTGCTTTAAATCTATCATTAACTGAAGGAACGGTGAAGGTGTACAATCATGTTATTTATCAAAAGTTGCATGTTAAAAACAGAACACAAGCTATTATACGTGCGAAAGAGTTAAAAATTATCTAGGAAACATTAACTTTAGTTAATTGGAAAGTTAATTTAAGAGAGGTAAACTAACAATGTCTGAGGAAGTCTCAATTTTTTACTATGCAGTTAATTGACTGGGAGATCCTAAACTAAAAGATACGTCACCTTGACACTGACGGTAATTTTTAGGAAGAGGTGGGGGAAAATAAAAAGTACTGAGTTGGATATTATAGAGACTATAAATTTAGAAAAAATTAATCAATTAGAATTAGAAGAAATTATTACTTTCTATGATCAAAAATTCTTTAAGCATTTGCAAAGAAAAGAGTATGTTACATGTGAAAAATATTTAGAAGATTTTTGTTATGAATTGCTAGAGCTCTCGGATGAAGAACAAACATTTGTCGCCAGGACGTTTTTTGTTAGTATTATTACGGATATTATCCGAGTTAATAATCGGAAAAATTTATTGCATCCAAGAATTCTATCATTTTCTTATTCGATTATTGCCCAAATTGAACAATGGAATAATCTTTCTGAATTTCTACTGTCGATCCCTTGGTTTATAGATTGTTTAAAGGATGAGATTATTGCGCATCATGTATTATTTGACGGTAATATCTATGTTGAAAAAGCACTTAAGTTGATTCAATGCTATCTATCAGATAATAAACTTTCAGTAAATTGGATTGCGCGACAATTGCAGATTTCAACTACACATTTATCTAATTTGTTCAAACTACAAATTGGTGAAAATATTTCTAGTTACATATCAAAACGCAAACTAAATGAAATTATATATGAAATGAAATATACGAATCAATCTTTAGAAGAAATTCGAAAAAAGTATGGATTTATGAATCACAGCAATTTTATTCAACACTTTAAAAAACATCAAGGAATGACCCCTTTACAATATAGACAGACATATATCGACTAAGTTTGTAAACCAATGTCAGAATATTCGGCATATTGTCGAGAAGAGTAAAGGATAGATTATTTTTGTACTCTCCTGTATGATTTAGTAAGAATTAAAGATAAAACAGGAGAGTAAGGTCATGTTTAAAAATAAACCAGTAGTCATCGGTGTGGCAGGTGGTAGTGGTAGTGGTAAAACCTCTGTTACGCGTTCTATTTGTAAACGATTTTGCGATAAGACAATTCTTGTGATTGAACAGGATTATTATTATAAAGATCAAAGTCATTTATCATTTGAACAACGGTTAGACACGAATTATGATCATCCGCTTGCATTTGATAATGATCTGCTTGTCAGCCACTTAAAAGACTTAATTAATTTAAAGCCAATTGAGAAACCTGTATACAACTATAAATTACATACACGGTCGGAACAGGTTATTAAAGTAGAGCCGAAACAGGTAATAATAGTGGAAGGAATACTGATTTTAGAAGATCCTAGACTAGTTGAATTAATGGATATTAAATTATATGTGGATACGGATTCGGATGTTAGAATCATTCGAAGATTGTTGCGAGATATTAAAGAGCGGGGAAGATCTCTAGACTCAGTTATTGATCAATATATTAACGAAGTGAGACCGGCTCACCTTCAATTTGTCGAACCTACAAAGCGTTATGCGGATATTATTATTCCAGAAGGTGGAGAAAATCACGTTGCAATCGATATTATAGCAACAAAAATCGAAAAGATATTAGCGAATGAAACAGAGTGAGACTGGGACAAACGTATTTTTATTATAAAAGACGGATTATGGTAGATTTATGATTGCTTCGTAAATAATACTCTTGGACCTTGATACAACGCTCCGAAAATACCCTTGCTTTCCATAGACACGGCCTAAAACTATGTAGCTTCTCGTTTCTGAGTCGCTTGTAAGGATCTTCGGACTCGTTGGATTCGCACGATCGTTCGTCCTATCGAACTTTTACTCTCCTCTTGTGCGGACAGGAGGTCCAAGTCGGTGTTGGTCACAAATCTGATGGAGACGAAAACGTAGCTACAGTTCAAGGATGTGACCGCATTTGGCAAGAAGTAGATGCATATTTTTTCATTAACAATATTATTCGTCCTTTTAGTGACTAGCTTTATTTATGTCCCAGTTTTCCTTTTTATAAAAATCTTTTTTTATCTTCTGGAGATGGAATTTCACAGACTGTTTTATTAATTAATTTATATCGATTTTTAGCAATGATGTTGTAAATAAAATCTCGAATAGGTACAGGGATAATAATGAAAAAATAACATAATTTCCATAAAAACCGTAATTCCTTACTTATTTTTAAAGCTGCTGTGGATTTTGAATAGAAGTGATTATTACTAATTAATATTAAACTATTTTCATGGGCAGGAACGTTGTACTCATTTAAAAGTGATTGCCCAATCTCACTTTGTAAAGAAGCAAATGAAAAAATGGCTTTAGGATCTCTTTTAATTATAAACTGTACACTCCCATTGCAAAAATGACATTGCCCATCAAATAGGATGATTTTTTTCATCTACTTTCACTTCCTTCCTAGTAAAAAAAGACGACCATATAAGGTCGCCCCGTTTAAGCTTGTTGCTTTTCTTGTTCAATTACTTCTAAACGTCTCTGTATTTCTTCTTCCGATAATTGATGTTCTTTCACATATAAATTGTTAGGACTGCGTCGACACGCATCCGTGCAACCGCGCATATATTTATGTTCATTTTCTTCTGAACATAAAATTTGCTTGTTGCAGACAGGATCTGCACAGTTAACATATCGCTCACATGGTTTGCCATCGAAATGATCTTTCCCAATGACAACATGTTCAGTATGATTAACCGGTACAGTTAAACGATTATCGAAGACATAGCATAAACCGTCCCATAGTTTCCCTTTTACTTCGGGATCTTTACCATATGTTACGATACCACCTTCCAATTGAGCGACGTCTTCAAAACCTTCCTTAATGAGCCATCCAGTAAATTTTTCACAGCGAATACCGCCAGTACAATACGTTAAAATACGTTTACCTTCAATTAAGTGTTTATTTTCTTTAACCCATTCTGGTAATTCTCTAAAGTTGTGGATGTCTGGACGAATCGCACCGCGAAAATGTCCTACATCATATTCATAATCATTTCTTGTATCTAAAATAACCGTATTTTCATCTTGCATCGCTTCATAAAATTCTTTTGGCTTTAAATATTCGCCAGTCAACTCATTTGGATCGACTGGATCATCTAAACGTAGTGTAACGAGTTCCTCTCTAGGTCGAACATGCATTTTTTTAAAAGCGTGTCCATCATGTTCATCTATTTTAAAAAATATATCTTTAAAGCGAGGGTCTTGATGCATTTTTTCCATATATGCATTTGTTTGATCAACTGTCCCTGAAACCGTCCCATTAATCCCATTATGTGAGACTAAAATACGACCTTTCAAACCGAGACTTTTACAAAATTCTAAATGCTCTGCTGCAAATTGTTCGTGATCTTCAATCGGAACAAATTCGTAGTAGAGAAGTACTTGATACTTTTCTTTCATTGTTATTACCACCTGTTTTTTATATTTACAAGATATAAAAAATTATACTTTGCTATATAAATTTTAATTCGTAGCAATCATTTATGTCAAGAGTTTCAGCACGATGTTACTAACTCTGTTGAATTTGTGAATGACGATAAATCAATGAAAATTTATATCTTAATGTCTAGTGATAGAATTGAATGGCTATTTACACTTCTTTCTCTGTTCTGTATATTGTATATAATGATGATCAGAGAAGGAGGGTGCTCTTTTGTTGTTTGATGGTGAACTGATTACAAAATCAATTGCAGAAAAGTTAGATCAACAAGATGAATTAAATAAATACCGCAATGAATTTTATATTCCAAAAGGAAGTATTTATTTAGATGGAAATTCACTTGGTTTGCTTTCAAAGCGTTCAGAGGAAGCTCTTTTAGTAATGCTAGAATCTTGGAAAAAACTAGGGATTGATGGATGGACAGAGGCAGAGGAACCGTGGTTTCATTTATCGGAGCGATTAGGAGAAATGACTGCCCCTTTAATAGGAGCAAAGGCAGAAGAGGTTATTTCGACTGGTTCGACTACAATGAATTTGCACCAGATTTTGGCCACCTATTTCAAACCTGATGCCAAAAGAAATAAAATTATTGTAGATGAACTCAACTTCCCAACAGATATCTATGCGATAAAGTCGCAATTACGGCTTCATGGGCTTAATAGTGAAGAACACTTAGTCAATATCAAAAGCTTGAATGGTCATTTATTGTCAGAGGAAGATATTGTCGCACAAATGACAGAAGAAGTAGCAATGGTTATTTTAAGCGGAGTACTCTATAGAAGTGGTCAAATAATTGATATGGAATATATAACTAAATCAGCACATAAACAGGGAATTTTAGTTGCTTTTGATCTTTGCCATTCGATTGGTTCAGTAGAACATGAATTAGATAAATGGGATGTTGATTTTGCTTTTTGGTGTACATATAAGCATTTAAATGGGGGGCCAGGCTCTGTAGGGGGACTGTATATTAATGAGCGCCACTTTGGGGCAGAACCAGGGTTGGCTGGATGGTTCGGATCAGACAAATCAAAACAATTTGATTTAGAGCATTCAATGACTAGGGCGATGCATGCAGGAGCGTTACAAACTGGAACACCCCATGTATTAAGTGCTGCACCATTGCTTGGCTCTTTATCTATATTTGAAGAAGTAGGAATGAAAAGAATTAGAGAAAAGTCTCTTCAATTAACGGAATTTATGACGAAACTTATCGATCAAGAATTACATAATTTTTCTTTTGTTAATCGAACTCCAATAGAACCATCCAAACGTGGGGGCCATATCTTTGTCGAACATAAAGAAGCTGCAAGAATATGCAAGTCGTTAAAGGAACATGGCGTTATACCGGATTTTAGAGCGCCAAACGGCATTCGTTTTGCTCCTGTAGCTTTATATAATAGCTTTACAGATGTATGGGATGCAATTCAAATAATGAAGGAAATTATGACGGAGGAAAAATTTAAACATTTTGAAAATAATCGAGATGTTATTGCCTAAAAAGATTAGGAGGCAGGAAAATGTCAAAATCAATTTCTGACCTTTATGAAAACTTAAAAAAGGAAAATGGCATTCATACGAACTTTAGTCAGGATATGACCTATAGTGAATATCTTCATTTGGATACTGTTTTGTCCAGCCAACATCGACTTTCGGGACACCATGATGAAATGTTGTTCATAATAATCCATCAAGTGAGTGAGTTATGGATGAAACTTATTTTACATGAACTAAATGCGGCAATCGAATCCATTTCTGAGGGGAAATTATCCAATGCTTTTAAAATGCTTGCACGTGTATCCCGAATACAAACCCAAATTATTCAGGCCTGGGACGTGTTATCTACGTTAACGCCTGCAGAATACTTGGAATTCCGTGATAAATTAGGAAAAGCTTCTGGATTCCAATCTTATCAGTATCGATTAATTGAATTTGCATTAGGATATAAGTCTAAACATATATTAAAAATTTATAATAATAAACCGGTAATCTATCAAGCTCTACATGAAGCTTATCATGCCCCAAGTATTTATGATGTATCTATTCAGGCGCTTTCAAAAGCTGGATTTCCGATTAATAAGTCACTCATTAACCGTGATTTTTCAGTTGTTTATAGTGGAGATCCCTCTGTCAAAGAAGCTTGGGAAAAAGTTTATACGAATGTAGAAAAATATTGGGACTTATATGAATTAGCGGAAAAATTAGTTGATATTGAAGATTGTTTACAACAATGGAGATTTAGACATATGAAGACCGTTGAACGAATCATTGGGTTTAAAGTAGGTACTGGAGGATCTTCGGGAGTCAATTATTTGAAGGAGGTATTGGACCATCGTTTCTTCCCGGAATTATGGGATTTAAGAACAAAATTATAAGGATGGAGGGTATATGATGAAAGAAAAAAGGGATCAATGGACCTCAAAGTTAGGGTTCATACTCGCTTCGGCCGGTGCAGCAATTGGATTGGGAGCAATTTGGAAATTTCCTTATGTAACAGGAATGAGTGGTGGAGGAGCATTTTTTCTTATTTTTGTTATCTTTACATTAGTCATAGGCTTACCAATGTTAATTTCCGAATTTATTATAGGAAGAGGTACTGCAAGGGAAGCGATAAGCGCCTATAAAAAGTTAGCACCAGACAGTCTATGGGTTTGGGTTGGCAGAATTGGAGTATTAGGTTGTTTTTTATTACTGACTTTTTACAGTGTCGTTGGAGGCTGGGTACTAATTTACAGCGGTATGAGTATACCTGGTAAAATTATTTCAGAAAGTGCTAATTATGAAGCTTTGTTCGGCTCAATAGTAGGCAGCCCGGGGATTACGATGTTAGGTCTTCTCCTTTTTACAGTCGCAAATGTTCTCGTTATTTCTTTAGGTGTTCAAAAAGGAATTGAACGAGCGAATAAGTATATGATGCCTCTTTTATTTATCTTTTTTATCATTTTAGTTATTCGTTCCCTAACACTGGAAGGTGCACTTGAAGGGGTAAGATTTTTTCTAGCTCCTGACTTTAGCAATATTACACGTGAATCTATCTTATATGCACTCGGGCAATCATTCTTTTCTTTAGCTGTCGGCTTTTCTTGTATGATTACATACAGTTCATACTTAAAGAAAGATGTAAGCTTAACTTCTTCCGCAGGTACCGTAGTAGGGATGAACATCTTCGTCTCCTTGCTCGCAGGTTTAGCTATTTTTCCAGTCGTATTTGCTTTAGGATTTGAGCCGGCTGAAGGGCCAGGGTTATTATTTATGGTGTTGCCAGCAGCATTTGCACAGTTGCCATTAGGCTCAGTTTTCTTAAGTTTATTTTTATTATTGTTTCTATTTGCAACACTTACTTCTTCGTTCAGCTTATATGAAATCATTGTCGCGGCTTTTACGGCAAATGGGAAGTACTCCAGAAAAACAGTTACTTGGATATTAGGTGCAGTCCTATTAGTCGTTGCTATTCCGTCAGCACTTTCTTCAAGTACGCTTTCAGGAGTGGAGATTTTTAACAAAAGTATTTTTGATGCGACAGATTATCTTGTAAGTAATATTATGTTGCCTTTAGGAAGTCTGTTGATTGCTATTTTCATTATTCATCGAGCAGATAAAGCGCTCGTTCAGGAAGAATATCATTTAGGTGGCAAAGACTCAATTAGTCTGTATCCTGTCTGGCGATTGCTTATGACTTGGGTCGTTCCGTTAACAATTATTATAGTCTTCTTAAACACACTCGGCATTGTAAAGTGAGGTGAACAAAGATGGAAAGAAAGTGGATTGACATTACACAACCATTAACAAATACTATTGCTAGTTGGCCTGGGGATGAAACGTTTGAATTTAAATTAAGTTGTACGAAAGAGCAAACTGGTTCGGTAAATATTGGACATATCTCTACTAGTGTTCATACAGGAACTCATGTAGATGCTCCATATCATTTTGATGAGGCAGGTAAAAAAATAGATGAAATCGATATAAATATGTATATCGGTCCTGCAAAATTAATAGATGTTACGGCATATGAAATAATTGATATGAAGGTTTTAGAAAAATATGAGCTAGATGGAGTTAAACGTTTATTATTAAAAACAGAGAACGAGCGCAATCCGAAAGTGTTTCCTGAAAATTTTACGGTGATCGATAGAGATGCAGGAGATTATTTAAGGAAAAAAGGAATAGTCTTATTAGGTACAGATGCTCCCTCGGTTGATCCTGTAGATAGTAAATCTTTAAAAGGACATCATAGTTTAGCTGAAAATGGAATATATATTTTAGAAAATTTATTATTAAATAATTTAATGCCTGGTGATTATGAATTAATTGCACTTCCGCTTCGAATTGTAGGGGCGGATGGGAGTCCTGTTCGAGCTGTTATCCGACCATTGGATTAATAAAATTAGGGCTGTCTGAATAAGCGCTAGACAGAAAATACGGTACACTTTGCTAATCATGGTAAGATTATTTAAATATACTTGCCAGAAGCAAGATTGTATTTCGTTATATCTGATATGACAGCCCTATTTCCCTAGCTCCTTCCATATATGTCGTGCTTCAGCTAATTCGGCCATGGCGCCTCCAACATCTTCTGCTTTAATAAATCCCTCTGTTCGATCCAATGATTTATGTAAGGTGCTTATTTCTCCTCTTTCTGCACTGAATTGGATTCGATGGACTACTTTTGTCCATGCTTTTTTTGCCTCATCTAAATGCTGTGAAGCTTTATCCCATTCATTATTTAGCACTTCTGTTTCCATTTTTGCAATTAATTCCATTACATCATCCTCTGTTCCAAATGGTCGTTTTAATAGAGCACCTGTTGTCATAACAGCAATAAAAATAGCTATTAAAATAATCGGTATGATAATCCGGACACTTCGTTTCACTACACTCACCTATTCTAAGCTTTTTTGTTCTTTCGGATCAATTGAATCTTTATAACCATCAATAAACATATTGCCTGTTTCATCAATAAGGGCTAAAAAAACTTCTTCAAATGCACCAAATCCGTAAGCACGTATTTGATTGAGGAGCCAGTCTTTATCTTTATCGATGTATAATAAATTTTGTTCCATCACTTTACCATCGTAGATTAATTCTTTGCTCATTCCTTTATAGGGAGTTAAAAGTCCAATATCTTTTGGAGTAAGGGGTTGATATTCAGATTTTTTTAAGATGGAAAGTTCTCCACTTGTTTCGAAGACTGCATACTCTACTTCACTAATATCAAATATTTGTTTTTCACGCAGTAGTTTTAGTAAATCGGAAGCCCGATACTTTATCTTCTTTAATGTTTCTTCCATTATTTTACCATTCATAATAACGACAGCAGGCTCACCGTCAATATATTTTGCTATTGTTCTTCCTTTTAGAACAGACCACTGAAAAATAAAAACAAGAATTGTCCAAGTCAATAAACCTACCCAATGAGGCCAAGCTCTACTCGTTAGATCTGTTGTGAGAGTAGCTGCTATTGAACCGATAGTAATCCCTGTTATATAATCAAAGAAGGATAATTGACTAATTTGTTGTTTACCTAATATTCTGGCAAAAATAAGTAAAGAAATAAAAGCGATAATAGATCGAACGACAACGACAAGAGTTTCAATCAAATGACCTCACCTCAATTATGTTTTACCTTATGTTGTGTAGATGTTGTAGAATTATGTTAAAATTTGAAGAATTAAGTCGTGTCGAAAAAATATTTTAATAATTGTTGTTATTCGCTTGCATTTTTTTAAGATAAAGGGTAAAGTTAGTAATAGCAAAAGGCAATTGATTAAAAAAATACTTTACGATCTCTTTAACAAGTGGTGTAAAAGTATTGATTCAATTACTTTGCACGATATTTGTATAAGGAGGTCATTCTTAATGATGACTGGTAAAGTTAAATGGTTTAATGCAGAAAAAGGCTTCGGATTTATCGAGCGTGAAGATGGAGACGACGTATTCGTACATTTCTCAGCTATCCAATCTGAAGGTTTCAAAACTCTTGAAGAAGGTCAAGACGTTGAATTCGAAATCGTCGAAGGAAACCGTGGACCACAAGCAGCTAACGTTTCTGCGCTATAATATATTTGACAGTGAAAAGCTTATCTCTATAATGAGATAAGCTTTTTTAAATAGGACTACATATGGAAATCCAATCGTAGTAATTGTTTACTTAACTTTCGCAGCGTGAAATAGATAAAAAAACCTTGGTAGTATTAGGAAGTTTAGAGATTCATTTCCTTAGTTGTATTTTCAATTAACTGGTTGTTTGAAAATCCAACTGTATTCCAAGATATTTCATCGGCGCACTTGATATAAACTGTGCAGTAATTGCATCAACTTTATTAAATTCAGGAAGCCGCTTCGGAAAAACACTTCGCTTTCACCACAGGCATAAGAGCGACATCTGTTCAAGCTGCACTATCGTTTGCTTTTACAGTGTCTCCTTTACCGCAGGCACGGCCTCAGCTTCTGTAGCTTCTCGTTAACGAGAAGCTACAAGGATCTTCCGACGTACAGGATGTACTAGTGCAGACGTTGCCACAGGACGTGGCGTACTTAGTCTGCGTTCCCCTGTCGCTGTTCCTGCAGGAGTCTTCGTATTTTACCTACGCTAGCATGTAGTTTTTATTCAATGAAAGAAAGGATTGTTGTTGTCGATTCTTAAATTCAGTCAACAGTGTCCATCCCAGCGTAGCATATTTCTGTAGCGGTAAGGCAATTACCTTCTAAAGTTGCTGCACAGTTTACTTTTTTTATGCAAAACAGTTTTATCATGTGTTAATGTTATCAAGATATCAAATGGAGTCAATTTCCTGTTAAGCCATGTATCTGTTTAACCTTACTTTGTGAAAGTTGAGGTGTTTACAACAATAAATATGTTTTAAAAGGAGTGCTTGATGTGAATTCGTCTGACTGGGAGATTGCAGCAAAACAAGAGTGGGATGATCGAGCAACGTTTTGGAATGAGCGAAGTGAAGTTATGTGGAAAAAAGGCAGTCGAAAAGACATTGTCCCTTTTATGAGTAACTACTTACATAAAGATAATAAAGTAATTGATATAGGCTGCGGCAATGGATATGGTACCAATATGTTAAACAAGGCTGGTTTTCAAGCTGAAGGAATTGACCTTTCTCCGGAAATGATAGAGTTAGCGAAAGAGCGCTTTAAACATATATCCTTTCAACAAGGAAGTATTTTGGATTTACCCTATCCTTCGAATAAATTTGATGGGGTTTTAGCAATTAATGTTTTAGAATGGATAAAGAATCCCTCCTTGGCTCTGATGGAGATTAAACGTATTCTTAAACAAAAAGGCTTAGTATGTGCAGGGATTTTAGGGCCAACAGCTAGACCAAGAATGCATGGATATCGTCGAGTTTATGGTGAAGAAGTAATTATTAATTCAATGATGCCTTGGGATTTTGCTCAACTTGCAATTGAAAATGGATTTACACTTTTAGATAGTTTTGGAGTGCATAAAAAAGGAGTAACAGATCAAAAAATAGAAGGGTTTCCATTAGAATTAAAACAGGCTGTATCTTTCATGTGGGTTTTTATATTTGAAAAAAAGTGAGTAGGTGTTCATCATGAAACTGAGTAGAAAAGATCAGTTGATCATTGAAAATTATCAGAATGAAGAGCAAATGATGGTGTTAATATTTGCTCAATGGTGTGTAAATAATAATTTGGATGCAATTACTCTTTATAAAGAAGCGTATCCTAGTCAACCTGAAAATAAAGCATTGTTAGAAGCGATAGAGAACACGGTTCCTAAAGAGGAATCGGAAGAAATTTCAATTGAAGTTGTCCAGCAAGTTTTACAATTATTTGGGAATGACGATCTAGCTTTTGTGATTGAAGAAGTTGCACAAAAGCGGGAGAACTAGAAAACTCGGCTTTGTCTGCTAAAAAAGGTTGAGGCTGGGACATAAGCTAGAAAGAATTATTGAAACACGAATAATTACGTTAATAATAGTCGCTACAGAAATATACTTCGCTTTCCGCCAGCGCTGATAAGCCCTTTTAGGCTTCGCCTTTCAGTGTCTTATCGAGGCTTTTCTTCTGGCAGGAGTCTCCGTATATTTCTTTCGCTAACTTGAGATATTGTTCGTGTTTCATATCTACTATTTCGTTTTGTCCCAACCTCAATCCTCGTTATTCAAAATATTTAATTAATGCATGAATTCCGCTTTCATCTTCGCCCTGATTGGCTAGTTCTTCGTACATTTCTAATGCCATAGTTAAACTTGGAGTAGGAAGGTTCATTTCTTTTGCAGATTCCTGTGCGATTTTCATATCTTTTATAAAATGTTTAATGGCAAATCCAGGCGCAAAATCACCTTTTATCATCCGTGGTGCGTAATTGGATAACGACCAGCTACCAGCGGCTCCTGTAGAGATAGACTCTAGTACAGTAGATGGATCAAGTTGAGCTTTTTTTGCATACATTAGTGCTTCACAAATACCAATCATGGCAGGCGCAATTGAAATTTGGTTGACCATTTTGGTATGTTGACCTGCACCAGCTTCACCTTGTAATATAATATTTTCTCCCATTGTTTCAAAAATAGGTAACATCTTCTCAAAAGCTTCTTTATCTCCGCCAACCATAATAGCCAATTTAGCTTCACGCGCTCCAACATCTCCTCCTGAAACCGGAGCATCAAGTGCATATACATCTTTTTCTTTTGCAGCCTTGTATATGTCAACTGCTAAAGAAGGTTTGGAAGTAGTCATGTCAATGATATAAGTACCTGATTTGGCATTTTTGATAATACCTTTTCCACCCAAATATACTTCTTCAACATCAAGTGGAGTGCCAATAATTGTAATAATTACATCAGAGGCTTTAGTCAGACTCTCTACCGAATCCTCCCAAACTGCACCTGCCTTGAGCAAGTCTTCTGCTTTTTCTTTTGTGCGAGTATGAACATGTAAAGGATAACCATTATACAGTAAATGTTTTGCCATACTTTTTCCCATAACACCAGTACCGACAAATCCTATTGTTTGTTTCTGTGTCATCATATCCACTCCCTCTTTTACAATAAATTAAAAATTTCAATAATTATAATTGCCATCTAATCCACATATTAACATACATTTTACTGTAAAAGAAAGAATCATTTTACTAATAACACACATAGTATAAAGAAGAACAAAAGTGAGTTGTACAAGGTCTTAATAGAAAAAGCAATGTTTAAAATGGAATAAATAAGGCATATAAACTTTACAGGTTATTTTTATTATTGGCCACCTTAGTATCAAAAACTTTATCAGATTATTGGAGGTTGATGATTCAATGCTGACAAATGAGCAGACAAATGAATTGAAAGAGATATTATTAACTAGACAAAGTCAAATGATCCGCCAGGTGCAAGACCGTTTTGGTCTAGAAACGTCATTTACAGATGCTGTTGGTGAATTATCAAGCTACGATAATCACCCAGGAGATATGGGTACTGAAATGTATGAACGAGAAAAGGATATTGCCTTGAATGAGCACGCCGAAAGAGAACTCGAAGAAATAAATGAAGCCCTTCATGCAATTGATGAAGGGACTTATGGTATATGCAAAGTTTGTAGTCTGGATATCGCATACGATCGATTAAAAGCTGTACCGACTGCAGACACTTGTCGAGAACATGCGGAAGATGATGAAAGGATTTTTAAACGAAATCGTCCAGTAGAAGAAGAAGTGTATAGTCCGAATATTAATCCAGATGAAGTTACGGCAGAAACGCAAGTAGGTTACGATGCTGAAGATGCATGGCAAGAAGTAAGCCGTTATGGCACCTCGGAAACTCCTTCAGACTTTTTCGGTGATAGGGATAGTTATAATGAAATGTATCCGAATAGTGATGAAGATGTTGGTTATGTGGAAGACGTAGAGCGATATTCTTCTCATGACTAATTATGCACTTTTTTTATTAAAATTAAGATAAAACATCTCAGAACTCGTAACTCATATGGTATACTAGTAACGCTTTAAGGATTTTTTACAATGAGGAGCGTACATCCATGAAATTAAGAGAAGATATCCGGAATATTGCAATTATTGCCCATGTTGACCATGGAAAAACAACATTAGTTGATCAATTGTTAAGGTATTCGGGAACATTTGCAGAACATGAACAAGTGGAATCACGGGCGATGGATTCTGGAGATATTGAGAGGGAACGAGGAATTACTATCTTAGCCAAAAATACTGCGATTCACTATAAAGATAAAACAATCAATATATTAGATACACCAGGTCACGCAGATTTTGGTGGAGAAGTTGAACGGATTATGAAAATGGTTGATGGTGTTATACTAGTTGTTGACGCCTATGAAGGGACGATGCCACAAACTCGATTCGTTTTAAAAAAAGCACTTGAGCAAGAGTTAAAACCTATTGTCGTGTTAAATAAAGTGGACCGTCCTAATGCTCGCCCAATTGAAGTAATTGATCAAGTGTTTGATTTATTTGTTGAATTAGGAGCGAATGATGAGCAACTTGATTTTTCTGTACTATATGCTTCGGCATTAAATGGAACATCAGGTTATGAACCGGAAATTCAAGAAAAGACAATGGAGCCAATTTTTGATACGATTGTTGAAAAAGTTCCTGCGCCTATTGATTTAACAGAAGAACCATTACAATTACAAGTTACATTACTTGATTATAATGACTTCGTCGGTAGAATCGGTATTGGTCGCATATCGCGTGGGAAAATAAAAGTCGGGGATCAAGTAGTTGTTATGAAGCAAGACGGTTCGAAGAAAAATTTCCGAGTAACTAAATTGTTTGGATTTCTTGGGTTAAAACGGATTGAAATTAATGAAGCAAAAGCGGGAGATATTGTCGCGGTTTCCGGAATGGACAAAATTAATATCGGTGAAACAATTTGTCCGGTAGATCACCCAGAGGCTTTACCGCCGCTTCATATAGATGAACCGACTTTACAAATGACATTTCTCGTAAATAATAGTCCGTTTGCAGGGAAAGAAGGAAAATATATTACGTCTGCTAAAATTGAAGAACGCTTAAAAACGCAATTAGAAACAGATGTAAGCTTGCGTGTAGAACCTACCGATTCTCCCGATGCTTGGACGGTTTCTGGTCGAGGTGAGTTACACTTATCAATATTGATCGAAAATATGCGCAGAGAAGGATATGAACTGCAAATATCTAAACCTCAAGTTATTTTGAAAGAAATTGATGGCAAAACATGTGAACCGATGGAACGAGTGCAGATCGATGTTCCAGACGAGTATACTGGATCAGTGATGGAATCGATTGGTGAACGTAAAGGTGAAATGTTGGATATGATTAATCATGGAAATGGACAAGTTCGACTCATTTTCAAAGTTCCATCACGAGGGTTATTAGGGTACACAACTGAATTCTTGTCCCAAACAAGAGGTTATGGAATTCTTAATCACACCTTCAGTGACTATGAACCGGTTGTGAAAGGGTATGTTGGAGGGCGACGCCAAGGAGTTCTCGTAGCACTTGAAAACGGAAAAGCTTCCACATATGGTATTCTTCACTTGGAAGACAGAGGTACAATCTTTATTGAGCCTGGAACTGAGGTTTATGCCGGAATGATAGTTGGAGAACATAACCGAGAAAACGATTTAACCGTAAATATTACTCGTGAGAAACATTTAACGAATATCCGTTCCGCAAATAAAGACCAAACGTCAATCATTCGAAAAACTAGAGATATGTCATTGGAAGAAGCGATCCAATATTTGAATGATGATGAATATTGTGAAGTAACTCCAGAGTCAATTCGCTTACGGAAAAAGATTTTAAATAAAAATGAACGTGAAAAAATGGCGAAGAGAACAAATAAATAAACATAATCTTCCCTATCTAAAAATCGTTGATAATACTTCTGCATGAAATATGCATTAGATATATAATCAACGATTTTTATTTTTTTTACAGTTTATTCACTTATTTTGTAATCTGTTTGCATATCCCATTCATGTACTTCATATCCTCTAGCTCCAACTTCTACATAAGGATCTTGCTTTACCCATTCTGTAACTTCTTCTAAGTTATTTCCTTGGTATATTATTAAACCTCCAGCCCCATCTACAAGTCTACCGTATAATAAAACTCTTTTTTGTTTTCGCATTTCTTCCAAAAAATCGAGGTGTTCTGGACGATGTTTTTGACTCTTTGCTTCATCTTTCATTGTTAAAAAAGCTGCATAATATTTCATCATTATTCCTCCCTGTATATACTAAATTTAAATGGAATCTTTATTACTTTCATTATTTGGAATATATCTTGTAAAATAAGCTGCACATAGTAAAAATAAGCAGGCTAGTCCCCATGCTGCTATTCCGTTCCACCTAACATCGAACCGGAAGCTTACTATGACAGATATCATACTTAACCCGATACATATTGCAGTTAAATAACGTTTCATCGGAAACCCTCCAATATTTAACCTTATAAATTATCTTACCATAAATTTCTTAGAAGTTAGGGAGAATATACTTTTAAATAAAAAAGTATAAATAATGAAATAAACAGAAAAAACCTAGTCGCAAAGACCTTCGAGCAAGATAGTTCTTTATGATTATTTTAATATTACAAAAACAGGAAAATAGTATGTGATATATGTTAATGTTCATATTTTAAGGAAAAAATTCACGCGACATAAGAATCATTTTTAGAAATTTACTTAAAAGCCATTGACATTGATTTTGCTATCTTTTACCATACCTTTTTAAGGTAAGTAAACTCGTAGTTTTATCTGCGGGACTATATACCTAAATAAAGTAAAGGAGATGAGTGATTATGTCAGGGCAAATTAAAATGACTCCAGCGGAACTAACGCAGAAAGCTGGCCAATACGGCCAAAGTGCTGAAACAATCAGAGAAGTCTTAGGTCGATTGGAAAGCTTACAGAGGGAGTTAGAGGAGCAATGGCAAGGTCAAGCTTTTCAAAGCTTTAATACACAGTTTGAAGATTTAAGACCTAAAGTAACTAACTTTGCTCAACTTATGGATGATATTAAGGATCAGCTGACAAAAACGGCTGATGCAATGGAACAACAAGACCAAGCATTATCACAAAACTTCGGTTTCAGATAAACAATAGGGGACGAATTGTTTCCGCACACATTTCGAGTCACATAACTCCCGTTGTGTGACTCATCATTCTGTTTAGAGAACATATTAATTTTTAAGTAATTAACTTCATTTTCCTCATGTCAAAAGATAGTAAGATAATAAAAATCTAATGGAGTTGTCAGAACATGAAAAATTTTAGATGGCAAGGGATCGTTTTTTTCTTCATCATATTTATTTTATCAATTGGTTTGTCTTACCTTGCTTTTAATGAAAATTCAATTGAACATGTTGACAAAGAGCAGAAAATGGCAATTGCACTCGTAAATGAGGACGAAGGAGCTTCTTTTAATGAGGAAGAAATTGTCTTTGGAGATGAGTTTGCAAATAGCGTTACAAAGGACAATAAGCACGATTGGTATGTTGTAAGCCGAGGAGTAGCGGAAAGTGGATTTAATCGCGGCTCATATGACATGATGATCGTTATTCCAAATGACTTCTCAGAAAGGTCTCTGTCAATTCATTTGGAAAGACCAGAACCAGTGTCATTACACTATAAAATAAATGCAACCGGACATGAAAACGTTAGAGCAGAAGCTGAAAAAACGGCAGGGCAAATTTTAAATGACTTTAATAAGCGTCTTATTGACGTTTATTTTGCCAGCATTATTGGAAATTTACAGGAAGCTCAAGATAATATTGGTGAAATAATAGAAAAGGAAAAAGAGTATACCAAATTATATAATACCCAAATAAATTCTCCTTTATCAAACTATACGGATCAATTTAAAACTGTGAAAGATTATACACAAATATCCAAGGATAGTTATAAAGGGTTAGAAGATATATTAAAAAACTTTGGCGACAATTTATCAGAGGATACAAAAAGTAAGCAACAGTTTACAGAAGAGATTAACTCTGTTATTAAAACACAAGAAGAAAGTGGTAAAATTGCAATGACATTTGGGGAAGCTTTGGATCAGTTTGCAACCCAAATGAGACATGAAGATGTCATAAAAAGACTTGCTGAAATAGAACGTTCAAACAGATTAGTTCATGAGGAATTTCAGAGGGCTAAAGAAGAAGAACCAAGGACAAAGACAATTATTTCGAATGCTAATTTAATTGAACGAAGATTTGAGATGATGAGTTCTGAGGTCGATAATTTTAGAGAGGACTTAGACGAAAAAATACATAAAGATTTACAGAGACAACTTCAAAAGCGTCTAGAAGATACATTTAAGGATGATTCCTTTGTTAATGTGAAGATTAATGATCTATTTGCAGGTTTAGATGATACGGTTCATAAAGAGATCCGAGAGCAGATCAGAAGATTGCCGACATTAAAAATTGAAGAAATTAAAGACCTTGGGCTGGCAAAAGAAACGGAAAGAGATCTTACTAACATTGTAAAAGTTAGCCAGAAATATAACATTGATTATGAAAACCGCCCGGGTTCGGGTAATAATAGAAAGATCGAAACAATCAAGGATAAGCTAGACCGTATAGTGGATGATTTAGAATCTGGATTCACTGTGACAGATACAATTGAATTGACTGATCATAATCAAGGTGAAGTGTATTTTTCTCTGGAGAGATTACCTAAAGAATATAAATTTGAACATATTGAAATAAATGGGTACCGATTAAGAGACTTTGATCCAGGTACAGCTGTAAAAATCAAGCCAACAAAAAATGAACTTACAGTTACTCTTGCATTAAAATTGAGAGAGGAATTTAAAAGTGAGATTGATCTTTTCTCACCATTAGAGTGGGAATGGAGCCTTGCACAGGAAGGTGTTGAGAAAGAAACCCCTTCTGAAAATATCCCGCCAGAAAACAATGGTGAGGACGAACAAAAGCCTGATGATAATGATCCGGGTGAAAATGATGAAGTAGAAGAAGGAACGAGCGATCATTCAGATCAACAACAAGAAGAAATAGATCAAGGTGAAGAAGGAAATCCTGGAGAAACTGAAGAAGATGGTGATGCACCAACAGATGAGGACGGTAATGAGCCGCCAACAGATGGAGAAGAAGATGAAGGAAAAGAAGAAGAGGAAGAACCAGAAGAGCAACCGATAAGAGAGATAGAAAATAATTATTTAAACCAAAAAGTCCAAAGTTCTTTATTGAAAGATTTGAATGAAGAAGAAATAATGAAATCAGTTAATGAACTGGTCGAGTTTGTAAGTAATTATTATCGCTTATTCTCTCTATATGAATTATATTTCGGCTTCGATATGAAAGATTCTGAGTTTGAGAAAAATCTAAATAAAATTATAGATAAAAAAGACTCACCACTCACGACTTTAGTAACCGAAGATTCCTTATATCATATGATTTATGAAAAAGAAATTAAAGATTTAATTAAAGATCATATTTTAAAAGATGTGACTAACCAAATAACTGATGATGTAAATCGGTCTATGACATTGATTGATGATATTGTCAGGAAATATCAAGATGATGTAAGGGCATATCAGAAGGAATCGGAAAGCTTAGCTGAAAAGATCCGTCAAACAAAAGAATCAGCGGATTCCTTAAATAGTGAAGTAGGAGCTTTGTTAGAACAATTAGCACTTTGGCGTGATACAAGTAATGAGTTAGTGAGTGAACAGACAGTCTTCCTTACAAATGATCAAGATGTGCAATTGGCCATCATGAGTTTAGATAGTGGTTATCAGCCGTTATTATTAGCTAGTGAATCAATTGCGGACCAGGCAAAAGTAAATTTTGAATCAGCGGATCATGTGTATCAAACATTTGATGCGATTGATGAACAAGCAGAGAACATTCAGACTAGTGGTGTTAATTTAGTAACACAAGCGAAAGAATTAGCGAATAAATTAACAGATAAGGCGCTTGAAGACGCTGATTTCGCCGATAATTTTAATGATGTTTTAGCGAATAGCCGAATTGGTGATAGGCAGAATGAGAATTTATATCGCTTCTTAGCAAATCCTGTTGAAACGAAAAACAATGGGGTTATTACGAAAGGAGAATCGTTCACTCCTTACTTCCTAGTCATTATTTTGACGGTAGTTACACTCTTTACCGCCTATGTTATCTCATCTATTCAACAGCGAAGAAATGTCGAGGGAGATGCTTTCAAGGAGGAAAGAGCACTATTAAATTCAAATTTACCGATTGCCACTATTACTGGAGGAATTGGGATTATTGAAGGGTTAGGTATAGGCCTTCTCTCATTCTATTTATTACAGTTTGATCAAGGTGAAATGTATGTGTGGATTGGGGTTATTATCCCATTGACACTAGCTATGTTATTGATAACTACTTATTTACTAAGACAGTTAAAGATGGTTGGGATGTTTATATTGCTGTCTATTTTAAGTATCTATTTATTGCTTACAAAATCACTTGGATTTAAATTTGAAAATAAACAATTGGTAGATTCATTACGACAAATTTCTCCTTTACAGTATGTAGAGAATCTTCTAACTAAGCTAATTGAAGGTAATTCAGTTGCTGTAATCTCAATAATAATACTCGTGTTACTTGCTATAGGAGGATTTATCCTTAATCTTTTCGTCATTCAGAAAACTGGTAATAAAGAGGGGATGGAAAATGAGAGTATGTCAGAAGCAAATTAGTATTTTGCTTCTCTTTTCCCTCTCTATTTTCTTTTTTATGCCAACTTCTATATTTGCAAATGAAGAAGGTACGGGAAAAGGGAAAATGCAAATTAAAACAGATCGGATTTTAAAGAACCCTGATGAAGAAAATGAGATTATGGAAACAGAGCTTGATAAAAGTTTCCCGGATTTATTTAAAGAAGAGGTTAAGGAAAAAATAGCAACAAAACAATTGAAAGATAAAGAGGAAACAGAAGAGATAAGAAGTGCCATTTTTTTTGAAGAGATGAAGGCATCAACATCTCTTAATGATATTAAAAATGAACTATTTACAGAAAACTATGAGTCTTCAAAGGCATTTGCTGGAGAAGAATTAGATAAAGAAACATCTAATAAGGTTTCTTCATTCGTATTCTATGGTAGTATTACAGCATTTCTTATGATAATTGGTGGAGGAATCGTATTCTTACTAAGAAAATGGGAGATGTAACTTAATTAGTAATGGAGATGAGTTAATTGATAAAAGAAACTCATATAAATGTAACGGTAGACTTTTCAAATTGGGGTGCGAATGTATATGATCTTCGAATCCCTAAACATCAGACGGTAAAACAGTTATTAATAAATCTGCAAGATACATTGGGGATCCAAATGCCTAATCAGTCCCGATTCGTAATAAAAGTACCAACAAAACAATTAGTTCTTGCGGATGATGATAGTCTGTTAGATTATCCTGTTGCAGATGGGGATATTTTTATTGCTTTATGAGTTCTCGTAAATTATGATCAATCGCTTCTTAAGGAGTTGCAATAAATGAGTAAAAAGGAAATAAAAATAGGATCTTTATCATTAACGTTTATGGTTGAAGGGGAAGAATGGAAACTAGATATTCCAAAGTCTCGTACGCAAATAATGTATACCGAACAATTAAAATTGATTATGAACAGTAGCGAATATTTTGTACCTTTAAAAGTGGAAGAAGAAGAGGACACATACCGATTTAATTTCACTGTTTCTAAACGATTGAAACAATGGGAGCAAATCAAAGGATTGAGTCGTAATAAAAAATTAAGGGCTTTATGCAATATATCAAAGCTCTATCCATTATTATCGACTAGAATCACATTCACCTTTCACCCTAACAATATTGTTTTTGATGATAATTTAATGCCATTACTAGTTTATAGAGGGATTAGAAATCAATTACAACCATATGAATTAACAGAAGAAGATATTTTAAAACAATATAAGTCTTTGGTTATATCCCTTTTTTCAAAAAAGTATACGTTTGATGATTTATATAATGGTTCGCTTCAAAATGCTACCGATACGAAATTTGAGCGGCAAGTAAATGAAAAAGGTAGCATGAGCGAACTTTTATTATTTTTAGAAGAAAGCTATCGGGAAGAACAACACTATATGGAAAGACAAATGCAACTTGTTCCAAAGAAACGCTTTCGTTTGTTTAAACAATTATCTATTTGGATGACCGTATTATCAGTTATTGTTATATCCCTTTTGCTCTATAATACGTTCATTAAAATACCTTATCAAGACAGACTATTAGAAGCGCATAATGATTTTCTGGCAAATGATTATAGTCAAGTAATTCAGACATTGAAAAATGAAGATGTAGAAAAACTTCCATATCAAGCAAAATATATTTTAGCTTATTCGTATATCAAAGTTGAACCTTTATCAGATAAAGAGCAAGAAGTGATTATGAAAAATATTAGTTTGAAAAGTGATAAGTATTATCTTCTGTATTGGATTTACAATGGACTTGGTGATTTTGATAAGTCGATCGATACTGCAAAATATATGGATGATCCACAGTTAATTATTTATGGATTGATAAAGAAAATCGAACAGGTTAAGAATGATCCTGAATTAACTGGCGCGGAGAGAGATGATGAAATACGAAGCTTACAAGATGAATTAGGGAAATATAAAGAGGAATATGAATTAGTCGATGAGGAAGAAGAAACTAAGGACGAAGAGGAACAGGATATGATAGAAGATAATCCGGTATCTGAAGAAACAGATCCTATTGAAGACGAAAAGGAAGAGCAGAAAGAGAAAGAAGCAGAAAACAACAAGAAGGACAATGAAAAAGACAAAAAGAGTAAGGAATAAATTTTACTCAGCTCATCAATCTGGAGGAAGAGTGAACGATGACTCAATATGAATTGATAGTTAGTTATGATGATCAGTTACATAAAAGTATTCTGTCGCAAGATGTAGAGTCGGAATTAACGATAGGAAATAGTTTATCAAATGATGTTACCTTTGAGGGATTGATAGAAACGATATCGGTTAATTGGAATGGCGATAGTTGTATGGTAAATGATAGATTGTTAGAGATGAATGACTATCTAGAATTTACCGTAGAACAAAGAACGATGAAGTGCTATTTGATTGCGCTAGATCCAAAAAGTATGTATGTATTTGATTGTACATCCGCCCTGAACATCACGATTGGTCACAATGCATACGATGATGTGCAGATAGCAGATACTACTATAGATTTGGTTTTTACGCGTAATGATATTACATCTCCTTTTCAATTAAACTCAAACAATGGAGAAGTTTTTCATAATCTCAGTAAGGTAAATGAGGAAACGGTAGTAGATGTAGGGGATCATCTTTTTTTTGATGGTGTCAAAGTGACGATAGGAAATAGTGAAATCCAGTTTATTTCTCCAGATAAAGAGATCCTTTCTAATCTGGTTTCTTTAAATAAATCGACAAGTGTATATGATGAAGAATATCCAAATTATCACCGCTCTCCAAGAATCATTTATCGAGAGCCTGAAGAGAAGAAGGTAATTGCTAAACCGTCAGCAAAACCAACTAAACCGAGCGAACAGCTAATGAGAACGATCATTCCTCCACTTGTAATGATTGGAGCTTTAGCAGTAGTTTCGATCTTTCAACCAAGAGGTATATTCATCATTGTCATGTTGGCAATGACAGTAACAACTGTCATTTTATCGGTAACTTCCTATATTAAAAGCTCTAAACAATATCGAATTGATATGAAGGAAAGAACAAAAAGCTATAAACAATACTTAAAGACAAAAACAAAAGAATTATTTAAAGCTACTGAGGAACAGAGACATGCATTAAACTATCATTTTCCAAGTGTAAGTAAAATAAAGGAAATGGCGAAAGAAGTAGATGCACGAATTTATGAAAAAACAATGTTTCATCATGATTTTTTACATTACCGTGTAGGCTTGGGAAATATCGATACAAGTTTTGAGATTGACTTTAATGAAGAAGAATTTACTCAGGAAAAGGACGATTTAGTAAAGGAAGCTAGGCATTTGCATCGTAGGTTTAAAAAAATGGAGTCTGTTCCAATTACTGCATCCTTGATGAATGGTCCGGTCGGTTATATCGGCCAACGAACCTTAGTATTGGAACAATTGCAGTTGATGGTCATGCAGACTGCTTTCTTTCACAGTTATCATGAGTTACAATTTATCGTTATCTTTCCAGAAGAAGAGAAGTCGGAATGGGAATGGATGCGATGGTTACCTCATGCACGACTGAAAGATTTAAATGTTCGTGGTTTCGTTTATCATGAACGTTCACGAGACCAAGTGCTTACATCTTTGTATCAAATATTAAAAGAAAGAAAACTATATCTCTCTGAACAAGATTCAAGAGAAAAACATTATTTTACACCACATTATGTCGTTTTAATTACTGATGAAAAAATAGTATTAGATCATACGATTATGGAGTTTTTTAATGAAGATCCTAGGGAGCTTGGTGTTTCCCTTGTTTTTGTTCAGGATGTATTGCAATCCTTGCCAGAACATGTAGATACAGTAATTGATATCCGTGACTCTAAAAGCGGAAATGTTTTATTAGAAGAGGGGGAATTAGTGAATCAAGCGTTTATTCCAGATCATTTTCCGTCACATTTTAATAAAGAAGATATTTCTAGATCGCTTGCTCCACTAAATCATTTACAAAGTTTAAAAAGCTCGATCCCCGAAGCGGTTACTTTCCTGGAAATGTATGGTGTTGAACGAGTTGAAGAGTTTAACTTAAGGGAGTACTGGGCGCAGAATGAAACGTATAAAACGTTAGCTGTCCCACTCGGATTAAGGGCAAAAGATGATATCGTCTATTTAAATTTACATGAAAAAGCTCACGGGCCACACGGATTGGTTGCTGGTACAACCGGGTCAGGTAAATCAGAAATTATCCAATCGTATATTCTATCTCTTGCAATTAATTTTCACCCATATGAAGTAGCCTTTCTGCTCATCGACTATAAAGGTGGGGGAATGGCAAATTTATTTAAAGATTTACCTCATTCATTAGGAGCCATAACCAACTTAGATGGGGCACAATCAATGAGGGCATTGGCTTCTATTAAAGCTGAACTTAAAAAAAGGCAAAGATTATTTGGTGAACATGATGTAAATCATATTAATCAATATCAAAAGTTGTATAAACAGGGAGAAACATCTGATCCAATGCCACATTTATTTTTAATATCAGATGAGTTTGCTGAGCTAAAGGCAGAACAGCCCGACTTTATGAAAGAACTAGTTTCTACTGCGAGAATTGGACGTTCATTAGGAATTCATTTAATTTTAGCGACCCAAAAACCTACTGGTGTTGTTGATGACCAAATTTGGTCAAACTCAAAGTTTAAGCTTGCACTCAAAGTTCAAGATGCAGGCGATTCGAATGAAATATTAAAGACTCCAGATGCCGCAGAAATTACCTTACCGGGCCGCGCTTATCTTCAAGTTGGTAACAATGAAATTTACGAACTGTTTCAAAGTGCATGGAGTGGTGCAGATTACAAACTGGATAAGGATGATCCGGAATTAGTCGATACAACTTTATATGCTATTAATGAGCTAGGTCAATATGACATATTAACAAAAGATTTAAGTGGATTGGATAAAAAGGAAGAGATTGAAAAGACAAAAACAGAACTTGAAGCGATCATTGACTATATAGACGCATTTACAAAAGAACAACATATTAAAGAACTTCCAAGTCCATGGCTGCCACCATTAGAGACGAATATCTTTGCTCCTGATTTATGTGCACGTGACTTTAAAGAAAATTGGACTAAAGAGAAAGAACCTTTACGTCCTATAATCGGTTTAGGTGATTTTCCGGATGAGCAAGATCAGCGCGTGTTAGAAATTCCGTTAACGAAAGACGGACATCTCGCTGTCTTCTCCAGTCCAGGGTATGGTAAATCAACATTTATCCAAACGGTCGTTCTTGACCTTGCTCGGGTTCATAGTCCAAAGGATTTTCATGTTTATTTGTTAGACTTCGGTACGAATGGCCTTTTACCATTAAAAGATTTACCACATATAGCAGATATATTATTAATAGATGAAAACGAAAAAGTAGAAAAGTTAATTAGAAGGCTTGAAGCAGAAATCAAAGACCGGAAGCGGTTATTGAGTCAATACGGCGTAGCAACTATGGATATGTATGAAAAAGCCAGTGGTAAAACAGTACCGCATATTTTACTTGCTATTGATAATTATGATGCTGTTCGAGAAGCTGATTTTGTTGAGTCATTTGAACGGTCCGTTACGCAAATAGCGAGAGAAGGCGGTAGTATCGGAATCCATTTAATTATTAGTGGAAGTAGACAAAATGTAATGAGGATGGCACTTCATTCGAATATTAAAACACAAATCTCGCTATTCTTAATAGATGATCTCGAGACTCGCTCGATCGTTGGCCGTACACAGCTTGAAATTGAAGAAATTCCTGGTCGGGGGTTGATTAAGCTTGAAGAACCAACTGTCTTCCAAACTGCTCTTCCAAATAGAGGAGAGGACACTTTACAGGTCATTGAAGGTATTCAAAGCGAAGCAAAAGAAATGGATGCTTTCTGGGATGGTGAACGACCAGAAGAAATACCGATGATGCCGGATGGTGTGATAGAGTTTAATAAATATAAAGAAATGAAGGCTACTAAGAAATTACTTAAAAAAAATATGTTGCCGCTTGGGCTTGATTTTGAAGATGTATCTCCATTACCATTTGATTTTAATAAATATGGTCATTTAATCGCAGTTGGTGACAGACTTGATCGGATCGAAAAAGTCCAAATTGCCCTCGGTAAGAATATGACGTTACTAAAAGAAGTGTATAAGACAATGCTACTCGATTCGCCTGAACAAAAACTGGAGAAAATCGGCGAGCAATTAGATGCATATATTACCCAGCCTGATCAATTAGTAGGTTTAAAGAATGACTTGTTAAGCGAAGTGAAATATCGAGTAGAGAATAAAACAGATGAACCAAAGTGGCTAATTATGATTGCTAATTTTAAAGACTTTTGTCAACAAAGTATGATTACGAATGAGGAAATGACAAGTCTTATGGGGGCCGCTAAATTTGGTATTCATCTAATTATGTGCAGTGAATACAGTTATCTTGGGCAAAGTTATGAGCAAATACCTAAGTTTGTAAGAAGTCAGGCATTAGCAGGCTTAGTTAATATGCGTCTTGGGGATCAGGACATCTTCAAGCAACGATTTATTTCAAATGAAAAATCACCAGAAGCCTATGAGTGTTATTTTGCAATGGATCATCAGCATGTGAAAATAAAAATACCAAAATAAGATTTTGTTTAGTTGAAAGGTTTTATAAAAGTGTTTTTGTAAAGAAAAATTCGAAAGCTGATTCAGTATATTTGTATTGAATCAATTCGGATTTTTCTTATTTTTATGTAACGATTAGACGCTATTCGTTACTTTATTTCTAAGATTGTCCATTTTGGGGGAAGGATTGGATACTATTCGTTATATTAATTTCCTAGATTCGCTTTTTTACTTAGACGTTTCGCTTAATTCATTGTTGAGAAACTACATCGTTAGAATGCTTTTATTAAAGCGGTTTCATAATGGAAGGTAACATTGTATAATAATGGTAGAAGAAAAAAAGAGGTGTAAGTATGCGAGAAGTTGTTATAGTTGAAGGTTGTCGTACAGCTGTTGGGCGAAGAAATGGTGCGTTGAGCCATTACCGGGCAGATGATCTTTTTGCAGTAATACTTGAGGAAGTAGTGCGTCGTGCAGGGATAGATAAATCTGCTGTAGAGGATGTGATTGCCGGTTGCGTGACGCAAGTTAACGAGCAAGCGATGAATATTGCTCGAACGGCTGCTTTAATTGCAGGATTTCCAGTGTCTGTCCCGGGAGTAACAATTGATCGTCAATGTGGATCGAGTCAGCAAGCGGTTCACTTTGCTTCCCAGGCGATTGCTTCAGGTGATATGGATATTATTATTGCTGGGG
Source organism: Pseudogracilibacillus sp. SE30717A (assembly GCF_037071985.1). Taxonomy (NCBI): domain Bacteria; kingdom Bacillati; phylum Bacillota; class Bacilli; order Caryophanales; family Bacillaceae; genus Pseudogracilibacillus; species Pseudogracilibacillus sp. SE30717A. Next base: position 8,022 of record NZ_JAXHDF010000001.1, on the reverse strand, counting down.
GAGTTGAAAGTATGACAAGAGCCCCGATGTTTGCAAACATCGGAAATACCAAACCTAGTGAAAAACTTACTTCCAAACATGAGATTGTAAATCAAGGAATTTCCGCTGAAATGATTGCTGATAAATGGGGTTTTTCAAGAAAGGAATTAGATGAGTTTTCTTTAAAAAGTCATCAACTAGCTCTAAAAGCAATGAGCGAAGGGCATTACGACAATGAAATCGTTCCAATTGAAGTAGAAGGAGAAGATGGGGATCCCTATCTGTTTAAACAAGACGAAGGCCCAAGAAGTGAGACATCATTAGAAGTTTTAGGTAAGTTAAAGTCCGTATTTAAAGAAAATGGTAAAATTACGGCAGGAAATGCAAGTCAAATGAGCGATGGGGCAAGTGCCGTTTTACTTATGTCTCGAGAAAAAGCAGATGAGTTAGGATTAAAGCCACGTGCTAAAATTATTGCTCGTACAGTTATTGGTTCAGATCCAACTTTAATGTTAACTGGACCAATAGAAGCGACAAGATTAGTATTGAAAAGAGCGGGGCTTTCTATAGAAGATATAGACCGTTTCGAAGTAAATGAAGCTTTTGCACCAATCCCCCTTGCTTGGCTGCAAGATATGAAAGTAGACCCTGAAAAATTAAATGTAAATGGAGGGGCAATAGCTTTAGGTCATCCTTTAGGTGCTACAGGAACGAAACTATTTGTATCATTAATGAATGAATTAGAACGGATTAATGGTAAATATGGTTTACTTGCTATTTGTGAGGGAATGGGAATGGCGAATGCGACCATTATAGAGCGGGTGTGAAAATAAAATAAACGAAAAAAGAAGCTATCTTGTAAGCTTCTTTTTTATCGTTATTTTTTATCTCTGTCCAAATGGATTACAACCCCACGTGCATATCGAATATGTTCTTCTTCTACTTGTCCTTCTTTCGCTTCTTCTTGTTTTCCCCATTTAAATAATAAAATTAATAAGGCAAAAGAATAACTTCCTAATTGTAATACTTTTAAAATTCCTCCAGCTAACTGTTGATCGTAAATCGAAGTTAAGGCATGAATTAATTCTCTTTCAACGGGAATATACACTGGAAAGTGAGCGTTTTGAATAATGACATAAAAAAATCCAATTGGAAAGAGTGCAAGTGAAGCTAAGAAAATATAGAGTGCCCGAAGTAAATAATCGAGTCCTTTTATTTCTGGAACCGGATGGATAATGACCCACCACATAAAAATAGCACTTCCAAATAAGATAACCTGTGTGATAAAAGATAGAACGATATTTGTATGAACGATATTGAAAACAGCTGGGATAAGATAAATCGTCAGCAATCCATTAAAAGTAATTAGTGTTAGCCAAGGGTGAGCTAGGATGTTAAGTGCAAATTTAGTACGATGATTCCAAATATATTGACGCAGAAAATTAACAGGAAAACTTAAAATAAATAAAGGAATTGCTATAAAGTAAGTTAGAGTAAGTTGTAAAACATGGGCACTAAATAAATAATGGGTTGCAATGACATCTAATGGTGTAGCTTTTACAACTGTAAAAAGAATGATTGCAGTGTAAAAGTAAAACTTTTGGCTAGCTGAGACTGGATAAATAGGTGACTTGACTAATTTTCTATTATAAAGAAAAACAATGATTATTAATATAAGAATCCAATGCAGCTTAAATAACGTATAAAGGGAATGATGCTCGAGTAAGTAATCTAACAAAATATTCACCACCACTTCTATTAGTAGTTATTTTTATACAGTGGCAATACGCTACTCTATCTATTTTAACAAATGAATATTAATTCGCAAAATCAAGATGGGTAAGTGATCATTTTGTCAGAAAAAACGGCTCATTAATCCTAATAAGGCGAGTAAACCCAAAATAATCCATAAAATATATTTGCTTATACCTCTAGGGAGAATTCTTTTTCTACTCCATCTATTCGGATTAAATTGTACATCTCTGCCGTTTCTTTTTTGACGGGATAGATTCCGTTCCATAGAAAAAGGTTGCGTATTAATCAAAATAATGGGCCCAAGAGCAAACCCGCCAATAAAACCGAAGATATGTGCTGCAATATTAATGTTTGGTTGAACAAAAGTCATGAACAATCCCATAATAAATATGACAGTTACTATCTGAGCATTACCCCGGTCGATTAAATCTTTCCGGAACAAGCTCATAAAGATATAAATTCCTAATAAACCGTAAATGGCTCCAGATGCACCTAAATGTGGAGTGATCGATACAGGAGCAATTATATATGTACCAACATTTCCTGCTATACCAGTGAAGAAATAAGCAAAAATAAATTTTGTTTTACCAAGCATTTGTTCAAGAGCTGGTCCAAATAAAACAAGCGCAAAGGAGTTAAATACTACATGACCTAAGCCACCGTGTAAAAAAATAGGGGTAATTAATCGCCAATATTCTCCTTGTGATACAGACAGATTATGACCGATTCCCCAATTAATTATTGTATAACCAATAGGTAAGTGCAAAACATCAATGATTAACCAAAGTAGAAGATTAATGGCAACGAGTATGGAAATGATCGGATAAAAACGCATAAAATCTTTAACACTTCGTTCTGTACGTACAAACATATTATCCTCTCCGTTTTAAATAGCTTTGATTTATAATATAATCCTTCTAAAACATGAAGTCATGTATAATGATTAGTATTAAGTGTGTAGGTACTAAATAAACATATAAAAAGTATTTGAATTGCAGTTTGAAATGAAGTTAAATAAGAAGTGATTTTTTCGAAAGGTAATGAATAGATATGATAAATGGAATTGGAATCGATATTATTGAGCTAAATAGAATAAAAAATGCTGTATTACGAAATGAACGTTTTATTGAGCGCATTCTAACAAAACGTGAGCAGGCACGCTACCATTCGTTTAAACAGCACCATCGTAAAATTGAATATCTCGCAGGTAGATTTGCTGCAAAAGAAGCATTTGCGAAAGCAACAGGAACTGGAATTGGTAAATTAAGTTTCCAGCATATTGAAATAGTCTCAAATTCAAGTGGAGCTCCTACTATCTATGTGGAAGGATACGAGTCAAAGAATATTTATATCTCTATCTCCCATAGTAAAGAATATGCTGTAGCACAAATTATCATCACTAAGTAACCATTGATTTTTATCCTTGATAAATAAAATAACTTTTGCATAAATGTAAAACTTGTCTCATATAGTTTAGTGCAGGTGAGAAGGAGTTCTTGTTAAAAAACAGAGCAGTCCTTTTTAGCGAATATGAGACAAAGGGGATAGGTGTATGACGAAAAATAAAAAGCATTTCACATTGCTAATTTTTATCGGTCTACTTTCGTTAGTGGTTGCAGGGTGCGGTAGTAAGTCCCAAGAAAGCGTCATTAAAAAAATTGAAGGAACATTAGGTGACATGAACGGTTACAAAGTAGAGGCACAAATGACGATGAAAACAGGACAAGAAGAAAGAAGTTATGAGGTAGATGTCTGGTATAAAAAAGGACAAGAGGACTTTTATCGAGTCGGACTTGAAAATGAGGAAGAGGAAGGCGGGCAAGTTATCTTGAAAAATGAGGAAGGAGTATTTGTATTAACTCCTGCCCTCAAAAAAAGTTTTAAATTTCAAACTGACTGGCCGGAGAATAGCAGTCAGCCATATTTATATCAATCCTTAGTCAATGATGTTTTAATCGATAAAGAAGCAACGTTTACTGATACAGAAACTCATTATGTTTTTTTAACAAAGACTAACTATCAAAACTCAACGAACCTACCCTATCAAGAAGTATCCTTCGATAAGAAAAGTTATACACCAACAGGGGTTAAAATTATGGACAAAGATAAAAATGTTCTCGTAGAAGTTACTTTTGACGGCATGGATATGAATCCAGACTTTGCTAAAAGTGATTTTGATCGAGAGGCTATTCTTGAAGAGACATTGGCTGATACGTCAGTTTCTAATATGGACCAATTAGAAGAAATATCTGTCATGTATCCATTAAAAACATTGGGTGCTGAATTAGTTGAAAAGCAAGAGGTAACAATCGATGAGGGAGAACGTGTAATCATGACATTTAAAGGCGAACGGAACTTTACCCTTATTCAAGAAAGAACAGATGTTGTTCCGACTTCAGGAGACATGGTGCAGGAGGTAGTTGGAGACGTTGTAAACTTAGGATTCAGTGTGGGAGCGATCACTAATAATACGATCGAATGGAACTATAACGGGACCAATTTTTATTTAGCAAGTGAAGACATGACAATGGAAGAACTAATTGATGTCGCCTCGTCCATTGAAGGGCAAGAAATAAAATAAGCGCATTTTGAGCAGTCTCTGAATAAGGGTCTGCTTTTTTTGTTTGTCTACGGATTTGCTAACGCTTACAATGGGGTTGAAATATAGAAAATTATAGAGTAGAATTCAAGCAGAACTACAATTATTAATGGCCGTGTTGAAAGGAGTAACTATATGAAACAATACCGAAATACTTGGGCTGAAATAAATTTAGAGGCAATTGGATATAATATACAACAACTAAAAAAATTACTCCCTGATAAACGAAAAATAATGGGCGTAGTAAAGGCAAATGGATATGGACATGGAAGTGTTCAAGTTGCCCAAACAGCGCTCAATGTAGGTGTAGACTTTTTAATGGTGGCTCTCTTAGAAGAAGCAGTTAAACTAAGAGAAAATGGAATAAAAGCACCTATTTTAGTCATTGGAAGAGTTCCACCAGCATATGCTTATGTAGCTGCAAATCTAGGCATTACCCTTTCTGTATTTCAAATCGACTGGTTGAAAAATATTGATAATGATAAATTTGAAAAAACATTAGATCTTCATGTGGAATTTGAAACGGGAATGAATCGAACAGGAGTCTGTACGTTGAATGAATTAGAAGAAATCGTTGAGATGGTTCGACATATGGATAATGTAAAGCTCACAGGTGCATATACTCATTTTGCAACTGCTGACGAAATAGGATCTGAATTGTTCGAGGAGCAGTGTAAACGATATGAAAAAATGTTAGAGTCTCTTGCGACGCTTCATCCAGGACCACTAATGACCCATATAGGTAATAGTGCCGCAGGTATTCAATATCCGGATAAAATGCACCAGTATACTCGTTTTGGAGTGGCAATGTATGGCTTGTATCCATCTATTCCGATCAGAGGATTAAATTCAGTAGATTTAAAACAGGCAATGTCATTGCATAGTGAATTAATTCAGGTGAAGAAAATAATAGCCGGTGAATGTGTTAGCTATGGAGCAACTTTTTGTGCAGAAAAGGATACATGGATAGGAACTGTTCCAATTGGATATGGAGATGGATGGAGAAGAAGCTTGCAGGACTTTCATGTATTATTAAATGGAAAAAAGATGCCTATTGTTGGTCGTATTTGTATGGACGTGATGATGATAGAACTAGATCAACCATATGAAGTTGGTCAAAAGGTTACTTTAATCGGTGAAAATAACGGTGCTATAATAGAAATGGATGATCTAGCGAACCATTTAGATACAATTAATTATGAGATACCATGTATGCTGACAAGTCGAATCCCACGAGTTTATGTATAAAAAAAGTGACTATTTCCTTTTGCAATTCGGTAGGTAAAATGATACTATTAAAGAAGAATTTCATAGGTCGTTTAACTATCAGCGGAGGTGTATGGTGTTGCCAGACAGGTTAGAGGAAGTCTTAGTCAGATTACCAAAAAATCTATTCATTGAGGTGGATGGAATGGCAAAGCATGAGAATAAGGATATTAATGACTTAATTTATCAAGCGACGAAAAATTATGTCCAATATAAAAAAGAAATTCGTCAACTTCATGAGTCTATGCAAAAAGGCTATGAAGAGATGGCCAGAATTAATTTAAATCTTTGTTCGGAAGCATTTTTAGCTGAAGAGGAGGCTAAAATTACCTCAGACCGCTTAGTGATCGGGGTGTAGCGATTTGATCGTTCAAAGGGGCGAAGTATATTTCGCTGACCTCTCACCGGTAGTAGGGTCTGAGCAGGGAGGCGTGCGGCCGGTGTTGGTTATCCAGAATGATATCGGTAATCGATTTAGTCCAACTGTTATCGTTGCTGCAATTACCGCCCAAATCCAAAAGGCAAAACTACCGACCCATGTTGAAATTAGAGCTGAAAAACATGGATTTGAACGTGATTCGGTTATTCTACTAGAACAAATTAGAACATTAGATAAGCAACGATTAACAGATAAAATAACGAAACTAGATACAGATACAATGAAAGAAATAAATCATGCTTTGGAAATAAGCCTAGGTTTAGGTTTTAAAAGTCTATATGATGACCAATAATGGCAGGCTCCCTTGAATTATATAATATGAGGGAGTTTTTATTTTGTGCAATAATAGGTGGATGGAATATGAGTTTTATCAAAGATCTCTAATAGTTACAATTAGAGAGAAATTTCCTTACTGACTTTCTGAGATACTTACTTTATTAAGAAGACTTCTTCTATATATATTAAAAAACCTCCGATACTTTTCGGAAGATTTTTTGAATAAATGTTTTTCGACGTTATGGTACAGAAATTCAATCATGCCAAAAAAGGATAAAATATGATGTGTGATTTCTACTAACACTATTATAGTTGCTAATGGAAATGAAGTTATCCTTTTATTTAATAAACCATCGTTTCGGAATAGTATATAAGGAAGAAAAATAAACGTAAATATTAATTGAAGATATTTTTTTATTTTAACAACAAAAAAATTGACTACACTATGCTCTGCATGTTAGATTTAAAGAAGTTAAAAATACATAAAAAATAATTTTTATTTGTCTGTTGACAACCTTTAAAAAATAATGTATATTAATTCTTGCTGCTGTAATTTTGCAGTAACAAATGATAACTAGTTCGATGAATATGAATAGGTTTGTGATGAGTGCAGTAATATAACAAGGCACTGATTTATTAACTAACACCTCATTAAACTTCTATATTAAACATATTCCACAGTAGCTCAGTGGTAGAGCAATCGGCTGTTAACCGATCGGTCGTAGGTTCGAACCCTACCTGTGGAGCCATTTGGGGAAGTACTCAAGAGGCTGAAGAGGCGCCCCTGCTAAGGGCGTAGGTCGCGTAAGCGACGCGAGGGTTCAAATCCCTCCTTCTCCGCCATTTTTTGGCCCGTTGGTCAAGTGGTTAAGACACCGCCCTTTCACGGCGGTAACACGGGTTCGAATCCCGTACGGGTCATTCTTATCTATTTGAATAATAGGTAAGCTTTATCAGAAATGATTGGGCTATAGCCAAGCGGTAAGGCAACGGGTTTTGGTCCCGTCACTCCTAGGTTCGAATCCTAGTAGCCCAGCCATGAATTCATTTTATCTGTGATTTTTAGAGTTTTAAATGGATGCTCTATTCTTTGATATTTAACGAATGCAAATGAATGAGATGTATGACTATAATTGCTTATAAAATGTAAAACATCGAATAGATACACGAGCCATTAGCTCAGGTGGTAGAGCATCTGACTTTTAATCAGAGGGTCACAGGTTCGAGTCCTGTATGGCTCACTTGTTTTTTGTTTCGTAGAATATTCAATAGTCTTAGGACAATTGAATTGCAAGTCTTGCGGTCGTGGCGGAATGGCAGACGCGCTAGGTTGAGGGCCTAGTCGGGGAGACTCGGTGGAGGTTCAAGTCCTCTCGACCGCATACAAAACTTTTTTAAAAATGTACTTGCAACCTTTTTTTGAATGTGATATATTAGTTCTTGTGTTTAAAAAACAAGCGGGTGTAGTTTAGTGGTAAAACTCCAGCCTTCCAAGCTGATGTCGTGGGTTCGATCCCCATCACCCGCTCCAAACTTTTTAACATGGGCCTGTAGCTCAGCTGGTTAGAGCGCACGCCTGATAAGCGTGAGGTCGGTGGTTCGAGTCCACTCAGGCCCATATCGTTTCAAAAAAAGAAACGAAAAAGTATTGACACCGAAATTAATAAGTGTTATACTTGAGAAGTTGCCTCTTAGAGAGGTAATGAGT